>JABXIQ010000020.1 GCA_013373015.1 Kangiellaceae bacterium
CAACCTTATCCTGCTCGTGCCGCTATTGGTGTCAGCCAATTACCCAAAGGCGCACAAATTGAAATGGATGGCGTGATCTACTTAGAACAATAAACTATGCAACAACGAAGCCCCGAACGTTTAGAAAAAATTCATCAGTTATTTAGTAATCGCCAACCTGATCTGACGGTTTTTATGGATGAAGTCCACAAGCCCCATAATCTTGCGGCTATTGTTCGTACCGCGGATGCAGTGGGCATTGGCCATGTTCATGCAGTATTTCCGCAAGGCGTTAAGTTTTCTGGACACCATACAGCCAGTGGCAGTAAGCGCTGGGTGACAACTCATCGCCACCCTGATTTAGCCACCGGCATTGCGCAAGTCAAAGCGCAAGGTATGCAGGTGCTTGCTGCTCATTTTTCTGACGCAGCCGTAGATTTTCGCAACATAGACTACACCAAACCAACTTGTATATTAGTTGGTTCAGAGTTAGTTGGAGTTTCAGATCAAGCCGCTCAGCTTGCCGATCAACATGTCATTATTCCAATGGTTGGAATGGTTCAATCGCTCAATGTATCAGTCGCCAGTGCTTTGATTTTATATGAAGCGCAACGCCAAAGAGCCAACGCCAACATGTACGGTACTTGCCGCATGCCGCAAGAAGAAATGGATTTAATTATCTTATCTTCATTACAACCTAAAGTGAAAAAATTCTGCGATCAACACCAGCTGCGCTATCCACAGCTAAATGAACTTGGTGACATTGATGATCCAGAGTGGGATCTGCTGCGTAAATCTCTGTAACACTTCCAACAGACAGTATTAAAGAAATAACTGTTTACTTTTTGCTACTGTTTTTTAATTTTTTTTTGGTTATAGTGACTTATGCATAGATACAACCATAACATGGGGATAGTTATGAGCTCACCGACAGACCAACTGACACCAGTAACCCAGCAAAACCGCCATCATTCTCTGGATTTAATTCGAGGTATTGCTGTACTTGGTATTCTGATTATGAATATCAGTGCTTTTTCTCATATTTTTGCCTACTACTTAAACCCAAAAGTATTAGGTGAACCGAGTCAGATTGACTTATACACTTGGGTCATAACTCATATCTTTGCCGATCAAAAATTTTACACCATTTTTTCCATGCTATTTGGCGCAGGCATAATGCTTATGGCAGAAAAAGCCATGCAAAAAGAATTTTCGCCCGCCAAATTACATTACAAACGCATGTTTTGGTTACTTTGTTTTGGCTTAATCCATGCGTTACTTATTTGGTTCGGCGACATTTTAGTAACCTATGCTTTTGCAGGCTCTATCGTTTATTTGTTTACCAAGACCCAAGCCAAAACTAAGCTCATTGTCGGCTCTGTGTTCATTGGTCTGATGCTACTGATGATGCAGAGTATTGTTGCTTATTTGGATGTGATTCCGCCACAAGACATCCAGGAAATGAAGGACATGTTTTCGCCTAGCGCTCAACAAATTGCTGATGAAATGGCTCCTTACACCACCAGTTACATGGCACAGCTAGATGCACGTCTTGAATTCTTTGGCTATAACTTGGGCAATATGCTGTTCTTTGGACCGTTCCGAATTGGCGGAGCTATGCTCATAGGTATGGCTTTATTTCAATTAGGAATATTCACTGCTCAACGTGATAGAAGTTTCTATCTTAAATTTACTCTTATCAATTTATTGATTGGCGCTGCGCTAATGTATTGGGATGTCAGCAATTTGTTCGCGCAAGACTTTAGCATGAAACAAATGATGCACTCATACATGGTTATCAATAGTCTAGCGGCGGTATTTATTGCGCTCGGTTATATTGGCTTGCTCTGCTTGTGGATTAAATGTGATTTATGGTCAACGCTCAAAACTAAACTACAAGCGGTTGGTCGAATGGCTTTCACCAATTACATAACACAAAGCATCATCTGCACCACCATCTTCTACAGCTTTGGTCTAGGGCTTTATGCCGACCTTGATCGCTACCAATTGTACTTCGTTGTCGCTGCCGTATTTCTTGCGCAACTGTTTTGGTCTGACTGGTGGTTGAAACGCTATCATTTTGGCCCGCTTGAATGGCTATGGCGCACCTTAACTTATGGCGCAAAGCAACCGTTCAAAAAGCTATAAATCTTGTCTAACGCGAACTCTCCTATTATCGATCTAAGAACCGCTGATGAATATATCAGCGGTCATCTTGTTCACGCCACTAATATCCCATTGGCTGAAATCGATCAGTGTTGGCATGAATTGCCGCCAAAACAAACCCCACTAGACTTGTGTGTTAATCAAAATGATCTGCAACAAGCAGAACAGCTTTTCTCAAGTCAGCATTATCCAATAAATAACATTTTCATTGCACAACAACTGGATCAATCTCAGCTACAACAAGGAACTGAAAGCCGTCGTTTATGGCTAGCCAATCCCTTATTGGAACAACATATTGATCGGATCAAAACGCATACCAGAACCAAACAACCAATCGCTTTTGATATAGGTTGTGGCTCTGGACGCGACAGTGTATTTCTTGCCATTCATGGCTTTCAAGTCAAGGCCATTGATAATAATCATCTTGCTTTGCAACGCTTAACTCATTTTGCCAAACGTTGGTCAGTTGAAGTAGATCAAATTGCGCTTGATTGTGAAGCGGATCCAGACACACTTGCCGACTTAATTAAAAAACATTCACCACAACTTATTATTCAAAGTCGTTATTTACATCGTCCTTTGCTGGATATTTATAGAGAACACTTACCATCAGGTTCAATGATTGCAGTTCATACCTTCTTCAAAGAAGCAGCAAAATTTGGCAAACCACGAAACCCAACATTTTTGCTTGAGAGAAATGAGTTAGCTGAAAAGTTTCACGATTGGATAATCTTACTGGATGAAGTGTATAGCTTAAATGATGGTCGTCCTTTAAGTTTGTTTTTGGCAAAGAATCCATAACGCTTTGATCTCATACACAGATCATTGACTTCCCAATCATAAGGTCTAAGATAAATAGATACAAACTATCATCTTGCTTAAATTGATATGACTTTAACCGAATTTCGATATATCGTCGCTGTTGCTCGTGAGCGTCACTTTGGGCGTGCAGCCGAGGCCTGTTATGTAAGCCAGCCAACGCTCAGTGTTGGAGTGAAAAAGTTAGAAGAGCAGTTAGGTATTACCTTATTTGAACGTAGTAAATCTGATGTGAAAGTTACTCCAGAGGGCGAGCCGATTATCGAACAAGCGCAACGCATTCTTGAGCAAGTGGGTCAAATGAAGCAGCTGGCCAAGCAAAACTCTGATCAATTGGACGGCCCTTTAAAAGTCGGAGCCATTTTCACCATTGGTCCTTATTTATTGCCATCTTTAATCCCCATGTTGCGAACCTTAGCACCTAAAATGCCTTTGCATATTGATGAAGATTATACCCACAACCTACGCACCAAATTACGCAACGGGGAACTGGATGCGATCTTTATTGCGCTTCCCTTTGATGAGCCTGAAGTGGATGTGATTCCTCTATATCAAGAAGAATTTACCGCCCTGTTGCCTGCAAAGCATCCATGGGTAAAAAAAGATAAGCTGCATATACTTGATATTGCAGATGAAGTGATGATCATGCTCGGTGCAGGTCATTGTTTCCGCGATCAAGTAATAGAGGCTTGTCCACAATGCCAAGATAACAGCTTAAATCCGCAAAAAGATTGGATTACTGGCAGCTCTATCGAAACTATCCGTCAAATGGTAGCTAGCGGTTTAGGTGTCAGCGTTATTCCTAATTCTGCCGCCGACTATCACAATGATAAACTGGGTTTAGTCACTCGCACTTTTGACGATCCCAAACCTAGCCGTCGCGTTGCTTTAGCTTTTAGACGCAGCTTCCCGCGCAAGCAAGCGATAGAACTTATTCAACAAGCTTTGCAGCAAATTACCATTTCTGGCGCGCAACCTTTACCCAACACCACTACCTCTTAATAGGTTAAACATTCACGAATTCTAATGGCTATTTCTAAACTTGCTGCCCATGTCAATCTCAACCATTTAGCTTGTACTAGCTTAAAAGGGGTTGGCCCCAAGGTTGCTGAAAAACTTGAGAAATTGCATATCAGTAACGTATTAGACTTATTACTACATCTACCTTATCGCTATGAAGATCGGACTCAAGTTCGTGACATTGCCACTCTAAAAGATGGCGAGCGAGCACTGATTAAGGTGACGGTTGAGTTGAGCCAAATTAAATATGGTAAACGCCGCTCCTTGCTATGCCGCGCCAGTGATCAAAGTGCCAGTATTGATTTTCGCTTTTTTTATTTCAACAAAAGCCAACAGCAAAGGTTACAACGCGGCGCAGAGCTTTACGCCTTCGGTGAGGTAAAGCGCTTTGGTTATCAGTGGTCGATGGTTCATCCTGAACTGACTCAAGTTGATTCTAAAGGTGCCGCCCCCCTACTAGAAAGCCTTACACCCGTTTACCCCACTACCGATGGATTACATCAAGCCAGCTTTCGTCAAATGCAACGACAAGCGGTTGAGTTATTAAAAAAACACCCTATTGAAAACCTTCTGCCGACAAACATAATGCAGGAGTTTCAATTACCTGATATCAATAGCTCATTGGCATGGATTCATTTACCGCCTAAAGGCGCTGATTTGGCGCAATTAGAATCCAACCAAACGCCTGCCGTAAAACGCTTGATCGTTGAAGAGTTATTGGCGCAACAACTGAGCCTACTCAGTCAGCGTTTCCAAAACAAAGAGGATACTGCTTTTGCCATACAGCATAGCGGAGCATTGCAACAGCGTTATCTTGAATTATTACCATTCAAACCAACAAAAGCGCAGCAGCGAGTCAGCCAAGAGATCATTGATGATATAAGCTCAAATAGGCCAATGTTACGCCTATTGCAAGGTGATGTTGGTGCGGGCAAAACACTGGTTGCGGCAATTGCAGCCTTGCAAGCCATTGAAGCTGGATTTCAGGTCGCGATCATGGCACCAACAGAAATTTTGGCCGAACAGCACTTCAATTCTTTTGCCCAATGGTTCGAGCAGCTTGGTATTACTTGCTTATTCCTTGTAGGAAAACTCACTGCCAAACAACGCACTGATGCACTGCAACAAATTGCAGATGGACAGGCACAATGCATTATCGGCACCCACGCTCTTTTTCAAAAAGATGTTGAATATCAAAAACTTGGGTTAGCCATAATTGATGAACAGCATCGTTTTGGCGTCAATCAACGGCTGGCATTAAAGCAAAAAGCACCTGATGGCTATCAATTGCATCAATTGATGATGACCGCCACACCGATCCCAAGAACTTTAGCCATGACTGTTTATGCAGACATGGACGTATCGATTATTAATGAATTGCCGCCTGGTCGAACTCCTGTGAAAACCGTGGCGCTTTCCGATCAAAAGCGTAATCAAATCATCAAAAGTATTCATAAAGCGGTCAAACAAGAGAAGCGACAAGTCTATTGGGTTTGCACATTAATCGATGAATCAGAAGAAGTGCAATGCCAAGCGGCTGAAACAGCGGCCAATTTATTAACAGAACAACTTGCAGATTGCCGCGTAGGTTTGGTGCATGGCCGACTGAGACCAGAACAAAAACAAATGGTTATGCAACAATTTAAGCAAGGTCATTTGGACATTTTAGTCGCCACTACGGTGATTGAAGTAGGTGTCGATGTTCCCAACGCCAGTTTGATGATCATTGAAAATCCTGAACGTTTGGGGTTGTCGCAACTGCATCAATTGCGCGGACGTGTCGGGCGCGGCAACATTGAGAGCCATTGTATTTTACTTTATCAGCACCCGCTTTCGGACAACGCCAAGGCGCGTATTCAGGTTATGCGCGATACCAATGATGGTTTTATCATTGCCGAAGAAGACCTGCGTCTGCGAGGGCCTGGCGAAATGCTCGGCACGCGCCAAACTGGTGATGTTAGTCTGCGCTTTGCCGATATTGTTCGTGATGCAGAGTTAATTCCTGTAATACAAGATCAAGCACGCAGTTTGATGCAACAGGATCCAGAGCTTGCCAATAAGCTGAGCGAGCGCTGGCTTGGTGCGCGACAAGAGTTCGCCGAAGTCTAAAGCAAATCATACTGAAAACAGCTCTTCTCAATGATATAGATCATAGGATTTTAGCCAGTCAATACTGCACTTTTAGCCTATTTATGGTAAAGTTGCGCCCTATTTTTGTTATCTCCGTCAATTGAGGATTCAGGAATGAAACAGCCTGTTCGCGTTACAGTTACCGGTGCTGCCGGCCAAATTTGTTATTCACTATTATTCCGTATTGCCAGCGGCGAAATGCTTGGCAATGACCAACCCGTTATTTTGAACCTACTAGAAATCACTCCTGCGCTTAAAGTGTGTGAAGCCGTAGCGATGGAATTAAACGATTGTGCTTTCCCACTAGTGAAAGACATCGTTGTAACTGACGACCCTGCTGTTGCTTTCAAAGATGCGCAAATTGGTCTTTTGGTTGGTGCAAAACCGCGTGGTCCAGGTATGGAGCGTAAAGACCTTATCACTGATAACGGTAAAATCTTTAGCTCATTAGGTAAAGTGATTAATGAAGTTGCTGATAAAAATATCAAAATTTGTGTGGTAGGAAACCCTGCAAACACAAATGCTTTCATCTTGGCTGCTAATGCTCCAAGCATCAATCAGCGCAACATCACCGCATTAACACGCCTTGATCATAACCGTGCTTTATACCAATTGGCTGAAAAAGCGGGTGCAGACATTTCTGATATCAAGAAAATGACGATCTGGGGCAACCACTCAGTTACTCAAGTACCTGATATTGCTTTCGCAACCATTAACGACCAAGATGCAGCTGGTAAAGTTGACGCTACCTGGGCAAAAGAAGACTTTATGCCAACGGTAGCAAAGCGTGGCGCAGCGGTAATCGCAGCGCGTGGCGCATCATCAGCCGCTTCAGCAGCCAACGCAATCCTCGACCATATGCGCGACTGGTGCTTAGGCTCAGAAGCTGGTGACTGGGTATCAATGGCAGTTCCTTCAGACGGCTCTTATGGCGTCGAAAAAGGTCTAATCTACTCATACCCAGTTGTGTGCAAAGACGGTGACTACGAAATCGTCCAAGGTCTTGAAGTATCTGACTTCATCAAAGGCAAAATGGACGAGTCAGAGCAAGAACTTAAAGAAGAAAAAGAAACAGTTGCTCATTTAATCTAACCGTTACATCTTTTAATACTTAAAAACCCAGCAATCGCTGGGTTTTTTTACATTTGTTTTCATCATTGTTCTTCTAAATTTATTATGATTAGATATTGTGCGTATTAAAGAGAGGGAAAATGATGAAAAAGACTAAAATATTATTGGCAACGGCCTTGTTGGCTTTATCAGCTAGTGTTCTTGCTGCAGATGTTCAGGTAGAGCAAGGAGCGATTGGGCGCTGGGCTGGTGCAGAAGCGACTAACTGTTTCTTTTTGGGTAAATCCTATAAGCCTGTAGATGGAGCTTGTTACTACCCTGTTGATATGGCAAAACGCCCAGCAGTTTATGAAATTGCCCGTACTGTTAATGGGGTGCTAGAAACAGCGAGCTTAGAAGTTATCGAAAAGCCATGTGAACTGGAAGAAATTGATTTTCCAAAAGAAGAGTATGTTAATTTATCGCCTGAAGATGCTAATCGACATTGGGGTGAGCAAGCTGAAGTTAAATCTGTACTTCGTCAAACTCGTCCGCGCGATCCTGAATTTTCTTTAGCATTAGGAAAACCATCAAGCCCATTACCAAATGGCGATAATTTTGGTGTATGTCGTAAATTTAACGACATTGATAAAAACCGTCATACTGGTATCGATTATCCTGTAGGTATGGGGAATAACGTACTATCAGTAGCTGCTGGCACAGTCAGCCTAACGGGTGATCACTTCTTCTCTGGTCAATCGGTTTATGTGAATCATGGCAATGGACTGACTACCATGTATTTTCACTTGTCTGAAATTAATGTTGCCAAAGGTGATAAGGTACAAAAAGGAGATAGTATAGGAAAGATAGGTAGCACAGGCCGCTCGACTGGCCCGCACTTGCATCTCGGCGCGCGCTGGCTTAATCAGCGCATCAATCCCAACCTTTTGATGACCGATCCAGCCAGCTATCCACAAGTGAATAAATGAAGCACATTCAATTTAAAGCCTTTATAAACCACCTATAAAGGCTTTTTTTCTACCCTGATGATAATCCAAATATTTATCGTGAACTTTTTGTGACCACCTTAAGTCTTTATAGTAGTCCATCACAAAAATAGGCAACGCAATCCTTAATTATATGTACGGTTAGAGCTTAGACTCAGAAGTTGCTAACCAGGTATCAATGGAAGTGCCATCAGATGGCAACTATGGTGTTGACAAAGACTTAATCTTCTCTTTTACCCAGTCGCGTGCAAAGACTGCGACTATGAAATCGTCTAAGACCTTGAAACATCAGATTTCATCGCAGGTAAAATGGACAAGTCTGAGTAAGAACTTAGAGAAGAAAAAGAAACGGTTGCTCATTTAATTTAATCAATAACTTCTTTTTTATGATATATAGAAGTAATTAATTTTTTAAAATTTGAAGTGTCAAGGTCCTGCTCCGATAGACACAAGTGTAATAAATATAGACATTGAAAAAAGAAAATTAAGAGTAACTAAGATTAGGATCTGGACTTTGGAACTATCTCGAATACTCCCGATAAGGGCAACGATATTAAGTAAACATCCAGCAATAGCAAGCCATCCTGCCGCTGTTACCGAATAAGGCAATGACATAGGAGCTGCTAACGGATGCTCTGTTATCCATTTGATGCTTGTGAAAATAGCATATGAGTAACTAGTTGTACTAAAAATTAAACCGATAAAGCTTATCCATTTGGTAACCATTGAAAGCCGGATAATACTGACCAATGTTATGCATAACAAAAGTATGGCTGAGAGAGCATTGATAATTAGTCCCCAAGGAAGCTTGCCATTTTGTATTAGATTAATTTGTTGAAACATGGCATTTGTTATTCGGTATTTTGTAGTGACGATTATTGGTTTTTGCTGTGTAATGCAGTCTATATTGAGCTCTTCATAAGGAGAGACTAAAAAAGTGAGTAAGAGATCTTTGGCGCAACTTCCAGAAAATAAAACGCTATGCCCTGTATTTGGAAACTCTACATACTGTGCATTGGGGTAATTGCTTGCAATCTGACGAGCCATAAATGGAGGTGTAACAGGATCAGTTTGCCCAACTCCAATAAGGACGGGAACATTAGACCTATGCTCTGCAACAGATTGATCGGGTTCAATTTTATATGCTGCTTTACAGTTTTCAGTTGTTTCATGAAAAACCAACCAATCTGAAAACTCAGGTTCTGAAGCATGATATATTGATTTCATTTTATCAGATAATGGGGCAGAGCCTCTGCAATTGGTTATAAACCTCATGCCTTGACCGATTTGTGTGTCCATGGGCCAAGCGACGGCTTGCACATAAGCGCGAAGAGCCAACTCATCTTTTTTTTCCAAAACCTCTATAAACAGAGGTAAATCCCTGTATAAGTCTTCATCATAAAGTAACTGGAAGGTGAACAAAGCAATTAATTTATCATCCAGAATGACTTTGCCATTTAGAAATTGTGATGGGTTAAGGCCTTGTAGGATGATAGGCTTTTCCTTAAAACTACGAATAGCTTCAATTAAACGCTTAGATAAGATACCGTGTCGCTCGGTACAACCTGCTGACTCACGGCACATTTGATCAATTGCTTGTAAAGATGTACGAAATCCGTATCCAACGGCGCCCCACCCCCCTGTTTTTATTGCTGCAGTTGGAGCTGGTGAATCTAAAACTATAGAACGAACACCTTCAGTATCTAAGCTAGCGGCAACTTGGGCTAATTGCGCACCGTAAGAAGTGCCTATAAGATTCCATTTTTTGTATCCAAGAGCTATTCTCAAATCACGCAAATCAAGTGCGTTCTCCCAAGTAGAGTAAGAATCTATGTTGATCCCTTTATTTCTTGATTCTTCTAGACATTGCTTAATTGTGCTTTGAAAAGCAAGCATACCATCAGGTGCTAGCGGGACTCCATATTGATATGCGTCAGGTATGCCCCGACAAATATCCCCATCTGAAAATCCGATCCCTCTCTGATCGTGATAAATGACATCCCCGATTTGCCTTAAAGAATTTTCAGTATTATCAGCTAAATATTTGGCTCGTGAAGCATCTAAGGAAGGGCCTCCTGGCCCCCCATCTAGGCGCAAAATGGCATTTGTTTTGTCACTAGTCTGTAAAGCTGGAAATTTCATCAGCTGTAAGGTTATGAGATTGCTGCCTGGATCTGAGCGTGTTTCAGGGACTTTAACTGAGCCACAGATCACATCATCCTTATTATGTATATTACTTATATCAAAAGGACAAGTGCCTTTAACAAAAACGGGCTTGAATTTTACCCACTTGGGATGAATTGGATTTGAAGATAAATTCTCTGCAAGGACACCATTAAAAGATATTATTATAGTGAATAAAATTATAATTCTCATGCTTATTCTACTTTTATATATGACATTATCGACTTAGTTAGTTCCTTAACAAAAATTTTTTTATTAAATTTAAAAAAACGAGTGTCCTCAGAATAAATAATCTGCTCTCGGCAGCTAGAAACAATAAGGTGCATTGAAAATTTTGCCTTAGTAGTAGCATGCTTAGAGCCGTCTTGTTTTAATTTCTCTACCAATCTTTGTTCTACTTTGATGTAAATGTCTTTGAACTTGTTAAATAAAGCGGAATCTCTGCGATCACGTACTAAAGTGAGTGCGGTTTTAATGACCCCTTTGTTATTTGAAAAAAGCTCTATCAAGCTATGATTAAGGAGTTCAATTGTAGAATATAGGTTTGCATCAGAAGTTTGTTCTAAAAAGTAAGCGAGTCGTTCCACAGTGCGTTGGTGATAGCGTTCTAAAATAAGAGACAATAAATGTTCTTTATTTTGAACTCGGGAGTAGATTGCGCCTGTAGTAACTTTAGCAGTGCTTGCAATTTGTCTTACAGACAAATCATCGAAGCGATGTAATGTGAGTAATTCCTCAGTAGCATCTAGGATTTTCTCAAGGGTTCTCTGACTTTTAGTTTGGATAGCTTTCATAAAAAAATAATAACAGTTGTTATATAAATAGTCAAGCAAGCCTCTTAATGTATATATGTATATGATCCTTTTGTATAGGTACAATGGATTTCTAACACCTAATAATCGTCTTGTTGCTAATGTCATAAAGAAATTGTATGAAAATAAGTCGTGAACCTTTTACTTTATCTTTTCGTCTTTATAGTAACTCACAAACTAAAGCGACACCTATGAAGCAAGCTAAACAAGAGCTACTCGTTTTATCAGCACAACAAGGAAACACGAAAGCCTTTAATGCGCTTGTAGAACATTATCATAGCGCTTTGGTGAAGTTTGCTTATCGAATTTGCGCTAACCAGCAATTAGCTCAAGATGCTGTGCAAGAAGCCTGGCTCAAACTCAGTCAGCAGTTGCGCAAACTCAATGACCCTCGTGCTTTTAAGAGTTGGATTTATCGGGCCGTACGTTGGCGTTGTATTGATCTGATGCGTAGGCAAAATAATAACGAGCAAGAACTCACTGACTATCAGCAGCAATTTTCAGACTCAATGACTGAAACTCCTAGCGTTTCAGAAGGCAGTTTATTGCCCTACATCAATCAATTACCCGACGTTGAGAAACAAATCATTTATTTGTTTTATCTCAATGAAATATCAATCACAGAGATAGCCATTATTTTAGAAATACCGATTGGTACTGTTAAGTCGAGACTCAATCGTGCTCGCAATCAGTTACGAAACATTATACCAAGAGATGAACTGTAAACTCAGTTCTAGGAGAAACACTATGAACATTGATGAAAGAATCAAAAAAGAACTTGAAATTGAAAATCAACAGCTAGATGAAATACTTGCCCATGACAGTGGTCTTTTCGGAATGCTGGGGAATGCATTTAAGGGTAGTCTTAAGCGCTGGGTGATACTGATTAACATTATTGTATTGATAGTAACTGCCGTTATGGTTTGGGCTGGCTATCATTTCTTTGTTGCAACCAACTTAGATGACCGCGTGTTTTGGGGAGTCACCTTAATTGTACTAGCTATGATGCAGATTTCTTTAAAAGAATGGTTGTTCAGCGAAATGCGCCGCAACTCCATGCTGCGCGAAATTAAACGCTTAGAACTAGCCATTGAACAACTAAAACAATAATAAGATTTATTTTATTACCATTTTGCAGTAAGGTCATAACATGAATTCATCGTTATGGCCTTGTTGTGTCTCAAATCCATAATTCCGTAAGCCCTGCGCCAACTTGGGCGCTTTTTTTGCGCAAGATCACCAATCATCTAACAATAGATTTTTTGGGAGGTCCTCGTTTATGGAAATTTTCTTGGGTTATCAACTTCCAGAAAGCAGGTACATTCTTCTTTCTTGGTTTTTTGATCTGGTATTATCAAAACACCTCAACAGCGGCTTGGGTTTATTTGGCCATGCACGGAAGTTATGGTCTGGTCTGGCTGATTAAAGATATGGCTTTTCCTGATCCCAATTGGCAAACCAAAATCACTATAGGTGGCGGCCTCGTGGCTTTCTTTGGCGTGCTCTTTTGGTATTGGGTTTTTGGTTGGTTATTAATTTCTGGAACCGTACAACCCGATTACCCTTTACCAGAATACGCTTGGTATTGTTTGTGTATCTCGTTATGCATTATTGGCTCTGTAATTATGATTGCGGCTGATGCGCAAAAATATTTCACGCTGCGCATCCAAAAAGGCTTGATTACTGATGGAGTGCATAAGTATATTCGCCACCCTAATTATTTAGGTGAAATGATGATTTACGGTAGTTTTGCCATGATGGTCTGGCACTGGCTGCCAGTGCTAGTGTTAGCTTATATTTGGCTTGGTGTTTTTGCAGTGAATATGACGCTTAAAGAAACTAGTATGTCTCGCTATCCCGAATGGGCTGCGTATAAAAAACGTAGTTGGTGGTTAATCCCTTATATTTTCTAACAGACAAAAAAATGATTATTGCCCAAACACAGCGCCTGACCTTGCGTCATATGAACGATAGCGATGTAGAATTTATCTTCGATCTTTATAATCAACCCTCGTTCAAAGAAAACATTGGCGAACGTGGCATAGACACGTTAGAAGATGCTGCTAACGCTATTCGTCATAATCAACATCACTATACAAACTTAGGTTATTGGCTTTATACCATTGAACTTAACCAAACGGGTGAACAAGTGGGTATCAATGGATTAGTCAAACGCGAACAACTTGAACACCCTGATATTGGATTTGCTTTTTTACCTCAGTTTTGGAGATTGGGTTACGCTCACGAATCATCATTAGCGATACTCGATCATGCGAAAAATCTATCTCTTAAGACAGTTTTAGCGATAACATCCCCTCAGAACCAAGCCTCACAAGCGTTGATTCGTAAGCTTGGCTTTGAGTCACGAGGACAAACCCAACTCGATGAGAATGACACTGTAAATCTCTTTAGAATAGAGCTTACAACCTAACACATTCAAAGCGGTTCGACACAACTGTTAACAATTTAACCAATTTTGTTGCTTTAATTTCCTGTTAACAGCACCATATTTATACTGTAATAATAGAGTATTAATAAAAAGGAGAATGAAACCCTTGTCTCTACTACTCAACATTTTATGGCTATTGTTTGGCGGAATTTTCGTGTTTCTTGGCTATATCGCAGGAGGAATTGCCTTGTGCATGACCATTATTGGCATTCCTTGGGGCGTACAGCTTTTCAAGCTGGCGATTTTCTCAGTATTCCCATTCGGACAAGATACGCGAATGCGTGATCAACAACCTATGGGTGGTGTCATCAATGTAGTGCTCAATATTATTTGGTTAATCTTTGGTGGTATATGGGTTGTACTTAACCACCTTTTCTGGGGACTGGTATTGTGCATTACAATTATTGGCATTCCATTTGGTGTCCAACACTTTAAGATGGTTAAACTCGCGCTATGGCCATTTGGTCGTATTATCGTCGATAAACGCACTTTAGCTCCCGCTTAACTCTTTTTAACCATAAACCTATTGATAATCAAGCCAGCAACTCGCTGGCTTTTTTTATTCCCCAAATTTGTACAATTTTTCCATATTTTTGCCACATTCATTTGTTATTATTAAGCAATCAACAGACCATAACTTCAGGAATTTCCAATGAGTCAAAAGAATGCTTTCATCTCTTCACCATTAGCAGGCCTATTTATTGGGCTTGGACTTTTAGTTGCAGGTTATTTTCTCGCCAATGCAATTATTGATTTCAAGAAGTTGGATCGCACCGTTACCGCTAAAGGCTTAGCAGAGGTTGAAGTTAAAGCAGATACTGCTATTTTCCCTATTCGCTTTTCAACTGGCGATAATGACCTAAAAACCTTGCATAGCACTGTCGCACAACAAAGCGATCAAATTAAACATTTTCTTCTTGAGCAGGGTTTCAATGAATCAGAAATATCCAGCAATGCACCGACAATCTTCGACAAGCGAGCGCAACAATATGGTGGTGATCAAACAGGCTTTCGTTTTACTGCAAATGCTACTATCAATGTTTACACAGAAAATGTTGATAAGGTTATTGTAGCGAAAAAGAACCTGTTAGATTTAGCTGCTAAAGGCGTCGTTATATCTGGTGATGATTATCAAGCCAGAACCGAATTTATTTTTACTGGGTTAAATGATTTAAAACCTAAAATGATTGAAGAAGCGACCAAGAATGCGCGCGCGGTTGCTGAGAAATTTGCTCAAGACTCCAACAGCAAATTAGGCAAGCTTCGCAGTGCAAGCCAAGGTCAGTTTTCTATAAGTGATCGTGATTCAAACACCCCACACATCAAGAAGGTACAAATAGTATCTACGCTAGAATATTATTTGGTAGATTAAATTTTTTTGGCGCTTTCTTTAGCGCCTTTTTTTTGCCATATTTCAATTGAAATCTATCAGTATTAATCACGCTATTTACAGTTCCTTTTAGTGTAATGGTTCCATCTACCATTAATGCTAGGAGCAACCATGAAATTCACACTTATAATTGCAGCTTTTTTCCTTACTTTTCCCATTTGCTGCTTCCCTACTGTCAGCAAGGCTAACCAGCCATATGCGCACATCGAGTTTCATTCTATGCAATCCGAAAATACTTTTGAACAAATGCCCTTAACCACCAATATCGAAACCGATATTAACAGTATTGTTGCAAGAACACGCATAACACAGACTTTTAAAAATAATACCGTCGATTGGTTGGAGGGTGTTTATCGCTTCCCTTTACCTGAAGATGCAGCAGTTGATACATTATTAATGCATATTGGTGAGCGAATTATTGAAGGTGAAATACAGGAAAAACAACAGGCAGAGAAAACTTACCAACAAGCCAAAGCACAAGGACAGAAAGCGAGTTTAGTCAAGCAAGAACGTGCAAACTTATTCACCACTAAACTAGCAAACATAGCCCCAAATGAAACTATTAAAATATCCATAGAATTCCAACAACTGATCCGCGTTGATGGCACCCAATTCAGTTTGCGTATGCCACTTGGAATAACGCCACGCTATGAGCCATCTGGTAAAAACCACGTATCTCATCAGCAGAATGAAGTGCTGGCTACAGATGATAATGATTTATATAAGTCACAAGCAGCGACAGAAAGTCCTCTTCCAAAAACCGTTACTCAATTTAACACCGAGCAGCAGCCAAAGCGTTCCGTTTATTTCAACATTAACCTTAATCCAGGTTTTGACCTATCTGAATTAACCAGTCCGAGCCATACGATCACTAGCCAGCAATATGCCGATCGCTATCAAATCACTTTGCAAAATCCGGCTCAAGCAGAACAAGATTTTATTCTCAATTGGCAACCTCAATTAGGTCAAACACCAAAAGTGGCATTATTCAGTGAAATCCATAACGGTTTTAATTACCACTTACTTATGATGGTTCCACCCACTCATGATCTCATTCAACAACAAATTCAACCCCGTGAAATGATTTTTGTTGTTGATTCATCTGGCTCAATGTCGGGACAATCAATGCATCAAGCTCAAGCAGGGCTTCGTTATGCATTAAGCCAACTTAATTCTCAGGACAGCTTTAATATCATCGACTTTGATCATCAAGCACGCAATCTTTTTGCGGATGCAGTGCCTGTCTCAGATCAACATTTAGTACTTGCCAATAACTTTATTGATAACCTTGATGCTAATGGTGGAACCGAAATTGCATCTGCCGTTAATCAAGCTTTGACTAAACCCAATAGTGACAAATTACGCCAAGTTATCTTCATGACTGACGGCAGTATCGGCAATGAACAACAAATATTTTCTTTGATTCAAAACCGTTTAGGTAACAACCGCTTATTTACTGTGGGTATTGGTGCAGCCCCTAATAGCTATTTCATGAAGAAAGCCGCAGAGCACGGTCGTGGTACTTTCACCTATATTGCTAATGTCAATGAAGTCAAAAGCAAGCTTAATACCCTTTTTGAAAAATTACGTTACCCTGTTTTAAGTAGTTTACAATTACAACAAGGGCCTTTGGCTACTATCGACCTTCAGCCAAAGTACTTGCCAGATTTATATTTAGGCGAAGTCTTATACGCAAGCTATCGTATACCTATTGGCACCAACTTTCCTTTACAAATACAAGGCAAAACCGATAGCTATAGTTGGAACTTCGATTTGCCAGCAGTAGTTAATGGTCATGATCAAGGTGTTGCCAAACTATGGGCGCGCATGAAGATTGAATCTTTAACCAATGAGCTGCACCATAAAGGATCCGATAGTCAACAAATCAAGCAGTCGATCACTGACACAGCGCTTACTTTCCATTTGGTCAGCGATTACACCAGTTTAGTTGCCGTGGACAAAACACCCGCTCGCGCGCAAGAACATCTCAAACAATTGGATATGAAAAACCGTTTACCTAAAGGTTCGGCAGCACCAAAAGTTCATGGCTATCCTCAAGGCGCTACTGATACTAACTTGATGTTGCTTATTGGTTTATTGAGCTTGTTCTTAGCGGCTTTATTCTTTTTCTACGATAAGAGAAGACCTCATGAGTTGGCTTAAACGTAATACTGTTTTAGTCGTCCTTCTTGCCATCAGCCTCAGTGCTTTTGGCAAGGGATTTTATATCAAGGGCAAAGCAATAGTTGCTCAAGTTTTATTAGAACAAGCATGGCAGGAAACACTAAAAACTCAACAAACGGTTAAACCTTGGTCTTGGGCGGATACTTTTCCTATAGCAAAACTTAACATTCCCACACTTAACATCGAGCAAATCGTACTATCGGGAGCATCAGGACGCAATTTAGCCTTTGGACCAGGATTACTACTATCCAGTGACTCACCTGAAAAACAAGGCTATTCAATTATTGGCGGCCATAGAGATACTCACTTTAAATTCTTAAAAGAGTTAAAAATTGGCCAAAAGGTGTTTCTACAAGATAAAGATGGCAATATGCATCAATATGAAATTACCACAACAGAGATTCACAACATCGAAACAGATAAGATTTTGGATCGTGGCGAAAATCAGCTAACTCTTGTCACCTGCTATCCCTTTGATACGCTCGAAACTGGCGGACCACTAAGATATTTAGTGCATGCTGAAAAACTTCGCTAATGAACATAGGGACAACATTGACACTTTAAAAAACTGTTCTTATAAATTAAGCTGTTACAATCGTTTTCATATACTGTTATGTTAGGTGCTCAATGAGATACTTCGCAATTATTTTGCTTTTTGTTTTTGGCTCAAACTCCGCAGCAGATGAAGGTGAATATGATTTGTCTCCCTTGTGTGATCAACTCTACAAGATTTCAACTTCGGCATTAATGTATAAAGAAAATGGTATGACTAAAGAAGAGCTATTGGCTCCGTTGCCAGACTTGGCAACTTTGCTTGTTATGCCATTCTCCAAGAAAAAGATTCTAGCGCAAAACATGCATCGTATAGCTGATGAGATTTATAATTTTGATGGGCTTGAAATGAGGTCGTATTCTGCATACACAGCTGAATCCTGCCACAGAGGACTCAAAAACCTGTCTGTGCCAGAAAGCTTCGAAGAAGCATATCCTAAATTACTGAAGTGCAATGAGATTGAATCATCAGATGAAAGAATCAACTGTGGCATGGCTGTATCTGGATCAATAGTTGAACGTGGAAAAAATGCACCTAACAAACAAATTCGGTAAACGTAGGTTGGGGTAAATAATGAACCCCAACAATTCTAATTTATTGTCAGGGTTCACAAACTTACTACAAATCGCAAGATTATTTTCTTTCTAAGGTTACAAACTGATAATTATAGGGATTTTTCTCATCAGCTTGATGCTGCTCTCTTGAAACTTCTTGCCATTCCATATGATCCCAAGCAGGGAAATGGGCATCGCCAGCAGTTTCCAGATCAATAAAGGTTAAATACAATTTATCCGCTTGATCGATCATTTGATGATAAATATTCGAGCCACCAATAATCATAATTTCATCAACACTAGGATCAATGTTTTTTGCCGCTTCGATAGCTGCTTCTAAGCTAGTAACCGTTTGGCATTTATCATTAAAAAAGTCCGTTCTATACCCTGCATCACGACTGATAATGATATTTTCACGATCTGGCAAAGCCATACCAATCGATTCATGGGTTTTACGTCCCATAATCACAGGTTTACCCATTGTCACAGCTTTGAAGTGCTTCAAATCAGCAGGCAAGTGCCATGGCATTTGATTATCTTTACCAATGACACGTCCATTGGCCATCGCCACAATTAAACTAATTTTTGGCATTGTCTTATCTTCCTTAGCCAACAAACTAAACGGCCACAGGCGCTTTAATGTGCGGATGAGACTCATAGCCTACAATCTCGAAATCTTCAAATTGGTAATCAAATAGCGAATCTGGTTTGCGCTTAATCACTAACTTTGGCAACGACAAAGTATCACGCGATAACTGCTCTTTAGCTTGCTCAAAATGATTGCTATACAAATGTACATCGCCACCTGTCCAAATAAACTCACCAACATCTAAGCCCACTTGCTCGGCCATCATATGAGTTAGCAAGGCATAAGAAGCGATATTAAAAGGCACGCCCAAGAAAATATCACAACTGCGCTGATAGAGCTGGCACGACAATTTGCCATTCGCTACATAAAACTGGAATAGTGAGTGGCAAGGTGGCAGTGCCATTTCATCGGCTACGCCAGGGTTGTAAGCCACCACCATTAGACGACGGCTGTTTGGGTTATTTTTAATTTGCTCAAGTACGTTTGAGATTTGATCAACGGTTGTGCCGTCTGGCTTTTTCCAAGAACGCCATTGTTCGCCATAGACTGGGCCAAGGTCGCCATTTTCATCAGCCCATTCATCCCAAATTGACACACCATTGTCTTTCAAATACTTGATATTGGTATCACCATTTAGGAACCATAACAGTTCATAAATGATTGATCGTAAGTGCAGCTTTTTGGTGGTAACCAATGGAAAACCTTCTTGCAAGTCAAAGCGCATTTGGTGACCAAACACACTGCGCGTTCCAGTCCCAGTTCTATCACCTTTGTCTTCGCCATTTTCAAGAACGTGGCGCATCATATCTAAATATTGTTTCATAACTGCTTTTCTTAAATCGTTTTTTATAAACTGTTGTAAATACTATTTTTGCTTGCTGTTATAAGCTGTATATAACAGATAAGCCCCTAAAAGTATCATTGGTACACACAAAACCTGCCCCATGGTAAGCCATGAAATGACTTTACCCAAGTGCTCATCTGGCTCACGGAAAAACTCAATTGCAAAGCGGAAGGCGCCATAACCTAATAGGAACAGACCAGACACGGCGCGTCTAGGGCGCTGCTTTGCAGAGTAAAGCCAAAGAATAATAAATAATATTAAGCCTTCAAATAAAGCTTCGTACAATTGCGAGGGGTGGCGCAATAAGCCTAAACGGTCATCTGGAAAACGCATGGCAAAGAAAAAATCTGGGCTGGCTTCACGCCCCCATAACTCGCCATTAATAAAGTTTCCAATTCGCCCAAATAACAAACCCAATGGTGCTAATGGAGTGATAAAATCTGCTACTTCAAAGAAGTTTTTCTTGCTTCTACGAGCAAAATACATCACGCCAACAATAACCCCTAATAAGCCACCATGGAATGACATACCGCCTTCATTGATCTTGAACAGATACCAAAAATCCTGCTTCCACCATTCCATACCATAGAACAACACATAACCTACTCGCCCGCCGATGATTACGCCTAAAAAAGCATAAAACAGAAAGTCGGCAACTTGATCTTTCGTCCAACCCCGGCTTTGACCATTAGCAAAAGGCTGCGTTGCGCGATAGTTACCAAGAACCCAAGCCGCAATAAAACCCAATAAATACATCAAGCCATACCAACGTAACGCTAATGGGCCAATTTCAAAGATGATTGGATCAATTTTTGGAAAATCCATAAAAATATCTATTCTTCTATTCGTTTAATGATTGTCTAAGCAATTGTTTTATATATGTTTTATAATGATTTTAATGCCAATTACGATCAGTAACACAGCAAAAATTCGTTTTACCATTAGCGTAGGTAGCTTGTGCGCTAACCATGCCCCAAAAGGAGCTGTTGCCACCGAGCCGACAGCAATGGCAATCATAGCAGGTAGATAGACATAGCCCAAATGATAATCAGGCAAATCTGGTACATTCCAGCCTAATAACACATAGCCAACCGTTGCCATTATCGCTAATGGCAAACCACAAGTCGCCGCCGTGCCAATCGCTTTGACCAACTGCTGCTTATGATACAACAAATAGGGCACCACCAAACTACCACCGCCAATACCTACTAGCGATGATATAGCACCCATAAATAAGCCAGCAGGGCCTGTTTCGGCAAACCGCAAGGGCTTACCCTGAGCTTGAGGTAATTTATCCATCATCAAGCGAATGCCCATTAAGATAGAAAAAGCTCCAAACACCCAAGCCAACCATTCAGTATTCATCAGTTTTGCTACATATGCGCCCAACAGAGCCCCTAAAGCAATCCCAGGCATCAACAACTTACTAAGCGGCACAGATACTGAGCCGCGACGATAGTGCGCCAATGCTGAAGAGATCGATGTAAAACAAATAGTCGCCATTGAGGTTGCCAAAGCCATATGCATCAAGTGTTGCTCTGGCGCTCCAATCATCGGCAACAACCAAATCATTGCTGGCACAATGATCAAACCGCCACCGATACCTAGCAATCCTGCAAAAACCCCATTGACCAATCCCAAAACCAACAGGAGAATGATAAGGTATGCATCTAAAGTCATCTTGGTGCCTTATTTAACCTTCTTTTATTAATGAGTAGGAAATATCTACAATTATGTGTTTAGTGGTATTCGCCGTTCAACAACATCCTGATTACCCATTAATTATTGCGGCAAATCGAGATGAATTTTTTGACCGCCCTACTGAGCCTGCTCACTATTGGCCTAGAAATGGCGATATATTGGCCGGCAAAGATAACGAAGCTGGTGGCACTTGGCTAGGCATCAATCGTCAAGGCTACTTTTCGGCAGTTACCAATATTCGCCGCTTTCCCCAACAACAGATTGGCAAGTTGTCTCGCGGTAAATTGATAGCCGATTATCTCGCTCTACAGCAAGACCCTCAGGCATTTTGCCAGCAGTTGCAGCAAACTGCGAGCCATTATAGCCCGTTTAACCTTTTTGTAGGAAAACTTAGCCGAAACACCAACCAACTTTACTATTTCAACAATCAACAACAACAAGAGCAAATCATTGACCAGGGTATTCATGCTATCAGTAATGGACTATTAAACGAGAAATGGTCGAAAGTTTCAGCAATAGAGCAACGTTTTGAGAAAGCGTTAAACCAAGATTTAGACTCGCAAACTATTGGCCCTCATAGCCTATTAAGTCTTTTACGTAGCACCGAAAAGCTCACGGACAAGGCTTTACCTAATACAGGCATAGAGCCACAATATGAGCAGCACCTTTCCAGTGCCTTTATCGACCCACTCGAAATCAATGGCCGAACCTACGGTACACGCAGTCAAACTTTTATTAGTATTAATAATGATTTTGAATGCCATTATTTTGAAATACAGCTCAATTCTGAGCAACAAATTATCTCTGAGATGGATTTTAAGTTACAGTTATCTGTAAGCTAATACGATAGCTCAAAGGTATTATTTATGCGTCAATTCAGTGAAGCATGTGAACGTAATCGAGATCCTATTCTTGATGTCATCAAACCCTATTTATCTTACGCCAAAGAAGTTTTGGAAATTGGCTCTGGCACAGGCCAACACGCGGTTTATTTCGCCGCAGCCATGCCGCATTTAATTTGGCATACTTCCGATTTGCGCAACAATCATCCATCCATTGTGGCATGGCTTGAGGCCAGTGAATTGCCAAACGTGCGCAAACCGCGAGAACTGAATGTCGGACAAAGAGTTTGGCCTGTCAATCAAGTGGATGCTGTTTTTACCGCCAATACCAGCCATATTATGGCTTGGGAGCGCGTCCGAGATATGTTTGCTGGTGTCAATCGGGTATTAAAACCAGGCGGTCATTTCTTAATTTACAGCCCCTTTAACGTCAATGGCAAATTCACCTCTGAATCGAATGAAAAATTCGACCAATGGTTAAAGCAACAAGATCCAGAAAGTGGTATTCGCGATTATGATGATATGAATCGAGTTGCTCGCCATAATGGACTATCTTTAATAAAACGCCACGAGATGCCTGCTAATAATATGCTCTTGGCTTATCAGAAAAGTTCGAGCATTTAGTTAGGCTTGACAGAGTACAGACAATGACGAGTTAGCCATTGCCTGCTTCTTTGTTGGCTCGATAGGGATGCCTTGGACGTCGTCGTCGATTACCCTGCTTATTTTGGCTGTTAGGGTTGGTGCCTTGTTTATGCGCTTGCTGTCGATCATTGCGTCGAGTTTCACGGCTTTGATGTACGCCTTGGCCTTGAGGGTTTTGTCCCTGATGACGCAGGCCTTGATAACCGTGTAACTGAAACTTGAACATGCTACCCATCAATTCTGACAGAGCCGCTCGATACACATCACGCTTAAAATTCACCACATTACGCACAGGGTACCAATAATTTACCCATATAAAACCATCAAATTCAGGATGATCTGTAGCGGCAAAATCTATTTTGCTTTCATCGGCAACCAATTGTAATAAAAACCATTTTTGCTTTTGCCCAATACACAATGGTTGCGAATTTTGTCTGATTAAACGTTGCGGCAATCGGTATTTATACCAATGCTGCGTACTCCCTAGAATACGGACATCATCTTTTTCCAGGCCAACTTCTTCGTATAGTTCTCGGTACATGGTTTGCTCTGCACTCTCGCCAGGGTTGACACCACCCTGCGGAAATTGCCATGACGTTTGTCCAAATCGTCTCGTCCAGAGCAACTGGCCGTGGTTGTTGCAAATGATGATGCCGACGTTGGCTCTAAAGCCTTCTGCGTCGATCATCTATCTATCTCAGTATTAACTTTGTTATCATTGTTCCACAGAGTTAGAATTTCGACAATAATTATTTAACTAAACTATAATTCCAAACATACAATTAGCACTTTATTATCAATGGCTTATAAAACCCCACAACAACTGCTAGACAAAGCACAATCATTAGCTGGCTTTACACTTGGCGAGTTGGCCAGTAAATATCAGGCAGATGTCCCTACACATTTGTTGCGAGAAAAAGGTTGGATAGGTCAATTTATTGAGTATTTGTTAGGCGCTAAATCAGGCTCTTTAGCGCAACCAGATTTCCCAGAGTTAGGTATTGAGCTAAAAACCATTCCCATTGATAGATATGGTCGACCACTTGAATCAACTTATGTCAGCGTTGTGCCTTTGAATAATCTCGCTGGATTGAGTTGGCATAACTCAGTTGTGCGCCATAAATTATTGCATGTTCTGTGGTTGCCGATCATTGCTGAAAAAGAAATCCCAATTGAACAGCGTCAAATTGCCATGCCTTTTTTATGGCATCCCAGCCAGCAGCAAGAGCAATTATTGCAACAAGATTTTGAAGATGTGATCGAAACTGTTGCGATGGGCAAGATTGATCAGATTGATGCGCGGTTTGGTGAATTGATGCAAGTTCGTCCTAAAGCGGCAAACTCAAAAGCATTAACAGAAGCGATAGGCCCTGATGGTGAAACCATTTTAACCTTACCTAGAGGTTTCTACTTACGACCTCAATTCACTCGCTCCATTTTAGACGAACAATTCTGATTTACAGCATCAATTTTGGTAAATATGTTTACCCACTAGTTACGCATACTGACAGTAAAGTAAGCTAATTTGCGTTGATTGGTTTGCACCTCAAGCTGCTTTTCAAGATCCAAATATTCTTTATATAGATCAATGGACTCTTTCAGTTTGTCATTTTTAGAATGGATAGTCGCCAAATGTTTTGCCGCTTCCATTATACGCACTTTATCATTGGCTTTTTTTGCAGCTTGATAACCTTTACCAAGATAAACACTGGCCTTATCAATATCATCTAAAGCCAAATAGGTCTCGCCTAATCGAATAGCGTAAATAGTTTTAATCGGCAAATAAGTCATTTCATCAACATCCTTTTGCCACTTGGCTAAAACCTCATAGGCCTTCTGAGAATGATTATTATGCAAAAAATATCGGGCTTGTAGCTCACCCGCTAGCGCTTGAAAAATCGGGTCTTTGGCCTGCTGACAAGCATCATTGAGTTGCTGAATCCTTTCTTCTAATATTTCTAATTGAGAAGCCTGCAACTCCCAATTTGCCATTTCATAATGACTTACACACTGCTTGATTGGATCGCTACTCTGCTCTGCAATGATCAATAGCTGTCGGCTATAATCCATAGCCTTGCCAAATACTCCCGCTTGCTTAAATAGGCTGGCAGCATTTTGAAGTACTGCAAAGCGATGAAAGTCTTGCTCTTTTAATTTAGGCAACAGTTGAAGCGCACTTTTCGAATGCTCAAATGCTTGCTCCAGCTCACCAGAGAAAAGCAACACATTTGAGAGCATTGAGTGTGCTCGCGCTTTTATTTTAACGAAGGATGTCTGATCAATGACCTGATCTAACTCTTGACGAGCCGCAACATAGTTTCCTTGCAATACTAATGAATGCGCTCGAAATATTTTATAGAGACTTTGTTGCTCAAGAGACAACTTTTCATACTTCAACTCAAGCTGATCTAGCAATTCTTTAGTCTGTCGCGGATTAGATGTTTTTTTTGATTCAAGATCGATAAAAACTTGCGAAAGATCTTGTTCTGCCTGAGTTTTTAATGCAAAAGTCAGCAAACTGAATAAAGCAATAATAGCAATCGTTCTAATCATACATCATCCAAAGTTAGCCTTGATTTTTAGCCATATAATAAGCCAGCTTTCTTTGTCGCATCTGAATCTTAAACTTTCTCTCAGCGTCTATATACTCTTGATAATATTCAACTGCTTTTTTTTCATTTTCTCGTTGGCTGTATGCTTTTGCAAGCACCCGAGCAGATTCTTTAATCAGAGGTAAATAGTTCAACTTTTTTGCCAGTTTATAGCCTTTCTCACCCAAGCCAACACTTTCTTCAACCGCTTTTTTTTCCAACGCCATTTCAGACAATGTAATATGAAAAGAAGAAATAAGCATGTCCCATCCAAAAGTTTCAATATCCTTTAATTTATTTTTTACTAAATTATAAGCTGTATTTGGGTCATTATCATGCAAACTGATTCTGGCACTTTCTTCTACCAAATAATATTGATAAAGTTTTTGTTCAGCTAATTGACAATTCTTTTTCGCAATAGAAAAGTTATGCCTCGCGACATCATACTTTTCCATCAATAGCTCTATTTTGCCAGCATTATAATAAGCAAAACAATAGTCTTTTGGATCCTGCTCTGGAATGATGACTTTCAATAGATGTTTAGAATAAGGATAGGCTTTATCAATCAAACCTGTTGAAACATAAACGTTAACTATATTTACTAAAACATCTTTTCTCGCTAGGTTATCGCTTAGTTCTGACAACATGCCATTAGCCGCTTCAATATTGACAAAAGCATCAATATATTGACCTTGAGAAGCCTGAACAACGCCTTTTAGAACCTTTGCTCTAGCTTGATAATTGTTGTCTTGGCTGGTTGCAAGGATCTTATCAAAAGAATTGAGAGCATCATCATATAAGCCAGACATCATTTGCGAGTGACCTGAATAAAGATGAAACTTGTCCAGTTGTTCAGGTGTCAGTAATGCTTTATTGCTTTCAACTTTCGACAAATGCGTTTTAACTTTTGATAAGTCAATTAAGATGTCTTGTTTTATATCTGCCAATAATTGATCGACCTCGTCAGACTTTCCAGCCGAAGTTACTAGGCAAATGCAAAGCAATAATATCAATTTCTTAATGTGCATCCTCACTCCCTACGATTAACCAAGCTAAAGCTAATGACAACTAGCGTGCGGCTATCTGCTGTTCTGATATACCAAACATATCTAAAACGTCCTGATTTGCTTGAAGACTTCTTGACGGAGGAATGACCAGTGTAGTTTTAGGATTCAACTCGGCGTCGGGTAAATCTTTCAAAGCAACAGTTTCAGCCCTAAAAGTTTCTATGGGCAAAACCGCCGCTTCGTACAAGATAACATTATGCGATAATGGATACCATTTTTTTAGATGACTGACGAATATTTCAACCCACTCTTTTTTTGTTTCAAACTGCTTGGCGGTATACTCTCCCACCAAACCAATTTGCCACATAATTGCATAAGCAGAGTTGTTAAGCTCTTGATTATAAAATAAAAATTGAGAAGCCTCGTATCCTTGTATTCCGCTCTCACCAGGGTCAATCGCCAGATCAGCATATAAACACGCCTCAGCTGATACTCCCGGCTCCATATGTGCTCTAAAACCTTCTTTCACAGCCTGTTTCACTGCCATGCGCGGCACATAAGCGAAAACGCCTGCATGACCATAAAAAGCCCCGCATACTTTTTTACCCATTCGGACATCTTGTAGCATCGCATCAATCATCTCCTCATATGACTGCATACGATGTTTACCCTTTGCATAAAATGGCTGCAAACTTTTCACATTAGAATTAAGCGTGTGTATCCAGACCTCGCCTAAACTATGCGGCATTAAGCAGTAAACCACATCGGCTTGCTCAATATAGCTTCTGGAAATTTTCGAAATATGTCCCGCTAAATTCATGCCGGTACTGACGGCGACAAATTGTCCTTTTAGCATTTTACTTCTTCATTAGAGTGATAATTCCCGTGATATAACACTCCATATCACTACCTAATAATTTATTAATCTCTTTCGTCTCACCTTTTAGAATAGTTTTAATATCTGTTTCATCCAAGCCTGCACCACGCATCACAGCTTTTGGATTTTCAACATAAGATTCCATTAGTTTTGCATCTTCACTCAATCGAATTACAAACTCTTCAAGTTTTTTATTTGCCATTGTCACATCTCCTTTCACGATTTCATTATTCAAATATGCATAGAAATTATCGTATCTTCATCAAAAAAGCCAGCAAATGCTGGCTTTTCATTTCAGTGATACAATCCGTAAACTTAGTCTTGATAACTTTCAATACTTGGGCAGCTACAAATTAAGTTACGATCACCGTACACATCATCGATGCGATTGACTGTTGGCCAGAACTTACCTTGCATAGTCGCTTGAGAAGGATAAATCGCTTCTGCAATTGAATATGGCTTATTCCAATCACGCAAATCAGCTTGAGTATGTGGTGCATTTTTCAATGGATTATTGTCAGCATCCCATTCACCCGAACGCACTTTTTCCACTTCTTGTTTAATATTGATCATCGCTTCAATAAATCTGTCTAACTCATATTTAGATTCTGATTCAGTTGGCTCAATCATAAAGGTGCCGGCGACAGGGAAACTCATGGTTGGCGCGTGGAAGCCATAGTCCATCAAACGTTTCGCAAAATCCACTTCACTGATACCCGTTTCCGCCTTGATTGGTCGCAAGTCAATAATACACTCGTGAGCAACCTTCTCATTACGACCGGTATAAAGCACTGGATAATGCTCAGCTAATTTATTTTTCAAGTAATTAGCGTTTAGCAAAGCCACTTCGGTAGATTTGCGCAAACCTTCGCGACCCAGCATTTTGATATAGGTCCAAGAAATTGGCAGAATCATACCTGAGCCATAAGGTGCAGCAGAAACTGCGCCATCACGCGCATCAACACTGTGAACTTTACGAACCGCATGACCTGATACAAACGGTGCCAAATGAGCCTTAACCCCAATCGGTCCCATACCAGGACCACCGCCACCGTGTGGAATGGCAAAGGTTTTGTGTAAGTTTAGGTGTGAAACATCTGAACCAATCTCGCCCGGTTTTGAAATACCCACCTGAGCATTCATGTTGGCGCCATCCATATATACCTGACCACCGTTATCATGAATGATCTGACAAATATGTTTGATTTCTTCTTCGTAAACACCGTGAGTAGAAGGATAGGTCACCATTAAAGCTGCTAAATTATCTTTTAATTCAACCGCTTTAGCTTCTAAATCTTCAACATCAACGTTACCGTTATCGTCACATTTGACGATAACAACCTTCATGCCAGCCATTTGAGCTGATGCAGGGTTAGTACCGTGTGCAGAACTTGGAATTAAGCAAATGTTACGGTGGCTTTGATTAGTTGATTCAAAGTATTTCTTGATGGCCAATAAGCCCGCATACTCGCCTTGCGCACCTGAATTGGGTTGCATTGAAACAAAGTCATAGCCTGTGATTTCGACTAAATCCGCTTCCAATTCTTTGATCATATCCAAGTAACCTTGAGTTTGATCTTCTGGTGCGAACGGATGGATATTGGCAAACTCAGGCCATGTCACTGGGATCATTTCTGACGTTGCATTTAATTTCATGGTGCAAGAACCCAATGGGATCATGCCATGAGCCAGCGAAAAATCTTTATTTTCCAAACGTTTAAGATAACGCAGCATATCTGTTTCCGAATAGAAACTGTTAAACGTTGGGTGGGTTAAGAAATCCGAAGTACGCTTTACAGAAGCGGGGATTGAGTCTCGCGCTTGGTTGTCCAAGTCATTCAAATTATAAGTTTCACCAGTAATAACTTGAATCAAGGTTTCAATATCCGCTTGAGTTTTTGCTTCATCAATAGAAAAACTGATGTGATTATCTTGGTAACGTAAATTGATACCCTCAACTTGCGCGCGATGCTTTATCGCTTCCACATCATTAGCCTCAAAAGTCACTGTATCAAACCAGCTATCATTCACCAACGACATACCTGCGTTGACTACCGCTTGAGCGACTACAGAAGCATAACGATTAATACGGCTGGCAATATTAGTTAAGCCTTTTTTGCCATGATAGACCGCGTAGAAACCTGCAATATTGGCTAACAATACTTGTGCCGTACAGATGTTTGAGGTCGCTTTCTCACGGCGAATGTGTTGCTCGCGAGTTTGCATTGCCATACGCAAAGCCTGATTACCACGTGTATCCACAGACACACCGATAATACGACCTGGTAATGAGCGCTTGAAAGATTCGCGTGTAGCGAAGAATGCCGCGTGTGGGCCACCAAAGCCCATAGGCACACCAAAACGTTGCGCAGAACCGAATACCACATCAGCACCCATCTCGCCTGGCGACTTCATCAACACTAAACTCATAATATCCGCAGCCACACAAGCTACAGCTTTATTGTTATGCAGTGCGCTGATAATAGGCTCAAGATCAACGATTTGCCCATCAATGTTGGTGTATTGCAATAATGCACCGAACACATCATGGCTAGCGGCATCTTCAGCTTTGCCCATCACCACATCCCAACCGTAATGCTCGGCACGAGTTTTCACCACATCAATGGTTTGCGGAAAACATTTTTCATCAATAAAGAACGTGTTGCACTTTTTATTCTTAGAAGAACGTTTGGCTAGTGCCATTGCTTCCGCCGCAGCGGTTGCCTCATCTAGTAAAGATGCTGAAGCAAGCTCCATGCCCGTTAAATCGATTGTCATTTGTTGGAAGTTCAAAATAGCTTCCAAGCGACCTTGAGCAATTTCGGGTTGATAAGGTGTATAGGCAGTGTACCAACCCGGATTTTCCAAAACATTGCGTAAAATAACGGTTGGCGTAACAGTATCGTAGTAGCCCATACCAATATATGATTTTGCCACTAAATTTTTACTCGCCAATGACTTCAAATAATCTAATGTTTCAGCTTCTGAACGCGAACTATCTACCGCTAAAGGCTTATCGATTTGGATTTTGTGCGGCACCGCTTTTTCAATCAGATCATCTAAAGAATCAAGCCCCAACTCCGCTAACATTTCTGAGATTTCATTCTCACGCGGTCCTAAATGACGACGAATAAAATCATCGTGCTGTTGCAACTCAAATAAACTTTTATCAGCCATTGCTTTTTAACTACCTACTTTTAACGGTCAATTGTAATTTGGTCAGGATTAAATCAACGCAAATCCAGCACCAAAAATCATAAAGTTAACTCAACTTCTTATCATCAATTTGAGCACAAGAAGCACTGAATTTAACGGAAAAAGCCTCGATAACTCGAGGCTCAGTATTACCAGTACAATGTAATAAATTTTCTGTCTATCAAAGACTTTTTACTATGGACGCTCTAATGCGAGACAAATATTTTGATAAGGAGGCGTTGTTTGCTTTTGCAAATCAGCCGACGCATCAAGATATTTAACGATGCAATAGACAACCAGAGTTATTCGTCTGCTATCTCTTCTGCGTACTCTTCCGCTGACATCAAACCATCCAAATCTGCAACGTCTGCCAGTTGCATTTTGAACATCCAGCCATCACCGTAAGGGTCGCTATTGACCAATTCTGGTGAATCTTCTAATTCTTCATTCACTTCAATGATAGTGCCAGCAATTGGTGCATAGATATCTGAAGCAGCTTTTACCGATTCAACAACCGCAATCTCTTCTTCTGCTTCAACTTCATTATCTACTTCTGGCGCTTCAACGAAGACCACATCGCCTAAAAGCTCTTGTGCATGGTCGGTGATACCAACAGTTACCACACCATCACCTTCGTCACGGATCCACTCGTGGCTTGAAACGTATTTTAATTCTGCTGGAATTTGGCTCATTCTGACTGTTCCTCAAATCTTGCCCTGCGCTTTGGCGCTAGGCTTGTAACATGGTTTGAATTTATGTTTAAAAATTAGGCGTATTGTATATGAAACTTTGCCCCTACCCAAGCAAAAGTCAGCGAATAAGCTGACTTGATGCTCTGAACATACAATCAACCAAACTAAGCTTGGATAGACTCAACTCAATATTTAGTAGGGATTTATCCGTTATTAAACCAATGCCTCGCCTTTACGCACAAAACAAGGTTTTACCACCTTGGCTTCTAGTTGTTTTTTGCGCACTTGGATCAATAAGTTTTCTTCATTAATGTCACGCTTAATACGTGCCATAGCAATACTTTTACCGATAGTTGGCGACATAGTGCCCGAAGTCACTACACCAACAACTTCGCCATTAGCAATAACTTCTTGTCCTTCTCGCATGATGCCCTTGTCTTCCAGCACCAAACCAATTAATTTACGCGCCGCACCAGCTTGCTTCTGCTCAGTTAACGCTTTACGACCTACGAAATCACGCTCGGCAGGCTCCCAAGCAATGGTCCAGCCCATATTGGCTTCTAATGGCGAAACCGTTTCATCCATATCGTGCCCGTATAGGTTCATGCCAGCTTCCAAACGTAAAGTATCGCGCGCGGCCAAACCGCATGGCTTTACGCCTGCAGCTTGTAATTGATTCCAAAAATCAATGCCTTGCTCATCAGGTAGCATGATTTCATAACCATCTTCACCGGTATAACCCGTACGTGCCACAAACAAACTGCCCGCTTGAGCTGCCACGAATGGCTTTAACTGCGCAACCGCTGCTTTTTGCTCATCAGTCATAACGCTTTGTGCTTTGTCGATGGCATTAGGTCCTTGCACAGCAATCATAGCAACGTCAGTGCGTTCTTCCACAGACACCGCAAACTGTTGCGCCACGTTTTCCATCCATGCTAAATCCTTGTCACGAGTTGAAGCATTAACTACCACACGATAATGCTCATCGGTCAAGTAATAGGTGATAAGATCGTCGATAACGCCACCATCTTCGTTCAACATGCCGCTATACAACGCTTTGCCTGCAACCTGCAACTTATCAACATCATTCGCCAATAAATACTGCAAATAAGGCTTTGCTTCAGCACCCGTCACTTCTACCACCGTCATATGCGACACATCAAACATACCCGCATCTTGACGCACCGCATGATGCTCATCAATTTGTGAGCCATAATTTAACGGCATATCCCAGCCGCCAAAATCTACAATTCGCGCTTCCGCGTCTACATGAGCCTGGTATAAAGGTGTTTTATTCGCCATTTATCAATTCCCGATTTGCTAATTAACACTGTTATGAAAGCCATCTTCAACAGCACAATGGTCAGCGATTATACAAGGGAATGGTGGTAAGGAGAACCTTTGGACAAAGGTTTTAGGGGTTACTAATGACTTTTAGATATTTAGTTTCTCTTAGTTGTAATTCTCTCTATCAATATCCACAGCAACAAAACAAATATAACTGCGATTACCATTACCACAATCCCACCTAAGTAGTTGTAGTATGGCTTATCTGTAAAAAATAGCTGTTCAAAACTACCAAGAAAGTATTTCAAAGGTCCGCCTATGATTTCAACTACTAAAAGCCTCAAGATATTTTGCACAGGAAGAAGTGAAATACCCACAAACACTAAAACAGTTATTATTTTCGACTTACTCATCACTTAATACCTATCGTTCCCTATATTCAGCTGAATATATAGCAGAACATAGTAATTCAAATCATAGATGATTTGAATAATAAAACCCAATACAAGGATGTATTGTGTTTTGTGATACATTTTGTTTTGCTATTTATGAAGGAACCTGTAAGGTTGAATATCGGGTGCGTTTTCTTTTGGTTCGTTTTCTTTGGGCATACAAAGAAAATGAACAAACAAAGTCCAGTTTAAATACTAAACCTCACTCTTCTTAATCAAATAAATCACTGGCAAAATACCAATCGCTACCAGCAATACCCCTGGTAGCGCGGCCAGTTGCCATTCGCCTTCTGAGGTCAGTTCATAAATACGTACCGCCAAAGTATCCCAGCCAAAAGGCCGCAACAATAAAGTCGCGGGCATTTCTTTCATCACTTCGACAAACACCAATAACAAGGCGGTTAGTACACCTGGACGCAACAATGGGATATAGACTCGGGTGACTCGTTCTTTTTGATCGGCGCCTAAACTTCTAGCAGCCTCAATCACACTTGGCTTAATTTGCCCCATTGAGCTGGCTAACGGACCATAACCAATGCGCAAAAAGCGGATCACATATGCTAATAATAGCGCAAAAACGCCAGCCGCAAGCCATTGCCCTTTAACCCCTGTCATAGCTGCAATAGCATCATCAAAATAATTTAGCATCAACATAATGCCTACCGCTAAAACAGTGCCAGGAAGCGCATAACCCAACTGTGCTATTTCGGCACCAGCCTGTCGTAAGCCATTGGATTTACTATTTTTTTTACTCTGTTTTTTGCTCACCAATGCCCACACCATGATTGCTGCAACCAGCAAAGTCATCAGTGCTGCAGCTACCGCCAATAGCACCGTATGCCATAACAGATCGAGCGTACCTTGCGTATGATGATCAAAGCTCGAAATGGCCCAAAACAGTAATTGGCTGATCGGTAAAACGAAGCCTAAAGCAAAAATAAACCAAGCACCAAACTGGGCTAGATAGCCCCAAGCGCCAGCTTCTGAGAGCGGCTGGCGATAATGTTTTAAGCTAGAACCGGACTGATCATAGCGGCTTTGCCCGCGCCCCCACTTTTCGGCAATCACTGACAAGGCCACAAACAATAATAAAATGCATGCTAGCTGGGCTGCGGTACTGGCACTAAAAAACCCAAACCATGATTTGTAGATAGCGGTGGTGAAAGTATCAAAATTGAAAATGGATACAGCTCCAAAATCAGCTAAGGTTTCCATCAACACCAATGCCAAGCCTGCAATCCAAGCTGGACGGGTTAAAGGAATGACCAAACGCCAAAATGCACCCGCTTTGCTATAGCCTAAGGTGCGTGCACTTTCGTAACTGGTGCGCCCTTTGCGTTGCAAGGCGCTGCGCATCAACAAATAAACATATGGGTAGAGTGATAAACTAAATACCAATCCGACACCCCATACATTGCGAATATCAGGCAACCAATTGACACCTAAACCCATGATTTGTAAGAGTTTTTGTAAAGGTCCTTGATAGTCGGTAAAGCCCAATAATACAAAGGCAAAAATATACGGCGGAATGGCCAAAGGCAGCATTAGTCCCCACTGTAGCAGGTTGCGCCCAGGAAAATCATACATCACCACCAACCAAGCCAAGCTGGTTCCTAATAAAAAGCTGGTAACGCCAACGATTAGCATCAAGCTGATGGTATTGCCGAGCAATTCAGGCAGTTGTGTTTGCCATAAGTGCTGCCAAAGCTGACCATCAAACTCAAACCAAGAAGTAAATAGTGGTATTAGTGGCAATAAACTGATGGCGACGATTGTCCATAACAAAACGCCATCTAATCGTGCCAATGTATGTGCTATTTTTTGTGCTATTTTTTGAGTCCATGGCAGCCACAAACGAGAACGCCAGCTCGAATGGCTGGCGTTGTTAATCTGCTTAATTGGCTTATGTGGCATGGTTAAAATTAAACCTAATGGTTTTTAGATTAGTTATAACCTGCCTTATCCATTAGCTGTACTGCCGCAGGTTGCAACTCGCCAGCTTTTGACAAATTCATATCATCAGCGCGGAATTCACCCCAAGCCGCAACTTCTGGAGTTGGCTGCACTTTTGGATTTGCAGGATATTCCATGTTCTCACCCGCATACATTTGTTGAGCTTGCTCGCTGGCTAACCACTCCAATAATTTCAAAGCGCCAACCACATTATCAGAATGTTTTGTAATACCCGCACCAGAAATATTCACGTGAACACCTTTACCTGCTTCACCTTGATCTGGCCAGAATAAGGCTAATGGTAATTGCGGATTTTCTTTTTGCAAACGACCAAAGTAGTAAGTGTTCACTATTCCAGCATCACACTGACCTGCTACAATAGCATTCATAACTTTAGTATCATTTGAGAACGGATCGCTGGCTAAATTAGCTACCCAACCTTCAACAATCTGTTGCGCTTTTTCTTCGCCATAACGACCAATTAACATGGCTACCAACGATTGGTTATAGACTTTCTTTGAAGTTCGCAAACACAAACGACCTTTCCAACTTTGGTCGGCTAAGCCTTCGTATGAAACCAATTCGCCATTTTTCACACGCTCAGTGCTATAAACGATAGTACGCGCACGAACAGTCAAACCAAACCATTGATTATCAGGATCACGCAAGTTTTCAGGAATACTCGCAGTTAACAAATCTGATTGAATTGGCTGCAAAACACCTTCTTTTTTTGCCAACCATAAATTACCTGCATCCACAGTCATAAAAATATCGGCAGGACTACGCTTGCCTTCAGCTTTCAAACGGCTGATCAATGGCGCTTCTTTATCAGTAATAAACTTAACTTCAACACCCGTTTCTTGGGTATATTTTTCGAAAAAGGGCTTAATTAAATGCTCTTTGCGCGAAGAATAAACAACAATTTCTTTCTCACCAGCTGATGTTTTTTTCGCTTCTGTTGCGCTCTTTTCATCTGAAGAACAAGCGGTTAGTGTTAAAGCACCCGCTACTGATGCGGTTAATAGAATTTTTTGTAGGTGTGATAATGTTTTCATGGTGACCCTGCTCAGCCCAAAGCTCTTTCAAAAAGCCTATTTATCATAAGCTTCAAATTATTAGCAAATGATAATTATTCTCATTAATATTTGCAAGTAGAAATGGAATTATAAATATGACAATTGAGTTAATGGATGATCTGGGTCAAGCATCTTCGCTTAAACATTTAGAAGGCTGCCTATAACCCCATCGCCTTCTTAATTAACTGCTGTTTCAGTAGTGGATGCCTATCGGCAATATTCATACCGTAACTTCGTAGCATTTGCACAAAAGGCTTCTCTTGCTCAAACAGTTTTTTAAAACCGAGCATCGCTTTTTGCATAACAAAAATGTCACCTTTGCGTGCTCTCTCATAAGGACGCAAAGAACTTTTTATGCCAATATCTTTTTGTTTTTGTTGGTTTTTTTCGATTAAATTGGCTAGCTCCAGCACATCGCTAAAGCCTAAATTAACGCCCTGCCCTGCAAGCGGATGAATAGTGTGCGCAGCATCACCTACTAACGCTAACCTGTGGTTGATCATCCTGTCAGAAGTACGTTCGAACAATGGAAAAGCAACTCTTTTACTAATATTTTTAATCCTACCAAGATGTGACTCAAAGGTTTGCTCTAACTGTTTAGTAAAATCTTGTTGTGATAAATCTAATAAATTCTTGGCTTTAGCTTCATCAACTGACCACACAATCGAGCTGGTATGCTTTTCTGGCAAAGGCAAAAAAGCTAATGGCCCATGATGATCAAATCGTTGGTAAGCAGTCGCTTGGTGAGGCAGTTCAGTTTCAACGGTACACACAATTGCTTTATGACCATAAGCTGTGGCTTCAAGATCAACACCACTGTGTTCGCGCAACCACGAGAAAGCACCATCTGCAGCTACCAATAATTGGCAAGTCAGTTGTTGGCCCGATTGTAAGGTAAGCTGCGCAAAATCCTCATGATACTCGACACTGCTACATTGCTGCGGACAGAGCCAATCAATATTATTTTGTTTTTCAATGGCTTGGAAGAGAGCTCTGCGCAAGACGCGATTTTCAACGATATGTCCCAAGTCTGTTTGTGCAACTAAACCGGCATCAAATTCAATCTTGCCGCGTGAACTCTCGCCATCCCAGACATACATTCTCTGGTAGGCTGATTTTTCTGTTTCCCCGATATAATCCCAAGCACCCACTTCGCGGAACAGATTTTCACTAGCGCGAGTAATAGCGCTAACTCGCAAATCATATTCGGACACATCCCAATCCATCTGTACTGGCTTCGGATCCACCACAGCAATTTTCAACTGACTGTTGCCAAAACCATAATTTGTCAGCTTTGCGGCTAAAGCTAAACCCACCATGCCACCACCAACAATGACAATGTCGTGACTAAACTTAGGTTTAGGACTATGCGTTTTCATTTAAACAGCCATCTAATAAAGATTCGAAATTGGTTCTCAATTCACTAAGGCGCATCATATTCTCAAAAACTATCATCAATAACTCTGGAATTGGAGCAAACTGTTTCTCACCAATACCTTGCTCCGTTCGTTGCTGTAGTATGCTTTGCTGCATTTGCTTGGCACGTTCTCTTGCCGTTTCGTCAACGGTTAACCCCTCATCTCCGCCAAACTTTAATTGAAGATTGGTGGATAACTTTGCGATTTCATCACTGTATTGTTCGTTATAGGCCTGCCAAGTTAACAATTCCTGTTTAGTTTGCTCTAGCATTCCTTCGTCAGCATCTTTTTGCCCTTTCAATGCCATATAACGCAACTGCCAGCTTACCTGCAAACAAACCGACATAGCTGGATAGCCATGTACTAAAGAACGCATACAATAGTGCTCTTGCTTTTCTGCAAACTCAGCACTAGAAATATCACCAAACAACTCGCGACCTTGGTGCATCATTAACTTTTGAGAAAATAACAGGTTAGCACGCTCGTCTCCTGCGTCGGCTAATTGCTTTAAGGTATCAGCTTCATAATAATCATAATCTGATTTAGCAATGAAACTGGCACCCATCGAAAAATTAGCATAGCCTCTTTGCTTCATGGAAAGTTCTGCATCTTTGAGCAAGTTTTCAGAATACCAGTTAGCAGTCTGACTTCCTGCAGGATAATAGCCATAAACCCAATCATCGTATTGTTTGCTTGCGGCACAAAGCTGTTGCTTAAGCACTTCGAGCTCATCTTTTTCCGCCGCATCGGATAATTCAGACTTATCTTCAATGTTTTGCTCTACTTTAGTTTCTATCTCTTGCGTCGGTTCTAGATCTTGCTCTTGCTGATTTGTTATCGCTCGCTGAGGTTCGCTTTTTGAAACTGGTGTTTCTTGTTGAATCTGCTGATTATGGTTAAAACTGTTGTAAATTAGCCATACTAATAATAATCCAACCAACACAATGCCCAGCAAACTAAGTTTTTCTATTGTTGTTTTCACTTCTATCTATCCTAATTTATTGTTATTCCATTATTTTTTCGTTCCAGCGGCAAGACGGCTATTATCAAAATTAAAGCCCATAGCTCCTTGCGCGAACAATTGTTTCGCTGCTGGAGTTATGTCCATTGCTTTGAGTATTAAGTTGCGACTAATCGACAAAGGTGCCCATTGATTGGCAAACAAGCGCGCTAAGGTTTCGGTGACCATTAATGTTTGCTCTCGATCTGGCTGACGTTGCTGTTGGTAACGCCTTAAAATCTCATAGTTACCATAATCCTCTGCTTGTGTTAAAACTTCTGTCAACACCGCCACATCACGTAGAGCCAAATTGAACCCTTGCCCTGCAATAGGGTGTAACGATTGAGCAGCATTACCAATTAACACCGCTCGGCCACGAAATATTGGCTCCGCTACCTGCTGAATTAAGGGAAACGCTTTGCGCTCGCCAACTTTGGTGATTTTCCCTAGACGAGCACCAAATGTATGCTCAAGCTCGCGAGCAAAGTCGCTTTCTGACATCGAAAGGTATTCATCAATCTTATCATTCGGTTTTGACCAAACAATAGCTAATCGCGATCCGGTTTGTTGTCTAGATGAAATAGGCAGCAACGCTAAAGGGCCGTCTTTCGTAAAACGCTCAAATGCCCAGTTATTATGCGCTTGTTGAGTAGCGATATTACAAACAATCGCCGATTTGCCATAATCGGTGATCTGGCTATCTATATGTAATTGGCTTCTCAATGGTGAACGAGCGCCATCAGCCAACACCACCAACTGCGCCTCAACCTGCCGTTCCTGACCTTGATATTCAAGCGTTAGCTGAGCTGAATCTTTATCTTGCTGTAAACTTTTGACTTTAGCTGGAGCAAAATAATCAATCGTTTGATGCTCACTCATAGCTTGATTCAGCACATTGCCCATTTGCCAATTTTCAATCACAGCACCAAGCCTTTCAACGCCACACTCTTGTGCTTGTAAACGAGCAAAACCGATATTGCCTTGATCGGACACATGAATATTATCAATCGGCTGTGAAACCGCCAACACTTGCTGACCAAGACCCAAAGCATGAAAAATATTCAAAGATGCCGCTGATAAAGCTACCGTACGGTCATCAAAACTCGGTTGCTGTTGTGAGCTAGGTTCGAAAGCTTCAAAAACCGCACACTGAATACCCTGTTGTGCTAAAGCAATAGCCAAACTGGCACCTGCCATGCCACCGCCGATAATTGCAATAGGATAGTGTGTTTGCATTCGATTGATTACCTATTTTTTGCTCTTGTTTTTGCTCTTGTCTTTGTTCGTGCCTTTGCTCATTAAGGCTTCTATGTCTTCGCGTGTTTTCGGCACATCTTTGGACAAAATGTCATAGCCCTTTTTTGTCACCAATATATCATCTTCAATTCGAATACCAATGCCGCGCCACTTCTTAGCAGCTTTAGTATTATCTTTGGCGATATAGAGCCCAGGCTCAACCGTCAACACCATACCTGACTCTAGCACTCTAGGTTGGCCATGCACTTGATAATCGCCCACATCATGCACATCAAGACCAATCCAATGCCCCGTTTTGTGCATATAAAAATCTCTATAAGCTCCTCGCTCAATCAAACTCTCAAGGGAGCCTTTGAGGATCTTCAAATCTATTAAACCCTGAGTAATGACTCTAACCGCAGCATCATGAATTTGATTCCAATGATTACCCGGCTTGATCATCTCAATAGCTTTCAATTGTGCTTCTAGCACTATGTCATACAAGGCCGCCTGCTCTTTGTTAAAGGCTCCATTGATTGGAATGGTGCGGGTAATATCCGAAGCATAATGCTCAAATTCGCAGCCAGCATCGGTTAGCAATAACTCACCATCGGTCAATTCACCGCTATTTTCTACATAATGCAAAATATTGGCATTATCACCCGCCGCCACAATTGACGGATAGGCCGCAAAACGACAACCATTCTTGGCATAGTGATACTGTAGCTCTGCTTCCATATCCAGTTCTTTTAAGCCAGGCTCGCAAGCCTGCATCAAAGCACAATGAGCTTTAGCGGAAGTTTTAGCGGCATAGCGCATACGCTGAATTTCAGCAGCAGATTTTATCAAGCGCATTTCGTGAAGGTGATGACGCAAATCAACCATTTCACCTGGAGGCTCAGCGCCGCGCTTAACCTGCGCTTGAATTTGATTACGCCATTCCATAACTTTTTGGTCAAAATCGGGATTCATTCCCAGTGCAAAATAAATCCTCTCACGACCTTCCATTAAACCCGGCAGAATGTCATCAATATCATTGATGGGAAAAGCATCATCAGCTCCCAACTCTTCAATCGCCGCGTCTTGCCCCAATCGCAAACCATGCCAAATCTCTTGAGTTTTATCTTTTTCACGATTGAATAGAATGAATTCGCCGTGCTTACGGCCTGGAATTAATACCGCTACAGCTTCAGGTTCGGCAAAACCTGTCAAATACCAAAAATCATTATCTTGGCGAAAGTGGTAATGCACATCATGACTGCGGATCTTTTCACTGCTGGCTGGCAAAATAGCAACAGAATTCGGTCCCATCCATTGCATTAAGCGTTTACGGCGTGCGACAAAATTAATGGCTTGCATCTATAACTCCATGATTTTATTGCATTAATGCACTTGAGGATGTTCTTCTACTACTGTGGTTTTCGGTTGGTTGGCCATAAAAATAATTTGTGATGACATTTTGACGTGTTCAGCAATAGTCACAAAAGCCGACTCCAACTCTTCTGCATCTTGCTCTTCCAAATCAAATTCGATCTTGGAAATTTCGCTCAAATCTTGAATGGCTTCTTGAGCATCACCCGATAATGTCTTGCTTTGTTTCACCAAACCATAGCCCGTTAAATAACCCTGGCACCACTCGCCAATGGCTTTGGCTCGCTGCTCAAGTGGATAATCATCTTCAGGGATCAGCAAATCGATTGAGAATGAGTCAGCTTGATAGTCTTTTTGAGTAAAAGCCAACAGTTGCTCAAGAGCCTTTTCGGCTTCATAACCCATCGGCTCACCAGACGTTAAAAACTCGCTCATTTGCTGTTGCCAACGGCCCTCTTCAACCACAAAACCGTGTCCCAGCAAGCCGTGTAACATCCCCGCAAGCTCAGATGGCATTAGATCGGGAAAATGATTTTGGCAAAGTTCGTTAATTTGTAAATAATTCATCGCTCGTGGCGCTGCCTGTCGTGTACAATGTTGAAAGTGGTTCAAGTGTAACCCGATATAGCCTCAAAACCCAGAGCTAACAGGGTTTAGAAATCCACTTTAAGTGATTGATTAAACATTGACCAATATTACAACTAACTTTATAGTGTACTTTAATATAAGTAGGTAACTCACTATGACACAAGGTCAAATAGAAAAACTCGAAGATAAAATAGACGCCTTGCTTGCGCGATTTGAGAAAATCAACTTGGAAAACAGTCAGTTACGTCAGCAACTCAATGAACTGCGGGCTGAACGTGATCGTCTGCATACTCGAAACGAGTCTGCTCGTAAGCAGATTGACGTCATGATTTCTCGATTAAAATCTATATAAACATATGGCAAAATCAAAAGTAAAACCTATCAATATCACTATTCTAGGGAAAGAATTTCAGGTTGCTAGCCCAGAAAGTGAGCATCAACAACTGCTACAAGCAGCTAGCTTCCTTGATAAGAGGATGAAAGAGATCCGTGAGTCGGGCAAAGTGCTCGGTTTGGAGCGGATCGCGGTTATGGCTGCGCTCAATTTAAGTTACGAACTGTTAAATACGCCCAGTATTGACGCTGACGAAGCTTCTATAATTGAGCAACGAATTCAATCGCTTAACTCGCGAGTGGAAAATGCACTCAAACAAAGTGAGCAGATTGAGCTAACCAATAACTAGTTGGCTTATTACTAAGTACAAACTAAAAAGTACTTATTCGTAAGAAAAAGTATCCGTGGTATAATAATATCTGCCTGGACTGTTCGTCAGTAGTGAACGTCCTCGAGCCGATAATACCTTTATAGGGATTCCCAAACTGGGAGTGTTGTGCATGTCCGTCTTGAGCGGAAAGCCTGAACGACCAACGGGTCTCCCCCCTGAACCTTTGGGTTCATGGGCCATTACCTACAACGGCAGTCTGGGTTTTTAATGAACGAAGCAGTAGCACAAAAGAACTACATTCGTACTAGGATCAAGCATGAACGCTTGAACCTAACCTCGCCTTTTATGCAACGCTCAGCTATCGCCTTGCTCGGCCATATTTCCCAATCTAGTCTTATTGAAGATCATCAGAATTTTGCTTTTTATCTGCCGGCTCGCGGTGAAATTAGCTGTTTACCGATTATTGAATATGCTCTCGCACAAGGCAAAAAATGCTTTGTGCCCAAGGTTTATCCCAACAAAAAACGCGGTATGTGGTTTTTACCTTATACAGGCCCAGAATCAGTTCAAAAAGGCAGTTACGGTATTCTCGAACCCAATGCTTCAATTAGCCAAGCCATCCGTCCGAGCGAGTTGGATATCATCTTCATGCCATTGGTTGCTTTTGATCCGCATGGTAATCGCTTGGGTATGGGTGGCGGCTACTACGATGCTGTATTATCTAGCATTAAAAAAGCTGACCGTCCTCAATTGATAGGACTAGCCTATAATTTGCAGCAAGTTCGTATGATTCCCGAACAGAAGTGGGATGTGCGTATGGATGGCATTGTAACGCCAAGCAATTTCCGTCGCTTTATCAGTCACTAATCCTTAAAATCGCTACTTTCTCCTTGCTGGGCTGATATTTTTAAGCAGTTGCTTTATACTTAGCCTTTGTTTTGCAATCCAAAGAATACTCCTTATGAATTACTGGTTAATGAAATCAGAGCCAGATGTTTTTGGTATTGATCATTTGATCGAAATGCCTAACCAAACAGAACACTGGGATGGTGTGCGTAATTATCAAGCCCGCAATATGATGCGCGATGATATGAAAGTCGGAGATAAAGTCTTTTTTTATCACTCTAACTGCAAACCACCATGTATAGTTGGCATCATGAACGTTGTCAAAGAAGGCTATCCCGATCACACCGCATTCGATCCAGATTGCAAATATTTTGACTCCAAGAGCAACCCAGATAACCCGCGTTGGTTTATGGTGGACATTCAATTTGAGCGCAAGTTAAAACGTGAAATTCCATTGGAAGAGCTCAAAACATACCCAGAGCTTGCCGACATGCGCTTGATAAAAAAAGGCAATCGATTGTCAATTATTCCTGTAACGAAACCAGAATGGGATTTTATTTTAAGTATCGAGGATCAATAAATGACTCAAGATGAACTCAAGGCTTTAGTTGGAAAAGCGGCCATTGATTATGTTGTTGAAGACTCTATCGTCGGTGTGGGCACAGGCTCGACCGTTAACTTCTTTATTGATGAATTGGCAAAAATCAAACACAACATTAAAGGTGCAGTGTCCAGCTCAGTAGCATCTACCGAGCGCTTGAAAACACATGGCATCGAAGTGTTTGAGCTGAATGAAGTTAGTAGTATTCCTGTATATGTAGATGGAGCAGACGAGTCGAATCATTTACTTGAACTGATAAAAGGCGGCGGCGGAGCCTTAACCCGCGAAAAAATAATCACTGCAGTTTCAGAAAAGTTTATTTGTATTGCGGATGAATCAAAATTAGTTCGTCGTTTAGGTGAATTTCCTTTACCTGTAGAAGTTATCCCGATGGCTCGTAGTTATGTTGCCCGCGAGATTGTTAAGCTAGGAGGTGACCCTGTGTATCGTAACGGTTTTATCACCGATAATGGTAACGTGATCCTTGATGTGCATGGTTTAGAAATTAACGAACCTATTAAAGTAGAGCGTATTCTTAATAATATAGTTGGGGTTGTCACTAACGGCTTATTCGCCGAGCGTTGTGCCGATGTTTTGTTGCTTGGCAAACAAAATTCAGTTGAAACCATCAATCGCCAATCGTTGTAAAGATTATGACAAAAAAAAAGGCATCAAAATGATGCCTTTTTTTGTTTCCAGAGTTATCCTAAATCAAGTTTGAATAGCATACTTATCAATTAAGCTATATAACGTTGGACGAGTTAAACCCAACAACTTTGCGGCTTGAGAAATGTTTCCATCTGCAAGAACAATGGCTCGTTGAATGGCTCGCGTTTCAGCTTCTTCACGAACTTGACGTAAATTAAGCGGCATCTCTCGCAATTGCGACTCATCAATTTGCAAGTCTTCAGCCGTCACTTGATTGCTGTCCGACATCACCACCGCGCTTTTGATTTTATTTTCCAGTTCTCTAACATTTCCTGGCCAAGTATATGACTCCATTGCATGCACGGCACCTTTTGAAAAAGAGCGAATATTACGCGAGTACTGCTCATTATATTTTTCTAATAACTTACGTGCGATAAGAACCACGTCACCATTCCGTTTGGCCAGTGGAGGAATACTCAAAGTCACTTCGCTTAAACGGTAAAATAAATCTTCCCGAAACTTACCTTGCGCCACCAGATCTTCTAATGAGTGATGTGTTGCCGCAATGATCCGTACATCAACAGCAATCGACTCTCTACCACCTACTCGCTCAACCACTCGCTCTTGCAAAAATCGCAATAACTTTGCTTGCAACGGCATCGGCATATCACCAATCTCGTCTAAAAATAAGGTTCCATTATTAGCGTATTCGATCTTACCCATGTTGGTTTTATTGGCACCAGTGAAGGCTCCCGCTTCATAACCAAATAACTCGCTTTCCAACAAATTATCAGGAATAGCTGCACAATTAATTGCGACCAATTGGCCACTGCTGCGAGGACTAATATCATGAACGGCTTTTGCTAATAACTCTTTACCCGTGCCGCTATCTCCCAAAAGTAAAACACTAACATCCGTAGGTGAAACCTTTTCAATTTTTTGACAGACCGCTAACATTTCTGGGCTAGTGGCAATGATGCCATGAAAGCTATTTTTATTATTTTTGAAATGTTTACGATTTTCATCTTCTAGATTGGCTAACTCAAAAGCACGCTTAATGATCAAGGTTAACTCATCAGGTTGGATGGGCTTTTGATAATAATCGTATGCACCTAACTCTACCGCTTGCAAAGCCACTTCGCGCTGATCATTACCTGTGACAACGATCACTTTTGTCGTCGGAGCTAACTGTAAAATTTCTTCCAGCAAGGCTAAGCCAACGCTAGCATTAGCTGGATCTGGTGGCAAACCCAGATCAAGAGTGATCACTTTCGGCTGAAAGCGCCGTAATTCGGTTAATGCACTGTCACGATCATGCGCTAGCACCACATTATATTGATCGAATGACCACTTAAGTTGTTTCTGCAAGCCCAGATCATCTTCGATGATCAATAAATCTGGTTTTGTCTGCTGTACCATCCCCATCCCCTATTTTAGAAACTTTTAGTGCTCGTTAAGCATTTGCAAAATAACGATGCAGCGCGTTCCTTTGCCTAGTTCACTTTGTATTATTAAATCACCACCAAAACTTTGAAGCAAATAGCGACACTGGTAAACGCCAATACCCATGCCTGCATTACCTTTAGTGGTAGCAAAAGGTTTAAACAGTTGTTTGCGTATAAAATCCTGATCCATCCCTTTGCCTTGATCGATAATATTCCAATGCAACTCATTGTCAATCAATTCTAACTGATGCTCGACCAGTTGCTCGGCAGCACTTGCTTCAAGCGCATTTTGGTGTAAATGCTGCACAATATTCAACAACTGTTCACCATCGGCATATACTGTCACCAAAGGTATATCACCTTTTAGAGTTAACTTTTCACTATTCGCCACAAATTGCTCAAAAACAGCGCTAATACTTGCTTGTTTGATGTCTTTACTGGATTGTTGTTTACGCTTCAATTGCGCCAACATTTTATTGAGTCTATTTGTCGCACTGTCGACGGTTTCAAAGGCATCATCAATAAAAGCGTCATTATTACGGTATTTATGAGCATTATGAGTTATTAATTCCAATTGCGCAGTGACATTTTTCAGATCATGCACCACAAATGTCGATAACCGATTAAACGCATTAAATTGTTCTTGTTCATAGATTTGACTAGTAGCTTCATATAATGCCAAATAACTAGCTACCTGCTGCCCCGCAGCTTTTAATAAATCATGGTCTTCCCAGTTCAGACTTTGTTTAGTAAAACTCTTCCCCAATCCAACTATCGCTACTAATTCTTCACCGCGTCGCAGAGGAACAAAAATCTTAGAATTTGAAAAATTGTTGGCTTGTAAACTTAGCTGCAATCCTTGGTATAAATCTGGATTTTGTTGATACTCATTAAGATCGACCACCCAGTTATTTTTATCTATAAACGCCACTAATGAACTCGGTAACTGAATGATATTTTCTTGTTCCAGCGGCGATTGCCAATGATCAGTAAATGAAAAGCGCTCTCCTCGGCTGCTCCATAATTTTCCCGAACCACTATTGATCATGTTTGCCAAAGCTTTAATAGACAACTGATAAAAATCACCTTGTACATTGGCTTCATCTAACGCGCGGTTAAACCCTAGCCAACTTTTACGATAGTCATATTTGTATGAAGAAAATAACTTGGTGATTAAAATTTTAATTTGCCCATACAACTTTTTATTGTAAGCCAAAATAAAAAAACCAATTAATGCGGTGATGATAAAAGAAAGGGAAAACTGATGATTCTGAGTTAAGAAATCAATTAAGATATAACCAACTGCCGATAACCAGCTAAATATTGCAAAAATATTCAAGCTACTAGTTGGTCGATAACTTTGCTGCACTTCAGGAAGCTGTAAACTATCTTTATCAATTCGCTGGATATGAATGACCCCAAAAGCCATAGCCAATGTTGATATTAGTCCACGTGATACATCTAAACTCTGAGGCTGATCATTATTACTGAGCATTAACACCAACATACTCAACAATTCCCATATCAACAGCACGCTAAATGCACCCGACAGTGGGGCTATCTCAGCTCTAAAAGTTTCCGGGAATTGATTACCTGCGCGCTCAACTTGCTGCAACATCAATAAGAGCACCAGTCCTGCCAAGCTGGGCTGGATCAAAGGCTCTAACTCACCAGTTGGATGGATCAAAGTTAATAGCCAGATGACAAAAACGGCTAATGTTGCCAATTGCAACAATAACGTCTTGCTATCGGCATGCTGCCTAAAATTACGCAAAAAGATATATAAAGAACAAAAAATACCGAATTGTCGACTCCATTCAGCATTCCAAAAATTCACCGTATGATAACCATCGACAATTTTGAAAAGACTCCAACCTACAAGCGTACTGGTCAATACAATCAAAGGCCAAAATAAGCTCGATCCACGCCATCGCATGAATGCTATTAAGAATAATGCGCTTGCCAGAATAATACTGGCGATATATCCAGCCATATGACTAGTTATTATTAAGAATACCCCTGTTATAAAAGAAAAAGGCCAAAAAATCCACTTTTGGCCTTAAAAATCAATAATCTAGAGTATCAGGTTTGTGTTTATATCGCTGTTGCAGCTTGTTGTATTTCAACAAAATCGGTTAAGGTCGTAACTGACTCAAACGCATCACCCGTCAATTCGTCTTCAGCAATTTGAATACCAAAAACTTCTTCTAGTTGCATCAAGATTGACACAATGGCCATTGAGTCGAATTCAGGAAGATTACCGATCAACAGCGTATCCTCTGACAACTGATCAGCGTCAATTGACAAGGTTTCGCTCAATAGCTTGATCATTGTATCTATGTTTGTTTGGTACGCCATCCGGCATATCTCCTCATGCAGTAATGGGCTTCTTTTTCAAACAAAACTCCGCCCTTTTGCTAACCAGCAGGCGGCAAATTGTAGCAAAAACCACACTTTTAGACACGTTTTTTTGCTTCCTTTAATCGTAATATAAGCGACTTTTTAGTTTTTTTACTTTTATAAAATAAAAGCCTTTCGTCAAAAGGTTGGATTTGATTAAATAAAGCCAATAACTTCACCAACGTTAACTCTCGACCAACAGATGACAAACCAAACAATGAACAGCTGTACATCATTTGACAAGCAACAATTAAAAGTTTTGTTACTTGAAGGCGTGCACCCCAAAGCAGAACAGTTGTTTCGCCAAGATGGCTACAGCAACATCAAATACTTAAAAACCGCTTTATCTGGGCAAGAATTGATTGATGAAATCAGCAGCAGCCACTTTTTAGGCATACGTTCAAGAACTCAACTTACAGATGATGTGCTTGCTCATGCCACTCGCTTAGTCGCTGTAGGTTGTTTCTGTATTGGTACTAATCAAGTTAATTTAAGCGCAGCACAACACAAAGGCATTCCAGTATTTAATGCGCCCTATTCGAATACTCGCAGTGTTGCAGAGTTAGTGCTTGGTGAAATTATTATGTTATTGCGCGGAATTCCTGCCAAAAACGCAGCAGCACATCGCGGAGAATGGCAAAAATCTGCTAGCAATTCTAATGAAGCTCGTGGAAAAAAACTCGGTATTATCGGTTACGGACATATTGGGACTCAGCTTGGAATTTTAGCTGAAAGTATTGGTATGCAAGTGAGTTTTTTTGATATTGAAAATAAACTCACCCTTGGTAATGCCAATCAAGTCGCTGAATTGAAGCAACTGTTAAACGACTCCGATGTGATCAGCCTACACGTTCCAGAAACACAGCAAACCAAAGGGATGATTGGTCACGCGGAACTGGCCTCCATGAAGCAAGATAGCATTCTGATCAATGCCTCACGCGGTACTGTTGTAGACATTGACGCCCTAGCTCAAGCCTTAGAGAGCGGCCACTTAGCCGGCGCAGCGCTTGATGTTTTTCCGACCGAGCCAAAATCCAATACAGAAGAGTTTGTTTCACCTTTGCGTAAATTTGATAATGTCATACTGACGCCACATATAGGAGGCTCAACCTTAGAAGCTCAAGAGAATATAGCCATTGAAGTAAGTGAAAAAATGCTCAAATATAGTAACAATGGCTCTACTGTTTCAGCGGTAAACTTTCCTGAGGTTGCATTGCCTGAACACACCAACACTCACCGCATACTGCATATCCACAAAAATCAACCTGGTATCTTGTCTCAGATCACCAATATTTTGTCGCAAAACAATATCAATATTTCTGCACAATATTTGCAAACAAAAGATGATATTGGCTATGTGGTTACAGATATTGAGGAAAGCTCAAGCCACATTGCACTGGAAAAAATGCGTGAAATTGAAGGCACTATACGCACTCGCATTTTATACTAATACAATTTTGCATGAGTTATTGCAAATGATAACTCATGTCTTCCACGCCGGTTATTGCGCTATTATTGGGCAGTAACACTCGTACGTTAATCGCATCTCCTTGATAACTTTGACATTCGTTTTTAACTTGTTTTGACAGCGGTACAAATCGATTGGTTTGACTGCTAAGTTCAGTATAACCGAGTAGTTGCGAGTTAATGCGCAATATTAAACCCGGCAAAGCCTGTACATAGGGAGTGCTTAAACAATCGTTATCCATATAAAATAATTCTAAAGGCTCGTTGCTAATCTGACCATTTTCATCGACTAATAATCGATAGTCTTGTGTTGTACGAGCGCTGATCCAACGGCCACTAGGATCAATCCCAATAACATCCGCAATAACGTTATGATCTTGAAGCAAGCGCATTGAATGATCGTTACTGTTTTCTTGAACTTGCAGTTGCTTATCATTCAATTGCTGCTCTAAAGAAAATTGATATTCCTGCAACAATTGCTGAGTAATAGCGCTTTGATTTTTTAACTGCGTTAATTCTCCTTGAATTTGAATGTTCTGTTGTTGTAATTTTTGACCTGATAACAAACTCCAAATCAAACCCATACCGAGTAATAGCAATGCAATGATAAATATTCCACTGGTTAAACGATATTGCCGAAAAGAGTTTTGAAACAGCTGTTTTAGATAGTCCGTTTGACCTTTCACTTGCTCTAACACTGCTTGTTGCTTATCATTTTTCGCCAATTCATCAAGCATCCTTTTTCCGTAATGAATGGTGTCACGTCGTAAATCATCGGTAGCTTTTTGCACTTTATTTGATAGCTTCGGTGAAAATTCATTTTCCAAAAATGATTCCAACCAGACTCGTAATTTTTCATCTGCACTTGGCTGTCTTCGATCTACATCAACTTGGATTTGATTATCGGACCCAACATCCCATAGCTTGATTTTCACTAAAGCACTTTCAACTTCCTCAGCAGTTAGCTCTTTCGGCAAAACGCCAATAGCTCCCAACGCTTTAACTTCTCGCAAATAGTCGTCACCTGATCGCGCAGTAAACATCATAATTGGTATAGACTGGAGTTCTGGGTCGGCTTTTAATTCCTTAATGGTTTCAATTCCATCTTTACCCGGCATTGCCTGATCTAAAAATATCACATCTACTTTTTGCCGCTGTAAGAACTCTATCGCTTGGTCACATGAACTGGCATACTGCGCATTGATATTATAATTTTTAAGCATACGCGCTAACACCATATAAGCGGTTCGCGAATCATCAACGATTAATGCTGTTTTGCTTTTTACTAGCGAATTTTGATTGGTCATTTTTCCCCCTGCACGCTCCCTTAAAATGTAGCAGACTATTTTATGAACAACAATCAAGTTCGGATACTAATTTGCAAAAAAAAAGGCCAGCATAAGCTGACCTTTTTACCCATTAAATCGAGGCTTAGTTTACACGAGGGTCTAATTTACCTGCTTTGTAATCAATTGCCATTTGTTCCATGTTAATAGGTTTAATTTTAGAAGCATTGCCAGCCGTGCCAAAAGCCTCGTAACGTGCTTTACAGATTGCTTGCATAGCATCTTGTGCGACCTTGTTATATTTACGCGGATCAAACTCTTTAGGATTGTGCGTTAAAAATTTACGCACAGCGCCAGTGGCCGCTAAACGTAGATCTGTATCGATATTAACTTTACGCACACCATACTTAATACCTTCTTGAATTTCTTCAACTGGTACACCGTAAGTTTCACCTAAGTCACCACCATATTCATTAATCACCGCTAACCAATCTTGTGGTACAGAAGAAGAACCGTGCATAACCAAATGGGTATCGGGAATACGCTCATGGATTTCTTTAATACGCTTGATAGATAAGACATCACCCGTCGGCGGACGAGTAAACTTATAAGCACCATGAGAAGTACCAATTGCAATCGCTAGTGCATCAACACCAGTATCTTTAACAAACTGAGCCGCTTCTTCAGGATCCGTTAATAACTGATCGTGGGTTAATATACCCTCGGCACCCGAACCATCTTCTTCGCCAGCCATACCTGTTTCTAACGAACCTAAACAGCCCAACTCACCTTCAACAGACACACCGCAAGCATGAGCCATATCTACCGCTAATTTGGTGGTACGCGCATTGTATTCATAGCTTGAAGGCGTTTTCATATCTTCTTCTAGTGAACCATCCATCATTACAGAAGTGAAGCCCAGTTGAATCGATTGCTGACATATAGCTGGAGAAGCGCCGTGATCTTGATGCATACATACTGGAATATGCGGGAATTCTTCAGTTGCAGCCAAAATCAAATGACGTAGAAAATTTGACCCTGCATATTTACGCGCACCAGCAGAAGCCTGAACAATCACTGGAGAGTCAGTTTCATCAGCCGCCTGCATTACTGCACGCATCTGTTCCAAATTATTTACGTTAAATGCTGGAATACCATAACCATGCTCAGCAGCATGATCCAACAATTGTCTCAAAGTTATTAATGCCATAATTCTTTACCTTTTAATTCCGCCTTAATCCTATTACTTTTTTTTAAGCAGTTTCTCGCGCTCTTTGTTCAAGTATTGCAACTGCAGGCAACTCTTTACCTTCTAAAAATTCTAAGAAAGCTCCGCCACCAGTAGAAATATAAGAAACTTTATCTTTGATACCATATTTATCAACCGCAGCTACAGTGTCACCACCGCCTGCAATTGAAAAAGCCTGGCTGTTGGCAATTGCACGAGAAATTATTTCAGTGCCCTTGCCAAATTGGTCAAATTCAAAAACACCAACTGGGCCATTCCAAACAATGGTTTTTGCTTCGGCCAAAATCTTTGCAAGGTGTTCGGCCGACTTTTCACCGATATCAAAAATCATATCGTCATCTGCAACTTCAGAAACTGATTTAGCTTCTGCTGCTGCACTTTCTGAAAACTCTTTACCTGTAACTACATCTACTGGAACTGGAATCTCGCCACCATTCGCTTGTGCTTGCTCTATCAACCGCTTGGCTTCTGGAATTAAATCCTCTTCATACAAAGACTTTCCTACTTTATGCCCGGTGGCAGCGATAAAAGTATTAGCAATTCCGCCACCCACAATTAATTGATCAACAATTCCAGATAGCTTTTCTAACACTGTGAGTTTAGTCGAAACTTTTGACCCACCAACAATTGCCACCATGGGGCGCGCAGGATTATCCAAAGCTTTACCTAATGCTTCTAATTCTCCAGCTAATAATAAACCGGCACAAGCAATTGGAGCAAATTTTGCCACGCCATGAGTAGATGCTTGCGCACGATGCGCCGTACCAAATGCATCATGGACAAAAACGTCACAAAGATCGGCATACATTTTTGCTAAACGATCATCATTAGCCTTTTCACCTACATTGCAACGAACATTTTCAAAAACGACCACTTCGCCTTGCTCAAGCTCAACACCATTAAGGTATTCGCTGACCAAACGTACAGGGACATCTAAATTATCATTTAAATAATCAGCAACGATTTGCATCGAATCTTTTTCGGTTAACACCCCTTCGGTAGGACGACCACGATGAGACATCACCATAACTTTAGCACCTTTTTCTAAAGCCAGCTTTATGGTGGGAATTGAGGCCTGAATACGTGCATCACTGGTGATGACGCCATCTTTCACCGGGACATTCAGATCTTCACGAATAAGCACACGCTTTCCATTCAAATCCAAATCAGCCATTCGTAAAACATTCATGTCTTAGAACCTTTTATAAAAAAATTTAATATCTTAAAACACAAAAGACTTTCCGAAAAAAGCCTTTGAACTTATCTAATCACTAATTTAACAAACTATTATTGTGTTTAGACGCGGCGCAATCATTTTAGATTAGCGAATAGTACTCAAGTACATGAGCGAAAACTAAAATGATTGCAACAAAGTATTAACCAATAATAGGCAGTTAAACAGACATCATCTTTATGGCAACGTCCAACATGCGATTCGAGAAACCCCACTCGTTGTCATACCAAGTAACCACTTTAACTAAGTTACCATTCATCACACGAGTTTGACCTGCATCAAAAGTTGAAGACGCTGGACTGTGATTGAAATCGATTGATACTAGTGGCTCATCGTTGTAGCACAACACATGACCATCAGCCGCCTTCTTAACAATTTCATTGATTTCTTCTGCTGAAGTATCGCGTGCAGCTTCGAATGTTAAATCTACACAGGAAACATTAATGGTTGGAACACGCATTGCAAAACCGTCCATGACACCATTTAATTCAGGCAGAACTAAACCTACAGCTTTCGCAGCACCCGTTTTAGTTGGGATAATGCTTTGAGCTGCGGCACGCGCGCGACGTAAATCTTTATGTTGGTTATCAATTAATTTTTGATCGTTAGTGTAAGCATGAATAGTGTTCACTAAACCAGACTTGATACCAACCGTATCATTCAATACTTTTGCTAATGGCGCTAAGCAGTTTGTCGTACAAGAAGCATTAGAAACTACACGATGCTCTGGTTTTAAGATGTCATCGTTAACACCATAAACTACAGTCGCATCAACATCTTCCGCACCTGGTGCTGAAATTAATACTTTTTTCGCACCACCTTTGAAGTGTTTTGAGGCGCCAGCTTGATCTTTGAAAACACCTGTACATTCGAAAACCACATCAACTTCTTGTTCGCCCCAAGGAATAAGCTCTGGGTTACGCTCGGCGTATAATTTGATTTTATCGCCATTAACGATCATATGTTCGCCATCAGTGGTTACATCGGCATTGAAACGACCATGTGTCGTATCATACTTAGTCAAATGCACCGTAGTTTCCGCTGGATGCGATGAATTAATTGCCACCACTTGAATGCGGTCACGGTAACCGTGCTCATAAATCGCACGCAAAGCTGTACGTCCAATACGACCATAACCATTAATTGCAACTTTAACTGTCATTTTAATCTCCGATCTTGCTCAAAGCTCGTTAAAACTAATTATAAAATTTCTTCGGCTACAGCGACTACATTGTCCACTGTAAAACCAAAATGTTCGAATAGCTCGCCCGCTGGCGCCGACTCACCAAAACTATTCATGCCAACAATACGTCCATCTAAACCAACATATTTGTACCAATAATCCGCAATTGCCGCCTCTACCGCCACACGAGCCAATACATCACTTGGTAAAACGCTTTCACGGTATGCCGCATCTTGCGCTTCAAAGGTGTCAGTTGATGGCATTGAAACGACACGAACTTGCTTACCTTTTGCGCTTAACTCTTTAGCCGCGTTAACTGCTAACTCAACTTCAGAGCCAGTTGCGATAAAAATTAATTCAGGCTTTTCAGCACTATCAACCAATATATACCCACCACGAGCAACATTATCCAGCTGTTGGTTATCACGCTCTTGATGTGCTAAATTTTGACGGCTTAAACTTAATGCGGTTGGACCATCACGACGCTCAATGGCTGCTTTCCAAGCCACCGCAGTTTCCACCGCATCACAAGGACGCCACACTGACATGTTTGGCGTTAGACGCATATTGGCGAGTTGCTCAATAGGTTGATGGGTTGGGCCATCTTCGCCCAAACCAATGGAATCATGGGTAAATACATAAATTGCTTGCTGCTTCATCAAAGCCGCCATACGCAATGCATTACGAGCATACTCCATAAAAATCAGGAAAGTACCGCCATAAGGCATGAAACCACCGTGTAAAGCCATTCCATTCATGATCGCGCACATACCAAACTCGCGCACACCATAATAAAGGTAATTACCGCTCGCATCTTTTGCTTCGATACCTTTTGAAGTTTGACTAATAGTCAAATTAGAACCCGCTAAGTCCGCTGAGCCACCAACCATCTCAGGAAGTAATGGCGAATAGGCATTTAAGGCCATTTGTGAAGCCTTACGACTTGCCACTACAGGACCCTCAGCTTGCAATTTTTCAATATATGCTTGCGCTTGCTCAGCAAAATCTTCTGGCAAACGGTTATTCAAGCGACGCTCTAATTCTACTGCTAATTGCGGATGTGCTTCTTTATAAGCAACAAACTTGTCATTCCAATTAGCTTCAGCACTTTGTCCAGCTTCCCGTGCATTCCATTGGCTAGCTATTTCTGAAGGAATTTCAAACGCGGGATATGGCCAATTCAACTTCTCACGCACTAATGCAATTTCATCGTCGCCTAATGGTGCGCCGTGGCAATCTTCTTTACCTTGTTTATTCGGCGAACCAAAACCAATAATGGTTTTACAAC
>JABXIQ010000062.1 GCA_013373015.1 Kangiellaceae bacterium
CATGAGCACAAGATCGACCATATTGCCCACCTCGGGCCGTCGGCGGCGGCGGGGATCGGCACCGCGCTCAACCTGCCGGTCGAGGTGATCTATCAGGCGATCCAGCAGGCGCTGCATGTCACAACCACGACGCGCCAGTCGCGCAAGGGCGAGATTTCCTCGTGGAAAGCCTATGCGCCGGCTTTCGCAGGTAAAATGGCGATCGAGGCGGTGGACCGCGTGATGCGTGGCGAAGGTGCGCCCAGTCCCGCCTGGGAGGGCGAAGATGGCTTTATTGCATGGCTTCTGTCGGGGCCGGACGCGGTCTATCATGTGCCGCTGCCGGAGAAAGGCGAGGCCAAGCGTGCGATCCTCGACACCTATACCAAGGAACATTCGGCCGAGTACCAAAGTCAGGCGCTGATCGACCTTGCGCGCCGCATGGGGCCGAAGATCGGCGATCTGTCGAAGGTCAAATCGATCCTGATCGAGACCTCGCATCACACCCATTACGTGATCGGCACCGGGGCGAATGACCCGCAGAAGATGGACCCCACGGCCTCGCGCGAGACGCTGGATCATTCGATCATGTATATCTTTGCAGTCGCGCTCGAAGATGGCGGCTGGCACCACGAGAAAAGCTATGCGCCGGAGCGTGCCCGGCGGCCCTCGACCGTGGCGCTCTGGCACAAGATCTCGACCGCAGAGGACGCCGAGTGGACGCGCCGCTATCACGCCCGCGATCCGAAGGAAAAGGCCTTTGGTGGACGGGTGACGGTCACGCTTGAGGACGGGTCGCACATCGTTGACGAGCTGGCGCTGGCCGATGCCCATCCCGACGGGGCGCGCCCCTTCGTGCGGGCGAATTACGTCCGAAAATTCCTGACCCTCTCTGAGGGCGTGCTGAGCGCATCCGAACAACAGCGCTTTCTCGATGTGGCCGAGGGGCTTGCCGATCTCGAGGCGGGTGATCTGGGCCAACTCAATTTCGTGGTTGATGCCGACAAGCTCGGCGCGCCGCGTCCGCATGGCATTTTTGATTGGAGGGAAAAATGACCGGTTCTATCAAGAAACCGAAAAAATCCGTGGCGCTTTCGGGCGTCACGGCGGGCAACACCGCGCTTTGTTCCGTGGGGCAAAGCGGCAATGATCTGCATTATCGCGGCTATGACATTCTCGATCTTGCGGAGAGTTGCGAGTTCGAGGAGGTGGCGCATCTTCTGATCCATGGCAGCCTGCCATCCGCCGCCGAGCTCGATGCCTACAAGGCCAAGCTCCAGGCGCTCAGGGGCCTGCCGAAAGCCGTGCGCAAGACGCTTGAGGCGATCCCGGCGGCGGCGCATCCGATGGATGTGCTGCGCTCCGGGGTCTCGGCGATGGGCTGCGCTTTGCCCGAGGCCAGCGATCACAACATCTCCGGTGCGCGCGACATTGTGGACCGGTTGATCGCGGTGCAGGGGTCGATGCTGCTCTACTGGTATCACTACGCTCAGAACGGTCGACGGATCGAGGTCGAGACCGAAGACGACAGCATCGCCGGGCATTTTCTGCATCTTTTGCATGGTCAGCCTGCGGGAGAGGACGAAGTCCGCGCGATGCATGTGACGCTGAACCTCTATGCCGAGCATGAGTTCAATGCCTCGACCTTCACCGCGCGCTCCATCGCGGGCACCGGGGCGGATGTCTATTCCGCCATCACCGGGGCCATCGGCGCGCTCAGAGGGCCGAAGCACGGCGGCGCGAACGAGGTCGCTTTTGAGACCCAGAAACGCTACGAGACGCCGGATGAGGCGGAACAGGACATTCGTGCGCGCATCGCCAACAAAGAGGTGGTGATCGGTTTTGGCCACCCCGTCTATACCGTCTCCGACCCGCGCAATGTCGTGATCAAACGCGTCGCGCGACACCTGTCGGAAACCGCCGGGACGATGAAAATGTACGACATCGCCGAGCGGATCGAATTTGTCATGATGGAGGCCAAGCGCATGTTCCCGAACCTCGATTGGTTTTCCGCCGTCTCCTATCACCTGTTGGGGGTGCCGACGGCGATGTTCACGCCGATTTTCGTCATTGCCCGGACCTCCGGTTGGGGTGCGCATGTGATCGAGCAGCGGATCGACAACAAGATCATCCGCCCCTCGGCCAATTATATCGGTCCCGAAAATCGCCCCTTCCTGCCGCTCGGGCGGCGGGGTGCTGACTTTCCCAGAGCTGCGGAGTGAGACCATGACCTATTTGATTGCAGATGATTTGCCCGAAGAGAGCGCCGGGCGGCGGTTTCGCAAGGCGCTGAACGAGCCCGGAATTCTGCGGCTTCCCGGTGCGCATAACGGTCAATCCGCACTTCAGGCGAAGGCGGCCGGATTCGGGTCGCTGTACCTGTCAGGGGCGGCGATGACCGCGTCGATGGGCCTGCCGGATTTGGGGATCATCACCGTGGATGAGGTCTGTTTCTTCATTCGCCAGATCGCGCGCGCCTCCGGCCTGCCGCTTCTGGTCGATGGCGACACCGGCTATGGCGAGGCGCTCAATGTCATGCATATGGTGCGCAGTTTCGAGGAAGCCGGCGCGGGCGCCGTGCACCTCGAAGATCAGCTTTTGCCCAAGAAATGCGGCCACCTGAACGACAAGAAGCTCGCCTCTGCGGCGGATATGGCGGCGAAAGTGGCGGCGGCAGCAAAGGCTGCGCGCGATCTCGTGATCATCGCCCGCACAGATGCCGCGGCCTCAGAAGGGATCGAAGGCGCGGTGGCGCGCGCGAAACTCTATGTCGAAGCCGGGGCCGATGCGATCTTTCCGGAGGCGCTGACCTCGGTCGAGATGTTCAAAGAGATGCGCGCGGCCCTTCCCGGTGTCAAACTTCTGGCCAACATGACCGAATTCGGACGCACGCCCGCGCTCACGGCCAAGGAGTTCGAAGAGCTGGGCTATGACATGGTGATCTGGCCGGTGTCGTCCCTCAGGGTCGCCAACAAGGCGCAGGAAAAGCTCTACGCCGCCCTTGCCCGCGACGGGGCCACCACAGCGATGATCCCGGAGATGCAAACCCGCAAGGAGTTGTATGACACCATCGGGCTCAACACCTTCGAGGCGCTCGACACATCCATTGCGGCTTCGGTCGCACCGGACTGGGTCGCGTAACCTAGACCCGCTCGCAGGCCCGTCTGTCATGGCGGGCCTGGGATCACGCACCTCACGCGCCTCAGCTCGCCAGTTCCTGCCGAATGATCTCGGCGCCTGCACTCAAGGCTTTGAGCTTGCCGCGCGCAACCTGCCGCGAGAGGGGCGTCATTCCGCAGTTGGTGCAAGGGTAAAGCTTGTCCGCATCCACGAATTGAAGCGCCTTGCGCAGGGTGTCCGCCACCTCTTCCGGGGTTTCGACTTGCGTGTTGGCGACATCAATCGCCCCGACCATGATCTTCTTGCCGCGCAGCATCTCGATCAACTCCAGAGGAACATGCGAGTTGTGGCATTCGAGCGAGATCAGATCGACGCTGGAGGCCTGAATCGCCGGGAAGATCATCTCGTATTGCCGCCATTCGGAGCCAAGCGTCGCCTTCCAATCCGTGTTCGCCTTGATGCCATAGCCATAGCACACATGAACGGCCTTCTGACATTTAAGCCCCTCCATGGCGCGCTCCAATGTGGCCATGCCCCAGTCATTGACCTCTTCAAAAAACACATTGAACGCCGGTTCGTCGAACTGGATGATGTCGACGCCTGCAGCCTCAAGCTCTTTTGCCTCTTCGTTCAGAAGTTTCGCGAATTCCCAGGCGAGTTTTTCGCGGCTGCCGTAATGCGCATCATAAAGCGTGTCGATCATCGTCATCGGCCCTGGCAGCGCCCATTTGATCGGGGCGTCGGTCAGCGACCGCAGGAATTTGGCGTCCTCGACAAAGACCGACCGGGGCCGCGTCACGGCGCTCACCACCGTCGGCACGCTGGCGTCATATCGGTCGCGGATGCGCACGGTTTCCCGCTTTTCGAAATCGACCCCTTCGAGCCCCTCGATAAAGGTGGTGACGAAATGCTGCCGGGTCTGTTCGCCATCGCTGACGATGTCGATCTCGGCATCCCGCTGTTCGCCAAGGGTCACGCGCAGCGCGTCACGTTTGGCATGAGCGAGGTCTTCGCCCTCAAGTTTCCAAGGCGACCAGAGTTTTTCGGGTTCGGCCAGCCAGCAAGGTTTCGGAAGGCTGCCCGCGGTGGAGGTGGGGAGAAGTTTGGTCATTTTGTGCGTTCCTTGGTCTTTGTATCAGGCAGCGGATTGGGTGGACTGGCCGGTCTGGGAAAACTGTGCGGACCACTCAGCCAGCCGGGCGCCATAGGGTTTGATGAAATGCTCTTCTGCGAACCGGCCCTGTTCGGCCGCCAGACGTGCGCGCTCCTCGCGGTCATAGATGACGCGGGTGGGCGAAAAATCCTCGTGCTTCAGGCTCGGCCTGTAGAATTGGCCGGCCACCGAATTCGCATTGTAGATCTCGGGTCGGTAGATTTTCTGGAAGGCCTCCATCGTGCTGATCGTGCCGATGAGTTCGAGATTGCTGTAGTCATTCAACAGATCGCCGAAGACATAAAAGGCCAGCGGAGCGACGCTTTTGGGCGGCATGAAATAGCGCACCTTCATGCCCATCTTGTCAAAGTACTGCTCGGTCAGCGACGCCCCGCTTGGCGCATATTCGAGGCCCAGAACAGGATGGGCATTCGCGGTTCGGCGATAGGTCTTGGTTTCCGACACGCTGAGACAGATCACCGGCGGCTTGCGGAAATGCGTCTTGAAGGTGTCGGAGGCGACGAAGGCCTGAAATATCTTGCCATGCAGATCGCCGAAATCTTCCGGCAGACTGAACCCATCCCGGGCCTTGTTGTGCGCGGGCAGGACGACGCTGAAATCATAGTCCCGCAGGTAGGACGAGAAATTGTTGCCCACCAGACCGTCGACGCGCGTGCCGCTTTGTTTATCGACAATCGTGGTGTTCAGCATTTCGATGGCCGGGAAGGCCGTGCCGCTCTCAACGACATCCATTTCGACGGAGATGATGTCGAGTTCGACAGCGTAGCGATCTCCCTCGGGATTGTCCCATTGCGCCAGATCGTTGAACCGATTGTCGATCATGCGCAGCGCATTCGCGAGGTTCTGTTGGCGGTACGCGCCGCGTGCGAGATTGGCGAAATTGGTCGTCAACCGCGTGCTGTCCGCAGGCATATAGGTTTCGTCAAAGCGAAGGCTCTTGATCTCGAAGGTGAATGTCTCGGGCATGGTGGTCGGCTATCCGGTCGTTGTTTCCAATGTGAATCGCGAGCGGAAATGCCTCCCGCGACGCCTCTTCTATGCGGCAGGATCAACATGAATAAAAATGACTTATTATCGTAAAAGCATGACTTTGTGTCATGATTTTTCGCGAGACTTCTGCTCTGCCGAGGCCCGACATGACGTTTGACGGTCAGATCTGGACCGTCTCCGCCAGCTGTATGAATCCATCAAGGTAGCTCGGGGCGGCACCCGTCCGGTAGCCCAAGTGAATGGATTTGGGAATGCCCTCACCGATACGCACACCCTTCACCCCCTTGGCCTCACGCAAAAGCCAATCCGGCGTCGCGCTTACGGCCCGGCCGGACGCCACAAGCCGTAGCATGAGGTCGGTGGTTTCAACCGTGCGATGCCGACGCGGCAAGGCATGGGCGGGTACGAGAAAACGCGTGTATATGTCGAGCCTTTCACGCGCGACGGGATAGGTGATCAGCGTCTCGCGCGCCAAGTCCTCTGGCGTGACCTGCCGCTTGCGGGCAAGCGGATGGTCTTCGGCGACCGCAAGCACCAATTCGTAATTGAAAACAGGCCTGTATTCGAGACCGGTACGCTCGACCGGGTCCGGCGTCACAAGCAGGTCGATCTCATGCCCCAGCAGAGCCGCCAGCCCGCCGAACTGAAACGCGGAGGTCACGTCGAGATCGACATCCGGCCATTGCGCCAGAAACGGATCGACGATCCGCATCAGCCAGTCCTGACAGGGATGGCACTCCATCCCCACTCGGATCGCTCCGCGGCGCCCCCGCGCATAGTCCTCTAAAACGGTGGCGCCATGTTCAAGCTGCGGCAACACCCGTGCTGCCAGTCCCGTCAGGTATTCCCCCGTCGGCGTGAGCCGTAACTTGCGGCCTTCGCGTTCCCAAAGCTTCACACCATACCGCTCTTCGAACCGGCGAATGGCATGGCTGACGGCCGATTGCGTCAAATGCAGACGATCTGCCGCTTCGGTCAGGCTGCCCGTCCGCTCGATTTCGCGCAAGATTGCGAGGGGTTGAATGTCAATCATATCTCTTGACCTTGTTTTGCTCTTTCATGCTTTAAAATCGCATTTATGTCATGAGAAAATTTGTCGTTTTTTGAGATCTATGACGGCATGACCCGATTGGGGATGGCTGCAACGCGCGCCCCGCAGCTTGGGCAGGCTCCCATGAGATTCCGGAGTTTCGCTTTGAGGTAGTGTTAAAGCTGTGTCGGGTTCGGCGCGTCACCGTAGATTGTAAGCGGATCAAATGTCTTTTGATCTTCAATGAAGACCAAAGACGCGCCTGCCTGCGCTCCATGGGGCACGGCGCGATAGAAACACGACCGATAGCCCACGTGACAGGACGCGCCCGACCCCGTGACGTCAACGCTCAGCCAAAGCGCATCCTGATCATCATCAATGCGCGCCTCTACAACCTTTTGCACCAGCCCCGAAGTCGCGCCCTTGTGCCATAGAACCTGTCGCGCGCGGCTAAAGTAATGCGCTTCGCCGGTCTCAATCGTCAGGCGAAAGGCCTCCTCCGTCATCCAGCCCAGCATCAGAACGTCTCCGGTTGCAGCATCCGTTGTGATGCAGGGCAGAAGGCCGTCATCCCCAAACTTCGGAGCAAGTTCGGTGCTCTCTTCGACCTGTTCGATTGTTTTGCGTGGGGCGAAGTCCAGTTGCGTCATCAGGGTCTCTTTTCAGCTGTTGCGAATAGCAATGTTATAACGTAACAAAGCATGGCCAAATCCAGACGCATTGTAAAGGGCACGCACTATGGCATTGGAGGACACCCGCCTCCCGGTCACCTTGCTGACCGGTTTCCTTGGCGCCGGGAAGACAACTCTGTTGAAACACCTGATCAGCGATCCGCAGGCGGGGCGGGTTGTGGTCATTATGAATGAATTCGGCGATGTGGCGCTGGATCACGATCTCATCGAGGAGGCGACAGAGGAGACCGTGCTGTTGCCGTCAGGCTGCCTGTGCTGCGCGATCCTTGGCGATTTGGCGACAACGCTCGGGACGCTGGAGGCGAAGCGCGCGGCGGGTGATTTGCACTTCGACAGGGTGATCATCGAAACCAGCGGCATCGCTGATCCGGGGCCGATCATCCACACGCTGGCTGCGGATCGGCAGATCGCTCAGACCTTTCGGCTAGATGGCGTTGTGACGCTGGCGGATGCGGCGACGGGCATAAAGACGCTGGATCAACAGCCGGAGGCGGTGCTGCAGGTGGCGATGGACGATGTGCTGATCCTGTCGAAAACCGATCTGGTCGACGATTTTGACCTGATCCGGTTCGAGAAGCGTCTGGCGGGGATCAACACCACCGCCCGGCGCATCCGCTCAAGCCACGCGGAGTTGCCGCGCGGCGCGCTTTTCGGACTGTCCGCGATGCGCTTGGGCGTGACACATGCCGAGATTGACGCCTGGCTTGGGGACATGCCGGATGCGATCCAGCATGAGCCTCTGGCCGGTCTGTCTGGTCTGAAAGCCACGGTTTCGGCTCCTCTGGCGTTCAACGCTATGCCGTCGGTGGCGCAGGGCCGTCACGATCACCGGATCACATCGGCCTCGATTGAGGTCGCAGAGCCCATTCCCGCCACGGTCTTCGACTTTTGGCTGAACACGTTGATCGCGCTCCGTGGGCCGAACGTCCTGCGCATCAAGGGCATACTGCACGTCGAGGGCGCGGCCTATCCCTTTGTGATCCACGGGGTTCAACATATTTTCGACGCGCCTGTGCCTTTGAAAAACTGGTCCAGTCCCGACACCACAAGCCGTGTGGTCGTCATCGCGCGCGACATGGAGGAGGCCGACCTCACAGCCAGTCTGAACATGCTTCTGTCGCGGCCGCCAAAGAGCGCGCCGGGGCATGATCTGGCCAGTGGCATGATGGTCGAAACCCTCGAGATGCCATTTTGATCCGATGCGCGCCTGACCTGCCTCATCAAATCGCCCCGCCAAAGAAAGACCCCGCAATGATCCATATTCGCCTGCCCGATGGCGCCACCCGCGCGCTTGAGCCCGCCAGCACCGCCGCCGATCTCGTCGCTTCCATCAGCCCCAGCCTTGCCAAGCGCACGGTGGCGGCGCGTGTCGATGGCAAGCTCACCGATCTCTCCGCGCCTCTGCCGGATGGGGCGGCGGTGGAGCTTGTCTCGCGCGATGATCCGGCGGCGCTTGAACTGATCCGGCATGACCTGGCCCATGTGTTGGCCGAAGCCGTACAGGCGCTCCGGCCCGGCACGAAAACCGCCATCGGCCCGGCGATTGAGCATGGGTTTTATTATGACTTCGAGCGCGACACGCCCTTCACCCCGGAGGACCTGCCCGCGATTGAGAAGAAGATGCGCGAGATCATCGCGGCGAAGGTGCCTTTCACCTGTGAGGCATGGACCCGCGACGCGGCGCGCGCGCATTTCGAAGCGGCGGGGGAGCCGTATAAGCTGGCGCTTCTGGAGGCGATCCCCGAGGGTGAGCCGGTGACCATCTACCGTCAGGGCGGGTGGCTCGACCTCTGTCGTGGCCCGCATATGCGCCACACTGGCGATGCGGGCAGCGCCTTTAAGTTGACCCGCGTGGCCGGGGCCTATTGGCGTGGCGATAGCAACAACCCGATGCTCAGCCGCATCTACGGCGTGGCTTTTGCCGACAAGCCTGCCCTTGAGGCGCATCTCACTATGATGGCCGAGGCCGAGAAACGCGACCACCGCAGGTTGGGGCGCGAGATGAACCTCTTTCACTTCGAAGAGGTCGCGCCCGGCTCGGTCTTTTGGCATGCGAAAGGCTGGCGGTTGTTCCAGACCCTGATCGGCTACATGCGGGATCGGCAGGAGGCGGCGGGCTATATCGAGGTGAATTCCCCCGACATTATGGACCGCGCCCTTTGGGAAACCTCCGGCCATTGGCAGAACTATCGCCAGAACATGTTCCTCGCCAAAACCGAGGATGACCGCGACTATGCACTCAAACCGATGAATTGCCCCGGTCACATGCTGATCTACGGGCAAGGCGTGAAAAGCTACCGCGATCTGCCGCTGAAGCTGGCCGAATTCGGCAAGGTGCACCGCTATGAACCCTCGGGCGCGCTTCATGGGCTATTACGTGTGCGCAGCTTTACCCAAGATGACGCGCATATCTATTGTACGCCCGAACAGCTCACAAAGGAATGTTTGAAGGTCAACGATCTGGTGCTGTCGATCTACCGCGACTTCGGGTTCGAGGATGTGCGGATCAAGCTTTCCACCCGGCCCGAGAACCGCATCGGCAGCGATGAAAGCTGGGATCGCTCCGAAGCGGCTTTGCGCGCCGCGCTGGATCAGGCGGGGCATCCCTATACGATTTTCGAGGGCGAAGGCGCGTTTTACGGGCCGAAGTTGGAATATGTCTTGCGCGACGCCATTGGGCGTGACTGGCAATGCGGCACCTTGCAGGTGGATTTCAACCTGCCGGAACGGTTCGGGACGACCTATGTCGCGCCTTCCGGGGACAAAATCGTGCCGGTCATGCTGCACCGTGCGCTGTTTGGGTCGCTCGAACGGTTTACAGGCATTCTGATCGAGCATTATGCCGGTCACCTGCCGCTCTGGCTTGTCCCGGTCCAGGTTGTGGTCGCCACGGTCACCGGAGCGGCGAACGACTGGGCCACGGAGGTTGCAGGGGCCCTGAAAGCCGCGGGGCTCCGTGTCGAGACCGACCTGCGTAATGAGAAGATCGGGTACAAGGTGCGCGAACACGCGTTGCAGAAAATCCCGGTTCAGATCGCCCTTGGTGCCCGTGAAGCCGAAGAGCGCAGCGTCTCGATCCGCCGTCACGGCACGGACAAGACGCAGTCTTTGCCACTGGAGGAGGCGCTTCAGCTGCTGGTCGCGGAGGCACGGGTGCCGGGGGTGACGGGCCACAGTCTTCGCGTGGGGAAACCATGAAGAACAAAGCTTTTATCGTCGGGGCCTATGAGCATCCGACACGGGATGCGTCCGACATTCCATTGGCGCAACTGCATGCTGAAGTGGCGGCGGGGGCGCTGGCGGATGCCGGGTTGAGCCTTGCGGATGTGGACGGGTACTTCTGTGCCGGTGACGTGGCGGGCTGGGACGCGCCCGGATGCGGGCCATTTTCGATGGTCGAATATCTCGGGCTGAACCTGCGCCATCTCGACACCACCGAAAGCTGGGGGTCTGCCTATATCAACCACGTCGCCCATGCCGTGCAGGCCATCGAGGCGGGCAAATGCCGCGTGGCGCTGATCACGCAGGCCGGTCGCCCGCGCGCCGAGCGCAAATCACCCGCGCAGATGCACAGCGAACAGACGCAAAGCGCGCATGAGGCCCAGTTCGAATTGCCCTATGGTCCCGTTGTCACCAACATGTACGGTATGGTGGCCGCCCGGCATATGTACGAACACGGCACCACGCCGGAGCAACTGGCCTGGATCAAAGTCGCCGCCTCACACCACGCGCAGCACAATCCCAACGCCGTCCTGCCCAAGGTGGTGACGGTCGAAGACGTGCTGAATTCCCCTATCGCGGCGACGCCGCTGCACCGTTTGGATTGTTGTATCATCAGCGATGGGGGCGGGGCTCTGGTCGTCGTGCACCCGGACGTGGCGCGCGACTTGGATCGTCCCAAAATCACCCCCATCGGCGCGGGGTTTACCGTCAAGCATCTCAATGGCGGCTATTTCGATATTCTGGCCTCGGGCGGTGTGAAATCCGGGGCGGAAGCCTTTGCTCAGGCGGGCGTCACGCCGCAGGACATTCAATATGCCTCAATCTACGACAGCTTCACGATCACCGTTCTGGTGCAGCTCGAAAACCTCGGGTTCTGCGCGCCGGGGCAGGGTGGGCGTTTCGTGGCGGAGGGCAACCTGATTGCGGGCGTGGGACGTCTGCCGGTCAACACCGATGGTGGCGGGCTGTGCAGCAATCATCCCGGCAATCGCGGCGGCATGACCAAGCTGATCGAAGCGGTGCGCCAGTTGCGGGGCGAGGCCCATCCCGCCGTGCAGGTGCCCGATTGCCATCTGGCGCTGGCCCATGGCACGGGCGGGCAACTTGGATCACGGCACGGCAGTGCCACGCTTGTTCTGGAGAGGGTTTGAAATGTCCGTTGAGATGCCTGAGCAAAATCCCATCACCGCGCCGGAACCGACCGCAGAGACCGCCGCCTATTGGGACGCCGCCGATGAAGGGCGGCTGGTGCTGAAACGCTGCCTCGGCACGGGCAAGGCCTTTCACCCGCCGCGCAAGATCAGCCCCTTCACCGGGCGCGACGACACCGACTGGATCGAGGCGGAAGGCACAGGGGAAGTTTATGCGCTCAGCGTCTCGACACGTCAGGGCGCGGAGCATTGCATCGCTTATATCGCACTCACTGAAGGCCCGATCATTCTGAGCGCGCTGACCCGGTGCGACCTGTCCGCGGCAAAGATCGGGCAAAGGGTGCGCGTCGTCTTTGAGCCTTGCGCCAACGGCAGACGTGTCCCCATGTTTACCACGGTTGCGACCGATTGAGACAAGATCACACAGAGGACTATCCCATGCAGATCACCCAAGACGACATCGAAAACGCTCTCATCACCTGGGGCGAGGGCAAGATCGCCATTTCGAAAGTCTTCGAGGACGGCGGTATCGACGCGGCGCGCAAGGTGGCCTCCGCCAATCTCGATGAGTACTACGGCTACACCCTCGGCCCCGTGTTGTTCAAACCGACGATGGCCAGCGGAGCGCAGACGTTTCGCCCGACGAAAGCGGGCGCTTTGGCCTATTTCTGTGGCCATTCCGAAGAGTACCCGCTCGACAATGGCTTCGCGATCATGGGCTGGCGCGCGATGGAGCGCATCACCTCGGCCAGCTTCATTCATGGCGACGTTGCCATGTGGATGGGCTGGATCAAACTGACGAACAAGGACGGCTCGGTCACCACGGTCGACAAGAGCTTTGGCTACAAAAAGGATGCGGCCGGAAAGATGCGCATCGTGCTGCACCATTCGTCTTTGCCCTACCAACCGTAAACCACCACAGACCCGGAAAGACCGCTCTATGCTCCTCGAAAACAGTCTCGGCCTCACAGATTGCACCTCGGTCGTCTCCACACCCAAAGGCCTTTTGGACATTCACGAACCGGCCTGCGCCGCTGCAATTTGGCAACGTAATCCGCTGCCGCGTTTCCAAAACTGGATCGAAGCCTTGCCGCCGGAGAAACTGCCGAAAGCACGCCTGATCTTGCGGCCCGATGCGGTTTGTGATGCGCTGTTGAATGTGGCCGAACGGTGTGGAACGACGGAGTGTCCGGAGCGCGACATGCTGATCGAAGATGCCTCTGCGCTGGCGGCGATTTTTGCCAATGTCATGCAGGCCGAGTACCTGCGCCTGCGGCTGGATGTCGTTGACACAAATGCCTGTCGCAAGTTTCACATCGACGCCGTCAAAGCCCGGCTGGTCTGCACCTATCGCGGGACAGGCACGCAATACGGTCTGTCTGAGAATGGCCAAGATCCTGCGGAAATCGTCACGGTGCCGACCGGCGCGCCGATTGTTTTGCGTGGCACGCGCTGGCCTGAAACGCCGCTCTCAAGCCTGTTGCACCGTTCGCCGCCGATTGCCGGAACGGGGGAGACGCGGCTTCTCTTGGTGCTCGACCCTGTGGAGGACCTTGCGGAGGAGGCAGAGGGCGCTTACCTGCATTGAGGCGCTGATGCTATTCGGACCCCGCCGTCGCAAACCGGGCGCGATAGTCGCGCGGTGACAGGGAAAAGCGGCGGCGAAAGGCTTTGCGCATCTGCTCGTCCGACTGAAACCCGGCCTTATAGGCCACGCTTTTGAGCGGCAGGTCGGTGTCGAGCAGCAGGGCCTTGGCGCGGTCACAGCGCAGGCCTTCCAGCATGGTCATCGGTGAGGCGCCGAACTCGGAAGTAAACGCCCGCGACAGGCTGCGCACACTCATGCCCTGCGCGCGGGCAATTTCATCGAGTGTCAGAGGCTGATCCAGCCGCTCGCTCATCCAGTTGAGCACATCGCTCATCCGACTTGTTCCCGACATTTGCCCGGCCAGCAATGTGCTGAATTGAGATTGCCCACCCGGTCGTTTGAGGTACATCACCATGTCGCGCGCCACGGCCAAGGCGATGTCGCGCCCGTAGTCCTGTTCGACAAAGGCCAGGGTCAGGTCAATCGCCGCCGTCACACCGGCGGAGGTCCAGAAATTGCCCGCCTGCACAAAGATCGCGTCGGGGTCCACTTGCAACTTCGGAAACCGTTGGCGCAGCCTGTCGGCATAGTTCCAATGGGTCGCGGCACTCTGGCCCTCCAAAAGACCGGCCTCGGCCAGAAAGAAAGAGCCGGTGCATAAGGCAGCGCAGCGCGTGACGTCGCGCCCATTTTCGCGGCACCACGCCACCAGCCTGTCTTCATTGCGCAGCACCTCTTCGATCTTGGGCGCGCCCGCGATCAGGACCGTTTCTGGTGTGCCAAGATCATCGAGCGCGACCGTGGCGCCCAGCGTCATCAGAGTGTCGGAGGGGATCGGCCCAGCGGTAGGGGCCGCGATGGTGACGTCATATCCGCCGGTATATCCGGCGGCGGCAAGATGCTGTGACGCGTAGCTCAGAACGCTCAGAGGGCCTGTTGCCTCCAATGTTTTGAAGCCCGGGTAGACGATCAGGGCCACCTGTCGCCGCTGGTCCATCTTGGGTGCAAGGTCGTGATCTGTCGGCATCGTGTCGTCGTTCCCCGGATGTGGCCAGTCCGGCCCGGTGTTTGGCCAAATGGGCGGGGTCAGATTGCTGGACCGCCCAATGTGATACTGTAACATCGTGAGACCACAGATGAACAGAGAGAACAGTCATGAAAATCCGCGCTGCCGTCGCTTGGGAAGCCAACCGCCCGCTTGAAATCGAAGAGATCGACCTGGAAGGTCCCAAGGAAGGCGAAGTCCTCATCCGCATCGTCACCACCAGCCTGTGCCACACCGATATGTTCACCCTGTCGGGCGCCGATCCAGAGGGCCTGTTCCCTGCCGTTCTGGGCCATGAGGCCGTCGGCATCGTCGAGGAACTGGGGGCAGGTGTGACCTCGCTGAAACCCGGCGATCACGTCATCCCGCTTTACACGCCGGAGGACCCGAACTGCCCCTATATCAAATCCGGCAAAACCAACCTCTGCCAGACCATCCGCAAGACCCAAGGCCAGGGCGTCATGCCCGATGGCACCTCGCGATTCAGCTATAAGGGCAAGATGATCCATCACTATATGGGCACCTCGACCTTCGCCGAATACACGGTTTTGCCGGAGATTGCGCTTGCGAAAATCTCGAAAGAGGCGCCGCTTGCGAAGGCTTCGGTCATGGGCTGTGCGATCCCGACCGGCATGGGTGCGGTGCGCAACACCGCCAAGGTCGAAGCCGGGGCGACGGTCGCCGTTTTCGGTCTGGGGGCCGTGGGCATGGCCGTCATTCAGGGCGCCAAAATGCAAGGCGCGTCGCGCATCATCGGCATTGACACCAACCCGAACAAATTCGAACTGGCCCGGAGCCTCGGCGCCACCGAATGCATCAACCCAGCAGATTTCTCCAAGCCGATTCAGGACATCATCGTCGAGATGACCGATGGCGGCGTGGATTATTCTTTTGAGTGCATCGGCAACGTCAATGTCATGCGTTCGGCGCTGGAATGCTGTCACAAGGGCTGGGGCGAATGCACCGTGATCGGTGTTGCAGGGGCCGGTGAAGAGATTGCCACCCGTCCGTTCCAGCTTGTCACGGGCCGCGTCTGGCGTGGGTCGGCCTTTGGCGGCGTCTTGGGCCGGAGCCAGTTGCCGGGAATGGTTGATGAATGGTTGCGTGGCGATTTCGATGTCGATCCCTACATCACCCACAATATGACCCATGATCAGATCAACACGGCCTTCGATCTCTTGCATGCCGGAAAGTCGATCCGATCCGTGATCCACTTCCAGCCGGGGGAAACGATGCTGGTCAATGATTTGCCTGGCGTCATCGTGCCCGCGTGATTGTACCGGGCGTGATCTGACCTGTGTAATCTGACCTGCGGGCCAGTCAAAAAAGGAAAAGGGCGCGCCAGAGACTGGCGCGCCCGCAAGGATCAGAATTGCACCTGCATCGTCAGGTAGACATTCCGCCCCGGTTCGTTGACCCGCTCAACGGAGGTGTCATAGCTGTTTGAGCGGTTCAGGTGGGTCGCATAGCCCTTGTCAAAAACGTTATCGATCCCGGCCATGAGCATCACCTTGTCGTTCAGCGCATAGGACCCGAACAGATCGAGTGTCGCATAGCCCGGGGTCTCGCCCGCATCGAGAACGGTGTAGATACGATCCTGTTTCGACGCCCAGTTGATGCGCGCGCCGGCCTGCCAAATATCTGCATCATAGGTCGCGCTCAGCGTGCCTTGCAGCGGCGGAATTTGTCCCAAAGCCCCTCCATCGGTCTTGTTGGCCCCATAGGTGTAGCTCATATCCCCCGCCAGGATCACCTGTCCGAGGGTCCAGCTGCCGGACAGCTCAACGCCCGCCAGGTCTGCGTCGATATTGCGATAGGTCGTCACCCCTGTCATCGCCCCGGGCCACGCGGTTTTCTCCTCAAGAATGTAGTCTTTGACCCGGTCGTAAAACACCGTGGCGGTCAGGCTATAGGTCTCCGTTTGGGTTTCCAGACCGAAATCGAGCTGGGTGTGTTTTTCCGGGTCGATGTCCGGATTGCCCACATAGGAGGGCACACCGTTCATGCCACGGGAAAACGCACGCTCGTTGGCATCGGCGGTGCGCACAGACCGGGACAGGCCTGCGAAAACCATCGTGCCCGAAGAGAGGTGATGTTCGTAGCGGATGAGGCCGCCAAAATTATCTTCGGTTTTGTCCTCGGTGAAGTCGGTGCCATAGACCATCTGATAATAATCATTGGCCGTCGTCGAAGAAGACCCGACGGCCACATCCGCCTCATCTGCACTCGCTGTGACATGGTCGTAGCGCAGGCCGAGTTTCAACGTGGAGTGCGCGCTGAGTGTCGTTTCGGTCTCCCCGAAAACCCCAAGCTGCGCAATGGTCACATCAGGCCAGCTGAGCGACGAGGGGTTAGCGAGGTTGATCGGCATGCTTCCCATGCTGGAATAGCCAAGCGCACGGCGCGTGTTGGCCTGATAATCCACACCGATCCGGGCGGTGGTCATGCCGAAATCGAGATGGCCTTCAAGGCTGCCCCCCACGGTATCGGAGGTTGTCGGCGCAAGCATCTTCATCGACGCGGGGGTGCGCAGGGTATAGTTGTCCATGGTGTGATCGACGTTCGAGCTGTAGAGCACCCCTTCGATCCGGGTAAGCCGTCCGGCATCGACATCGACACCGCCGCGCAGACGGTAAGTCATGGTCTCGGACAGCGGGCTGTCCATCTGCGCACCCGCGAATTTCACGTCTTCGGCACGGTCCTTTTCGATATCGAGCGCAAGATCTACACCGTCAGTGGCATAACCAAAGGTGACGCCCGCACTTTTTTGCGTAAAGCCGCTGCGCACCTCGTTGCCATTGCCGTCTTCGTAATCATCCGAGCTTTTGCGCTCGCCGGAAAACTCTGCATAGAAGCCATTGCCCAAATCTGCGGACACAGTGCCGGCGATGCCATAGCCATTGCCGTTCGAATTCACGCCCGTGGTCAAAGAACCGGCAAACATTTTGCCGGGTTCGAACTCCGGGGCCTCGCGCTCAAGGCGCACCGTGCCACCAGAACCGCCCGGCCCGTTTGTCACGCTGGTGTAGCCTTTTTCGACGATGACTTTATCCGCACGATAGAACGCAGCGATGGAGGTCGGCGGGTCCATTCGGTTCGGGCAACCGCCATAGGTAAAGCCACCTGCGTCGATCACGTTGAGCTGATTTTTTTGCATGCCGCGAATGATGATGTCGATGCCATGTGCGCCCATCCGTCTGCCGGATACACCGGGAACGGAGGACAAAAGCGCGCCACCGTCGAGACCGGAAGGCACCGGCATAAGCGCCGGGTCGAACGTGTAGGTTTGCGCGGTTTGCGCCACGCTTTGTTGGCCTTCAACAATGATCGTATCAAGCGTTAAAATGTCATCCTGAGCATAGGCCAGGGTCGAGATGGTGCTCATCAAAAGAGCGGTCGCGCCGAGGCGCACCGTGTGTTGAGTGGTCATGTGTGTCCCTCTGGGAATGGTATCTGGTCATATGGTTTGGGCCCGGACGTGACCGACGAGCGGTTCAGGTCCGGGAAAAGCCCTTACGGGCGTGGCATGTGATCAGAGCGTCAGAGGTGGTGCGCGGCTGGTGCGGCTAAAATCGCGACGGGCGACCAAAAGGACCTCGGTCGCAGACGGGGCAATCTCTGCCGGATGATGCGCAACCGGCAAAACGGGGATCGCACAGGCCGACACGAAGAAAGCGGCACCGACAACACAATAAGGACAGTCCGCCCCACCTGTCGCATCATCCGATGGCACTTCCCGGACGTCGCCAGTCGAGGTGTCAAAGACAAGCGTGGCGCCATTTCCCGGCGTGCTACAAATCTGCAGTAGAACTTCGGTGTCCGACAGGACGATCCCGCCGCGGGCATTGGGCTGGAAAGCGACTGCGAACTGGACGGACAAGAGAACAGCAAGACAGGCGGCCCAGAAGCCACGCAAAACCCGCTTATTCAGAAACTTGTCCCCCATGGCTTTCGTATGTTCACAAGTTCATGAAAATGCAACTTAGAATTTTCAGATCCATTGCAGCTGTATGTAGAACGGCGGGCGTGAAAATGTGTTCCTCTTTCAAACTTGGGAAACATTCCACGCGCGCTTTCACTGAGGTGCAGAAATAGATCGCTTCCTCTATTCATTTCTCAATGGAAATCCCGGCTTGGAAACAACCGCTTGGCCTGCTCCCTTGGATGACGCGCACGGGGCGGGTAGCGTGGTGGTCTAGGGGCGTCGTCGGCTTGGGGCTGGGTGACACCAACTGCGTCGTCAAGCGGGTGGCCCAGCTCCGAGAGCTTGTGCGACAGGTCTTCGATGTGATCGGCGATGAGGTGGACGACGATGCCTTCGCGCTCCAGCCGCCCGGTGACGCGCAACAGCCTGCCGCCCATGACGATGCGACGGAAACGCTCGTAAACCTTGGGCCAGACTACAACATTTGAGACGCCGGTTTCGTCTTCGAGCGTCAGGAAGATCACGCCTGAGGCCGTGCCGGGACGTTGCCGGGTGATCACGAGGCCGCAGACCGAGGTGCGGATGAGCGGTGCCGTTGGCAGGCGGTCGTGTGGTGTCAGGCCGGGGAGTGACGGGCGCAAGAGCTCCATCGGATGGGCGCGGAGCGTCAGGCGCAGGGCGACGTAATCCTCTACGACTTCCTCGCCCAAATGCATGTTGGGCAGGATCACATCGGGTTCACGAATGCCCTCACCATCGAGCGGGTCGGAGAACAGAGGCAAGGGTTTCGGAGCGCGGATCGCGCGGACCTGCCATAGCGCATCGCGACGCGTCAGCCCCATGCCGATGAAGGCGTCCGCCTCGGCCAGTCGCTCAAGCACGGAGGGCGCGACACCTGCCCGCAGCCAGACGCTTTCCGGGTCTTGGTAGCCATTGCCACGCGCCGCTGTGATCCAACCCGCGTCCTCTTCGCGAAAGCCTTTGATCTGTCGAAATCCGAGACGCAGCGCCAGCGCCCCGTCGGCGCGGCGTTCCAAAAGATTGTCCCAGTCGGAATGGTTGACGCAAACGGGGCGCACCTCGATGCCGTGGTCGCGGACATCGCGCACGATCTGCGCCGGGGCGTAGAATCCCATCGGCTGGGAATTGAGCAGAGCACAGGCAAACACCGCCGGATGGTGGCATTTGAGCCAGGACGACACATAGGTCAGCATGGCAAAGGCGGCCGCGTGGCTTTCGGGGAACCCGTAATCGGCGAAGCCCTCGATCTGGCCGAAACAGGCCTCCGCGATCTCCTGGCTGTAGCCATTCCCCATCATGCCGCGCACGAACCGGTCGCGGTGTTCGCCAATGGTGCCCATGCGCCGGAAAGAGGCCAGCGAGCGTCGCAGCTTGTCGGCCTCTTCCGCCGAATAGCCTGCGCCCACGACGGCGATCTGCATGGCTTGTTCTTGGAAGAGCGGCACGCCAAGTGTCTTACGCGTGACCTCTTCGAGCGCAGGCCCAAAGGGTTCGGGCGCCTCCAATCCCTGTCGCCGCCGAATGTAAGGCTTGACCATGCCGCCCTGAATGGGGCCGGGGCGCACGATGGCGACCTCGATCACCAGATCGTAAAACGTGGCGGGTTTCATGCGGGGCAGGAAATTCATCTGCGCTCGGCTTTCGACCTGAAACACCCCCACCGCATCGGCGCGTTGCAGCATCTCATAGGTCGTGCGGTCCTCCTGCGGCACGGTGTCGAGGGTCAGGCGGGTCTTCTCATGTGCGTCCAAAAGATCGAAGCTTTTGCGCAGACAGGTCAGCATCCCGAGGCTCAGAATATCGACCTTGAGAATGCCCAAAGCGTCAATGTCGTCCTTGTCCCATTCGATCACCGTGCGGTTTTCCATCGCCGCGTTCTCGATGGGGCACAGCTCGTCGAGACGCCCGCGCGTGATGATGAAGCCACCGACATGTTGCGAAAGATGGCGTGGAAAGCCGATGATCTCGCCGATCAGTTCAATCGTCTGCGCCAGTCGCCGGTCCTTGGGATTGAGGCCCAGCTCTTTCGCCCGCTCCATATCCGCACCCGAATTGGTCAGACCCCAAATATCGCCCGAGAGCCGCGCGGTGAGGTCTTGGGACAGGCCCATGACTTTGCCGACCTCGCGGATCGCGGCGCGGGTGCGGAAATGGATCACGGTGGCACAAAGCCCGGCGCGGTGGCGACCGTATTTCTCATAAATCCACTGGATCACCTCTTCGCGGCGCTCGTGTTCGAAATCCACGTCGATATCGGGCGGCTCGCCCCGATGCCGCGAAATAAAGCGTTCGAACACCATGCCGATCATGTCGGGGGACACATCGGTGATGCCCAGAAGGTAACAGAGGATCGAATTGGCCGCCGAACCGCGCCCTTGGCAGAGGATGCCGCGCGACCGGGCCTCCCCAACGATGTCATGGACGGTGAGGAAATAGGGCGCGTAGTTGAGTTCTCCGATCAGGGACAGTTCCTTGTCCATCAACTGATGTACGCGCTCGGTCGCGCCATCGGGATAGCGACGGCGCAGCCCATCGCGCGCCAGCCGGACAAGCCGGTCCTGCGGTGCTTCGCCCTCCGACATCTCGTCGGGATATTCGTAACTCAACTCGGAGAGATCAAAGCCACAGCGCGCAGTGATCTCCAGCGTGCGTTTGAGCGCCGCCGGGTGGTTGCGATAAAGCCGCGCCATGTCGGCGGCACCTTTGAGACGACGTTCGGCATTGGGCAGCGCCTTCGTGCCGATCCGGTCGATGGTCAGCCCCTCGCGCAGACAGGTCAGCACATCCGCAAGCCTGCGCCGCCGTCCGTGATGCATCAGCACATCACCCACCGCCACGATGGGGGTCGAACACCTGAGCGCCAGCGCTGCACAGGAGTCGAACCATCTCTGATCGGAGCCGTCATAGCGCGGGGCGGCGCCGAGGAAAACCTGACCGGGATAGCGACGTTGGAGGGTTTGGAGGGCTGGTTGCGCGCGGGTCAGATCCCTGGGCGGCAGAGCGATCAGGATCATCCCCTGACACCCTGTTTCCAAATCTTTTAGATCAAGATGACACTCGGCCTTTTCCGCCCGCCGCTTGCCCAAGGTCAAAAGCCGCGACAGCCGGTGATAGGCCGCACGGTTCGTGGGCAGCGCGAGCCATTCGACAGGGCAATCGCGCAGGACAAGCCGGCTGCCGACGATGAGTTTCGGGAGCTTTGGAGTCAGCGGAACGGGGAGGTCTTGCGGCGCCCCAATCTCTTGTCGCGAACAGGGATCGACCTGATGCGAGGAGCGCACGCGAAGCTGTTCGGCGACCTCTTCGCGGAGCGTCTTGAGCGCCGAGTAGGCCCGCACAACGCCCGCGAGCGTGTTGCGGTCGGTGATCGCGATGGCCTCAAGGCCCAGCTCTGCGGCGCGCAGCATCAGCTCCTCGGGATGCGAGGCGCCGGTGAGGAAGGTGAAGTTCGAGGTGACGCAAAGCTCGGCGTAAGAGGCGGGCTGGGGATGAGTATTTGGCCTGCAATGAAGGCTCATGCGAATTCCCCCTGCACGAACCAGCCGGGGCTTTGCGGCGTGTGATAGAGCCAGAGGCGGCGGCCTTCGCGGGTCTCGATCCGCCAGTAATCGCGCACACCTGAGCGCCACGCCTCATCCGGCAGCCACCATTCCGGCGCGATGCGCTCGGGGCCGATGGCGCGCCCGGTGGTGAGCGACATGCGGCGCCAGCGGAAGCGTGCGGGCGGCTCTGAGCCCGCACCGGAAATCGGTTCGGGGAGAAACAGGCGCAGCGGACGTGGGCGCAGGCAGGACCATGCGCTGTCGGGCGTGCTGAAGGCTGCGGGGGCGATGGTGAAGCTGCGCTCCGGGATGTGGCTGTCGGCGGGGAGGACGCGTTGAATATTCTCCAATCCGATGCGCGTGCCGATCCGGGTGATCAGGTCGTTGAGTTGATCGGGGGAGGTTTGCGCATTGCCGATCTGTTGGACAGGGAGCGGTTCGACTTGTGTGGATTCCAGCCGGATCTGGTCGATGCCAAAGCCTGCGTCCACCTCGCTCACCCCGCGCTCGAACAGGGGTAAAATCCGGTGCGGGTCGCGCATCGGCGCGGCAAGGCGCAGCTCGACCTGCTGACTGCCCTGATCGACCCGGCGTAGGGTGAGCGTGAGGCGGCGCGCGCCCATCTCATGGCGGTTGAGCTTGTCACAGAGCGGGGCAAGGAGCCGCGCGGTGATGCCCATCACATCCTCGGTCAGGGCGATTGGCTCCGGGAGGCTCATGCGGGTCGAAAAGCGCGGCGGCTCCGTTTGCGGTGTGACGGGTTCAGGGACATGTCCCATCGCTTGATCGAGGCGCAAAAGCAGGTCAGCACCGAAACGGCGGGCCAGCGGAGCGCGGGCGGTTTCGGCCAGATCGCCAATGCTGCGCAACCCGAGACGTTGCAGGGCTGTGACAGTGGTGTCTTCAAGGCGGAGCGCGGCCACGGGTAGATCGCTAAGCGCCTCCGTCCCGGTGCCGTAATGCGCAAAGGCCCAAGCCGCACCACGGGTTGCCGCACATCCCAAGCGAAGCGTCAGCCCGGCCCGCATCGCGCGGGCTTGAATGTCCGCCAGCATCTCCGCCTCGCCGCCCCATAGATGCGTGGAGCCGGTGACATCCAGCACCAGCCCGTCCATTCCATCACGCCCCACCCAAGGGCAATAGTGCGTCGCCCATCGGCGCAGCATGGCGAGGAACCGGGCATCGAGATCGGGGCGTGCGGGTTGGCTGATCAGATCGGGACAAAAGGCGCGGGCGTCGGCAAAGCTCATGCCGCGCGTCAGGCCGAGCCGTTCGGCGCGCTTGTTGAGGCAATAAATCTGTTCGGTGTTGTTCGACTTGAGTGTGATCGCGAAGGGGCCATCAACTGCGCGCGCGCGCAGAACCCGGTCGCTCGCCAACCGGGGAAACCACATGCACACGACGCGTTTTTTGATCCCATCG
>JABXIQ010000045.1 GCA_013373015.1 Kangiellaceae bacterium
AATACTGCCGATGACGTGACGGCAGGCGAGTTGGTTGTTGGCCGTGATACAGATGGAGATGGAATATTGGATCACATCGATCTTGATGATGATAACGATGGTATTCCTGATACAGTAGAAAATGCTACAGCGACGAACGGTGGCGATACAGACGGTGACGGTATTCCAGATTCACTCGATTTAGATTCAGACGGTGATGGAATCTTGGATATTGTTGAAAGCGGTAATGGAGCCTCTGATACCGACGGTGATGGCCAAGTTGATGGTGATGTGGGTAGCAACGGTTTACTGGACGATTTAGAAACTACTCCAGATAGCGGTACACCAAATAGCACTCCGACAGATACTGACGGTGATGGCTTGCCTGACTTCCAAGAGCTAGATGCTGACGGTGATTCAGTGCCCGATAGTACCGAAGGCCATGACGCTGATATGGATGGTCAACCCGATGTAGTACCTACAGGTACAGACACTGACGGTGACGGCATTGATGATGCTTATGATCCAGACAATGGCGGCACAACAGCGGCGACTCAAGATACTGACGGTGATGGCACAGCGGATTATCAAGATGTTGATGATGATAATGACGGTACTAACACTATCAATGAGGACGCTAATGGTGATGGTGATCCAACCAATGATGATTCAGATGGTGATGGTACTCCTGACTATCTTGACCCTGACGCAGCTGAAAAACCATTATTGCGAGTCATTAAAACCGCTGCTGTTTCTCAAGTGCAAATTGGTGACTTCATTCGCTACACGGTAACTGTAGAGAATATTGGTACTGTTGACGCTACTGATGTTCAGTTAGTTGATACTCCACCATTGGGCTTCAGTTATGTTGATAACTCGGGTGTGATTACCGATGCTAATCCTGATAACAACAGCATTAACCCTTATCGTCCATTGTTGATAGAAGGTGTTGATGTGGCGGTGGGTCAAACTGCAACAGTTGAATACATGATGCGTATTGGTGCTACGGCAGTTCGAGGCGAACATATCAACCGAGTTGTAGCGATGTTTGGTGATGATATTGTGAGTAATGAAGCTTCGGTTTCGGTGTTTATGAGTGCAGACCCAGACTTCGAACAAGCAACAATCATGGGTAAAGTGTTCAACGATCGTGATGGAGATGGTTGGCAAGATGATGCCACAGCAACTGGTATTGTTGTAACTGGCGGTATCGATGAAAGCACTTATATTGCTAACTCTACAACGGTTGATAGAGGTCAAGGACCGCAGCCAGAGGCAGATGCAAGTGCGCCAATAAATCATGGTATCAACCTTGGTAAGCTAGAAGGTCGTAACTCTGTGATGGACGCGGCAACAAACCATCAGATGGTAATTTCGCAAATGATGAGTGAACCGCGTTTCACTAATGATTTTGTGTTAACAACGGCTCAAGGCACTCGTATTAGTATGAATGCTGATGGTCAAACACAAGTGACTCACAGTGGAGAAATGGCCGATGGTTTAACAACTCAAGATATCCGAGTAGAGCGCGCCATTAGTCAAATAGGCGATAATTATCGTGTAGATTATATTATTACCAATAACGGCATTTATGAGCGCGGAATTCCTGGTGTACGCCTGGCAACAGTTGAAGGTTTGATTATTGAAACTGATGCTTATGGTCGATTCCACTTAAATGCTATTGATGTGGATAACTACGGCCGTGGCAAAAACTTTATTATGAAAGTTGATGCTGCAACCTTGCCAGCAGGTAGTGAATTTACCACCGAAAATCCGCGTGTTAAGCGATTAACGCAAGGTTTATCGTCTAGTTTTGACTTCGGGGTTAAAATTCCTGAACCTCAGGAGCAAGAGACTGTGATTACGCCAGTTGAAATTGAAATGGGTACTGTTTTCTTTGACGATAACAGTGCTCAAATCAATCCAGAATATCAGCAATTGATTCAACAAATTGCAGATAAAGTAAACCATTCGAAAGGCGGTGATATTACTATCAGCGGCCATGGCGGCGGTTTAGGTATCGCTTTTGATAGAGCTTATCAATTAAGAGATGCTTTACTTCCTTTGGTTGATGCTGATGTAAAAGATAATCTGAATCTTGTTTTACAAGGTTTTGCAGCTAAGGTTGAAGATGGTCGAGAAATATTGACTATTGGACGCAAAGTGAAATTAGGTGAATTTTTCTTTGATACAAATAAAGCTACGGTTAAGCCAGAATTTTCAGCTTTAGTAAAATCTATTGCCGAATATTTTAATCAAAAAGGTGGCGGTGCTATTAGTGTAGTAGGTCATACCGACCAACGCGCCGATAATGATTATAACTATAAACTTGGCTTAAAACGCGCGGATAGTGTGTATCAAGCAATTTTGCAACATTTGGATAAAAACTTGATTAAAAATGTGAAGATAGAAGTTACGCCTCAAGAGTTCAAAACCGTAACAGGAGGTGATCATGAGTAAGTTAATGTTGAAAAATATTAAGCAGCCACTGGTCACCTTTGGTTTGACAGCTATTCTGTCGGCACTAGTGCCAAGTGCTTTTGCTGCAGAGAAGGATTATGAGTGTAACACTGAAGGTTGTAAAACCCAAGAAGGCTTAATCTTTAGAGTTAAAAGTAAGGGTGAAGACGAACCTACCGTGAAAGGTAGTGATGCGAGATCCTTACAGAAAAATCGTCGTGTAGATGTCGAGTATCGAGATATTTATACTTATGATGAAGCAGGCTTTCAGCGCGATGAAAAACGGGCTGATATCAACAGTAATTTACTTATTCAATTGCCAAATGGCGGAATGTTATGGGCGACAGAAGATCCTGCTTTGACACAACCTGTGTTGGGCGTAAATGGCGCTTCAACGGTTGCTTTTGAACAAAGCAAAATTTCTGAACCTGTCCATTTTAGTTATTACAGCAACTACGCTGCTTTTATTGAAAAGTTAGAATTAGTAGTGTTTGAACAGAATGATACTGATTTAGTTACAGCCTTGCACACGCAAACATTAGATGTGACAAATAATGGGCGTTTTGAGTGGGACGGACAATTAACGCTTGATCAAGAGCTAGTAGTAGGTGATGAGCTAATATATGTGCTTAGAGCTTATGATAATGCAGGGCACATGGATGAAACATCCATTAAACGACTGCGTTTGGTTTCTGCTGAAGAAAAGAAGAATAATTTATCGTCAATTGCTCGTAGTGTTCCTCAAGATATAGCGGAGCAAAAAACGGAGCAACAGTTAGCTAATGATTTGATTGCCACTGAAACTTTTGGCTCAAATAATTTACGCCAACAAAACATTCCAATTTATGGATCTCGTGTGCGTATATTTGGTCAAGATATTCCTGCTGGTCAAGCGGTGAAAGTTAATGGTGATAATATCCCCGTTGATCTTGAGCGTCGCTTTGTTGCTGAATATTTGCTACCTGTGGGTCAACATACTTTTGACGTACAGATGGGTAGTGATGAGAAAGCTCTAACAAAGCAGTTAGCCGTTGATGTGACGGGCGAGCACATGTTTATTGTGGCTTTAGCAGATATTACAGCTTCACAAAGCAATGTCTCAGATAGTATCGAAGCAGTAGATGAAGGCGATAAATTTGACGATGATTTATTGTTAGAAGGTCGTTTGGCTTTCTACCTTAAAGGTAAGATTAAAGGTAAATATCTGATCACAGCTCAGGCTGATACTCGTGAGCGTGAACTAGAGGATTTATTTGAAGGCTTTTTAGATAAAGATCCGCAAGATGTGTTCCGACGTCTCGATCCCGATCGTTATTATCCTGTATATGGTGATGACTCAAACGTATATCGTGATGTAGATACGCAAGGTAAATTCTATGTCCGAGTGGATTGGGATAAGAGCCAAGCACTTTGGGGTAATTATAATACGGGTATAACAGGTAATGAATTTGCGCAATACTCGCGTTCGCTTTATGGTGCAGCTATTAACTGGCGTTCAATCAATACTACGGAACTTGGTGATGCTAAAACACAGTTAAAAGTCTTTGCCTCAGAAGCTCAAACGGCTTTAGGTCATGTAGAGTTTTTGGGCACAGGTGGTAGTTTGTACTACTTGAAGCATACTGATATTTTACCGGGCTCTGATAAGATCGTATTAGAAGTTCGGGATAATACTACAGGCCGTGTTGAAACTCGTGTTGACTTATTACGTGGTGCTGATTATGAGATTGATGAGCTTCAAGGACGTATTATTTTAACTCGACCTTTATCGCAAATCTCTCGCCAAAATATAGGCACTATTATTCGTGATGAGCCATTGGATGGATTCAGTAATATTTTATTAGTGGATTACGAATATTTACCGACAGGTTTCGAATCAGACAATACTACTATGGGTGGTCGTGCCAAAGTATGGCTTGGCGATCATGTTGCAATTGGCGGAACTTTTGTAGATGAAAATCGTTCTGGCGATGATTATGAACTTGCTGGCCTAGATGTAACTTTACAAGCAGGTCGAGGCACCTATCTTAAGGTTGAATCTGCTCAAACAAAATCTAATCAAGCAGCTACATTCTTTTCGGATAATGGTGGTTTCAGTTTTACGGAAGTAGTTACAGACCCTACTCAAGAAGTTACAGATAAAAAAGGTGATGCCTTAGCGGTAGAAGCTCGTGCCAACTTCAAAGAACTTGGTTGGACAGAAAATCAGTGGACAGCTGGTGCTTGGCATCGTGAAACCGAAGCGGGTTATTCTGTTGCTCGTCGAGCTTTGAACGAAGAAACCACAGAAACTGGATTGGAATTTACTGGCCAAGTGAATAAAGACCTATCAATTTCTGGTCGCGTGAGTGAATATGAGCGTGGGACTGACAATAAGTTAGAGCAAGCACAGATCGCTGCTTCTTACCAGGTTACGGAAAAGGCGCAAGTGAGTGCCGAATTACGTCAAGTCGATGAAACCATTGCTGGTAATAGCACTTCTGCAACATTAGGCGCGGTGAAATATAACCACCGCATAGGAGAAGCTTGGGATCTGTATGGAATTGGTCAGTTTACCTTAGAAAATGATGGCGGAACTTACGACAACAATGACTTGATCACTATAGGCACCAAATATTTATTTGGTCAGCGTTCGTCGGTCGGAGCTGAATATTCTTCTGGTCATCGTGGCGACGCTGCAAGTTTAACTGCGGATTATCAAGTCAATAATGATTATAACGTTTACGGGCGCTATACATATTCCACAGACACCACTGATTCAGTCTTCGGACCGGCAGTAAATGATGGTATTACATTAGGTCAACGTTGGCGCGTTTCAAATCAAGTGACAGTATATAATGAAAGCCAGCAACTAAAATCACCTAACGAAACTGGTTTGGTGCATACCTTTGGTATGGATTATATCCCGTCAATAGGCTGGAATATCGGTTTTAGTTTACAAGAAGGTGAATTGGAAGCTGTCTCTGGAGTCGTTGATCGTAGAGCAGCGACAGTCAGTGGAGGTTATCGTTCTCCTGATGTGAATTGGAGCAGTAAACTTGAATATCGTAAAGATACAGGTGCTGAATCCCGTGAGCAATGGTTAACAACCAATCGTTTGACCTATAAGTTAGATGAAGATTGGAGATTAGCGGCTCGAGTGAATTACTCTGATACTGAAGATCAATTGAATCCAGCTCAGAATGCAAAATTTGTTGAAGGCAATTTAGGTTTTGCTTACCGCCCAATAAATGACAACCGTTGGGCTTTACTCGGCAAATATACTTACTTGTACGATTTGAGAACCCTGGCGCAAGTAACTACAGGAGCCGATCAGAAGTCGGACATATACTCATTTGAAGGTTTGTACCGCTTAAACCCTGAATGGGAATTTGCTGGTAAAATTGCACACCGTAGAGGCCAAGTAAGGGAAGGGCGCGGTTCGGGGCAATGGTTTTCGAGTACTGCTAATTTGTATGCTTTACAAACTCGTTACCACTTAGTGAGTGAATGGGATGCATTGTTAGAGTATCGTCTGTTAGAAGTCAAAGAGAGTGACGATCAACGCCAAGGTTGGTTGATTGGAGCTGATTATCACCTAACAGATAATTTTAAGGTAGGTATTGGTTATAACTTCACCGACTTTAGTGATAACTTAGCAAACCTAGATTACACTTATGATGGTTGGTTTATAAACTTTGTGGGTAAATATTAATCAATATGTGCCCATAAAGAAAAAAAGCACTAAAAAAGTGAATTTTTTCGTAAAAAAGGCTTCCATCAAGCAAATCGTTAAGGTATTATTTCGCGCAATTCGGAGAGGTGACAGAGCGGCCGAATGTACCGGTCTTGAAAACCGGCGTGGGTTAATAGCCCACCGTGGGTTCAAATCCCACCCTCTCCGCCATATTAAAAAGCCCGTCAAGTGACGGGCTTTTTTGTTTTTATTTAATTCGTTTTACTTTTAGTTTGCTGCTTAGGCCTTCAATTCTCATGTAATAGACGCTTAAAAATCCTTGTTCTATACTTACTTTTGGATTTTTGGTTTTAAAATATACATCTCTATCACTAACAACTTTCCAAATCTGTCCATTTTCAAGATTGATTTCTAAGTTTTTACTCCATGTTTTGAAAATACCTACAGCTCTTGAATTTAGCTGTTCAGGAATATTACTTTGTGATTTATCAAGTTGCTCTTGTCCAAAAGAGTCTTCATTTTTATTAATGACTTCACTTTTTTGAGGTGCAATTATCGTACTGGGTGTATAGCTTTTATTCTTAAAAAAACCGTCATAACAGACCAATCTTTTTTCATTATCACTAATAGCGCCACAGTCGTAAGGCGACGAAGCTGCATTTGACAGCGTTGGAATGCCAAGGCTTAAAAGGGTTATTAAAGGTAATAATTTCTTCATTTGTTAAATATCTCATACTAATATTGTTGTTACTTGCTATATTAAAGCAATTTCATAATAATGAAACTGAAAATAATCACAAAAACAGGGGTAGTTATGATCAAGGTTTTGTTAGTTGATGACCATGATTTGGTGCGTATGGGCTTGGGTCGTTTATTAGCTGATTCTGATGAAATTGAGGTGGTTGGTGAGGCTGATAGTGGTGAGGAGGCGATAAAAAAGCTAAAAGAATTACGCCCTCATGTGGTGATGATGGATGCTAATATGCCTGGAATTGGTGGCCTTGAAGCTACCCGCCGGATGTTACGCTATGACCCTGACGTGAAAGTAATTGCTTTAACAGTGCACGTGGAAGAGCCTTACCCAACACAATTTATTAACGCTGGCGCGATGGGCTATTTAACCAAAGGAACCGATATAACTGAGATGGTGAAAGCGATACAGTCGGTTAGCCGTGGTAAAATTTACCTTGCTGCTGAAGTAGCTCAACAAATGGCCATAGGTCAATTTCGTAAAACTGATGAAAACCCGTTTAGTATTTTGTCAGAGCGTGAAATGCAGGTGATGCTGATGATCACGCGCGGTGAAAAAGTGCAGGATATTTCTGAAAAATTGCATCTCAGCCCTAAAACAGTTAACAGCTACCGCTATCGATTATTTGAAAAGTTGGGTGTTGATAATGATGTAGGTTTAACTCATCTGGCATTACGCTATAAAGTGATAGAGCCACAATAATTGTATGTCCCAAGAGTTGTCTCCAGAAGATGGCATTCTTCCAAAAGATAAACCGCAAATAAAGAAAATCTTAGCTCATCTCAGCAAGAAGCCTGGGGTGTACCAAATGCTAGACAAAAAGGGTGAACCCCTTTACGTCGGCAAAGCAAAAAATTTATCCAATCGAGTTAAAAGCTATTTTATTAAACAACATATTTCTCCAAAAACGGAGTTGATGGTGAGCTATGTTGAAGATATTCATACCACGGTAACGGAAACCGAAACCGAAGCCCTGATTCTAGAAAATAATCTCATCAAGAAGTTCAAACCTCGTTTTAATGTTTTATTTCGTGATGATAAATCTTATCCTTTTGTGTTTTTATCTTCAGGAGATTACCCAAGACTTGCTTATCATCGCGGTGCTAAAAAAGAAAAAGGTGAGTATTTTGGCCCCTTTCCAAGCTCAACGGCTGTTCGTCAAAGTTTGTCATTAATGCAAAAGACTTTTCAGATCCGTCAGTGCGAAGATAGTTATTTTGCCAATCGTTCACGACCTTGTTTGCAATATCAAATAAAGCGTTGTACTGCGCCTTGCGTGGGGTTTATCTCTCAAGAAGATTACGCAAAAGACGTTAATAATATTCGACTTTTCTACCAAGGCAAGTCCGAGCAAGTCATTAAGCAATTGCAGAAGAAAATGGATAAGGCTAGCCTTAACCTTGAGTTTGAGTTAGCTGCTCGTTATCGTGACCAAATTAAGAATATGCGTCATGTGATGCAACAACAAGTGATCAGTGGCAATGATAGCGATCTTGATGTAATTGGAGTGGCATATGCATCTGGCGTGTGTTGCATTATGGTGGTTTTTATTCGGCAAGGTATGATGTTGGGTAATAAAACCTACTTTCCTAAAGTGCCAAAATTCAGTGATATTGGAGAAATTATTAATTCCTTTATCAGTTTTTATTATTTATCGGGAGCAGAAATTCCAAAGCAGGTGGCTATAAATAGTATTGAGCCCCAGTTACAAGAACTTGCAGACGCCATAAGTGAACATAAAGGTAGTAAGGTTTCAATTAAATCGGTGACCCGCGGTCAGATTAAAGAATGGCAAAACTTTGCTGATAAAAATGCAGCACATTCGTTACGCGCTAAGCTAAACAGTAAATCAAATTTCACGAAACGTTTGCTCGAACTGCAAAAAGTCTTACAACTCGAACAAATTCCTAAAGCAATTGAATGCTTTGATATTAGCCATACTCAAGGCCAGCAAACCGTAGCTTCTTGTGTGGTTTTTGATGAAAATGGCCCCAAAAAAGCCGATTATAGGATGTTTAATATTTCTGGAATTACTGCAGGCGATGATTATGCAGCCATTGGACAAGCCCTAAAGCGCCGCTATAAACGACTAAAAGAGGAGTTAAAGCAATTACCCGATTTAGTGATTGTCGATGGTGGTAAAGGCCAATTAGCTAAAGCGGAAGAGATTTTTGATGAGCTGGAGTTGAATGCTGTGAGTTTGATAGGGGTTTCTAAAGGAAGCGATCGAAAAGTAGGTATGGAGCAAATCTGGGTTCCCGGTCAGCATCAACCTCTACTGTTAAAAGATGACTCGATTGCCTTGCATTTTATTCAGCATATTCGTGATGAGGCTCATCGCTTCGCCATAACCAAACATCGACATCAGCGCAAAAAATCCGCGACTAAGTCATTACTTGAAGAAATACCAGGCGTCGGCAATAAACGTAGACAGTCACTCTTACGCCATTTTGGTGGTTGGCAGGAGGTAGAAAAGGCAAGTATAAAGGATATTGCTAAGGCTCCTGGGATCAGTTTGGCATTGGCAGAAAAAATTTATGATTATTTACATGGCTAACAAGCGATTTAACAATCAATCGGTTACAATTGGTCGCAACAGCTCATAATGAATCAAGCACAAGGTTTTAAGGCACGAATATGTGGAATGTTCCAAACATATTAACTTCAGTAAGGATTATACTGGTTCCTCTGTTTGTTATTTTTTTCTATATTGACAGCGTTCCTGCACGTTGGATCACCTTATTTATTTTCTGTTTTGCCGCTGCCACAGACTGGTTAGATGGATTTTTGGCGCGAAAAATGCAGATTGAGTCACCATTTGGAGCTTTTTTAGATCCCGTTGCTGACAAATTGATGGTTGCTATCACGTTGATTTTATTGGTTGAAAGAGAAGCCTCTGTATGGTTGGCAATTCCAGCTATGATTATCATTAGTCGCGAAATTACCGTGTCAGCCCTGAGAGAGTGGATGGCGGAAGTAGGCAGTCGAGCTGTGGTTGAAGTCTCGAATATCGGCAAAGCAAAAACCGTATGCCAAATGTTAGCTATATTCTTATTACTATTAGCTTCGCCATCAATCTTTGGTCTTTCTAAATCATTCGGCTACTTCTTTATCTGGGTTGCCGCATTGTTAACTTTATGGTCGATGCTCTTGTATTTGCGCGCTGCTTGGCCATACTTGACAACCCAAGATAATGAAGGATAATAAGCCTCTCTTGCTGTTGTACACCGAATTTCGGCTGAAAAAACAACAGATTGATTAAGCCTTAATCAACAGCAAAAAAAGTGCAAAAAAAATTACTCGAATGTGTTGACACATTCCATTTTCGAAGTAAAATGCACGCCAACAAGACGCGAGAATAGCTCAGCTGGTAGAGCACAACCTTGCCAAGGTTGGGGTCG
>JABXIQ010000024.1 GCA_013373015.1 Kangiellaceae bacterium
CATATCTGAAGAAGCACAATAAAGTTCATTATTAATAAGATTGCAATTTGCTCCTTGAGCTTGTAATTCTTTTGAAACCATTGATAAATCATAGTGTCCTGCAAGCTCTATTTTAACATCCAATTCAGCGTCACTCTTACAAGATATAAGAGCTATTAAAAAAATAATACACCAGTGTTTGTAATTCATTTTATATCCTCAAAATAATTGGGGTCAGAATCAATTTATTCTTTATCCGATCTAGTGAACCCAGCCTTATACCACCCAGACACCATTGGTCACCTGGCAGTCAATAGAATCTAAAACAATATGAATCATAAGCCCAACTCCTAACCAGCGAGTTGGTTTGAACAAACATAGGCCACTATAAATCAGTATAGGAACAAGAGTATGCAGGGGATGGAAACCTATGCTGCATCGCAAGGGGTCGTAGATTGGATAAGCAAACAAATGGTCAATATCAATCAACATTCCTGCCATCATAAGTAAATAAGCTTTTAACCATGCCTTTTTGTCGGAGTCAGACCTAAAGAATAACAATGAAACGATAAGCGGCACTAAAAAGTGCAAAATCAGATGCATAACTTAGAAAGACTTATTCAAAAAGACTTGGATCGCCCGCCCCGTAACGCACCACCTCAGGATAGCCAGAAGTCATATCAATCACCGAGGTTTCTTGATGGCCACAGTAACCGCCATCAATCACTGCATCTACACGGCCATCAAGCAATTCATAAATCTCATACGGTTCCAGTACGCGATCATCATCTTGCTGTGGCAACACTAAACTGGTAGTCATCATCGGCTCGCCCAATGCTTCCAGCATTGATTGGGCAATCACATTATCAGGAACGCGAATACCGATAGTCTTCTTTTTTGGGTGTTTTAGTCGATTAGGCACTTCTGCTGTCGCGCGCAAGATAAAGGTGTATGGCCCTGGAGTATTATTTTTGATCAAGCGAAAAGCCAAATTATCGACACGTGCATACACCGCTAATTCAGTTAGATCACGGCATAATAAAGTAAAATCATGATTTTTATCTAAATCACGAATGCGACGGATTTTATCCAGAACGGCTTTATCACCAATATGACAACCGAGCGCATAACCAGAGTCAGTTGGATAAACCACTAAACCACCGTTGCGCACAATCGCTACCACTTGATTGATTAGTCGTGGCTGAGGATTTTCTTTATGTATTTCAATCAGTTGTGTCATGTTTATGGTATAAATTCAGTGTTTTTATGAGCTTGGATCCCACAAGTTCCACACTGGTGTCACCTCTTGTGGCATCGTTGGAAACTTGCCCAGTTGCGCCCAAGGCTTGTCCAAAGCATGAAAGTCAGAGCCTTGCGAGCCCAGTAGGTTATGCTTATTTGCCCAGTTTGCCAATAAGTTTTTTTGTCCAGGATTGATATTAGGATAACACACTTCTATGGCTTGACCGCCTGCTGATTTGAAGTCCACCACCAATTGTTGCAGTTTATTTGAGCTTAATTTATAACGCGTTGGATGCGCCAAAACCGCAACACCGCCTGCTTGACGGATTATGGCTACGGCATCTTCTAGCGCAAACCATTCATCAGGCACAAAAGCCTTAGCGCCTTTTGCTAAATACTGCTTAAAAGCATTAGCAAAACTATTCACCGCCCCCCGCTCAAGCAAATATTGCGCCAAATGGGTTCGGCACACCATATTCTGTTGATCAGCCATATATTCAATATCGGCAACAGAGCCCGTTAAACCCGACTGTTCCAGTTTATGCGCCATTTGCAAAGCTCTTTGTTGACGCTTGGATTTCTGTAGCTTAATAAAGCTGGTTAAGCCTGAGTGGCGCGGATCAATATTCAAACCCACGATATGAATGGTCTGCTTCGCCCAATTAGCCGACAATTCAACGCCATCAATAATATTCAACGACCATTGAGCTTTATTAGCATGAATTTCCATCAAACCATCGACCGAATCGTGGTCGGTAATGGCGATTTCATCAATACCTTTTTCAACCGCCATATCCAATAAAGCAGCTGGCTCTAAAGAACCATCTGAAGCGAGGGTGTGATTATGCAGGTCGCGAAGCATTAGGACAGTCATTTAAAAAATTCATAAGGTTAGTTTGCCTAGTTTTTGCTTTGCGGTAAACTTGAGCAGCGAATTTTGGAGCAGAATATGACATTTATTAAAGAAAATTACCCGATTGTGGGGTTTATTGCTGTTTATTTGATCACTAAAAACCTAGTTTTGGCCGCAGCAGTGTGGAGCGCAGGATCATTATTACAGATTTTAACTAGTGTAGTTACCAAGCAACCTATAAAAAAATCACACATTGCCTATTTTATCGTCGGTTTAATTTTACTGGCTATGGCTTACTACTTTAACAATGAAAATTTTATTAAATGGAAAACCAGCATTATGGTTTGGGCTGGAGCTTTAGTTATTTTGTTTAGGCAATTATTCAATGGTAAATATGTCATTAAGGATTTAACTCAAGCCAACAACTTAATTAAAGACACAGCACCGATACGAACTTTACAACAAGTGAATATCCTATGGATTGTTTTCTTGCTGCTATTTGGCTTACTCAATATTTATGTAGCCTACAATTACAGTACTGATTTTTGGTTCTGGTTCAAAATGATTGGTCTGTTCGTTTCAACCATGGGACTATTTATTCTTAGTCTCGTGATGCTCAAAGAACACCTTAATATGGATGATCAAGAACGAACTGATCAACAACAATAAGTTAACTTAACATAACTAGAGAATAAAAATGCTATATGTCATTTTTTCACAAGATGTCGAAAACTCACTACCTTTGCGTCAACAAGCAAGACCTGCACACGTCGAACGTCTTAAGACACTGAAAGAGCAAGGTCGTTTAATCTTAGCTGGTCCCTGTCCAGCCATTGATACTGTCGATCCTGGAGAAGCAGGTTTCACAGGTTCTGTTATCGTTGCTGAGTTTACATCATTAAAAGAAGCACAAGTGTGGGCTGATGCAGATCCTTATATTGAAGCAGGTGTTTACCAGTCGGTTATCGTCAAGCCCTTTAACAAAGTGCTACCTTAGCACCTAATTTTTACTCAAGAGAAGAAAAATGGATAACTCAAAGCGCATTGAACAAATGCAACAGTTATTAACAACAGCGTTTAATCCAAGCCAACTGGAAGTCATTGATGACAGCCATAAGCATGTCGGTCATGCCGGCGCTCGTGATGGTAAAGGCCATTTTACAGTCATTATCCAGAGCGAAGCATTAACAGGCAAAAGAATGGTGCAACAGCACAGAGCTATTTACCAAGCACTTGGCGAAATGATGGAAACCGATATTCACGCCTTGGCGATTAAGGTTTTATAGTATATTTATTATGAAGTTATTACTTGCTTTAGGCCCTTATTCCACCTTAATCGCTATTGTAATAGTTGTTTATAGCTATTTCTTTTCGGGCGGAACCAGATGGGTCGAATATTGGCAGGTCAACTTGTTATTGCTAGCACCCGTTGTATTGCTTTTATGCTTGGTCTCATTTTTTACGACTCGTAAATATAAAGCGCTCAACCTCTACGAGCAAAGTTTAAAGTCTGGAAACACTCTTATATTAATACTTTTTGGTGCTTTTTCTTTATTTGCTATTTCAACTCTTTTTGCTTTTTAAGCTTGCTGCTCTTTTCAGATTGCACACTAACGCTTTGGCAAGTAACGCATAGGGTCAGTGGGCTTGCCTCGATAGCGAATTTCAAAATGCAGTTTAGGGATATCTGAATCAGTATTACCGATTTCAGCTATTTTTTGACCTGCTTTAATAATTTCGTTTTCTTTTACCAACAGCTTTTTATTATGGGCATAAGCGCTAATAAAATCATTGTTGTGTTTAATGATCACGAGATTGCCATAACCGCGTAGACCTCGACCAGCATAAACCACTCTTCCTGCCGCTGCAGCTCGTACTGGATCGCCCAAATTACCAGCGATATCAATACCTTTGGCCTTTTTTGCTGCTCCAGAAAAACGAGTAATAATCTGGCCCATAGCTGGCCACATCCAATATTTGACCGCTTGATTACCCAAGGAAGTATTGGCTACAGTTTGAATGGGTTGGGTCTGCTTTTTACTGGGTTGGCTATCATTATTAGCCGCATTATTAACGGCTTTCTTGTCAACGGGTTTTGCTGTCACCGTTGGCTTTGTAACATTAGTTTTGTTAGCAGTTTGAGTGACGGGCTTAGTTGCTGCCTGACGTTTCACCTCAGTTGGCTTAGTTGGTCTTTGAGTAGAGGTATTATTGGTGTTAGTAGTGGTGTTAGAAGGATCACTAGTATTTTTTGCCACCTGCGGATTTACGGTACTATCGTCATTAGAACCCGCAGTTTCACGTGCTTTTTGCAGATTAATTCTTTGCCCTGGATGAATGGTGTAATTGTTATCAATATGATTAACTTTCGCCAATGTTTTGAAATCCACGCCATAGCGAAAAGCAATCGAGTATAAGGTATCGCCTTTGCGTACTCGATAATATTGCTGACTATTATCAACCTCTGTTGGCGGGTAAAAACTTGAAGAAACAGCCTTTTGACCAGTGGCGTCACGCTCTTCGACGGGTGCTAACCTCTTATTACCACAGCCTTGCTGTAGATACACAACAAAAACAATGAGCACTAACCATAGAGCACGCAAAGCAGAACGCTTTAAAATACCTTTTAGGCTTGCGTCATCATTATCAGAATGATTATTGTTATGCTGCTTTTGCTGTTGCATCCTGTTGCGCTATTTCCTAATCTTAAAATCCAATGAACAGTTTATTTGCTTAAATTATAAATAATATACGCCAAGACGCCTAACATTAATACGCCCCACCCAATCCACTCTACATATTGACGCAATTTATGCTCCATTTGTTCCCCACCCCACTTGATCAAGCCACCAATCAAGAAAAATTGAGCAGAACGAGCAACAATTGAAGCTATTAAGAATGGCAAGAAAGCCATGCCTAAAGCTCCTGCGGTCAAGGTGAATATTTTATAAGGTACTGGCGAAAAGCCAGCAATCAATACAACCCAAACACCATATTCTTCAAACCACGACAATGCTTTTTGGTAGGTTTCTTGGTAATGGAATTGCTCAATCAATGGCAAAACCCAAGACTCAAAAGCAACAGCACCAATCAAATAGCCAGCGACACCACCCAAAACCGAAGTAATAGTGGCTAAAGCAGCAAGGCTTAACGCTCGATTAGGTCGCGCCAAAGCCATTGGCGCTAACATTACTGCGGTTGGTATTGGAAAAAAGATTGACTCAATGAAACTGATAAAACCCAGGATATATACTGCATACTGATGTTTAGCCCAGCCAAGACAAGCATCATACAATTTAGTGAAAATTTTCATAATAATTCGCTAATAGTTATAATTCTTAAGGGATGATTAACGCTTGATCCCGCTGACAAGAGGCACAAATTTCACTTTTTCAATAAAGGTTTGTTTGACCTTGTTACCTTGCCTTTCAATCAACACCAGTTCTTGATTGGTTTCGGTGGCACCAATTGGAATAATCATTCTGCCACCGTCTTCGGATAATTGCATAATCAACTTTTCAGGCACCGACTGAGGAGCGGCAGTTACAATAATGGCATCAAAAGGCCCATTCTGCGGCCAACCATTAAATCCATCAGCAAAAAGATATTGGATATTATGCAGGCCAAGTCCTGAAAGTGTTTTACGCGCTTGCATGTGTAACGCTCGAATACGTTCAATGGTAAATACTGTTTTACTGACTTTGGATAAAATTGACGTTTGATAGCCACAACCAGTGCCAATTTCTAGAACCTTGTCCATGCGCCCAGTTTGCAGCAATATCTCGGTCATTCGCGCAACTATGTACGGCTGCGAAATAGTCTGCCCCATGCCAATCGGCAAGGCGGTATCTTCATAAGCACGATGCGATAAACCTTCATCAATAAATAGATGGCGTGGCGTTTGGGCAATGATCTGTAGTATGTGTTGGCTAGTAATACCCTCAGCCTGCAAGCGCTCAACCAAACGGTTACGGGTGCGCTCAGAAGTCATTCCAATTCCAGAAATATGTGCGTTCATAGGCTTTTTCGATGGTAAAACGATTAATCGTTAATTATTTTTTATCTTTATATGTTTAATTGTCATTGTATAAATCATTAAGCTTACTGTTTTGGATAAAGTCACTGACTTCGTCAAAACTGTTGTAAGCTGTCAGATCCACATTGATTGGAGTAATAGAAACATAACCTTGCTCAATGGCATGAAAATCGGTTCCTTCTCCCACATCTTGCCCTTCTGGCAATGGCCCCAACCAATAGATTGGACGCCCTTTCGGATCTTTATCGGGGATAATAGTATCAGCCCGATGGCGATTTCCCAAGCGTGTTAGCTTAATTCCTTTAATTTCTTCGTAAGGTACGTCAGGTACATTAATATTGATCACACGATTTTTCTGGAATGGATGTTCGATAAGTTGTTGAATAATATCTACAGCCACCCGAGCAGCTGTTGCATAATTCACGCAATTGTGGCCATTAAGCGAAACAGCAACCGCTGTATAACCCAATGCACGCCCTTCCATCGCTGCTGCAATAGTGCCTGAATATAAAGCGTCATCGCCCAAGTTAGCACCAGTGTTAATACCCGCCACCACCATATCTGGCTCAGAATCCATCAAATGGTGTGTCCCCAAATGTACACAATCGGTAGGAGTGCCAGTGACCGAATAAAACCCTCGTTCAGTATTATGCGCACGAATCGGTTGATCAAGCGTTAGAGAATTAGAAGCCCCGCTACGATTACGATCGGGCGCTACCACCGTCACGTCCGCGATAGTCGACAAACGATCGTATAATTCATTAATTCCGGGCGCGAAATAGCCATCATCATTACTCAACAGTATTTTCATTGTTTCTCACTATGTCTAACTCCACTAATTCGCGCAAAAAACTGGTTGCAAAAGCCCCTTTTGGCAAACTAAAACTTAACTCTAAGCTGGTCTGATTGGCAGCTTCATTAATGGCATCATTATGCCACAAGACTTTGACATTTTTAGGAAAAATGCGAATTGCACGCCTTTCAGCATTCAAACCTTTGCGTTGAAGCTGTTCAATTATATCTCGATAAGGCGCCAATACCTCTTGTTCAAAAGCTAATACCTGATCACTGACATTCGAGCGCCCTCGACCAGGCATTGGCGCTGTTGGATGAAGATCTTTTTGTTGGAAACGAGGAAGCTCATTGGCAAGTTCGGTAACCGTAAAACCGCTCTCAGAGCCATCTAATTGCACATAATCACCTGCAAAAAGCTCAGTGAAGCCATCGCGTTTTGCTCGCTCGGACAATACATGGTTAAACAAATAAGAGCGCACCGCAGAAAAAAGTAATCCTTGTAAGTTTCTATTTTTTAGTCTTTTATTCGATTGCAGCAGTTCTAAGCCACGAGTTAAATTATCGCCATTATGACCAAATCGCTGTTCACCAAAGTAATTAGCAAAACCGTGTTGTTCAATCTGCTGTATTTTTTGCTCTACTCGCTCTTTATCGCCAACAAAGTCTCGCAAGGTAATCTTGAATTGATTATGCTTAACTGCGCCAATACGAAGCTTTTTATCATGACGAGTTGTCTTGAGAACCTGCACTTCATCATCATTAAAAGTTTGCCAGTCAATTTCTTGTAACAAGGGAAGCTGTACACTAAACCATTGTCTTGCAATAGCAAAACGATCTTTCTTACCCGCGTAACCAATATCGGTAGGTTTTACTTGGGCAAAACGTCTCAGCTTATGAGTCACAATATCCGTATTAACATTACGCTTTTCAATATACAGTAGATGATGAGCGCCTTGGCCAGAAGGTTCAAAACGTAATGTTTCTTCGACTATAAAATCATGAATAGATTGTCGAAAAATAGCCTTGCCAACGACAGAACCTGTGGTTCTAGCCCAATCATAAAGCTCAACAAACTTTTCAGCTACAGGGTTAACTGATTGCATGGACTAGCTCCATTCGCGAAATTGTTTAGTCATTATTCTGTTGCAAGATACAAACAGCATGAACAGCTATACCTTCTTTACGTCCCACAAAACCCAGTTTTTCAGTAGTGGTTGCTTTAACATTGATTTGCCCAAGACCTGCATCGCAAATAACGGCGATGACAGCACGCATAGCATCTATTTTGCTAGCCATTTTAGGTGCTTGAGCAATAATAGTGACATCCAAATTTCCCAACTGATAACCGGTATCTTTGACCATGCCCATAACATGAGTCAGCAACTGCTTGCTATCAGCGCCAGCAAACTCTTGGTCAGTATCTGGGAAATGATGTCCAATATCACCTTTCGCGATAGCTCCTAGCAATGCATCACAGACGGCATGAAGCACCACATCACCATCGGAATGGGCAATTAAACCTTGCTCACCCTTAAATTCAACACCGCCTAGAATTAACGGCTTGTCGCCACCAAATTTATGGACGTCATAACCATGACCAATACGAAACATTCGCACATCCCCAGCTCAAAAAACATCTATCAAAGCTAGGATCTTACCTGCATACTACGTTTATGCCAAACCAATTGCTCGGCTTCAGCTAACCTTTCACCAATTTTGGCTAATTCTATACGCCCACGATCTGAAACCTGCTGAATCGATTGCTGCTTCATAAAGCTTAAAACACTCAAACCACTTGAACGGTTTGCCGTGCCCATTGTGGGTAAAGTATGGTTTGGTCCAGAGCAATAATCACCAAAAGCCACTGCACTATTTTCACCAATGAATAAAGAACCATAGTGAGTTAACTGCTGACTATCAATCCGTTCATCGGCTAATAACAAATGCTCTGGCGCATAACTATCAGAAAACTTAATCATTTGTTCAATATCATCCGCCTTCAATAAAACAATTTGACCAGTTGCTTGTAATTTGGCAATTTCTTGATTGCTTTGTATGGCAGATTTAACCTTAGATAAGGTTTGCTCGCATTCAGATACCAGAATACTTACTGCTTGGGGGTCATGCTCTGCTTGAGCTGCCATATCCGCAATTATCCATTCATTATTGATATTCTTTCCTGCCAATATCAACAATTCACTAGGCCCCGCCGCTACATCAATTGCCACTTTATTCTGTAGCAATTGTTTGGCAGCATTCACATATTGATTACCAGGACCTACAATCATTTGCACAGGTGTACAGGATTGATAACCATAAGCCAAAGCTGCAATAGCTTGCGCGCCACCTAAATGCAAAAACTCAGTAGCACCCGCCAAACTCGCCGCCGCCAAGATGGCGGGATGATTTGATGGCGAACATGCAATTCGTTGTTCAGATCCCGCAATTCTGGCTGGTATCAGTGTCATCAATGCTGTAGAAATTAACGGATATCGCCCACCGGGTATATAGGCTCCAATGCGATTGATAGGCTTATAACAAAATCCGTAACGTCCTGTTTCATCTTCAAAATACTTATCTTCGAGCTGCTGCTTTTGAAAATGACAGAAAGTTTCAATACGTTGTGCAGCACTTTTAATGGACTCGGCTAGTTCATCACTCAGTGGATAATCTGCAAATGGTTTTAAGTGAATGAAACTCGGAGCAAAACCATCAAACTGTTGACTCAACTCATCTATTCTACTATCACCCTTTTGTTCAATTGTTTGCAATAGCTCAGCAACCACTTGTTTTGATTGACTTTTCAGCTCAAGATCAGGGCGTTTCCACTGCAAACAATTAACAAATATCTCACCCTGCATTTCTTGCTCCTAATTCATTAATGATCTGTTGAGCAGAAACTCCTTTAGCTTTGGCATTGACCAGTGCAAAATAAAGTACATCAGCTGCTTCCCAACGCACCTCATCACTATCAATCGCCTCAATCAATTCTTGGCATTCTTCATTCAATTTTTCTTGTTGCAACTGTGGTGAGTCGAATAACTTTTTTGAAAATGATTGCTTCGCATCACTTGTCATTCGAGAGTGTAATACTTTGTCTAAAGTATTTAAGTCAAACTTTGGGCTTTGCGTTGCGAAACAACTATAACGCTCAAAATGACAAGCATTACCATCTTGTTTAACTTTAAAAATCAAACTATCACCATCACAATCATAATCAATATTAACTAATTGTTGTTGATTACCACTGGTCAACCCTTTTTGCCAGAGCTCTTGACGTGAACGACTGTAGTAAACGCCTTTGCGCAACTTGATGGCCTGTTTCAAAGATTCTTGCGACGAATAGGCTAGCATCAGTATTTGCTGAGTGTCATTATCTTGAACAATAGTTGGTATTAACTCTGATTTATTGGAAGCCAACTTACTTGAGCCTGACTTATTGAAATCCAAACACGCAAATAAAGCATCTGATAGCTTTAACTTTCCAGTATATACAGACATACCTATCTGACTATTAGCGCCGAGTGTATTAATAAATTTGATATCATCTAAATCGGTAATCCCTCCAGCAACCGTAACTGCAATTTTTGATTTATTGATAACTTGCTGAATACGATCGCGATCAAGGCCTTGCATCAATCCTTCTTTTTTAACTTGAGTATATAAAAACTCACTACAATTTCCTTGTAGCTCATCAATAAGATCCAGTACTTTTATAGAGCCAGCAGACTTCCAACCGTGCGTGACCCATTCATCATCTTTAGCATCAATGGCAAATATTAATTGGCTTTTAGGAAGCTTTTTAACAAACTCCTTGCGGCAAGAAGTACCAATAATAATTTTTTTAGCGCCACTAGCAAGATAGTCTCTTGCGGTTTCGTAATCACGAATCCCACCTCCTACGCGACAAGGATATTGAGCTATCAACTGTTTAATCAAACTTTTATTATCACCACGTCCCAAAGCAGCATTTAAATCAATAATGGCCACCTCACCGTACAGTGAAAACTCTTCTAGCAATTCAAAAACATTATCACATTCAACAATTTTTTTGTCAGGATCACCTTGTTGTAACTGTACGGCTTTGCCATCTAATAAATCAATTGATGGAATTAACATACTCTTACCTCAATATTATTTTTTAATAATTCTTGTTTAACTTGCTCTACACTGAACTCACCCCTATGAAACATTCCCGCAGCTAACGCAGCATCACTGCCCGCGTTGAAAGTATCCACAAAGTGTTCTGGAATTGCAGCACCACCCGATGCAATAACTTGAATAGAAAGTTGACGACTTATTTTTTGCATTAAATCATTATCAAAGCCAGTACCCGTTCCATCCTTATGCATTGCAGTTAACAATACTTCTCCTGCACCTCTTTGTTGGATTTCGGTTAGCCATCTAAATGGCTCTAAATCAGTTTCTTTATGGCCTCCATTGATAAAAACCTTATAATCTCCATTTATTTTCTTATCCAAATCAACAGCCACAACTAGAGATTGAGACCCAAAACCTAGACTGATTTGGTTGATTAAATCAGGATTGTTTACTGCAGCAGAGTTAAGAGCCACTTTATCAGCGCCAGCATTTAAGAAGTCCGAAACATCCTTATAACTATTGAGGCCGCCACCAACGGTAAATGGAATCGATAAATTCTTCGCTACTTCTGTTACGGTTTGCAAAGCGTTAGATCGATTTTCCCTAGTTGCTTTAATATCAAGAAAAACAATTTCATCAGCCCCTTGCTGTTGGTAACGCAACGCAAGTTCAACAGGATCCCCCATATCTTTCAAACCTTTAAAATTTACGCCTTTCACCACTCGACCATTGGCTACATCCAGACACACAATAACTCTAGGCTTCAATCTATTTATTGAGTTAGACATTGCTGTAAAATCTCCTCGCCTTGTGATCCTGATTTTTCGGGATGAAATTGAAATGCCATCAACCCTTTACTTTGGATTGCAGCCACAAATTGTTCTCCATAATAAGTTGTAGCAATTTCGTTTTCGGAACTTTTAACCGCATAACTATTAACAAAATATACCGTTTTTTGCTGTAACAAACTGATAGAAGCATCTATCTCGCACCAGCCTACCATTGGTTGCTTTGGACTTTTTAACTTAGTTACAGTTCCTTTTACTAGACCTAGCCCTCTTATGCCTAACCCATCGTTGTCCAAGTCTTCTGCTGACCATTCAAAAAATATTTGCATGCCCACACAGATGCCAATTATTTTTTTATCACTCTGATACCAATCAATAATCACTTTATCCAACTGTGAACTTCTCAAGTTGCTCATCACAGTCCCAAATCGACCTTGACCTGGAATAATCATTGCCACAAATTCTTTCTGCGATATTTGCTCTGCTGATTGAATGAGTTCAGGCTCAAATCCAATTCGTCTAACACAGGAAAAAATACTAAATAAATTGCCTGCTTTTGTATCTATAACAGCCACTTTCTTCATAGCACACCCTTTGAACTGTTACTGACATCAACTACTTGCAAAGCTTCTTTCAAAGCAAATGCCAACCCTTTAAAGGCTGCTTCAATTAAATGATGATTATTATCAAAATATTCTGCCTTAATATGTAATGAACATTGTGCATTAATAGCAAAACTATAAAAGAAATGTTTCCACATCTCTGTCGCAACATTGCCTACTAGTTCACGAGTAAAAGGTAAGTCCGTAACAGAATATGGCCGGCCACAAATATCTACTGCCACCAAGATCAAACTGGCATCCATTGGTAACAACCTTTGTCCATAACGCTGAATTTTAGGTTGCTTACGCCATGCTTGATTAAGCGCCTGCCCCAAACAAATAGCGACATCTTCAATTAAATGATGATCATCCACCTCAATATCACCTTGTGCTTGCAAGTCCAGATCCCAACCTGCATGCAAAGCTAATTGCGTCAACATATGATCAAAAAATGGTAAGCCCGTATTAATATTCAGCTTTTGTTGGCCGTATATGTTTAATTCCAATTGGATGCTGGTCTCTTTAGTAGATCGACTTAGTTCCACGATTTCTCTTGTTATATTGTTACTCATATCAGAACCTCTAATTGATTAATATTTTCAAGAACAATATCAGCGCCAGCATTGAGTAAACTGCTTCTTATCAACTCGCTAGTAGCTATGCCTATGGCTAGAACCCCTGCAAACTTGGCTGCTTGCATATCATCTGGAGCATCACCAAACATCCAACATGTATCCGCTTGAAAAAAGTCTTTTGTTTTATTGATTCCTTCCGGTGAAGGCTTTGATTGGCTAACATCATCATCGCTAATCAGGATCGTATTTTTTAATCCTAGTTTTTCTAAACCTTGAATGGCTTCTTGCTTTGGCCTGCCGGTCACTACAGCAGTATTCAATAATTTTGATTTTGCGTTAAACAGACGATTGATTAAAGATTGCTCTATCAAAGGTTGTTCTTGCTCACACAAACCAGCTTTCTGTTTATTTCCAAGGTAGATATCTTGAAAAATACTGGTTACTTCATCTAACGAAATATCTGTGCCCAACTCTTTTATCAGTTGCCGCGTTAACTTCCAGTCATTATTAAAACCTCCTCGAGATCGAGCCTCTAAGATCATTTCAGGTTCAACAACTATCCCGGTAACTTGCTTTACTGTTTCAATAATGCACTGATCGTAGCTTTTACTGGTGTCAATTAGAACTCCATCCATATCGAAACACAGTAGTTTTGGCCTTAATGCCAAGCGTAAGGCCTGCAGTAACCGTTCAAGATAAAATGGTATGCTTATTCGGATCGCCGCAATAGCTTTATTCGATGCAGTAAGTCCAACAAGAGCATCTTTAATTTGGATTGCATTGTTATTGCAAGCAGCCACAATCAATTGCAGTTTCAAAGGTTCTCCTTGCACAAACACGAAATTTCCCTGACTTTCTATAACAGATAATCCACTATCTTTTAGCATGTTGGTAATCAGCTCACGATTTAGAGCTATCTGACGAGAGTAACTCTGCACTTCCAACTTAGCGCTTTCGGTAAACGCTTGTAGAGCGATAGTTAGATTGGCATTAGAAACATTAAAAGGCATAGCTAGTACTGAAAACTTCTTAATCAGCTTGCTACTTGCTAACAAATATCCAACTCTAATCCCTGCCAATCCATAGGCTTTAGATAGTGTTCTTAATAGAATAATGTTATCAAATTGCTCAATAAGCTTTAGAGAACTTATGCCATCAGTAGTGAACTCAATATAAGCTTGATCAAGAAACAACCATGCGTTTTTTTCTCTAACTTTTTGTGCTGCGGCTTCTATTTGCTCTATGCTTAAGGTTTCACCAGTAGGATTATTAGGACTGGTTAGTACAAGAATATCCCCATCCTTTACTGCATCCAAAGCTGCATCAAGATCAATAGTTAAATCCTCTTGAGCTTCAATCAACTTAGTATCCAGTTGCCACAAATCTTTTCCTGACCAGTACTGACTAAATACAGGTAAAGGCATAACTAACTGCTTGTTGTTCAGCTTTGCCAATTTAAACAACAATTCAATGGCTTCATCACCACCATTGGTAATAAGAAGTTGATCTTTATTTACCTTGAGTTGCTTAGTTATAGCTTCAACTAATAAACCTTTATCTGGATAAGACCATAGCTTTTGCTTATTAACTGCATTAGCATCTAACCAATATGGCACACTATCCGAGCGCTCATTAAAATCAAGTTTGAGTAATTTTGTATTCATAAGCACTCCTACAGCACCTTGCGAATTGGTGTTTCTAGGATGTCTGTAGCGCCCGCTGCTATTAGCTGCGGCAGTAGATCTTTGGTCAATCTGCGTTCAATCGCGGCTTTAATGGCAAAACCATCTGCGTTGTACAGTTGACTCACAGTTGGTGAGCGCATGGCAGGAAGTAACGAAACGATGGTATCGATATTATCTTGGCTACAATTCATTTCCAGCAACACACGCTTACGACCATTCAATACCCCACGCATCAATAATAATAAATCATCAATCTGTTTTTTCTTTTCAGGGTTGCTCAGTACCTGTTTATTAGCAATCAATTGGGTTGAACTTTGCATAACTGTACCAACAATTTTTAGTCGGTTAGCACGGATAGTTGATCCAGTACTGGTATTATCAATTACCATATCTGCATCTTCAGGCGGAAAGACTTCTGTCGCGCCATAAGCTCTGAACAGTTGATAATCCAAGTTTTGAGAGTCTAAATAGCTGGAAGCAATTTTTTTATATTCTGAAGCAACGATGATTTTTCGTTGTTTGACCTGTTCCCAATCCCATTGCTCAGGGATACAGGCTACAATTTTGACAGGGTTAAAAGCCAAATCTTCGAGTATCTCAACGTCAGCACTTTGTTCCTCGATCCAGTCTAATCCTGCAAAGCCAATATCATGCTGTCCTAAAGCTACCATTTCAGGAATATTCTGACTTTTCAATAACTTAACCTCTATATCACAACCAAACAAAGCCGGTCTATAATTACGACTATCCCCTACCAAAGTTAAACCAATATCCGATAATATTTCCGCAACATTGTCATAAAGCTTGCCTTTAGGAATTACCATTTTTAGTGCCATTTTCTTCTCCAACTATTATTTAAAAACTTGTCATAAAAAAACCCCGTTGTTCTTTCGAGCAACGGGGTTTATTGAGTTCGCTATCATACAGCCAATAGTCGCTACCACCGTCGCTTGCGCAGTGAATGATGATGGTGATGTAAACTAATGCTGATATTCATAATCTGTAACTGTCTTGTATTGTTAATATGTAAAATAAACTATAGCCCAAAACGAAAAAAACCCCGCTTTTGGCGAGGCTTTTTTGTGAATTTTAAACTACAAATTAAACACAATAGAGCACCGCCATCAAGTTCTTATGATGGTGGTTATGGTGTTTTTGCGTATTAATAGTATTCATGGTTTCGATTAAAACGGATCTTATAACTAAGGTCAACAGTTACCATGAATATTTATTAAATCTATATAACTATTGGTTTTATTGATTCAGCCAAATAGAAGCCAGCATCATATCTTCTGGTTCGGTAATTTTCAGGTTCTTGCGATTACCAATAACTAGGCTAGGACTAAACCCTTGTGCTTCCATAGCTGAGGCTTCATCAGTCACGAGCAAATCATTTTGTATTGCTAAATCAATGGCTTGCGCCAACTTTCCAATTTCAAAAAACTGCGGGGTTTGTGCTAGCCAAATAGTTTCTCGAGGAATGGTTTTATCAATAGTTAGCCGTGCATTACTGACTTTTACTGTATCAACCGATGGAATGGCTAAAATAGCACCATCAGCTGAATTCTCTCTAGCACGAATCAAATTATCAATATGATGACTGGATAAACATGGTCGCGCTGCATCATGCACCATGACCCAGTCATTCAAACCACCTTGCTCAATAATATAATTGAGCGCATTCAAAACAGAGTTGGCTCTTTCCTCACCACCAGCGACAGTAATAATTTTTTGATGAGAAGACACTTTCAACTTTGACCAATAGCGATCATTGGGATGTAAAGGAACGACAACTTTGTAAATTGAAGAATGTTCTAGAAAGTTACTTAAGCTGTGCTCGAGAATGGTCTTACCGTCAACTTCTAAGTATTGCTTAGGAAGATCTGACTGCATACGCGAGCCAATCCCAGCAGCGGGAATGATAGCCCAAATTTTCTCAGCGGACGTATTCATGTTAACCAATTCCTTGTACTATTGACGTGAATCCAAGATCCGAAAAAATGTTTCGCCTTCTTTAATCATACCCAATTGATAGCGCGCACGCTCCTCTATAGCATCAGTTCCACTACGAAGGTCATTGATTTCCGCAAGAATCTTTTGATTACGATTAATCAATTGTTGATTCTCGGTTTTGATTTGCTCAACTTTAGCTTGTTGCTGTTTTATTTGCTGAAAAGAAGACTGCCCGAACCACATTCGGTACTGTAGAGCTACAAGTAGCGCAACTAAAATCAAAGCAATCCATTTCATAAGCGTAACAATGCCAGAAAATTAAATTAATGAAAAGTCAAAGTTAAAATTTTTACATCCTTAAAACTAAGGGCTCATGACGAGCCCTTAATCAATCAGTCAATTAAGACTTAAAGATTGTTTTACCTGGGTAAGGCGCATCGCCATTTAATTGCGATTCAATTCTTAATAACTGGTTATACTTAGCAACACGATCAGAGCGACACAAAGAGCCTGTTTTGATTTGTCCAGCAGCAGTAGCAACAGCCAAGTCTGCAATAGTTGTATCTTCTGTTTCACCAGAACGATGCGAAATAACGGCGGTATAACCCGCTGCATGAGCCATATCAATTGCCGCTAAGGTTTCGGTTAAAGTACCGATCTGATTCACTTTAATCAAAATTGAGTTAGCTACTTTTTCTTCAATACCACGCTTTAAAATTTTTGTGTTAGTAACGAACAAATCATCACCAACCAGCTGGCATTTATGACCAATTTTTTCGGTCAAAATTTTCCAACCATCCCAATCCGACTCATCCATACCATCTTCAATCGAAACGATTGGGTAACGCTCAACCCAATCTGCTAAATAATCAGCAAATTCAGCAGAGATCAAAACTTTATTTTCAGAAGCTAAATGGTATTTGCCGTCTTTATAAAACTCGCTTGATGCGATATCTAACGCTAAGGCCACATCTTCACCTAGCTTATAGCCGGCTTGTTCAACAGCTTCAACAATCGCTGTAATAGCTTCTTCATTTGAACCTAGATCAGGTGCAAAACCACCTTCATCACCAACCGCGGTATTCAAACCTTTTGCTTGCAATACTTTACGTAAACTATGGAAAATTTCTGCTCCCATACGCAAACCTTCTGAGAAAGTAGGCGCCCCCACAGGCATAACCATAAACTCTTGGATATCAACGTTATTATCCGCGTGCTCACCACCATTAATGATATTCATCATTGGTACTGGCATTGAGTATTTGCCATCACGATTGATATGTTCAAACAATGCTTTGCCCGAAGCTTGTGCCGCGGCTTTAGCATTGGCTAATGACACAGCTAAAATAGAATTAGCACCTAACTTTTCTTTGTTCTCAGTGCCATCTAAATCAAGCATGATTTGGTCAATATTCGCTTGGTTTGAAGCATCTTGACCAATCAAAGCATTTTTCAATTCATTGTTAACATATCCAACAGCCTTCAAAACACCTTTACCTAAGTAACGTGCCTTATCTCCATCACGCAATTCCAATGCTTCGCGTGAACCTGTTGATGCACCAGAAGGCGAGCAAGCAATTGCTCGAATACCATTTTCCAATACAACTTCTGCTTCAACCGTTGGGTTGCCACGAGAATCTAAAACTTCACGTCCGATTATGTTAACAATTTTCAAAATCAAGTCCTCAAACAAAAACTAAAAATAACAATACGACTACAATAAGTTACCACATCCAAAATTGGTGATACTATCTTCAACAAATCCAGCTTTTTTAACCACAGCATCTAACTCTTTCATTACAGTCAGCATTTCTTCAATGCGGTACATAGGGAATGAGTTGGGGCCATCACACTTAGCCACCGCTGGGTCGGGATGTGACTCCATAAAGACACCCGAAACTCCTGCCGCAATTGCCGCACGAGTTAATACGGGTATAACCTCACGTAAACCACCTGACGATAAACCTTGTCCACCAGGTAATTGGGCTGAATGAGTTGCATCATAAACAATAGGACAACCCGTTTCGCGCATAATTGATAAAGAGCGCATATCCGAAACTAGATTGTTATAACCAAAAGAAACGCCTCGCTCGCACACCATTATCTGGTCGTTGCCAGTTTCGCGAGCTTTATCCACCACATTCTTCATATCCCATGGCGACAAAAATTGGCCTTTTTTGATGTTAACGGGTATTCCTGGTTCACACACTTTACGAATAAAGTTAGTCTGACGACATAAAAAGGCAGGAGTTTGCATGACATCAACTACAGCAGCAACTTCATGCATAGGCGTATCTTCATGAACATCTGTTAACACTGGAACGCCAACTTGATCTTTGACTTTCTGTAAAATCTTTAGGCCATTTTCTAAACCAGGGCCACGAAAACTTTTGCTTGACGAACGATTAGCCTTATCAAAAGATGATTTGTATATGTAAGGAATATCCAGCTTATCGGTGATTTCTTTCATATAACCTGCAGTATCAATGGCCAATTGCTCACTTTCAATCACGCAAGGGCCGCAGATCAAGAAAAAAGGTTTATCTAAGCCAACTTCCCAGTCCAATAATTTCATCAAGTCACCTACTTTAATCGTGCTTATCGCTACGTTAGTATCTTATTTGCCGTCTCGATAGCTCATCGCTGCTTCAACAAAAGCTTTGAATAGCGGATGTCCATCACGCGGCGTAGAAGTAAATTCTGGGTGGAACTGACAAGCCACATACCAAGGGTGATCAGATAACTCCACCATTTCAACCAACTTCTTCTCAGTCGAAGTACATGATACCACAAGACCTGCACCTTCAAGCTGAGGTAATAAATAATTGTTCACTTCGTAACGATGACGATGACGCTCACTTACCACATCGCTTTGATAAATGGCATGAGCTTTAGTTCCACCTTTAATATCAGCAGGTTGCGCACCTAAACGCATAGTACCACCTAGATCCGACTCATCAGAGCGCTCATTACGATTACCATCAGCATCAACCCACTCTGTAATCAAACCTACCACTGGATTTGGGCTTTCTGTATTAAACTCTGTACTATTGGCGTCCTTCATACCCGCAACATGACGCGCAAATTCAATCACAGCCACCTGCATCCCCAGACAAATGCCTAAATATGGGATCTTATTCTCACGAGCATACTTCGCAGTTTCAATTTTGCCTTCTACGCCACGCTCGCCAAATCCGCCAGGGATCAAGATAGCATCCATATCTTTCAATTTATCAGTACCATTTTTCTCTATATCTTGAGAGTCGATATAGTGAATGCGTACTTTCTGACGGGTATGCAAACCAGCGTGCTTTAGCGCCTCAGTCAAGGATTTATAAGCTTCGGTTAAATCCATATACTTACCCACCATCGCGATATCTACATTGCCTTTTGGATTCGCTTCGCGATAAAGCACATCTTCCCACTCAGAAAGATCAGCTGGTGCTGGGTTCATTTTGAATCGGTCACAAATAAAGCTATCAACCTTTTGGCTTAATAGCACTTGTGGAATTTGGTAAATGCTTGGCACATCTTCAATCGAAATAACCGCTTGCTCTTTAACATTGGTAAATAATGCAATCTTGGCTTTTTCGCTGGCTGGCAATGGACGATCGGAGCGACAAACCAACATATCAGGCTGAATACCAATTGAACGCAACTCTTTCACCGAGTGCTGGGTTGGCTTAGTTTTAAGCTCACCCGCCGTAGCGATATAGGGCAATAAGGTCAAATGCACAAACATGGCATTTTCTTTGCCCACTTCAAAACGCAACTGACGAATAGCTTCCATAAAAGGTAATGACTCAATATCACCTACCGTACCGCCAACTTCCACCATAGCGATATCAGCGCCCTTAGCGCCTTCAATGACCTTTTCTTTGATGTTGTCTGTGATATGAGGAATAACCTGAACCGTTCCACCAAGGTAATCACCACGACGTTCTTTACGCAATACATCAGAATAGACGCGACCAGTAGTAAAGTTATTGCTTTGTTTCATGCGGGTACGCACAAAACGCTCATAATGGCCTAAATCCAAGTCAGTTTCAGCACCATCATCCGTCACGAACACTTCACCGTGCTGGAATGGGCTCATAGTACCTGGATCTACATTGATATAAGGATCAAGCTTTAACAGAGTAACTTTCAAGCCACGAGATTCTAGCAAAGCAGCCATAGAAGCCGCAGCAATACCTTTACCTAATGAGGAAACTACCCCGCCTGTTACAAATACATACTTGGTCATAGCCTAATCCAACCGTTAAACATCAATCTGGGTGATCAATCTGTTCAATACAAAAACCGCCAAAAACAGAAAATAGCTCTGAAAGCCTTGTTATTAGCGGTTTTAACGAATTTATTGTGTAGCAATTTGGCTTAGAACTCAGCTCTGAGAAAAGCCAAATGTCATTGAGAAGAAAGGTTTCTCAGGACGGGGAAACATTATAGCAAAAAGATCGGAGCAGTGGCGAGGAGTTTTTGATAAAGCAGGAAAAATACCTGCTTTATCAGGCGTGACGATAAGTAATGAAACTATTGCAAGCTATTTACAACGATTAGGCCGAATGGTGGCACTCACTGGCGCACCAGCACTGCCATCAGGACCTTGCGGTGTATACTGATACTTCACTTCTTCAAAGTTCAAAGTCACATTCTCAGTTAATCGACTTTCGCCGCCCGAACCACCTGTACTTACGGAAGAAACATAAAGGTTTTTAAAGTCCAATATAATATATTCGAGACTAACACCACCACTCCGTCTAACAGTTAGCTTTGCGTTCGGATAAACGACGCCATCAACATGCCCCATTAATAATTGAGGAGATGCTAAGTCAGCATATTTAACCAATGATATATCCTGAACGCAGGTAGAGCGACCATCAGATGATGAACCCCAAGACCACGCTAACACATCAATTTCGTCTCGATGCCTTACATCCAAACTTTCCCCTTGTACTCCTTCAATTTTAAGGAACATGTCCACTGCTGCGATAGATGGAGCCTGAAGAGCAAAGAATAGAACGCTAAATAAAGATAGTTTTTTCAACATAGTAAATCCTTTTGTTGGTCAGAGAGCTATCCAATCTACTCCTATTTTTGAACTTTAACCACTGTCACTATTCTTTACACAACTCCTATCAAAATCTGTTAGTAACTAGCACTTTTTGCTAGTTCAACTAATGTAAGTGCTTAGGTTTTAAGTGTCTACCACATGCTACAAATCTTTTACTATTCACAGATAATACTTTAAGAAACAACTCTTTACAGATTCCTGACAGCAAATAATTGCAATAAAAGAAATAATAAATGCTAATTAATAGGAGTCTGAATCTGAGAAACTTATGAAATTTATATTGTATATATTAATAGCTTTATCAGCATACGCAGCAAAAGCCGAGCCAGATTATAAATCAACTGAAACCAAGTTAATTATCAAAAAAATGATACAAGCTCATGGAGGCTATGAGAAGTGGAGCAAGGCGCCATCCATTCGTTTTGATAACGTTATGCATAATAACTACCATCAAAAGGAGCAATTTGCCTGGTGGATAGCTCATGAAGTGATAGATCAAAAAATGCGACAAGTTTATCAGGACTGGCCTATGGATAACGCAACAATAGGCTTTGATGGTAAGGCCGTTTGGCAAAAAAACTGGCAAAAAGGAAACCCGCCAGAGTTCATGGTTCATTTTTTCTATTATTTTGTGAACTTGCCTTGGATAACGCAAGATAACAATGTGGTTCTTTCTGCTGTTGATAAATTCAAATGGCCAGGCCAAGAAAAGGAGTTTTATCAAATCAAAATGACATTTAAGGGCGAAGCTTCAGTTGGCAAATCATTAAAAGACTACTTTGTGTTATACATTGACCCAGATACTTATTTATTGAGAGGTTATCAGTATGCAACCGGTTACGAGCCTTTTCTTGAGCTAATGGGGTTAAAAGGTAAGTATGAAGTATTCGGTCCTTTATGGAGAACAATAACCAAATACACTAATGTGGATGGATTAATTTTCCCTGCTGCATTTCGAACGATGCCAGAAGCTGATGAACGTATTGTCGGCAATCATGTAATCTTAAATATCGAAATAGACAAACCTTTTGATTACTCCAAGGCTAAGCCTTAAGCAAATGCTGATGCTCTTTGTGTCTTTGTAAATACCTCACAGTATATGTGCAAATGGGTTTAACTTTTAATCCCATTTGTTCTATTTCTGTTAAAGTTAACTCCATCAAAACTGAGCCATAACCTTTTCCACGCAGTGCAGTAGGAACTTCGGTATAGTCCAACGATAAATAATCGCCGTGATGGCTATAACGCAACATGGCGTATTGATTAGGTTCAACTTCTACCAAAAACTGTTCTTTATCCGCTTGATGTATAACGCGCGGTAACTCGGGTTTAACATTAGACTGAGCCTCGACAAGTTTATCCGCATGCTTTTGCCTGAGCTTTGCCAATTTAGGTTCAATAACAATAGAACAATAACGATTTTCTGGGTTACGATTATAATAATCTTGATGATAAGCCTCAGCGGAATGAAAAATCTCCAATGGAGCTAACTCTGTAACAATCGCTTTATCAAATAACGGCGCTAACTCTTCAATCAGTGCTTGCGCTGTGCTTTTCTGCTCATCATTATGATAGAGAATGATCGAGCGGTATTGAGTACCAATATCTGCACCTTGCCCATCTTTTTGCGTTGGGTTATGGCTGGTCATAAAGACTTCCAGCAGATCCTTATAACTTAGAATATCTGGGTTAAAGCTCACCTGAATGACTTCGGCATGGCCCGTTGAACCACTACAAACCGAGTTGTAATTGGGTTCGGAGTCATGACCAGCCGCATAACCCGAAACCACCTTAGTCACGCCCTTGAGCTTTTGGATAATGGCTTCCACACACCAAAAACATCCGCCACCAAAAGTGGCTTGCTGTATATTATCTGTTTCACTCATCAGAATTACCTTTCAAATGTTGTTTGGCTTGTTGCCATGCACTTTCTAACTGCTCTAAAGATGAATCAGAAAGAGATTTGTTACGCTCAGATAAGATCCTTTCAAGTTCCCGGAACCGTAATTCAAACTTTCGATTAGCTTTTCTTAAAGCACTTTCAGCATCGAACTCTAAATGTCGCGAAAGGTTAACAACCGCAAACAACAAATCTCCAAGCTCTTCTTCCATGTTAGCTTTATCTTGATTATCAATTGCCTGTTTCAACTCAGCAACTTCTTCTTCAATTTTTGCGATAACGCCATTAACATCTGGCCAATCAAAGCCATGGCGCCCAACTCGTTTTTGTATTTTCTGGGCAATGGATAAAGAGGGGAAGTTTATCGGCAAATCATCAAGCAAACTTATATTTTTCGAATTTTTTTTCGTGCGCTCAAGCCTTTTTTGTTCGCGCTCAAGCTGTTTTTGCCGCTCCCATTTGCGTTTTAATTCGTCATCAGAAGTATATTCTTGCTCACCAAAAACGTGGGGATGGCGCATTTCAAGTTTATCAGCCATCTTCTGTGCAATTGACTCAAAATCAAAGCGCCCTTCTTCTTGCCCAATTTGGGCATAAAACACAACTTGAAATAACAAATCACCCAGCTCACCATGCAGTTCCTCGTAATCACCTTGCTCAATGGCATCTGCAACTTCATACGCTTCTTCTAAGGTATAAGGCACTATCGTTTCATAAGTCTGCTTGCGATCCCAAGGGCAGCCCGTTTCAGGATCGCGTAACGCTCGCATGATATTAAGTAAGCGCTGAGTTTGCGGCAGCTCTGTTAAAACCTTAACCACGACGTCGAACCACCTCAAATACGTTCGGTAGCTGCTTTAATAGACTGGTGACTTTATGTAAATCATCAATTGCGCTTAACTCCACCTCTAAATTGATTACCACTTTTTCATGATTTTTATGCGTGTTCATATCTGTGATCGCAGCCTTTTCATTGGATATGATGGTAGTAATATCTTTTAGCAACTCCCGTCTATCAAATGCGTGAATGGTCAAATCAACCGCATAATGATTGCCTGACTCAGCTTCCCACTCTACCGGTAAAATTCTCTCTGGCTTATCGTTAATAGCCTTTTTGGCATGAGTACAACTTTTGCTATGAATAACAATACCGCGCCCCTGTGTGATATAGCCGATGATGGCCTCACCTGGCACAGGCTTACAACACTTAGCAATACTAGTTAACAAATCGCCCACTCCTGATACCGAAATATCCCCCATTGATTTACGCTTACTTTTTTTGCGTAAAACAGGAGTAATGTCTTGGCGTTTTGCTGTGTGCGGCTGCACGGCATCATGTAATTCTTGAGCACGATTGATAACTTGGTTAATGCCTAAATCACCCGTTCCAATTTTTGCCAACATCTCTATTTCAGCAGACAAATGTAGCTTTGCAGCCAGTTCCGCATAATCAATATTCCGTAAATCCGCGCGACTCAACTCCTTATCCAACAGCTCTTTGCCGGCATTGGCATTATCTTCTTTATCGAGTTTATTAAACCATTGCTTAATCTTCGAGCGAGTACGGCTAGCCGCGATATAACCATTATAGGGCACCAACCAATCACGACTTGGCGCCTCATCTTTCTTGGTCATAATCTCAATCACATCACCACTTTGCACCTGATAAGTTAGTGGCACTATTCGACCACTGACTTTGGCACCAATGCAGCGATGCCCAATGGACGTATGAATACGGTAGGCAAAATCAATAGGCGTTGATCCTACGGGTAAATCCACCACCTTACCGCCTGGAGTAAAAGCAAACACTCGATCTTCAGACACAGATGTCTGAAATTCTTCCATCAACTCATCTGGATTTGCATCCGCCAATTCCGATTGCCATTCTAATAACTGGCGCATCCAAGCAATTTTCTCATCTACGCCAACTTTAGCAAGATTTGCGCCTTCTTTATAAGCCCAATGAGCAGCAATACCTTTTTCCGCTTCTTCATGCATTTGGAAAGTACGTATTTGAATTTCTAGCACATTACCTTGCGGCCCCAGAACAGCGGTATGGATTGAGCTATAACCATTCTCTTTTGGCGTTGCCACATAATCATCAAACTCTTTTGGAATATGTTGCCATTCACCATGCACTATCCCTAATGCACCATAACAATCTTGTACGCGCTCAACTAAAATGCGTACCGCTCTAACGTCATAAATCTCTTCAAACGGTAAATTTTTACGCTGCATTTTCTTCCAAATACTGTAAATATGCTTTACCCGCCCAGTCACCTCACCTTTAATGTGCTCTTGTTTGAGTTTATCGCTTAATATCTTAATTACTTCATCAATATACTTTTCGCGAGCAACACGTTTTTCTTTTAGGCTTTTGGCAATTTTCTTATAAGTTTCAGGCTCAAGGTAGCGAAACGCCAAATCCTCAAGCTCCCACTTAAGTTGACCAATACCTAAACGATTAGCCAATGGGGCAAAAATATCTTTTGTTTCCTTAGCAAAGGCAAGCTGTAATTCACGGCTCGAATTTTTGATATGACGCAAAGAAATCACACGGTCAGCAAGCTTTAACAACACTACGCGCGCATCATCAACCATCGCCAATAGCATTTTACGCAAGCTTTCGACCTGCTGACTATCCTGCTCAGGATCATCTTGATGTTGCAATGACTCTTGCTGCAACGCACGAATAGCTTCCATTTGACCCGCACCCTGAACCAGATCAGCAATTGACTTGCCTACTTTATCTTTAATCGTCTCAACTTTAACCGCTTCAGCGATCACTGCTGGTAACAAAATAGCCGCAGTTAACGTATCCGTATCAGCATTGAAATGAGTCAACACCTCAGCCAGCTCTAAACCCGTAGCCAAAGTATTTAACTTTAAAATCGGCGTTTTCGAAACATTCTTCTGCGCAAGCTCAACCGCTAAAGCCATCTTCTTAACGGCTTTGCTCGGTAGCTCTAATTGGTTTAACGCAAGCCAAGCCTCAAAATCAAACTCGCCCTGCTCCACTAATTGAAAAATATCGTGATCTTTACGCTTCATCGCGCCAACTACTATTTATCTGCTTAGAATTATTGAACCATTTGTTTTAACAAAAAAACTAACCGATGAACACACCCATAATTGATATATTTGTAACAATATCGACATAAGCGCTAAAGTTAGTATAAAGTTATCAAAGATAAGCTATGACAAAAACTCATGTATTAGGAGGGAATCATGGATAGAAAGTATCTAGTCACCGCTTTGGGCTATGCCATTTTAGGCATGGTTTTAGGGATCTATATGGCCAGCACCAAAAACCATATCCAACACGTCACACACGCCCATATCTTACTGATCGGCTTCGTCGTCTCATTCGTCTATAGCGTCTGCTATAAACTTTGGATTAACGAAAACCACTCAAAATTAGCTAGTATCCAATACTGGCTGCATCAAATCGGAACGCTCATCATCATTATAGGCCTTTATTTGATATATGGTAATCATGCCGCAGGCAATATTATCGGTCCAATCCTTGGCATTGGATCATTATCGGTATTGGTTGGAATGGTCTTAATGAAGGTTTTGGTGATAAAGAGTAAGTAAGCATTAATTAAAAATAGCAAGCTCTAACTAAATTATTAATGATAATATAAATTACAAACCTCAATATTTAATCGAGACATTTATGTTTTTAGATAGTTTTTTTATATTCTATTTCATAGGAATGGCACTAACAGCATTCCTTATTTTTCATTTTTATACAAAAAGCAAAAATAACACAAAAAAGAAACTGTCCGAAGAAAGCAACCGAATAATAAAGTATATCGCGGGAATTGAAGCAGTAGAAATTGCCGATCATCTTTATTTTTATGCTTATAGCCACTCCGATGACAAGGTAGTTTCGCCATTATTCAAAGATATCGGATCAATGGCAGAGTTTGCAAGTAAGAATCTATTGCAAAGAGATGGTGAGCATGATTATGACTATTGGTTGAAACTGTCAAAATTATCACAAGAAGAGTCAAACTTATCCACTGAAAGATATATAGTAACACAAAATGATATAAAGCAATTTAATATAGGTTTAAAGCAGGTTGAAAATACTGGCACTTTAAACCCTAAGTTGCCCCAAAATCCATTTTTCGAGTACATTTTGTTTGATTTGTGCAGAGAGAACTTACAAGTGGACATATTTGAACCTTTAGAAGAACATGCAAATAATATCTCTCTAGATTTAGATGATATTAACGGCAGTGAAGTATTTGAATTATATGAATATATTAGCGGCAACGAATCCAATTACAACGGCATAAACCCTAAAAGCGCAGCGGCTGTTGTTAAAGGATTTATAAGCATAATACTTTCCAACTCTCAAAGTGGTTGGCAAACGACATTTAAATCATTGATTGATTAAGTTGAAAGGTGATATAAATCCTTTAGTTCGAGGCAAAGCATCGCTAAAAAGCGGAGCTTACCTAATGGGTAAGTGAGCAAGTTTTAGCGATGCTTTAACAAAGAAATAAAGGATTTTAGCCCTTTTCAAATAATGCTATGGATTCCGTATGCGAAGTATGCGGAAACATATCCATAACCCCTGCCTTCACCAACTTATAGCCTTTTTCCTTTAACTCACCAGCATCTCTTGCCAATGTCGCTGGATTGCAAGACACATAAACAATGCGCTCTGGGTTAAAGCGTGTAATGTTTTGCACCACATCTAAGGCACCGCTTCTTGGCGGGTCTATGAGAATTTTATTAAAACCTTGCTGTGCCCACTCTTCTTGAGTGAAATCGTCTTGTAGATTAGTCGCGTAGAACTCAACGTTATCAAGTTTATTGTGCTTAGCGTTCATACCACCGCGCTCAACCATAGCTTCAGATCCTTCTACCCCCACAACATTTTGCGCAACGGTTGCTAACGGAATGGTAAAGTTACCTAAACCACAGAATAAATCTAAAATTCGGTCTTCTTTTTTCGGTTCTAACCAGTCAATGGCCTTTTTGATCATTTGTTGATTAATGCTAGCGTTGACTTGGGTGAAGTCCATTGGATGAAACAATAATTCCACATCAAAAGCATCAATTTTATAAGACAACCATTCACGCTCATCTGGACCATACAGCAAATTAACCGTATCTGGGCCTTTCGGCTGTAAGTAAATATAAAGCCCATGTTGACGACCAAAATCAGTCCATAGCGTTTTATCTTTTTCAGTTAGCTCAACTAAATGACGTACAACTAATGCTACCTGGTCATCACCCATAGCCACTTCTAGCTGCGCTGTTTTATCATTACTATCGAGTTCTGAAATCATGTCTCGCAACGGACGAATTAACTGTCCTACACGCTCATCAAGCACTGCACAGGATTCTATTTGCGCCAAGAAATTGCTTTTCTTTTCACGGAAGCCCACTAATGCGCCGCCTTTTTTCGGCACAAATTTCACCCCTAAACGCGCTTTGCGACGGTAGCCTAAAACATCTGCTTGCATAGGCTCGACCAATTGATAGTCTTCTGAAGCTCCAAAATGCTTTAACTGCTCTACCAACACCGACTGTTTATGGGCAATTTGTGCTGGATTAGACATATGTTGCAAGCTGCAGCCGCCACAAATGTCCGCATGAGCACAAGGAGGTTCGACCCGATCTGGTGAAGAGCTGTGAATTTCAATCGCCAGACCTTCATCAAATTTGCCACGCTTTTCGGTATAGATAAACTCAACTTGCTCACCTTTAAGGGCGTTATCAACGAAGGTGGTTTTCCCCTCAATGGTACAAATACCACGTCCTTCGTGCGAAAAAGCATGAATTTCCGCCATTACAGGATCTTTCGGTAACGGCTTTCTACGACGTCTTCTTGCCATATATAATCTCTATTGTTGTGAAGTTGGCTGTGACTATTCAGTCCAAGCCTCTAAGAATTCATTAAAGTGAGGCTGATTTTCTTGTTTGAGGTAATCACGCAGTTTGCTGGCTTCAAGCTGATAATCGGCCTCAGTCAAATTGCCACGCATGATCTCAAAACGTAAATAAACGAGATAAGTATTCAGCACATCGGTTTCGCAATAGTCTCGAATAGACTTGAGATTACCTTCATTATAGGTTTCCCAAACCTTGGCACCACTCATGCCCATTTTACCTGGATAGCCAAGCATCGAGGCAATTTTATCAAGTGGCGCGTTAGCACGACCATTATAAAGTGCCAATAAGTCCATTAAATCAGTGTGACGTGCTTGATAACGGTTAAGGTAGTTATTCCACTTAAACTGGCTATCAATTTCACCTTGATCCCAATATTTTTGCGCAACAACATTATGTTTCATGGCGCGATAATGTAAAACAGGTAGATCAAAGCCTGAGCCATTCCACGACACTAAAGTCGGAGTGAAACGCTCGATACCATCAAAAAAGCGCTGAATTATCTCCTTCTCATCAGCGTTTTCATCACCTAGCGACCAAACTTTGACTTTATCGCCATAGCGAAACACTGCTGAAATCGCTACGATTTTATGTAAATACAGTGGCTGAAAAGTCGTTCCTGACTGCTGATAACGCATGTGCTCCATAGCAGCAACAGTATCTTCATCGGACAATCCATCGAAATCATTGAGCAAACGTCCCGTTTCAAAGTCAGGGATGGTCTCAATGTCAAATACAAAGATATTCATAGTGGTAGCCAACCTCATTTACCGCTTTGCTTGCCTAAGTCAAACTGGCAAGGTAGATTATGCAAATTAGCTCGCTATTATAGCGATTTTGGCAAAAAAATCTTGGGGAAATAATACTTGCGTGTCTTGCAATTGATTTTAGCAATTATGATGTTGATTTACTCGTCCATGATGATTGCGGCGAATGAACGCTATCAGTCTGTTAGACCAATCAAGATCGATGTGTTCAGCGATAATGCAAGCACCCAACAACAAGAACTACTCTATAGCCTTAAAAAAGTTTTGCTTGAACAGCACAATATCGAGGTGCAAGAAAACCTAATCTTCTGGAAACGACAAAACAATTGGGTTGCTCATATCAATCGCTCTGAATCAGATTACATCATTACTCTTGGCCAAAACAGTCTTGAAATGGTGATGTTTCAAAGCCCCAACAAGCCAATTATCGCGCTAATGGTCAACGCCGATACCCTAGATACCCTTAGCAGTAATCCGCATGGTGAAATCTATGCCATAACTCACCAGCAACCGCTATATCGATATTTTGCACTCATAAAAGCTCTAAATATCTTCCAAGCTAAAACAGGTACTTTCTTCAGTCATGTTAACCGTACGAAGAAAGCGCAATATATCAAGCTCGCAGACTTTTATAACCTGCCTTTTGAGCAGATCAATGTCAATCCGAAATATCAAGGCAAGGATGCTGTAGAGCACTTGGCCAACTGCTGTAAAATCTTATTGCATGATAGAGATAGCGTTTATCCCAATGGCAAAGCCAGAAAGTCCATTCTGATCAACAGCTACCGTCATCGCGTGGTAGTATTGGCTAATGCACCAACACTGTTAAAAGAAGGCGCAATGCTGGCATTATTCAGCCAACCCTATAAAATAGGCGAACAAGCTGCCAAAATGCTCGCCCAAATTGATAACAAGAGTCTTGAACACCCGTATCAATACCCTGATGATTTTGCCATTAAGATCAATCGTCGAATTGCAAAATTGTTGCTTAATCAAGAAATAAGCTTGGGTAAAATAATTGAAAACATTGAAACTCAAGAAGCTATATACAAACAACGATTTGAAGCAGCAACAGAACATCATTTACCAGTGGCTCAAGATATTAGCAAACTACACGATAAGAGTAAGCATTAACACATTTCACACTCAGGAAGAAAATACTTTGAAGGATTATTGATGAACGGAGAAAGCATGAACAATTGGGGGATTAGCCGCCGAATATTAACCTTAGCCATTACACCAACGGTTTTGGTGACGGTATTGCTGGGCGCTTTTTTTATCAACTCTCACATCAATAATAACAAAGAATCGTTACAAGCCCGCGGCAAAACCATTGCTACTCATTTAGCTTTAGCCAGCGAATATGGCTTGATTACCTTAGACGACAAAACTCTATTGGAAATGGCTCAAGCGGCTCGCGATAATGATAAAGATCTGATTTCAGTTGCCATTTATGATCAAAATAATCGTATTGTAGCCTCGGTAGGTTCATCCGAATATTTGCAATCCATGAGCCTTGATAATCCCTTTTCATTGACCCAGCTCGGAGCTTCAAATAACTTATTGCGCTATGCTCGAGTCAAAGATCATCAGCATGGGCAATTGTTTTATGCGCCAATCATTTCAAAATTCCCTGAAGAACACGAATCCTGGCAAAATATCAGCAACCATAAAACTCAAATTTTAGGTTATGTTTCGGTTCTAATGACCGATGAATTTTCAGCAGTAAGTCGTTATAAAACCATTTTTACTACCTTTATCATCGCGATGATTGGCCTTTTAATTGGTGGTTTTCTTGCTCGTAGAATGTCTACCAGCGTTACCGTTCCGATCATGAAAATGGCGGAAGGTGTAAACAAGATTAAAGATGGCAACTTGCACACTCGCATTCAGTCTGAGGCCAGTGCCGAACTGCAAACCTTGCAAACGGGTATTAACCTGATGGCTGAAAATCTTGAACATAGTCAAGAAGAAATGCAAGTCGCAGTCGAACAAGCTACAGAAGATCTTCGAGAGACGTTAGAAACACTAGAGGTAAACAATTTAGAGCTTGATATTGCACGTCGTCAAGCGTTAGAAGCAAGCCGAATCAAAACAGAATTTTTGGCCAATATGAGTCATGAAATTCGCACACCTATGAATGGCGTTATCGGTTTTACTGACTTACTGCTCAAGACTGAATTAAATAATAAACAAAAAGATTTCTTATTTGATATCAAACGTTCGGCAAGCAGTTTATTATCAATTATTGATGACATTCTTGATTATTCAAAAATTGAAGCGGGTAAAATGTCTTTGGAGCGCTATCCGTTTGACTTACGCGAATGTGTTGATGATGTATTTAGAATTTTAGGTCCTAATGCCAACAAAAAAGGCTTAGAATTAGTGCCTTTGATATATTCCGATGTTCCTAAAGCACTGTTGGGAGACCCACTTCGAATTAAGCAAATTATTACAAATTTGGTTAATAATGCGATTAAATTCACCAAGTCTGGAAGTGTTGAGTTATATGCAGAAGTTGAATCTGAGAACAAGCAAGGACTTAAACTCAAAATTCAAGTAAAAGACTCAGGTATTGGTTTAAGTCAACAACAACAACAAAATTTGTTCAAAGCATTCAGTCAAGCAGATGCAACAACCAAACGTGAGTTTGGCGGCACTGGTTTAGGTCTAGTGATTTCAAAGTCATTGGTTGAGAGAATGGGCGGAACCATTGGAATAAAAAGTGAAGTGGGCGAAGGCTCTACCTTCTGGTTTACCCTACAGTGTGAACAAGCAGAATCAACTCCAGAAGATGGGATTAGTAGTGAGTTCTTGTCTCGCAAATCTGTTTTGGTTTTCGACCCGCACCACGCCACACGTTTGGCAATGACTCAAATGCTCGAAGATTGGCAGATGCAAGTCAGCTCTTTTGACAAAATTGAGGATCTCATCACTGAGATTGACCTCTACACTCAAAGCGGCAAAAGTATCGAGCTAATCATTATTGGCGGACAGCGTTTCAGACGTCGTCAACAGCAGCTAGAATACATTTGTAATATTGCTGACTCGCAACTTAACTGCCCAGTTATCAGCTATAGTATGGCTTCTGAAAGTGATTATCTTGAACAATTACAAAAGCTGGGAGTGTCGCGAGCAATGACCAAGCCTGTGACTCACCGCTCCTTATACAATGCCCTGATTGAATTATTGCGAAGCTCTTCAGCAGAGCTTCCAGAAACCGAAGAAAGCAAAACAATTGATGCAAGCCAGTTACAAAACAGTTATGTATTAGCAGTCGATGATAACCCTGCTAACTTACGATTAGTTTCGACGCTACTAGAAGATCTGGGTATTAATGTCGATACTGCTGAGAGCGGTATGCAGGCGGTTTCATTGAGCAAAGATAAGGTTTATGACGCCATCTTAATGGATATTCAAATGCCTGAAATGGATGGTTTAGAGGCAACCCGAACCATTCGTGCAAACCGTACCAATATCAAAACACCAATTATTGCATTGACCGCTCATGCGATGGCTAACGAGCGCGAGCAATTGTTAGAAGCGGGCATGGATGACTATATGACTAAACCTGTGTCCGAACAAGACTTGGTAAATATGCTTGTTAAGTGGACGCTTGCAACTAATGATCTTGATCCAGCTCCGCAAAAATCGCAAAAGAACCAACAAAAAGAGCAATCGTTAGATTGGGAGCTTAGTCTTAAATTAGCCAATAACAATAGTCAATTGGCAAAGGATATGCTGCAAATGTTAGTCGAAACCAATCAAGAAACTAGTCAAAGCATTCACGCCGCTTATCAGGCGCAAGATTTCGAACAATTGCTTTATCATGTGCACAAGCTACATGGTGCTAGTTGTTATGTAGGCACACCAAAACTAAAACATTTGAGTTATCAGTATGAAACCAAGTTGAAAAAACAACAATATAATCAACTAGAAACACTTCATGTTGATCTTTTAGAAGAACTGGATATTATCAACGAGCAATCTGCGGATTATTTAGCCCCTAAATCAAATGAAAATGCTGATTCCTAATCACTGGTTAGGCTTCTCATATGCTAAACAAATTATAGGCTTTTCACCGCTATAATTTCAGGCTGCTGCGACAATTGTTGCTCAGGTATTGGCTCGATAATTTTTCCCACTAAACAACTCTGCTCAGCATCCAGTGCGATTATTTCAGTTTTAAGAATAAGTCTTTCTGGTGACTTACCTCTCTCGATATCAACTGCAATTTTATGATAGTTTGGAGTATAACCATAATATCGCTGCAAGTTGGCATCGGATTGCTGTGAAGCACTTTCCCATAATACAGGTACAGTTTTTCCGACTTGAGCTTGTAACTCTTGTTGCTTTAATTGAGCTGCTAACAAGTGCAAGCGTTGGCTACGCTGCTTTTTTATATCTTTATTAATTTTGTTAGGTAAACGTGCGGCTTTGGTGCCTTCACGATCCGAATAACTGAAAATATGAATATGGCCAAACCCTAACTGCTCAATATATTGCATGGTTTGCTCAAACTCTTCGTCTGTTTCTCCTGGAAACCCCACAATGACATCGGTAGTCACATTAAACCCTGGCACTTGAGTTCTGGCTTGATTGACAAGGTGTGCGAAGTCCTCAGTACGGCAACGACGAGACATGCGTTTTAGCACCGAGTCGGCGCCACTTTGAATGGGCAAATGCATATGCGGCATTAATCGGGGATTAGTAAATAATTCAAAGAAATTATCGCCTAAATCCCAAGGTTCAACAGAGGCGAAACGTATCCTAGGTATCCCTGTTTGTTGCAAAATGCTTTGCACTAACTCATACAAACTGCTTTCGATATCTGAGCCATAACCACCCACATGTACCCCTGCCAAAACAATTTCTTGAATACCGTCAGCATGTAGTTGATTAATTTCATCAACCAGTTCTTGTACTGTGCGACTGCGCTCCTCACCACGAGCAACGGTTACGATGCAATAAGTACAACGGTATCGACAGCCATCTTGGATCTTAATAAATGCCCGCTCACGATTGCGCGCAAACAAAGCACTTTCACCTGGCTCTGTAGCGAATTCTGGCATCACAGGAATATCTAAAACCTGCTTAACCTTATCCACCAATACCTCTTTATCGCTATTGGCCACCACCAAGTCAACACCCATAATTTTTTCGACTTCCTGCGGCTCAAGTGAAGCATAACAACCAGTCACTACCAGGCGAGCGGCAGGGTTCGAGCGATGAAAACGACGCACCATTTGTCGTGATTTACGAGCAGCCTCAGAGGTAACCGCGCAAGTATTAAGCACAATTAAATTTGCTTCTTCAACTTTAGACGTTAAAGCATAACCAATGCGCTGGAAAGATTGCGCCCAATTTTGCAATTCGGCTTCGTTTAATCGACAACCTAATGAACTTAAATGTACTTGCATCATTAACCTAAAATCATTTCATTACACTGATATTACTCAGCACTAGTAGCCTCCATTAAATCTTGGCCTGCCCAAGATTTGAAACGGGCGCTAATTGTACTGTCTAGACCTTCTTTTGGCACGATTTTTTGTTTAGGGAAAGGATTATTACTGAGTTGAAGGGTTGCTTTTTTCAAACGATTTTTACGGAAAAATTGTAATTCAACCCGATCTTGTTCTTTATAATCCGCAAAACGCTCTACTAGATCCGAGCCAGCTTTTTGATTTTGTTGGGAAATAATCAGATCACCACGAGCCAATCCTGCTTGCCAAGCAGGACTATCCTTTTCAACAGAGCTTACTAATGCAAAACTATTGTGATTTGTAACGGTTAGCCCAGACCACGCCTTTAATGCATCTTTTTCTGGCTTAAGCTCTAACCCGTAAAAAGCCAATGTTTCAGACAAAGGCAGTTCATCGGTACCATGAACGTAGGCATACCAAAAATCATTAAAAGATGTACCTGTAATATCTGACAACAATTTTAACAACTCTGACTCGCTGAAACCTTTGTGCTCTTTAGTGACTTTGGCATAAAGTGCACGATGCAAGTCCTCTAATGACTTTTTATTCTCCGTACGTTTACGAATTTCATAATCAAGCACTAGCGTTGCTAACATACCTTCCTGATAAATACTTACTGTACTGTTGCTCATGTCATCGTTTTCATGACCAATCCAAGCATCAAAACTGGCGCGCGCCACGCTCATCTGTTTACGACCAGCTTTATGCATATAAGAGTTTATCGACTTAGCTAAAGCTGCTAAAAATTCTTTTTTCGTAATAGTGCCCGAGCGAACACCCAGCAACTGTTGGATATAGCTGGTACTACCCTCAGCGATCCACAAAGAAGGCGTGTAATTTTCTTGCTGATAGTCATAACGCGCTATACCTACTGGGCGATAATGCTTCACGTTCCAAGTATGCACAAACTCATGTGCAGCGATCTGAGCAAAGCCTAGATAGTCTTTTCGCTTAGTGAACCGATAGGGTTCGCTATGAATAATAGTAGAGTTTAGATGCTCGGTCGCCCCACGCAATCCAGGAGCCACATGAACCATATACACATAACGCTTAAAAGGAAATTGTTGCCAAAAATCTTTAGCGGCACCGTCCAGTTTTATTAAATCCTTAGCAATCACATCGAGGTCATAGTTGCCATCACCCCAAACCACTAGCTCATACTGTCTATCCTCAACGGAAAACTGCTTAAACTTATGAATCCCAGACTCAATCGGTGAATCAACCAGCTGGTCATAATCTTTAGCCACAAAACTATGAACACCAACCTTGTTCATGCCCGAACGAGATTTCCAAGCGCTTGGTACTTGTAAATCAACTTGCAAAGGACTCATACGATAGGTAGCGTTATAAACAAAACCAGCCGAAGCATCTAAAAATAAATGGCTATCATCAATATGACGCGCACGATCACTCAGTTGATTGGCATACAACTGATAACCAATCAAAACTGGCCCACGTTTTTCAACATCAATTTGCCAACTGCTCTTATCAATTTTAGTTACTGACAACTGATGACCGTTTCCATCAAAAGCTTTGAAATGGCTGATGCCATTGGCAAGGTTTAATATTTTGTATTTACCTGTTCGCCAAGCAGGGAGTTGCACAACAAATTTACCCGGTGCAGTCTCAGGAAAACGCACCGAAACATCTGCTAAATGATGATTAGCATCTGTGACTTTTAAGGTGTATTTCACAGTTCCTTCATCAGCAGCCGATGATAAAGAACAAAAAATTAGCAGTAGGGTTAGCGTAATTAATCTCATCATCATTTTTTTCATATTGTTGTATTTTGAAGTTTGCGTTGGAATACAGGTCATTATGCCTATTTTTATGGTTAATCACAAAATTGGTCAAACAAAAAAGGCGCCATTGGGCGCCTTATTCAAAAGTATCAATTATTTTTCAACAGTATGTAAATGAACATCCGTTTGAGGGTATGGGATTGAAATATCATTAGCATCGAGTGCTTTTTTGATCGCTTCTAAATTATCGAAATACACGCCCCAATAATCAGCTGATTCAACCCAAACGCGCAAAGTAAAGTTAACAGAACTATCAGCTAACTCAGCAACCGCAATAAATGGCTCAGGATCTTTCAGAATACGCTGATCTTTATTAATAACCTCGATAATCACTTTTTTAGCCAAATCAATATCATCGTCATAACCAATTCCGATAGCCCAATCAACACGACGTGTAGTTTGCGTGTTGTAATTAACCATAGAATCGTTAGCTACCTGGCCATTTGGAATAATAATAGTTTTATTATCAGGTGTTTTCATGATGGTATTAAAAATTTGAATTTCCTCAACTTTACCCGTATGACCTTGAGTTTCAATCACATCCCCTACTTTGTAAGGACGGAAGATAAGTAACATCACGCCTGCTGCAAAGTTTTGCAAGGTGCCAGAAAGAGCCATACCAATTGCTAGACCCGCACCACCTAATAAAGCAACGAAGGTGGTCATTTGCACGCCAAGCGTCGATATTACTGTGATAATTAATGCTGCTTTCAACAACATTCGAGTTAAGCTCAACAAGAAACGTTCGAGCGTTTCATCATAATCTTTTCTATCGAACAAACGCTTCATTGCGCCAGTAATCATACGAATAACGATTAAACCAACGATAAATATGACAATACCCATCGCCAAACGCGGAGCATATCCTTTAACCATCTCCCAGCCTTGTTCGGCAAAGGTCATCACTTGTTCAGTATCTACTGGAAGTTTCATTCATACCTCAAAATATATTTAGCTAACTTAATTAAGTTGCACATTGTAATAACAGAGCATTGCGGTCGCAAGCACCACTTTACCTTTTACAATTATTGACGATAGAGTATCAAATCTTACTCATTTTTCGTGCTAAACTCATGGAAAGTTAGTTTTAGCTAAAGGAACTCACCATGAAGTCACAACTTAAAACATTAGCTTTAGCATGCTCTAGCGCTTTTATTTTAATAGCTTGCGCAAGCATACAACCCAATGAGGTTGATTCTAAGTTAGTCGCTTGGCAAGGTTCATCGATTGATACCTTAATCCAGACCTGGGGTTTGCCGACTCTTGAACGAGATATTAATGGCACCAAATATGCCGAATGGAACACCCGTGAAATAAAACGCCGCCCAGCAGTGAATATCGGTATTGGCGGATTTGGTAGCCACATCTTCGGTAGTATTGGAACCACTATTTTCGGTGGCAACAAAGAAAGTCACTGCACAGTTCAGGTTGGTTATAATGTTGAAGGACGAGTAATTTCGACCAATTGGAATGGCGACCCAGATGCCTGCGATGCGGCAATACCTGAGCGCGCAGAATAAAGATTTATATCAACTCAATTAATACGCTCTAGGTATTGTATAATCAATTGTAATTCTGGAACGTTAAAATAATCGTTAATATCAGGCTTAAACACCGCCCGCACTTTATTAGCGGGCGTTTGCCACTGGTCAATATCCACACGGAAAGCAATAGCCTGAATAGGCTCATCTCGTGATACTTTTCGCAATGTAAGTTTTAAGTGATTTTCTCCAACAAGCCGCTGTTGTAACACTTCAAATTCATCGTCAAATGCTGGTTCAGGGAAGCCTTGGCCAAAGGGGCCAGCGTTAGCCAATTCGATTGCTGTTTCCAGAGAGTATTCCTCGGCAGATAGTTCTCCATCCGTTTCGATCACGTTTTCAATATTATTACCACCTAGAATATCATTAACCGCTTGCTCAAAAGCCTGCCTGAAGTCATCAAAATTAGATTTTGCCAAAGACAATCCCGCTGCCATCGCATGGCCACCGAACTTATAAATTAAATGGGGATGACGACTATCAACTAAAGCCAAAGCATCGCGAATATGCACTTCCTTTACCGAACGCGCCGATCCTTTGATATGCTTATCATCTTCATTAGCAAACACTATACATGGTTTGCAAATACGATCTTTAATTCTTGATGCTAACAATCCGACCACACCTTGATGCCAATGCGGCTCATACAAACACAAACTATTCTGACTAGCACAGGATTGTTGGTAGTCTTCAAGCTGCAACTTTTCCAAGGCTTCGTCTTGCATATCCTGTTCAACTTGCTGCCGATCAAGATTCAAACTATGCAAAATTTGGGCAAGTTCATCAGCTTGCGCCGAAGAATTTGCTAATAAACACTCAATACCTAAACTCATATCATCTAAACGTCCAGCGGCATTAAGTCGCGGCCCAACAGAAAACCCTAAATCTGAGGAGCTAACTTTATGAGGTATTCGTTTAGCTATTTTTAGCAACGCCAAAATTCCTGGACGACATTTTTTTGCTCGGATTAAACGTAACCCGTAATGCACTAATAATCGATTGTTAGCATCTAATGGAACCACATCCGCCACTGTTCCTAAAGCAACCAAATCTAAATAATGTGCTAAATTAGGCATAGAAATATTATGTTGTTCAAACCATTGTTGTTGATGCAAATAACTACGAAGTGCCAATAACAGATAGAAAACCACACCGACGCCAGCTAAATTTTTACTAGCAAAAGTATCACCTGGTTGATTAGGATTCACGATAGCAGCTGCGTCTGGCAAGATGTCACCCGCTAAATGATGGTCAGTTATCAGCACTTTAATTCCAGCCTGATTTGCAGCATTGACTCCTGCAATACTCGAAATACCATTATCCACCGTAATGATTAGATCAGGATTTTTTTGCTTGGCGACTTCTACCAGCTCTGGGGATAGGCCATAACCATATTCAAATCGATTTGGCACCAAGTAATCAACATTTTGTGCACCGAAAGCCTTCAACACCAGCTTGGCTAAAGCACTACTGGTTGCGCCATCTGCATCGAAATCCCCTACAATCAAAATGTTTTTTTGTTGCTTTAGCATTTGATAAAGCAACTCAACCGCTTGTTCTATATTTTTTAGTTGATCAAAAGGTAACAAGTTTGCCAACTGATAATCCAATTCATCAGCTGACATCACACCTCGATTCGCATAAACCCTATTCAACACGGGGTTATTCGAAAGTAACAATGAGTTAGTTATTATTTGTCGGCGACGAATGATTTTTTGCATCTATAGTTTCTATATATCAGTCTTGTTTTAATCAGTGCGATAAACTTTTAGCGTCTCAAAGATCGATTCGGCAAAGCGCTGGCCTTTATAACTCAAAAGTCGCTTCACCGCAAAATCAAATAAAATCGCGTTATACTCGCGCAATTCATTCAAAGGTTCGCGCCACTTATCATCAAGCAGTTCATGTTTAACTAAACGCTTTAATGAAATCAAAGGCATGACCGAAGGAATTGGATAATCACTACAATTGACTAAGCGATGATTCCACGAAGTTTCACTGAGCAACGTTTTAAGTACCTGCGGATCACGATTTATCTGGGTTGTGGCGGATATATCTCCGAATAATAATCCTTCATATTGTTTATCAGCCATCATCCGAGTAAATAACTCAAAGTGACTAGTTGGCTTATTATTGTTGTCCATGTCAACATCATGGCCTAGCGAGGCACAGTGTGAAACCACGACCTTAACACCATGGTCAAGAGCTCGGCGTAAACGCAAAGCATTACCAAACTTTTGGGTATCAGACCCTTCAACCGCCTTTTCTTCCCCGGTATGACAAATCAAGGTCAGATTATGCTTTGCCATTAACTTATAAAAATCATCACACTTAGCAGAAGCTGGATCGATATTTTGTGCTGGTGGTAACCATTTCACACCAACCGCACCGGCTTCAACGGCTTTTTCTAATTGTTGCAAAGCATCTTTGCGGTATGGATGTACCGATGCTGCCCATTCGAATCGTTCAGGATATTGAGCTGCAATCTTTTGCGCATATTCATTAGGCACATAAAATGTACTCGAGTCTGGAACCGCTTGACCATACTCATTATGATGATAATCAAAAGCCAACAAAGCCAACTTTACTCCCTGAGGCATATCATTAACTAATGATAACAAGCGTTCAACATAGAGATTATCAACCGTTTGTCCAGCTTCTTGAATTTCTGCACAAGCCGCGTTCATATAAAAGTTATATTGCAAATGTTGCCAAGGATGCGACCAAGTCTCCATTTTTGGATTCGCCCATATACTGGGCTGCCCTTTATTTGGGCCAATCTTTGCGCTATCACCAGTTCCAGCAATATGTACATGCCCATCCAACATCAAACTTGGATTGATGCCTTTCCAAATGGTCTTCCACAACTCACTGTTTTGAATATGTTGTGGCAAAGGACTCTGGCATGGGTTCAGCAAATAGCCATCCCATGACCGATGAAGCCACCAATATCCCGCTCCCGCAGCTGCGCCAAGCCCAATAACTCCTTTTAATAACCCTCTTCGTTTCATGAATACCCTGCAACATCTATGAGCTTATTGTTGATTTGTGTATAACATCGCATAGCGCAGTAAAAATTTCTAGGTTAAAATCCCATTATGCAAATTTCACTCGACTCTTATTCTGCTAAATTTTTGATCCGCTCGTATCAAAACGGCACTTTTACCGTTAACGACCAACAATATCAATCAACTCTTCTTATCGACAACAACAGCTTGAAAACTGATGAATTGCCGTTATTTTCTGAAGTAGATCAATCTTTTTTAAGTGATATTGGAATACAAAACTATGAAGTGGTTATATTAGGTACAGGAAAAGAGCTAACTTTCCCAGAGTGGGAAGTGATAGAACATGCTCAAATCCTAGGGACGCCTTTAGAAGTGATGGCAACTGATGCGGCTTGTAGAACCTTCACTGTGCTGGCCAGCGAAGGTCGTCAAGTACTTGCGCTTTTATACCCCTAAACGGGCTTTAAAAGTTATTTTGAAGCGGTTTGATTTACACGCAAACTATCTAACTGTTTACGCATAACTTCTGCTGGCAAATAACCGCCGATCAAATCACCATTTTCCAAAATAATCCCTGGCGTGCCACGCAAACCAAACTTACGCACCAAACTCATATGTTCTTCAAACGGGGTTTCACAACGCTCTTTTGAATACTTACGGTTCAACTTAGCATCCGTCATCGCTTGCTGACGATCAGTTGAACACCAAATACCTTCTAATTTCTCGGCCGAAGGCGACTTCAAACCTGCACGTGGAAAAGCAATGTAGCGCAATGTAATGCCTTGATCTAAATATTCTTGACGTTCACGATGAAGTTTTTGGCAGTAACCGCAGTCGATGTCAGTGAAAATTGTGATCACATGCTGTTCATTTGGCGCTTTGAAAATTACCATATCCTTTTCAGCAAGCTTTGCAATTTCAGCTTTACGTAGTGGTGATTTTAACTTTTCCAATTGAGCCATACGCTCACGAGACAAATTACGAATTTGCTCATTAGAAATATCCAGCAATTGGCCTTTGATCAAATAATTACCATCTTTTGAAATGTAGTATAGATCACCTTCTAGCATGAAATAGTACAAGCTATCTATTTCAGCAATTGCGACATTTTGAATACTCGCTCCAGGAAATTTACTTTCTAGCAATTGAGTAATTTGCTTAGGTGATAAGCTCGTTGTCCCAGCAAATAGCAGTGGAGTCATTAGTAAAGTGGCTAAGGCCACAACAATTTTTTTCATCATCTAACGGTACATCTCATTCATGTTTATTGTGTGCATTCGAATCTGTTTAGCTTACAACTAAACCAGCTTAGCTATAACCGCCTAAACATCAATCGCCTGTTATAGTGCAGATTAGCGACGAATACAACCTTAAATCTAATGCTTAAATATAAAGTTACTCAAACATTAGCTTAATAAAGATACTGAGCTTAACAAAATGTTACACTGAACCTCAGCAGCAAGAGTCATTCTAGCTGTGCTAAACCATAAATATAAGCCGATTTACAAAGCTTTACAGAGCAATTAAAACTGATTTTCTACTATTACGCATGAAAATTGCATGAACAGACAAAGAATTCAAGCTCACCCTCTTGGATGATGTTTGCTATGCAATTGCTTTAGACGCTCTTTGGCAACATGAGTATAAATTTGAGTGGTTGATAAATCACTATGACCTAACAACATTTGTAGCGTACGTAAGTCAGCGCCATGATTCAATAAGTGAGTTGCAAAGGCATGGCGTAACGTATGTGGTGATAAGTGCTTGTTTATATTGGCTTTTAAGCTGTATTGCTTAATTCGATGCCAAAAAGTTTGCCGCGTCATTTTCTGAGCTCTGGTGCTTAGGAATAGCCAATCCACAACCTTATCTTTAGCTAATTCTGGACGACCATGGCGAATATAATCCGTCAAAGATTGCAAGGCCTCTTCACCAATCGGCACCAACCGCTCTTTATTACCTTTACCAATGACCCGCATCACGCCCTGCTGAAAACCAATTTGATTAATTTCTACGCTGATCAATTCGCTTATCCGCAAACCACTGCTATACAATAACTCCAACATGGCTTTATCCCTTAAACCCAAGGCAGTCTCAGTATCTGGTTGCGCAAGCAGTTGATCAACCTCTGCTTCACTCAATGACTTAGGTACTGGCGGTTGAATTTTTGGACTTTCAATTTGCTCAGTTGGATTGGTTTTTATTCGATTATTCTGCAATAAATACTGATAAAATTTTCGACTTGATGATAAAAATCGTGCAGTTGAGCGACTGTTGTATTTTTTTTGATAGCGAAAAGCCAAATAAGCTTGAATATCCGAAGAGGAACACTCCATTAGCGATGAATGATTATTAGCTAACCATTCAGAAAACAATTTCAAATCTGTACGATAGCTGGATAAAGTTGCATCAGAAAGCCCTTGCTCCATCCAAATTTGATCGCAGAATTGTTCAATTAGTGAAATATCGTGATTGGCCAAAAGTATCTCTTAAACCACATGATTACTGACTATAACTATATCAGCTCGTCTTCTAAAAGCCATCTAAACTATGGTCAGGTCAAAAAAAAGCAGCCATAAGGCTGCTTTTTCGAAAATTGGTTAGCAAATAACAATTACTTGTTTTTACCTTTAAGATCCAACTTCTCTTTAATACGCGCAGATTTACCTGAACGCTCACGCAAGTAGTAGATTTTCGCTTTACGAACATCACCACGACGCTTAACATTAATGCTTTCAATCATTGGGCTGTAAGTTTGGAATGTACGCTCAACGCCTACACCAGAAGAAATCTTACGCACTGTGAATGCAGAGTTTAAACCGCGGTTACGCTTTGCGATTACAACGCCTTCAAAAGCCTGTAGACGCTCACGTTCACCTTCTTTTACCTTAACTTGAACAACAACTGTATCACCAGGTGCGTAGTTAGGTAGGTCTTTTTTCATTTGCTCTTCTTCAAGAGCCTTGATGATGTTACTCATTTTCAATATTCCTAGAATAAACTGATACTAAATTTAATAGGTTACTGAGCTCGATATTCAGTGATGAATTCGGCTAGTAATTGTTCCTGTTCGTCAGTCAGAGC
>JABXIQ010000050.1 GCA_013373015.1 Kangiellaceae bacterium
AATATGGTCGATCTTGTGCTCATGAAGGCAGATGCCCTTCACCAGATCGACCTGAATCTCATAGCCGGTGGCCAGCCCCCGGATCAGATCGAGGCCGGACAGCCCAGCATGCTGCGCGACCGCCAGAACCGGCGGGATGTTATCGCCCGGGTGGGAATATTCGGCAGCCAGAAAGGTGTCGTGGAAATCCAGTTCTCGCACCGCCGTGCCATTGGCCCAGGCGGCCCATTCCGGGCTGACACGAGTGTCGGTTGGCATGCCAAAAACAGTCGCGCCGGGGGTATAGGGATGACACAGGGCCTGCGCCCGAGCCGAGGCCACCGGACGACGCGCCACAGAGGCGGCGGCGACAGCGGCGTTGTCGATCACCCGGTTGATGATCATCTCGATCACCTCGGGGGCCACGGCGACCGGGTCGGCGGCCACCTCGGCGATTTTCCAGGCCAATTGGTCTTCGCGGGCCAGATGTTCGGCGGATTTATAAGTCCGCACTTCATGCGTCTTCATACAGTCTCTTCCTTCTTTGCGGTCTTTTCAGTGAGGGCGCGTGGGCGCCCCGATGCATCCACGGCCACCATCACGAACTGTCCCTTGAGGGCCTCGCGGCGATTGCCGGTGTCCATCTCTTCTGCGATGCCCACGACCGCGACGCGCATGGAGCTGCGGCCGATGCGGATGATCTCGGACCGAAGCTCCAAAAGCTCTCCGACCCGGACGGGCGTGGTGAAATCCACCTGTTCCGAGCGCGCCATGACCACCGCACCACGCGCCCTGCGGGTGGCGGCAACAAAGGCGGCCCGCGCCATCAGCGACAGAGCATTGCCGCCGAACAGTGTTCCGTAGTGGTTCGCCTGTTCGGGAAAGATCATTTCGATCATCACAGTTTGACCATCGGGCTGATCATCAGGCTGACCATTGGGTGTCTGGGACATCAGGGGCTCCATCTGTCGGCTTGTGGAAACCGAACTTCGCAAAATTAGCAAAGACAGCTTTTCACAACGATGTAACCAAGATAAACTACTGAAAACGCGTAGATTTGCGAAGAAATACCTTGTGAGTTGCGAATATTGCGAAGGATGAGAGAATGAAAAAACCTTTCATGGGCGTCCGGCTGCGCCGTCTGCGCGAAGAGCGCAGCATGACCCAGGCCGCGCTGGCCCGCGCCCTGGAGATTTCGCCGAGCTATCTCAATCAACTCGAACGCAACCAGCGGCCTTTGACTGTGCCGGTGTTGTTGAAACTGAACGCAGTTTTCGGGTTGGATGTGCAGTTCTTTTCAGAGGCCGAAGAGGCACGTCTCATCCCCGATCTGCGGGCCGCACTGGCCGATCAGGGGGCGGGTGCGTCGCTGGCGGAGGTCCGCGAGATCGCGGCCAACATGCCGGGTGTCGCCCGTGCGATCATCGCCACGCACGCCCGGCTGCGCGAAAGCGCGGAGCGCATGGACCTGATGAACGGCCGCCTCTCCGGCGAAGCTGGCGCAGGCCGCGCGCCCTTTGAGGCGGTACGCGACTGGTTCTATGAGCAGCACAACTATGTGCCCGCTTTGGACGAGGCGGCCGAGAGCATCGGACAGGGGCTACGCCCCGGACGGATGGCCGAAGGGCTGATCGACCGCCTTGCCGGGCGACACGGTATTCGTGTGGTGCTGGAAGATGACACGCGCGCGCTGCGCCGTTTCGATGCGGGGGCGGGCGTCTTGCATCTGTCATCGCAGCTGACAGCGGGGCAGCGGGCCTTTCAGATGGCGACGCAGCTTGGGTTTCTGGAACAAGGGAGCCTGATCGACCGATTGGCCGAGGAGGCCGGGATGGCAAGCGAAGACAGCCGCGCGCTTCTTCGTATCGGGTTGGCGAACTACTTTGCCGGGGCGGTGATCCTGCCCTACGGCAGCTTCCTTGCGGCGGCGGAGGCCGAAGGCTATGACATCGAGCGGCTCGCTCATCGGTTCGGCGTTGGGTTCGAGACGACTTGCCATAGGCTGTCCACCCTCCAGAGGCCTGCGGCGCGCGGCGTGCCATTTTTCTTTATCAGGGTGGATCGTGCGGGCAATATTTCCAAACGTCAGTCCGCGACCGACTTTCACTTTTCGCGCATCGGTGGATCTTGTCCGCTGTGGAACGTCTACGCGGCCTTCTCGCGGCCCGGCGAGGTGCTGACGCAGGTGGCGCAAATGCCGGATGGGCGCAGCTATCTCTGGGTTGCACGCACGGTACGCCACGGAACGGGCGGCTTCGGCGCGCCGGTCAAGGAATTCGCCGTGGCGCTCGGCTGTGATCTGTCGCATGCGGAGCGGCTTGTCTATTCGCGCGGGCTGGACCTGAAGAACCCGGACATTGCCACGCCAATCGGCGCGGGCTGCAAAATCTGTGACCGCCAAGACTGTGCGCAGCGGGCTTTCCCAATGACCGGGCGACCGGTACGCCCCGATCCCGGTATGTCGCGGCTTGCGCCCTATTCAAGCAAGGAGGGCGGGTAAGTTCGGCTGATCCGCCATGCGTGCATGAGTTGCCGCTCAAATAAACTCACCCCACCAAAGCCTGCCGGGCGCGCAGGGCGCGGTAGAGGCCGTCTTCGCGGGCCATAAGTTCCAAAGGCGTGCCGTCTTCGACGATCCGTCCGCGATCAAAGACGAGGATGCGGTCCATCCGTTCGACCGTCGCCAGACGGTGGGCAATCACCAAAGTGGTGCGCCCCTCCATCAGCCGCTCAGCGGCCTGCGCCACCTTGGCCTCCGCCTCTGAATCGAGCGACGATGTCGCCTCATCCATGATCAGAACCGGGGCGTTCGACAAAAAGGCGCGCGCGATGGCGACCCGCTGCCGCTCCCCTCCCGAGAGCTTGACGCCCCGCTCGCCCACCTTTGTGGCAAAGCCTTTGGGCAAACGCTCGATGAAATCGAGAGCCCCTGCGCGCTCTGCAGCCGCCCGGACCTCCTGCATCGATGCACCGGGACGGGCGTAGGCGATGTTCTCGGCCAGAGAGCGGTGAAACAACACAGGCTCTTGCGGGACAAGCGCGATGTGTTGGCGCAGCACCTCCAAGGGGACGCGCGCGATATCGACGCCCCCCAATGTGATGCTGCCGTCATTGATCTCGTGAATTCGCTGGATCAGCTTCACGAAAGTGGTTTTGCCCGAACCGGACCGCCCAACCAATCCGACTTTCTGGCCCTCTGGAATGGCAATATCCAGATCGGTGAAAAGCGGTGTTGCAGCCCCGTCGTAGCCATAATCCACATGGTTGAATGCCAATGCCGCCGCGCGGGGCGGCAAGGTGGCTTCGGGTCTTTTGGCGACAGAGGTTTCGGGGGTAACGGCCATCAGGGCCACCAGTTCCTCGGCATCGTTGACCGCCTTTTGCAGCCCGCGCACATGGTTGCCCATCTGGCGCAAATAGCCGTCGAGCATCCCGAGGGCCGAGACCACAAAGGCAATTTCGCCCGCATTGGCCAGACCACGGGTATAGGCGACAAGAGCCCCGCCCAGAACCATCGCCCGCAAGGCCCAGATCGTCATGTCCTGCGACAGGCCGGACACTGTGCCGCGCCGCCATGTGCGCCGGCTGCGATGTGCCCATTTGTCCAGAACAAGGCCCAGCCGCCTGTCTTCGCGCAACTCGCCCGCATGGGCGCGCACAACCCCGTTGGAGGTAATCGCATCGGCCAGCGCGCCGGAAACGCGGCTGTCTTGCGCATTGGCCAAACGGGCCGCAGGCGCCACCCAGAACAGTGTCAACGACAGGGAGAGGGCCAGAAACACAAGCGCGCCGATCCCGGCGACAAGCCCGACCTCCCAGCGAAACGCCGTTAGCGTTCCGATGGTGCCTAAAAGGATCAGCGCCGAGGGCAACAGTGCCAGCAACAAAAGGTCTGCCATTTCATCCAAGGCCCAGGCCCCGCGTGTGATTTTACGCACGGTGGAGCCGGCAAAGGCGTTTGCGTGCCAGTCGGCGGGAAGCCGTTGAACATGGGCGAAGGCTTCGGCTTCGGCGGCGCGCATCGAAGGGATGGTCAGGTCGATGATGGCAAAATAGCTTTGGATTTTGGCGACGACAGAGAGGACGCCAAACACCAAAAGCGCCCCGAAGGCAGGCCAAGGCGTCTCAGACGCGGCCACTGCATCAACGAGGCGTCCCGTGAAAACAGGTATGGACAGGTCGGAGGCCGCGGAGATCAGAACCAAGGCCAGAATGGCGAAAACCTTCCCCTTTTGGCGCATCCAAAGACGGAAGGTGAACGAGAAAACACGCGCAAACGCGCCGTGAGCAGAAAAATGGATCATGATGACAATTTCACAACCGGACTGGCTGCGCCTTGCGAAGTGTTTGGAAAGTGGGTCCGGCTTGGACCAATAACTCTGTCGCTTGTGGGCAAAAGCGCCACGAAAGCGTCAGATAAGGGTGGCTCCGAAACCGGAGATCCCCGGGAGGAAGCGATAAGCAATCGTCATGTGCGTCCTCCATGCAAGGTATCTAATCATATGTGTTTTAGTCGGGGATTTTATGATCCGTCAAGTCCAACTTGAGGATCGGTTGAGGGAAAACAGGCCAAAGACAAACACCCCGATCCTGAGATCGGGGTGTTCGTTTTGATCTTAGGATGACCGCAAGCGATCAGCCGATCGACTTACATGCCTTTCGAGGCAGCAAAGCCCGCAAAGCCGCCCATCCCCAGATCGCCGAGCATGGTCAGCGCGCCGGAGGAGAGGTCCACGGAATAGAGACCTGCGGCACTGTCGCCGTCGATCTGCAAAATAGCATAGGCGTGGTCCATGCCTTCCTCGGGAGACACGATGTCAAAACCGCCCCAATCGGTCACATCCACAGTCTCGCCGTCGAGGGTCAGATAACCGACCGAGGCCAGTTCCCCCGCGTTGTTGGCCAGCGAAACCAAGGCGTTGGCGCGGGCATCGAGCGCGTATTGTGCCGTGGACGCGGCCGTCATGCCATTGATCGCATTGGTGTAGGCGTTGGCAAAGATCAGCGGCTCGGCACCAGTGCTCATGTCCCCTTCAGCATAGAAAGTATCGGTAAAGCGACGGACGGACCCCGCACGTTCATCACCGTCCCCGAACCCATCGGGGAAATAGACGAGATTCGCACCATCGGCGCCCACGGCACGCACCGCGTCGATCTTGTTGTTGAAGTCGAAGGCAACCGCGCCTTCACCGATCATCGCATCCTCCATGAACATCGCGCCAAGGTCCGTCAAAGCGCCCGACATCGGGTCGACCTCAAAGATCATGCCATCGGCATAGCCCAAAAGCTGTCCGGTCACGGGACGATAGGCAATGGCCCGCAGCGGCATCTCCAGCTCATGGGTCATCACCTCGCCGGGGGAGGCAATGTCGGCCATGGTCACAAGGGTTTTTCCGTCTTCAGCAAGCGCGTAGCCCATGGTGCCGGCATGATCCATGGCAAAAACGGGCGCAGCGGTGGCGAGTGCGGCAGAGGCAGTCAGGGCAAGTTTCAGGGGCGTCATTGTGGTTTCCTTCCTATCTATTGGCCAATGTATCGATCTGTGTATTGGCTTGCGTTGAGCCGAGTTTTCCGGGTCAATCGCCTTTAACCACGGACGGCCACGTGAAAGAGTTTCAGCCGGGTCGATTTTTTTTTGAGGTATCCAGAGTGACAGAGGCAAAAGAGGGCGACAGGGCAGACAACACGCCGCCGCCCCAAGACAGGGTCGAAGGCCTGATCGCGCGTGTTTCTCTGGGCGAGCGGGCGGCACTTGCCGAGCTCTATGATCTGACCAGCGCGAAACTTTATGCGGTGTCGCTTCGTGTCTTGAGAGAACGCCAATCGGCCGAGGACGCCATGCACGACACCTGTGTCAAAATCTGGAAGAACGCCGGACGCTACCGCGTGACAGGTCATTCGCCGATGACATGGCTCATCACCATTGCCCGCAACACGGCGATTGATCGGCTCAGAGCGCGGCGCAGTCACGCCCATGTCGGAGATTACGAAGACACGCTGGCCGCGCCCGGCCAGACACCAGAGCAAGCAACCATCGCCGCCTCGGACGCCCGGCGCATCGTGGCCTGTCTCGACACCCTGCCCGAGGATCGACGTGCCGCCATCACCGGGGCCTATCTCGACGGGCAAAGCTATGCCGAACTGGCCGAGGCCGCCAAAGTGCCGCTCAACACGATGCGCACATGGCTGCGACGTGGGCTGATCGCATTAAGGGAGTGTATGGACCGATGACCCAATCCCATGACGATGATGAGATGCTCGCCGCTGAATTGGCGCTCGGTCTGCTTGAGGGCGACGAACGGGACAGGGTGCAACGCCGCGCCGCGACCGATCCCGGGTTTGCCGGGCTTGTGCGGGGCTGGGAAACACGCCTGTCCACGATGGCGGATTTGCCGCCCGTGACGGCACCCTTTTCGGTCAAGGCCGCGCTGATGGCCGATCTCTTTCCCGAGACCGTGAAGCCCCCCATCTGGAAACGGCTCGGGGTTTGGCAGGCCCTGACAGGCGGGGCGGTGGCCGTGGCGCTTGTGCTCGTTCTCACGCTGACGCCGCTGCGTGGCCCGAACACGACGGGTCCGCTCTATACCGCCGAGATCACATCGGACATCGGGGATTTCCGTGTCGTCGCCGTGGTCGACAAATCCCGCCAGGAGGTCATCCTGACCCGGACCCTGGGCGGCGCTCCCGAGGGGCGCATCCTTCAGGTCTGGGCACATGGCCCCGATGAACCGGCCCAGTCGGTCGGCCTGTGGCCTGCGGGCGAAAGCATCAGATTGCCGCTGCCGCCGGACATCGCTGCGGTGCGCGGGACGCTCACTCTGGGCGTCTCCGAAGAACCGCCCGGAGGCTCGCTGACAGGGTCGCCCTCTGGTCGCGTCTTCGGCACGGTCGATATCGCCAATGTCATAGGAGCGGGTTAAAAAATTTCAGTCGATACGCTTTCAGGCGGCCCTCAATCGACGCCTTCGGCTCAAAACGGTCGTTCGTGATTGTTAATGGCGAAAGTCCGCTCTTGCCCTTTGGTGACTGTCCCTGGCAGATAAATAGAGGGGCCAACACCGGCCCCTCTTAAAGTATCTATTGTCTGTGCCCCATCGTACACTGGGTCTCATGCGAACTTTCTGCGACGTCCGATCATATGAGCGACCAACTCAATCCCCAGCAGAAGCAACATCGACAGCCCCACCAGCGGGAAGAAGATCCCCGCCACAACGGCCATCCCGAGCAAAGTCCGGGGAATGCGCCAATCGGTCGGAACGGTCGGAATACCCAAGGCACCGGAGGGGCGACGTTTCCACCACATGGTTGCCGCTGACACGCAAAGCATGACCATAGCGAGACAGGCGAGCAGCAGGACGATCTGGTTCAGAAGGCCCCATTCCTGGCCCATATGGACCGAGATGCCCCATTCCGCCCAGCGACCCAGAGTGCCCAGGTCTTCGAGACCCGCGTCGTAGAGCACTTCTCCCGTGTAGCGATCAAGGTGGATAACCCGCTCAAAAGTGATGTCGTCAGGATATACGGAAGCCGTGAAGACCCCGGTCGGCGTGGTCGGCACATTGATGGCATAACCCGGCACGATGCCCAGTCGCTCGACCGTGGCGACCACTGTGTCGAGGAGCGGACTCGATGCCCTCCGGCGTGGGGGATGTCGTCGCATGTTCGCCATGGCCTGCATGAGCGCCACCCTCAGGGGGCTGCGAAGACGGGATCGTCTGGCGCTCCATGATCCAGGGCGCGCGATCTACCACGTCCTGTGTGGGAACCTCGGATTGCGGTGTCTTGGACCAGTAACCATCGGGCATTCCGAGCCCAAGCGCGTAGGCGGTGTCATAGAATTTCGCCCCCCAGACGCCGGACCAAGGCAGACCCGTCATGGCAAGAAAGACGATGAAGCCCCCGGTGTAGATCCCGGTGACCGCATGCAGGTCACGCCACCAGGGACGTCCCAGAGAGGCCTTTATACGTAGCGTCCCCACGGTCTTGCGGCCACGCGGAAGCCACAGGTAGATGCCGCTGGCCACCAAAAGGACCATCCAGCCCGCCGCCGCCTCAATCAGGCGGTTGCCGAACCAGCCGACGTATTCCAGAGAATGGAGCTTGCGCACGACATACATCATTGGGCTGCCAGCCGCGCCGCCGTCCCAGAGCGTGCCCAGCACGCGTCCGTCGTAGGGTTCGACGTAGATCGTGTTGCGCAGCCCATCCTCACCGACGATGTCGACCTCGGCGCTGCGATCCGGGGCAGAAGCAGGAGTGTAGGCGCGAAGCGTGCCGGGATGGGCAGCCAGCGCGGCTCCGGTGATCTGCGAGGCGGACAGGGCCACAGATTGGGCCTCCACGAAGCGCAGGTTCCGGTGCACGGTGTTGTTGATCTCGTCCTTGAAGAGATAGATTGCGCCTGTCACGGCCAGGATCAGAACGAAAGGCAGGACGATAAGCCCCGCGATGAAGTGCCAACGCCAGACGGCGCGATAGAGTGCAGCGCCTGCTGCACGATTTGGTGTGTCAGTCATTTGAACATTCCTTAGTTCCGCCTCTTGGGCGGGAACGGGCATGGGATTTGCCCTGCGCGCCAGGCGACAGGGCCGTCTAATCTTTGCCAATCAGGCGATCCGCGGAGGGGCCCTTGTGGAATGATTGATGTTGCGCGCCGAGGCTGCACGTCGCAGTGGCTCTATCTGTCGCCACTGTTCATGCGGCCGGAATGCCAGGCACAGGTCTTGCGGCGCGTTAGGGAGAGCGTGGCAGAACGGACAATTGTGCGCGTGCCCACCATGCCCCGCATCGCTACCACAGAAATCTTCCGCTTCTAATCCGAAGACCATCGCATAGACGGCCTGGGCATTGCCGGTTCTGTTGGGGGCCATATGGGTCGCCGATACAACGCTCGTCACCGCGAGGCCGAAGCCAAGCAGCAAAGCGAAGATGGTCGAGGTCCGAACAGTCATCCACTTCATATGCCAGCAACTCTTGCAAATGTGAATGATGGTATTTGCGACGGAGCGCTCACGCAGAAAGCCGACTTTCACCCTAAGAGCAATAGAATGGCTACCCGCCCAAAATGACGGATGGCCGCATACGGCCCAAAACGGACCTTCGCGTGAGAACGGTCGGATGGCCGTTTTAGGCCAATTAAGATCATGATCACTTTCTGTCCAAAGTGATGGCATTCACGTTGAAAGGTTTGAAGATCTGTGACAATCAGACTGTGGAGTTCTGCCGTCTGACGCTTTCAAAGACACAGGGACACGGCGTATCGTTACGGCGATCAGAAACGTGGACACGGTCAGGATCGTGTGGGCCTGACCACACCGTAGTCGCCGCAGAGATCCGCGAGAACAGAGTGCAGCAGTGCGATAATTTCAGCACGTGGTGCTTCCGTTCTTTCAACGATGCCGATCTGGCGATTCACCTGTGGATTTCCAAAGGGCAGGCGCGTGATGTTCAGATCCTCTGGCTCCTGCAGCGCGACATGGGGCACCACTGATATGCCCAGACCCTGTCGTACTCCGGTGACGATCGATCCGATGGTGTCGATTTCGGCCACGTCGTTCGTCACGACGCCCAGTCGGGACAGTTCGGTATCAATCAGGTTGGCCAGCGGCACGGAGCTTCGGAAGCGGATGTAGGGACGCGTATTGAGGAGCTTGATCGGGTCGCGCGATTCCGTCCCGGGGGGGGCAATAAGCCAAAGCGGTTCGCGCAGGAAGGGACTCCAGCGCAGCGCACTTGGAAAACCGAGGTGTTCCGCAACGATGGCGGCATCGAGCCGTCCTGCGGACACATCCGAAATCAAGGTCGTGGACAGCGAAATACGCAGGCTCGGTTTCAGGTCGGGATAACGCTGGCGCATTTGCACCAGCGCGCGCGGCAGCAGGTTCAGCGCGCTTGACCGTACAGACCCCAACATCAGTGTCCCGGCAATCTGGTCGCCGCGCAAGCTGGCCTTGGTGTCCTCTTCGCGGCGCAGTATATCCCTTGCCATTTCAATGACTTGTATCCCGCCGGGCGTGACCCTCGGCGGGCGTGTGCTGCGGTCGAAGATGGTCACGTGCAACTCCTCTTCCAGTGCGTGAACCTGCTGGCTGACAGCCGAGGGAGTCAGTCCAACCACGTCCGCCGCCTGAGCAAAGGTGCCGTGTGAGTGGATCGCTAAAAGGGTTTTCAGTTGCCGTGTGTCCATCATTAAATCCAGTTTTTCTTAACTTAATAACCAGAATTCGGCGCTTTTGTGAAGACATTCTTGGCATTAGGGTACCAAACCTAGGAGGACACCCGCAGTCCGGTTTGGGAGACCGCTGTGGGCCATTCGAAAAACAACGAGACGAAATGGCGCGCCCCGACTCTTCGGGACGCTATGGAGACACGCGTGATGAGCAAGACAATCCTCGTAACGGGGCCCGACCTCGATCCGTCAGCGGCCAAACTGGTGGCGGATCATGGATATCAGACGGTGCATACGCCGCCCTATGCCGACAGCGCGGTGATTTCAGATTACCTCCAGCAGACGGGTGCCGAAGGCATCGTGTCCCGCATGGGGCGACTGGACGCCGCAGTGATGGATGCGGCGCCGCAGATCAAGGTGATCTCAAAACACGGCGTTGGCGTCGACAATATCGACATTCAGGCCGCGGCCGACCGGGGCATCCCGGTGCTGGTCGCAACCGGTGCAAACGCGGTGTCCGTTGCCGAACACGCCATTGCGCTGCTGCTGGCGACGGTGAAGCGCATTTTGCCACTCGATGCGGGGCTACGGGCCGGTCGATGGGAAAAGCCCGGTTTTTCGGGCCGAGAGATCGCCGGATCAACCATGGGCCTCATGGGTATGGGGGCGATTGCGCAGGCGACGGGCCGCATGGCGAAGGGGCTGGGGCTGAAGCTTGTGGGTTTTGACCCCTTTGCCCCCGACAGTGCCTTTGAGGCGCTTGGCGTCACCCGTTGCGCCACGGTCGAGGACATGCTGGCGCAGTCTGACATTCTTTCTTTGCATTGCCCGCTGACCGACCAGACGCGCGGCCTTTTGAACGCTGACTCCATCGCCCGCATGCCAAAAGGGTCTTACATCATCAACACCGCCCGCGGCGGGCTGATCGACGAGCCGGCGCTGGTTGCCGCAATCGAGAGCGGGCATCTCGCGGGCGCCGGGCTTGATACCTTCGCATCCGAGCCGCCGGCCGCCGACCATCCGTTCTTTGCCGTGCCGGAAATCGTGCTGACCCCCCACATCGGCGGCGTGACCCGTGAAGCCGGAGCACGCGTCGGCGTCGACGCGGTGCGCGGCATCTTCCAGATCCTCGACGGTCAGACCGTCGCCCCTGAACGCATCATCAACCGCAAATTGCTGGCCGCCGTACAGGCGGAGCAGTCCAACGTGGAGAAACAACAATGACTCTAGGTTTCCGGATCCTCAATCGCGACCGCGTCGCCTCCGCAGAGATCGTCGCCGAATTCGCCAAGCTACCCGTGGCCAATGTATCTGACAGCATGTCGCGCATGACCGCCGCTGGATCGCGCCTGCGCCCGATGCATACATCCGGCGGCATGGCGGGCGTCGCCCTGACAGTCAAGGCGCGCCCTGGCGACAACCTGATGCTTCACGCGGCCATCGACCGGGCTGTGCCTGGCGACGTCATTGTCGTTGATGCGGGCGGCGCTCTGGACAACGCGCTGATGGGCGAGCTTATGCTGGCCTATGCGATCAAGAAAGGTGTCGTCGGTTTTGTCATCGACGGCGCGATCCGCGACCTCGACAACTTCCGCGAAACGAACC
>JABXIQ010000002.1 GCA_013373015.1 Kangiellaceae bacterium
GAGCTACATAGCCATAAATTCAGTGGCGCGTATTTTGGTGATTTTAGTGCTTTTTGTCAACCCCAAATCACCATTTCTAGCGATAAATTAAACGTTAAATCTAAAGTGCATCACGTCGCCGTCTTGCACGATATAGTCTTTGCCTTCTAAACGCCATTTACCAGCTTCTTTAGCGCCGGCTTCACCATTACCAGCGATATAGTCGTCGTAGGCGGTAACTTCCGCGCGGATAAAGCCTTTTTCAAAGTCGGTGTGGATGACGCCAGCAGCTTGCGGGGCAGTGGCTCCGACGCGAACTTGCCATGCACGTACTTCTTTTTTGCCTGCTGTGAAGTAGGTCTGTAGGTCTAATAATGTGTAGCCTGCTCGAATTACGCGGTTTAAGCCTGGCTCTTCTTGACCAATATCGGCTAAGAAGTCCGCTTTGTCTTCGTCATCAAGAGCAGCAATTTCTGACTCAATTGAGGCGCAGATTGGCACAACTTCGGCACCTTCTTTGGCGGCAAAGTCACGAACCTGCTCAAGCAAAGGGTTATTTTCAAAACCATCTTCGCTAACATTAGCGATATACATGGTTGGCTTGGTGGTGATCAATTGGAAGCGCGAAAGAATTTTCTTTTCGTCTTTGTCCCAGTCTAAGCTACGTAATGCGTTGCCTTCATCTAAGCAAGTTTTGCATTTTTCTAAGACTTCCAAGTCGGCTTTGGCTTCTTTATCGCCACTTTTAGCAATTTTAGTTGCTTTAAGTATGCGTTTTTCAACTGATTCTAAGTCAGCAAGTGCTAACTCGGTATTAATGGTTTCAATATCAGCAATAGGATCCACTTTGCCTGCCACATGTACTACGTCGTCATTGGCAAAACAACGTACAACATGTGCAATGGCGTGAGTTTCACGAATATTGGCAAGGAACTTATTACCTAGACCTTCACCTTTTGATGCGCCAGCAACTAAGCCAGCAATGTCCACGAATTCCATAGTGGCTGGCAATATACGCTCTGGAGTGACGATTTTGGCAAGAGCATCGAGTCGTGGATCTGGAATAGGAACAACACCAGTGTTTGGCTCAATAGTACAGAAAGGGTAGTTAGCTGCATCAATTCCCGCATCGGTTAGCGCGTTGAATAAAGTTGATTTGCCAACGTTTGGTAAGCCTACAATTCCGCAGTTCAAAGGCATTGTCTATTCTCTCTTTGCTAGATAATCAGTTTATGAAGATAAAGGTGATTGCAAGCTGTGTAAGCGTTGCACGGCCTTATCCCAGTCGCCCTGTAATAGGGCTGGTGTTTCGCGTATTGCTTCATCAATGGCAATATTGATGGCGTTACGTTCGTCTGCGCTCGGTTTATTCAGGACATAACCTGACACTTTGCTTTTATGGCCTGGATGCCCAATACCAACGCGGAGACGCATAAATTCTTTGTTGTTGGCCAGTTTGCTAATGGTATCGCGTAAACCATTGTGGCCACCATGACCGCCGCCTTTCTTGAGTTTCAAAGTTCCAGGCTCAATATCCAGTTCATCATGTGCGATCAGTATTTCTTCTGGTTGGATCTTATAAAAGTTAGCTACAGCTTGAATGGCTTTGCCACTTAAATTCATAAAAGTGGTTGGGATCAGCAGTTTAACTTCGTAATTTCCAATCAAACCTTTGCCAAAAAGGCCATGAAACTTTGATTCGACTTTGAGTTGGATATTATAAGCTCGAGCCAGCTCTTCGAGATACCAGGCTCCGGCGTTATGACGGGTGTCTTGATATTGTGAGCCTGGATTGGCCAGGCCCACAATTAACTTGATGCTAGACATGTTCGCAGAATCTTCAGATTCAAGTCTAACAGGCGGAGCGGAAGAATTACTCTTCGCCGCCTTCTTCTGATGCAGTTTCTTCTGCTGCTGAGTCGTCTTCAGAAGAAGCAGGGCCAGCAGGACGAACAACGTTAGCAACAGATAAATCATGGTCTTCGCCTTGAGCTAGTGCGTCTAAAGTTACACCTTCAGGCAATACTAGATCAGATAAATGTACAACTTCACCCATGCCTAAGTTTGCTAGATCAACTTCGATGAACTCTGGCAAGTGGCGTGGTAAACAGCTGATTTCAACTGAAGTTACTTGGTGAGAAACGATACCACCTTCTTTAACGCCAGGTGCTTTATCTTCGTTGATGAAGTGTAAAGGTACTGATGCGTGCATAACTTGGCCACGAACAACGCGCTTTAAGTCCATGTGAAGAACTTTCGGCTTGTATGAGTGACGTTGAATGTCTTTTAAGATAACTTCTTCAACTTTGCCGTCGATGTCTAAGTTGATGATTGAAGAATAAGCTGCTTCGTCTTCTAACATACGGATCACTTGGTTGTGAAGTAAAGTTACAGATACAGCTTCTTCTTTACCGCCGTAAACTACGGCTGGGATTTTATCGTCCAAACGACGTAGGCGGCGGCTCGCACCTTTCCCTATATCGCTACGAACTTCAGCGTTTAGAGTAAATTCGCTCATTGTATTTCTCCTCTACACCATAAATGGTGAGGTAATGAGTGTTAATAAAAAAGGTTTATCCCTTGCGACCAAGGATGAACCCGCAAAAATTTGGAGCGCGATTATACAATGAAAAAAAGGATTACACTAGCTCTATCTCTAGGTTTTTATGGCTTAGAGCGCCTAAATATGGCTATTCTTGGCAGCTTAACTCTGGCGAGACGGATAATTGTAGTTTGTGGCAAATTTCTTTAGCTGAGGCTTGCTCACCTTTGGATTTCAATAATTCCATGAGACCTAAGTTGGCCTCTACATCAAGCGGAGAGTAGTTTAAAACTCTTCGATACCATATTTCAGCATCTAGGCTTTTACCTATTTGATTGCTTTTTTTGGCTATTGCAATACCAATTTTTGAGTGCCAAGGTCTAATTTTAACCGTTTCTGAGTTATATTCACGTTCCATCGCTTCATAAGCATTTGTTAAAAGTTCTAATCCTTCTAGGGTTTGATTGCGTGTATCTAAGATCTCAGACTTATTAATCATGGCTCCCCATGCATTGGGATTAAGCTCAATCGCTTTATCATAGTGTTTGAGTGCCAAATCAAATTTGTTTTGGGCTGCATAAACTAAACCAAGAGAGCGGTGGACCGACGAATCTGATGGCGCAAGACGAACGGCTCTTTCGCCTAGAGCTTGAGCTCGCTCAAGATATTGTTTTGCTTCAGGAGTTGCTAGTCTTTGTTCTTTATGCGCTTGCGTAAGGGTTGTATGTTCTATATCAGGAGTACCTAATTCATTAGGCCATCGCAGTACCTTTTGCACTAAGGCTGTTGCTAACCCTGATTGAGCTGGGCCAAAATTAGGCTCTGCGGCAATAATTCTTTCATACAAGCGAATAGCATTTTCGTTATCAGCTCGAGTGTACTGAAAATAATAATCATCTGCCTGTTTTTGTAAATTGCTTAACTCTGGGTTCAATATTGTGCTTGAGGGCTGTTTTTGATTATTGCTAGAGTTGTAGTCGCGATATATAAAAAAAACAGTGCCGATAGCGATGGCAACAGTTGCAAGCAGCAACACTAATTTGGTATGGCCAACCTTGGTGGTATCTTGCTTTAGTGTGTTATTTGAGATGATGGGTTGTGGAGCTACTTTAAATCGATAACCTCTTTTGGGTAAGGTTTCGATGAATTCAGGCGTTTTGGGATTATCATTAAGAGCTTTGCGAAGCTTAGAAATGGTTTTTGCTAATACTTCGTCGCTGACTATAGTATCTTCCCATAAAGAATTTACGATCTGCTCTTTAGGTAAAACTTTTGAGTGGTTGTTTAAAAAATAGGATAACAACTCTATGGTTTTAGGCTCTAAAGTGTTTTGTGTTTGCCCATTAGAAAGTTCACCAGTGGTGAGATCACAGTGCCATTGCCCAAGTTTTACCAATTCGATATTATCCACTTGCAAGTCTAAGTTATTGAATATTAAAGATATTGCTTTAATTCAAAGTAAAGTCAGAAAAAAAAGATACTTACTTCAAGTATCATTAATCAGCCTATAGCACGATCTTAGCCAGATTAATATTACACATCAATTAATTATTCGGAGTAATTAAAAATGCAATATAAATGGTTAATCAAAATAGTACTATTAGGTTTGATACTTGTATTGTTTGTAACGAGTACAAAAGCGTCTAATACCGAAGCCAATACTCAATACATTTCCAAAGAAGAGATTATCAATGACTTTGAAGAGCTGTATCAAAGACTACAAAAAGCACACTATGATTTATACGCTCACCGGTCAAAGGAAGAATTTGATGAACACTTTATCAAACTAAAGCATTCTATCAATGCGCAAATGACTCTGTCTGAAGTAACGGTTTTGTTTCAGACATTTGCATCATTTGCTAACATTGCGCATACCAAGATCGATCTTCCAACCCAAGATTATGTCAATTATCGTCAGTCTGATGGAAAGGCTTTTCCTCTCTTTGTAAAAGTGATTGATGGCAAAGTCTATGTGGTCGAAAATTATAGTGATGCGAAAGATATCAGTGCTGGAGATCAAATTGTTGCACTGAATAAGCAATGTATGCGCAGTCTGTTAAAAGATTTGAGGAAATATATTTCGGCAGATACAGACACTATGTATTTTGGCTTTCTTGAGCTCCAATTCCCAATGTTACTTTGGTTTGAGCATGGTGCTCAAGAGCAATACGAAGTAACTATCAAAGGCGAAAACGGACAAAAAGATATCATGCTAGCAACCATTGGATATGATGATTTAATTCATAAAATGGAGCAGAGGAAAGGGTTGCTAGAGTTGGGTTTTGAGCGAGTTACCACAGTAACTAAGCAAATTGGTTATCTAAGACCTGGTCCATTTTTTAATACGGACCAAAATGCCGAAGATGTATGGGATCACACAAGCTTTAAAAGCTTTATTGATGATGCCTTTGAAACATTCTCAGTGCAAAAAGTAAAAGCTTTGCTAATTGATTTGAGAAATAATCCTGGTGGGACCAATTCCTTTAGTGATTACATGATTCAAAAGTTTGCGAACAAGGATTTTAAATTTGCTTCTGATTTTAAAGTGAAAGTCAGTTCTGAATTTATAGCTGCCAATGAAAATCGACTCAAGGAAAGCGTGGTTACAGAAACCTCAGAAAGGTATCAAGCAAGTTATGCGGGATTAGCAGAGGGAGATATTTTTGATTTTAATTTAGCATTAAATAAAGCTTCGTCAGAAAGATTTGAAAAACCAGTTTATATTTTAGTGAATCGTCACAGTTATTCAAATGCTGTAACAACCGCTGCATTAGCTCAAGATTATGATTTTGCGACTATTATGGGTGAAAAAACCAATGATTTAGCGACAACTTATGGCGCAATGGAAGCATTCAAATTAAGTAAAACAAAAATAGCTGTTAGTTTCCCTAAAGCTCACATTATACGGCCTAATGGTGAGAAAAAAGCGCATGGCGTTACACCAGATATTATTATTGAAACACCGTTAGTGGAATATGTTGAAGATAGTGTATTACAGAGAGCTTTGTTAGAAATTGAAAAGAGGTTTTAAAGGTTGATCGAGTAAATGTAGTTAAGACGTAAAAAGCTATCCCGCTTTATAACGAGATAGCTTTTGACTTTTTAGTCTAAAAACATGGTTGAAATCGATTCTTCAGTATTTACACGACGAATTGATTCGCCAAGTAGTGGCGCTAGGCTTAATACTTGTACTCTATCACAACCTTTTGCCTCGTCGCTTAAAGGAATGGTGTTAGTCACAACTAAACGATCAAGGTTAGAATTATTAAGATTATCAATGGCTTTGCCCGATAATACAGGGTGAGTAGCATAAGCTGAAACACTGCGAGCACCATGATCTTTAAGAGCTTGCGCGGCTTGGCATAAAGTGCCTGCGGTATCCACCATGTCATCAACGATTACACAGTCACGGTCAGTAACGTCACCAATAATGTTCATTACGCTAACTTCATTAGCGCGAGGACGACGCTTGTCGATAATGGCAAGGTCTGCGTCATTCAAGCGCTTTGCTATTGCGCGAGCGCGTACCACACCGCCAACATCTGGCGAAACTACCATGAGATTGTCACCTGCATTGGCTTGAATATGATCTAGCAATACTGGAGTAGCGTACACATTATCCACTGGAATATTGAAGAAACCTTGAATTTGGTCAGCGTGCAAATCAACCGTCAATACGCGGTCAAAACCAACTCCACCTATCATATCAGCAACAACTTTTGCGCTGATTGGCACGCGAGCTGAGCGAACGCGACGATCTTGGCGAGCGTAACCATAGTAAGGAACAACTGCGGTGATACGTTTAGCAGAGGCACGTTTTAGCGCATCGGCCATGATGATTAATTCCATCAAGTTGTCATTAGTGGGTGCACAAGTTGATTGGATAATGAAAACGTCTTTACCACGTACATTTTCGAGAATTTCTACACTGCATTCGCCATCGCTAAAGCGATTTGCGTTGACTTTGCCCAGCGGCACATTGAGATAAGTAGAGATTGCATTCGCAAGTTCAGGTGTTGCATTACCGCTGAAAAGCATTAAATCAGACATGAAAAAGCCCTAAAAAGTTAGCCCCAAAATAGCTTAAATATAGCTTAAGTAACGAGTTGTGGCGTAGCAGGCTGTGTCGGATAGACGTAAAGAAAATGGCAGGGGTAGCTGGATTTGAACCAACGAATGCCGGCATCAAAAGCCGGTGCCTTACCGCTTGGCGATACCCCTATTTTTTAAGCAATCTCTAGTAGAGGAGAGCGATTAATACCCTTGGCTACCAGAGTTAACCAGCGCTGCTTGCACAGAGCCGATATTTTACGGACTTCTCGCTCATTGTCAAAGGATAAGAAGACACAACTTCCAGTTCCTGTTAACAGTGCTTGTCCATATTGTGAAAGGACGTTTAACGCTTCGTTCACTTCAGGATAAAGCTCTGCGACAAGTGGCTGTATGGCGTTGTAACCAAGCTCTTCGAGCTGCGTTTCAACATACTGCCCTTGGCGAGTGGCGCGTAATTTAATAGGTTTATCGTTTCTTGTCAACGCTGAATGTGAAAAAATTTTACCTGTATTGATGTGAACATTTGGATAAACAATCAGATACCACTTTTCTGGTAATTCGGTTTTGGTTAAAACTTCACCAATCCCTTGCGCCCAGGCGCTGTAGCCGTTGACGAAAACAGGAACGTCAGCACCTAATTTGCTACCAATATCACATAAAGTTTGGTTGTCTAAACCTAACTTCCACAAGTGGTTTAGTGCGATCAAGGTGGTTGCGGCATCTGAGCTACCGCCGCCTAAACCTGCGCCAGAGGGTAATTTTTTATGCAGTTTAATATCTGCGCCAAGGGCTTGAGAATTGTATGGAGCCAGAGCTTTGGCTGCTTTAATAATCAAATTATCAGCGCTTGGAACCTCATCATATTCTGATTGTAGCGATAATCGACCCGTATCATTGGATTTGATCCAAATATCATCACCATAATCTAATAATTGGAATAAGGTTTGTAACTCATGATAACCGTCATCGCGCTGACCAAGTACACGCAATTCAAGATTTAACTTAGCTGGTGCGGGCCAATAGCTGTATCCCTCACTATCTAAACTGGCAGTTGTGATCTGAAAACTCATGGCTATTGATAGGCCTTGGTATCAGTAGGGATGGTTGTAGAGTTCATGTCCCAACTGCGATTTGACAGAATGACTTTATTATCACCTTGCAGGATTTTAATTTTTGTGGGTAGTTTTGTGGCAACTGTTTCACCTTCAATTGCGCTTGCTAGTTGAAATTCAGCATAGCGCTCATAAGTCACTACATAATCCTGATAGGTTAATTGTTGCAAGGTGCCATCGGCATTGATCAATAAATTATTTTGGCTAATGCCCGTGGGCAAGCCTTTAACCCAATCTTGCAAATAATTTATGGGTAAACTCCAGCCTAGTATGCTGTAAAGCAAATATTCTGGATTGGTTCCTTCAAAATGACGCTCATCGCCTGTATCTAAAGTGCTGATCATTGGGGTCACTTTCATAATGGCATAGGTTTGACCAAAGGCGCCGTATAAGCGGAAGTCGAAATGATTATGAGCTTGTTGTTGCCATAGGAAGTTACTAGAAAAGCTGTCTTGGGGATGAGTAATTCCAATACGGCCTTTGAGCTGGAACTGCTCAATGGTTTTTAGCTGCTGGTATTGACGTTGCCACAAAGGGTCGTCCCAAACGGTTGTTGCTTGTTTGACTGGAGTTGTTTCACAGGCGCTCAATAGGAAGAGCGCAATGATAGTTAAGATGGTTTTTTGTATTGTTTTTGCTAATGGTAGCTCACGAAAGGTCATGTATCGCCTTATGGTTGGGTATTAAATATTAGTGTTAAACACCGACCCCTGAAGCAATATTGGCTTCAGGGAAACGTCTTAAGGTGCGCAAAATATACTGGTTATTAGGTTCTTTCTGCAAGGCTTTTTGCCAAATTTGCCTAGCCTGGTCTTTTTGATCGAGCATCCACAAAACTTCACCCAGGTGAGCTGCTATTTCAGCGGCAGGAGTTTTGTCATAAGCTGATTGCAGGTAGGTTAAAGCGTTTTGTAAATTGCCCAAGCGATATTGTATCCAACCCATTGAATCTTGAATGGCACTACTTTCAGGGTCTTTTTGATAAGCGGCTTCGACTAATCGCTGAGCTTCCTCTAACGAACGGTTCATATCGGCTAGCGTATAACCCAAGGCATTCATTGCATCGATGTGATCTGGCTTGATGGTTAGAATTAAGCGCAAATCGCGCTCAAGTTGGGCATAATACCCCAAAGGTTCGCCAGCAAGGGCTTTATTATAAAGTAAATCTAAATCTTCAGGATTGCGTTGGCTTTCTTGCTCCAGCAGTTTATAAGCCAATAAATAGCTGTGACGGTTTTGCAAGAAACCAGCCGCCATTAAGCTTATCTCTTTTCGTAATTCAGCGCTTCTGGCGTTTAGTTGAAAGGTGTTAACCGATGTTACAAATTGCTCCACCGATTGGCTTTGGTTGAGTAATTGCAACTGCAAATAATAGAGACTGCTATTGTCAGGTTCGATTTGTAAGGCGCTATTGATACGACGTTGGGCAAGCTCGTATTGCTGTAATTGGGTCAAATAGTCGATTTCAAATTGTAATAGCCGTTGTTTATCGGCAAGACCAACGTTTCGTTGCGCTTGTTGCAGCGATTCTTGCCCGCGCTGCCATTGGCCTTGGTCAGCATATAACTGCGCTAACTGAGTTCTTGCTTTCAGATAATAATTACCGCGCGGAACTTGTAGATAGCATTCAATGGCCAGATCATAGTCTTCATCGCGTAGAGCTGAGTCAGCGCAATAATAACTGCTAATATCAGGTTTGTAGTCTTGAGCAGTAAGCAGCGCAAAAAGTTCAGCGCTTTGCGGATATTGTTCTAGAGCATAATAACTGCCTGCCATTAAATACTTGGCTTGTAATGCGCTTGAGCTATCGACTTCCGTTTGCGGTGTATTGGCTAAAACGGTTTGAAATGCTTTGATCGCAGTTGAGTAACTTTTTTGGGTGTAAAGCAATTCAGCTAACCGAAAAGTTTGTTTTTGATTAAGAATATTTTGCGCTAACACTTGCTCAAAGTACTGCTCACGCTTATCTCTTGAATCCAGTAGCCAAGCCTCTCCTTTAAGCTCAATTGCTGATAGAAAGGCTGGTTCCTGAGCTAAAGCGCTATCTAATAATTGGTGTATTAATTCGGTTTGTGCATCTGCATTTTCTGATTTGAGTAGAAAATATGCTTTCACACAGGCTAACACTGGATTGGCGATCTTTGCTCGACTAGTTGTACTGCTTGAAGCCGAGTTTTTATTGTTTTGTTCATCAAAAAAACTAATAAAATCAATATCTTCTTGATAAGAACCCAGTTGAATAAGTTGATAGAGCTGCTCGTCTTTATTGCTTGGTAATAAGGGTAACAATCGTTCAAAGTCTTGTTCAGCTTGAGTATATTGTCGTAACGCCAAATGTGCCACTAAGGCCACTTTATGAACGCTGGCATCGTCGGGTGCGGCTTGTTGCCAAATGGTTACAGCCTGCAGCGCATCTGCGTATTTCTTTTCCTGCAACGAAATTAAAGCCGCTTGTTTAGCCAGCGCAACACTGCTGGTTTTGTCGGCTGCATCAAGAAAATTACCTTGTGCAACTTCAAATAATCCCTGCCTTTGCGCAATATCTGCTAAAAGGATACTGAAATACAATTGGCTTCTTTGATCTGGGTCGAGATGAGTGATATTTGGATGCCCAGATTTTATCGCCTCAGGTTGCGAATCAATAGCGATGGTTTGATGTTTAGTCGCGGTGCTACATGCGGTTAGCCCGCTTAATAATGTGCAACTCAATAACAGCAAGCAACCAACATGTCGCAGCGAAGAGGTGCGCTGAGAGTAAGTCTGCTTTATGTAGGTTGTTGGTGTAAGGGCTTTATGAGTCATTTGTGATGAGTGTTGAAACTTCCTGTCAAATTAGAGCTATTGAATTGGCCAAGGGCATATCGCCCGTTTCAAGGTATTAGCGTTATTGTCCTAAAGTGTTGCATCTATTCGTTAAGATTAGCAGGAAAACAGCTTTATTACAGAGAAATCGTTATCTTTTAACGAATTTTTAAGATTAGCGGTGAGTAAAAGGCGGTGTTATAATTCGCGCCTATTTATAAGCCATTGATAGTTTGAAGCCTGTTTGATAACGACAAAGATGTCAGTGTTGTGTCGTTTTGAACAGTTTTTTGCTGGGCGCTCGTAACACACATATCTAATACTATGTCATTGATTGCATTAGGAATTAACCACAAAACAGCCCCTGTTGAGGTGCGTGAAAAAGCAGCGTTTGCGGACCACGAACTGGCAGAAATGATGGCTGAGCTCAGTCATGCTTTGCACAGCTGTGAAGTGGCGATCTTGTCAACGTGCAATCGGGTTGAGTTTTATTTGGCAAGCACTGAACTGAACGATCAACAATTAATAGAACTCACATTACGTTGGATAGAAGGTAAAAAGCAACTTCAGCAGGATCTACAACCTTACGTTTACACCTATCTTGAACAGGATGCAGTTTTACACCTAATGCGTGTGGCGAGTGGTCTTGATTCGATGGTGTTGGGCGAGCCGCAAATTTTGGGACAGCTTAAAGCGGTTTATCAAAAGGCGCGTCGAGCTGGTAGCATCGCTCAAGTGTTAGAGCGTTTGTTTCAAAAAGCATTTTCGGCGGCCAAGCGAGTACGTCATGAAACAGAAATTGGCACAAATCCAGTCTCAGTGGCGTATGCTGCGGTTAGTTTAGCTAAACATATTTTCGCCGATTTCTCTCAGTTGAGCGTGTTGTTTGTGGGAGCTGGTGAAACTATTGAGTTAGCGGCAAGACATTTGCAGCAGCAGAATGTGGCTAAGATGATTATGGCCAACCGAACCTTAGCAAATGGACAAAAGCTCGCTAATGAAATTGCCAAATCGGAAGCCGATACCAGTTATAAAGCGATTGGACTAGAAGCTATACCGCATTATTTACCGCAGGCTGATATTGTGATTTCTTCAACTGGCAGTATGTTGCCGATTATTGGGCAAGGTATGGTTGAATCAGCCATTAAGCAACGTCGTCGTAAAAGCATGTTTATGGTCGATTTGGCGGTGCCGCGAGATATTGAAAGTTCAGTTGCCAAGTTGGATGACGTCTATTTATATACGGTAGATGATTTAGAAGGCGTGATCCAAGAAAATATGCAAGCGCGTCAACAAGCGGCAGAACAGGCAGAAGTGATATTGCAAGAGTTCGTTGCTGAGTTTAGCCGATGGCAAGCTGGTCGCGAGAAACACGATACGGTGCGTGAATTAAGGCAAAAGTTTGCTACTATTGCGCACAATGAGCTAGAGCGTGCCAAGGCGCTGGTTGCGGTCAATAACGGTGATGAAGCTGGACCAAGCCAACAAGAAGCGGAAAAAGCTTTAGAAGAGTTAACCCATCGTTTGATGAAGAAGTTTTTACATCAGCCTTTAGTATGGTTGCGTCAAGATCACGATGAACTGGATACCCATAAAATAACTCGCGAGTTATTTGATTTGGATAATGATTAAAAACCTAAAAAGTAAGTAAATACAATATGTTACAAGATACTGTTGCTGGAAAATTAGAAGGGTTGGTTGAGCGTCACGAAGAGATTAGTGCTTTGCTGGGTGATCCGAGTGTCATTTCCGATCAAAATAAATTTCGTGATTTGTCGAAAGAGTATTCGCAACTTGAAGAAGTAGTAACTAGCTTCCAAAAATATCAACAAGCGGTTGAAAGCTTAGAAACTGCTGAAGAGATGCTTAAAGATGATGATCCTGATATGCGTGAAATGGCGCAAGAGGAGCTGAAAGAAGCCAAGGCTTTGATTGAGCAGTTAGAAGTTGAGTTGCAAAAATTATTATTGCCACGTGATCCAAACGATTCTAAGAATACCTTTTTGGAGATCCGTGCTGGAACAGGTGGTGATGAGGCAGCGATTTTTGCGGGTGATTTGTTCCGTATGTACAGTAAATACGCCGAGAAAAAGCGTTGGCAGGTTGAGATTATTAGCGAAAATCAAGGTGAGCATGGCGGTTATAAAGAGATCATTGTGCGTATTATTGGGGATGGGGCTTATTCTCGCTTGAAGTTTGAATCGGGTGCACATCGTGTGCAACGAGTTCCAGAAACTGAGTCGCAAGGTCGAATTCATACCTCAGCTTGTACCGTTGTGATCATGCCAGAAGCGGATGAAGTGGATGCAATTGAGATTAACCCTGCGGATTTGAAGGTTGATACTTTCCGAGCTTCGGGAGCTGGTGGTCAGCACGTGAATAAAACAGACTCAGCCATTCGAATTACCCATTTGCCTACAGGGGTAGTGGTTGAGTGCCAAGACGAGCGTTCGCAACATAAAAATCGGGCTAAAGCAATGTCGGTACTACAAGCGCGTTTGCAGGCGGCAGAAGAGGCTAAAGCGCAATCGGAGCAAACCGAAATGCGTCGCAACTTGGTAGGAACGGGTGATCGCTCCGATCGTATTCGTACCTATAATTTCCCGCAAGGTCGTATGACTGACCATAGAATTAATTTAACTCTCTATAAACTTGATGAAGTGATGGAAGGTGATATTGATCAAATCGTTGAGCCATTGATTCAAGAGCATCAAGCCGATCAATTGGCTGCATTATCAGAACAAAACGGCTAATTACTGATAGTGAATAGTGATAAAGGCCTGCTGATTAAAAAATTGTACAAGGACAGGGTTATATGGAAGGTAGCATAAGTCAGCAACTAACCGAGGCGATCAATCTTTTATCAGGTCATTCAAGCATTGATAATCCTCGTCTAGACAGTGAGTTATTACTCGCTCACTGTCTGCAAAAAGATAGAAGCTGGCTCAAGGTTTGGCCTGAGCGTGAACTTAGTCAACAGCAAATTTCTGCTTTTCATGAGTTATTGGCGCGTCGTAAACAAGGTGAGCCGATAGCTTATATTCTTGGCTACAAAGACTTCTGGACGCTGACCTTAAAAGTCACTGCAGATACCTTGGTTCCAAGGCCTGAAACCGAAACATTGGTTGAACAAGCGTTACTGAAAATTAGTACGCAATCCGAAGCCAAAACGCATGTGGTTGATCTGGGAACAGGAAGTGGATCTATTGCTTTGGCGATAGCCAGTGAAAGACCTTACGCTAAGGTCTTTGCGGTAGAGTTTAGCCTACCAGCTTTACGGATTGCTCAAGAAAATGCTCAGCAAAATCAAATAGATAATGTTGAAATGATACATGGCTCATGGCTCGAAAATTGGTCTTATGGTGAGTTAGATGTGATCGTTAGCAATCCTCCTTATGTAGAAGAGGGGGATCCTCACTTACACCATTTAACCTATGAGCCCTATCAAGCGCTGGTGGCAGGTGAGCAAGGTTTGGCTGATATTAAAACGATAACCCAGCAAGCGGTTAGTTGTCTTAAATCAGGTGGTTGGTTGATGTTTGAGCATGGTTACGATCAGGCTCTAAAAGTGCAGGCAATTTTAACAGAGAATGGTTTTTGCCGCGTGCAATCAGTGAATGATCTAGCGGGACAAAATCGCGTCACTTTTGGGCAATATTTGCCATAATTTGCTATTTCCTCAGTGGTGTGAGCATTTTTTACTCCTGTTAGTTCATCAATCGTTAAAATTCCTTAAAAAATAATGAATTACATACATTTCTAGGGAATTATCTGATAAAACTAGGGTCTACTAGTGTGTTGCTGGTGGCTGATGGTGCTATCTTATTATTTGATTAAATGCGCACATTCAGTGATCAATTCATAATGACCTGGCATGAGGTTTATTGTTGACTGCTTCGTTAGTTTTGTTGTGGTACTTATCAAAACCATAAAAAAGTGTCATTGATTGAGTTTTAGGCTTGCTCACTATGGCTAGTATTGTTAGAGTAGCGCGATTGTTTTTTTATTTGCCTAGATATAGCGTTAGCCCCTATAAATAAAGGCTTCTAGCGTGAAATTTCAACCAGCATTTATCAATAGACATAATTTGATTTTTTAGAATTTTTATTATCAGGATTTTTCCGTAGATGTTTAATAAGTTACGTGGTTTATTTTCGACAGACTTGTCGATTGATTTGGGAACAGCGAACACCCTAATTTATGTTCGTGATCAGGGGATTGTTTTAGACGAGCCTTCGGTAGTGGCTATTCGACAAGATCGAGCGGGTGGTGCAAAGTCTATTGCAGCGGTTGGTGAAGCCGCAAAGCGTATGCTTGGTCGTACGCCAGGCAATATCGTTGCCATACGTCCATTAAAAGATGGCGTAATTGCTGATTTTGAAGTTACAGAGAAGATGCTACAGCATTTTATCCGTAAAGTGCATGATAATACTTTTTTCCGTCCAAGCCCTCGAGTATTGATTTGTGTGCCTTGTGGCTCAACCCAAGTAGAGCGTAGAGCGATCAAGGAATCTGCTTTAGGTGCTGGTGCGCGTGATGTGTTCTTGATTGAAGAGCCTGTTGCTGCTGCAGTAGGGGCGGGTTTGCCTGTAGGTGAAGCGCGTGGTTCGATGGTTGTTGATATCGGTGGTGGTACTACTGAAATTGCAATTTTGTCATTGAACGGTGTGGTTTATTCGGATTCAGTGCGTATCGGTGGTGACCGTTTTGATGAATCAATTATTGAATATATCCGTCGTAACTACGGCACTATCATTGGTGAAGCAACGGCGGAACGTATCAAACATGAAATTGGTACAGCTTATCCGGGCACAGAAGTGCGCGAACTTGATGTTCGTGGCCGTAATTTAGCCGAAGGTATTCCAAGAAGTTTCACCATCAACTCCAATGAAATTTTAGAGGCATTGCAAAACCCATTACATGGAATAGTGCGAGCGGTTAAAACAGTGCTTGAGCAGTCCCCACCTGAGTTAGCTGCGGATATTTCTGAGCGTGGTATGGTCTTAACTGGCGGCGGTGCATTAATTCGTGATCTTGATCGTTTGTTAATGGAAGAAACTGGTTTGCCAGTGATTGTCGCTGAAGACCCACTGACTTGTGTTGCTCGTGGTGGTGGTAAAGTGCTTGAAACTATTGATGAGCATGGTGGTGACCTATTCTCATACGATTGATTGATATGAGTGGTTTTTGCAAAATCGGGCTGGTTAGGGCCCGTTTTTGCATTCTAGCTAATAAGAAATAAGAAAATGAAGAAATAGGAGCAAGGTCATCAAGAATATATTCACCCAAGGCCCATCTTTGATCATTCAGCTGTTCATGGCGCTGGTGGTTTCGAGCGTGTTGATGGTTTTGGATTATCGTTTTGGTTATCTTGATTCTGCGCGCAAGACAGTTTCTACCGTGTTAACGCCTGTTTATTATTTGGCAAACTTGCCAAATGAAGTAGCTTCGTGGGCGGATGATAATATTGTTAGTCGTAATGATTTGCAGGATGAAAACCGCCGCCTAAAAGATGAAGTTTTAATCTTAAAAGCGCAAAATCAAAGGTTGGTAGGATTGGAGTCTGAAAATGGACGATTGCGGGCCTTGCTGGGATCCGCCAGAAACCTGCGTGGTCAACGGCTCGTAGCTGAAGTTTTGAATGTTGATGCCAGCAAATTTACCAATGGTTTGATTATTAATAAAGGAGCCAATCACGGCGTATTTGTTGGACAAGCTGTGGTAGATGCCGATGGGGTAATGGGGCAAATCACGCAGGTTTCTAATATTACCAGCCGCATGGTGTTGCTTAATGACCCCAAACACGCCATCCCTGTGCGCGATGATCGCAATGGTGTTAGAGCAATAGCGCAGGGTAATGGTCAATCTTTATATTTAAGACACTTACCCAATACAGTTGATATTCAAGAAGGTGACTTGTTGTTAAGCTCTGGTTTGGGCGAGAAATTTCCCGATGGCTATCCTGTGGCAAAAGTGATCTCAGTAACCAAACAAACCACTCAGCCTTATGCTGAAATATTAGCAGAGCCTACTGCCAATATTAACACCGCCGATCACGTCTTGCTGTTATGGCCTTATCGTGCAAATGAACCATCTTCTTTTTCAAAAGAGCCGCAAGCGCCTGAGTTGGAAGACAATTCTGAAACTGTGCAGGGAGTTGTGGATGAAAACTAAAAGCAAGCACGCAAGTTGGGTGATATATTTATCACTAATAATTGCCTTGATTCTAAGTATTTTCCCTTTGCCTGAGGCTTGGCAAGCTTATAGACCCAGTTGGTTGTTATTGGTGGTTAGCTATTGGGCCATCGCATTATCATATCGTTTTGGCTTGTTGTGGGCTTTCGTGTGGGGACTTATGCTAGATGCGCTCCTCGGAACCACTTTAGGGCTGCATAGTTTCGCCTTGTGCGTAGTGGTATTTATTGTACACCTCAATCACAAGCGGATCCGTTTATTTCCACATTGGAAGCAAGCTCTAACTATGGGTTCGTTAAGTGTATTGTATTTAGCGATTGTTTTGTGGTTATCACGTTTAACAGGTAAGCCAGCACCAGATTGGGACTATTGGTTTGCAGCGCTGATTAATGCTGTTTTGTGGCCTTGGTTATTTATTTTATTGCGTGATCTTAGGCGTTATTTTAAGGTCGTTTAATTGCAGAACAGCAATGCTTTGATATTAACCTCAGGTTTAATACTAAAATTTAGAGAGTGATCATGGCGCAATTTGAATCAATATATTTAGCTTCCAGCTCGCCGAGGCGCAAGGAATTACTGAAACAGCTAGGAGTTTCTTTTGAGCTTATCACCAATCAGTTTGATGAAACTCCTTTCGATAAAGAAAGTCCTGCTGAGTATGTGAAACGCCTTGCAATTGGCAAAGCACGCTCAGCAATGACGCACCCAGACTATTCAAAATCGATTCCTATTTTGGGCGCAGATACCATTGTTGTGCTAGAGGGAGAGCTACTGGGAAAGCCTAAAGATATCCAAGATGCACGACTCACCTTACGTTCTTTGGCGGGTAAAAAACATCAGGTGTTTACCAGCGTAGCTTTGTGTCTTGGCGAAGAAGCTATTGAAAAGACCGCCTCTAGTGAAGTTCAGTTTGCTCGTCTAACGGATCGGCAGATTGATGCCTATTGCGCAACAGGCGAACCGTTTGGTAAAGCAGGTTCATATGCTATTCAGGGTGCTGCTGCTAGCTTTATTAGTATGATGAGCGGTAGTTATACTGGAGTAGTGGGTTTACCATTGTACGAAACCAGCTTGCTATTAGAGCAAATGCAGGTTAAATATCTATTATCATAATTGAATAATGAAACGATGCGCGAAGAAATTTTAATTAATGTTACACCACAAGAAACGCGAGTTGCTATTGTTGAAAATGGCATGTTGCAAGAGGTACATTTAGAGCGTACTTCCAATCGCGGTATTGTTGGGAATATTTATAAGGGTATTGTGCGTCGAGTTATGCCTGGAATGCAAGCTGCGTTTGTGGATATTGGACATGATAGAGCTGCTTTTTTACATGTAGCAGATATTGTGGGTAGCGGCCATAATGAGGAAAAAGAACGAGCAACTGAAGGTGCTGATTTATTACAAGAGAATGCCGTTCAAGACGCTGATATCTCAAGCCTTTTGCATGAAGGTCAGAAAATAATAGTGCAAGTAATCAAAGATCCTATTAGCAGCAAAGGTGCGCGATTAACTACTCATATAACCATACCTTCTCGTTATCTAGTCCTGATGCCTGATAATCAACATGTTGGTGTATCGCAAAGAATTGAAGATGAGTTAGAGAGAGAGAGGCTCAAACAAATTTTAACAGATGAAGGTTTTGATGATAGTTCGAATGAACATATAGGTTACATAATTCGCACTGCCGCAGAAGGTGCTTCAGATGTTGAATTACATCGAGATGCAAAGTTTTTAACAAAACTTTGGGCGCGCATCAATGAAGATGCCAAAACTACCAAAGCCCCAGGCATGATTCATCAAGATTTAGGCGTAGAGCTACGAGTTATTCGAGATATCATAGCTGACGATGTTGAGCGAATTCGTTTTGACGAACAAGAAACGAGTAAGAAGGCTCGAAACTTTGTGAGCCAGTTTTTGCCAGAAGTTGGTGATTCGATTGAAGATTATCATGGAGAGCGCCCGCTATTTGATTTATACAATATAGAAGATGAAATCAAGAAGGCTTTAGAGCGTAAAGTACACCTTAAATCAGGTGGCTATTTAATTATTGATCAAACAGAAGCGATGACAACCATTGACGTTAACACAGGTGCTTTTGTTGGTTCTAAAAATTTGGAAGAAACAATTTTTAGAACCAATCTGGAGGCGGCTACGGCGGTAGCGCGTCAGTTACGACTGCGTAATTTAGGTGGAATTATCATTGTTGATTTTATTGATATGCTTGAGGATGAGCATAAACGTCAAGTTTTGAGAACTTTAGAAAAAGCATTAGAGCGTGACCACGTTAAAACACAGATTTCAGAAGTTTCTTCTTTGGGGTTAGTTGAAATGACTCGAAAGCGTTCAAGAGAAAGTTTAGAGCGCTTAATGTGTCAGCCGTGTCAACAATGTAATGGACGGGGATTTGTTAAAACCCCTGAAACTATTTGCTACGAAATATTTCGCGAAATTAGTCGAGCGGAACGGGCCTATGATGCTCAAAAGTTTTTAGTGTTAGCCAGTCAAGAGGTAATTGATTGTTTATTAGATGAGGAAGCAAGTAGTTTAGCTGAATTGGAAACTGATATTGGAAAACCAATTCGTTTGCAAGTTGAGTCGCTATATGCTCCTGATCAGTTCGATGTGGTGCTGATGTGATGAACTCATCATGGAGCTTTACTGGTATTAATGAGTAGAGTGATAATTAAAAATATTAGAAAATTGTTAACCAAATTACTTTGGTTACTTTCAATTTTTATTATCTTATTTGTTCTTATACTGTCACTTTTCAAATTAGCTTTACCTTATTGGCTGAAAGATAAAGAGCGAGTTGAAGGATATATAGAGCAACAAATAGGTGGTGATTTTAATTATACCAAGCTCTCCGTTGATTGGAGTAAGTTCAAGCCATTAATTTCCCTGGAGGGTGCGAGCTGGAAATCTAATGACGGATCCTTGCTTATCTCCAGCAATCGTAGTGATGTCAGTTTGCGCTTTTGGCAAACCTTATACTTTGGTTATTTGCGTACTGAAAATGTGTCTTTATCAGGCTTGAATATAGATTATCTACATGCCTCAGAACAAGCATCAAAAGGAATTGACGCGGATTTGATAAAGTTGTTCTTTCAGCGACATCCAGAAATTTTACAGCAAGAAAATATTTTAATTAGCGATCTTTCATTGAAAGTAAGCAGAAATAAACAGGCTGTATCCTTTACTGTTCCTCGGGTTAAATATCAACGCATTAAGCAAGAAAGGCAACTTGTCATTCAAAGCTATAGTGACTTTTTTAATAAAGCAAACTTAGTGATTGAGTCTCAAGGTTGGCCGCTGAGTCAAGGAAGTCGAATTAACCTTTTTGCAGATATTACACATATTGATACTGACAACCTCTATCAATTTCTTAATAAATCTGAAGTTCCGACTTTAAGTAATATTAATGTACGCTCTTGGGTAAACTTACAAGGTGATGAGGTTGCAAGTGGTCGTCTTGAAGTTACTGCTGATGGCTCGGACAATAACCCAAAAAATCTTGATGCAGTGGTTAATTTTAAGCAAGACCAACAGTTACTTTCTTTCGAAACAGAAAAGTTCATTCTTAATCATTTGCCAATAAATGCGCAAGCAACCGAATCTAAACCTGTACACAGTTATTTTAGTTTGCAACAAAATAAACTAATTAATCAGTGGGATGTTGCTGCCAAAGATATGCCTATTGAATATCTTGTAGCTTTGGGTCAGCCTTTTCTATCTGGTGAGCAACGGAGTTTGGCAATGGGTTTGAAGCCCAGTGGTTTAATAAATAAAGTACAAATTGCATTAACTAAATCTGACCAAGGCATTCAAACAAAAAAGGGGATTATTGAGTTAAATAATTTCTCGATTAATGAGTTTAAGCAATATCCAGGCATTGAGCTTGATAGTGTTGTTATCGAAAATCAATCGAATTCTTCGCACTGGAATTACAGTATTAATGCGCAAGAAAAAATTCTTCATTGGTCACAGGTTTTCAAAGAAGGGGTTGACGTACAAAATCTTAAAGTCGTTGGTGATTTTGATTTATTGCAAAAAAATGAAGATATTACGATAAATGTTAGAGATTTTGTATTTACTAATGCTGATGCAAAGGCTCGGGCTTATGGAGCTATACGTCTGAAGGATGATAAAGATGTTGAGCTATCGCTTTATGCTGAAGGAAGTGATATTAACATCAAGCGACTAGAGTATTATTGGCCAAGAAATGTGATGCAACAAGAAGTGCTGACTTATCTTGAGCAGAGTCTGCAGAATGGAGTGGTGGATTTTGCAAAGATGATATGGCGAGGAACAATAGAAGGTTTTCCTTACCAGAATTTTCAAGGCCAATTTGATACGCAGGCTTGGATAACAAACGCCAGCTTGAAATTTGATCCTGACTGGCCTCAAGCTGACGGCATTAAGGCTCATGCATCTTTTATTAACGATGGAATGTATATAACTGCTAGTGAAGGGCGATTAACCGGCAATATACTGAAAACTGCTACAGCTCAAATCGTTTCTTTTTCAGATGATGACTCGAGTCTTAATCTTACTGCGACGGCAAATTCAACCCCTTTAAGCTACAGTGCTCTGTATTCACAGTCACCGCTCAAAGAGTGGCTGGGTAGTGAATTAGAGTCGATCATTTTTGAGCATAGCCTTGAATCTGAAATTGAATTAAATATACCTCTTGGTAGCAGCGATGACTCGAAAGTAAAATTAAAAGGATTGACAAGATTTTCAGGTAACAGTGTTACGGGATTGCCATATGCTATTCAGCTTAATAATGTGTTCGGCGAACTTCATTTTACTGAAAATGGAGCTTATACAAATCAGTTCTCTGTAGAACTTTGGGGTAGTCCTGTCGATCTGGAACTTAAGGCAGCTGACTTTGCAGGATCCGACGATCTAATCAATATTAAGGCAAATTCCAATGTTAACTTTAGTAAAGCACTTAGTTACTTGCAAATTGAATCGCCTTTAAACATCAATGGTAACAGTGATGTTTTTTTCAATTATCGTATGGATAACAATGAACATGAATCTATTATTGTTCGATCACAATTGCATGGAACGCAAATCGATGGACCAAGTTGGTTAAGTAAATCCGATGAAGAAATAAGTCCTGCGCTTGTTACAGTAGCTAAATTAAATAATGATGTAACCATTCGAGCCATTTATCGAGATAGTATTTCTTCGCAAATAAAATTCAATTCAAATGCTACGGAAGAAACTATTAATGGAGTAGTGGCACTTGGCAATCTAGCTACGACAGATATCACCTCTCCAGATAAAGGTATTGCAATTGAGGGGCATTTTGATGAGGTTGTGGCTAAAGAGTGGTTAAACAGTATTAACATCACAAAAAATGGTGATTTTTATTGGCCGCAATGGATCGAGCGTATTCGAGTTCAATCACCTTTATTTGAAGTGGCTGGTCAGAAAATACATGATGTACAATTTTCTGATGACAAATTATCCGATCAAAGTGTTCGCTTTAATGTAACCTCTCAAGAAGGAAATGGTCATTTAACATTATTTGCAGATGGTCGAAAACATTTAACAGTTGAGCATTTGAATATTCAGTTAAAACCTTTTAGTGATATTTCGGATAATGAAATTCAGCTCAATCAATCATCCTTTTATGACTGGCAATTTGAGTGTCAGTCCTGCGTGATTAACGGAATTGATACGGGTGTGTTGACGCTAGTGTCTTCAAAAAATGATAAAGGTGTTTTTGTGCAAGGCGATAGCCAAGTAAATGGGCTTTTATCGGCTTATCTTGAAGCAACTTGGTATGGCAGCACTTCAAACTTATCTATCGATTTTGAAACTGCTAATGCAGGCAGGTTACTGCAGCATTGGGGGTATGGTGATGGTTTAAAAGATGCTCAGTCTAAGGGTAAGATCGCTTTAGATTGGCGGGGTGGTTTTCATGAGTTTGAGTTATCAAGGTTGAATGGCTCTTTGACGCTGGATACCGAAGAAGGGGTAGTTAAGGAGTTAAGCGATAAACAAGCTCGAATTTTTAGTTTGTTATCTTTGCAAAGTTTGCGTCGTCGATTATCGTTAGATTTTAGTGATTTATTCCAGGATGGTTTTTTCTTTGATGAAATCGACGGAAATTTTTCGATAAAAAACGGACTGGTATATAGCGATCAAGTGAAAATAAAAGGCGCAGCAGCAGATGTCGTGGTCAGTGGTTATACTAATCTCGTCACTAAAACGGTTGATCAAAATGTATTGGTTAGTCCAAAAATTAGTTCAAGTTTGCCAATTCTTGCTGGTTGGGCTTTGGAGCCTACGACGGGTTTAATTATGTTATTGGTGAATAAAATTTTTGAGCCAGTAATCGATGTTGTAGTGAGTCTTGAATATAAAATAACAGGCTCATTATCAGATCCTAAAGTTATTGAGCTAGATAAGAAGTCTAAAGAGATTGTAGTACCCGAAGAAGAGCTGATTGAACATCAGCCAAACAAGCAGTCTACAGAGACTGAAACCCCTTCAGAATAATAGCAAAGGTTAGTTTATAAACTCAATGCAATCATCTAACTCTAAAGAAAGCAATTACGAATCTGTGTCTGGCGATCTAATGTCCAGAGCTCTAACCGTTGGCTTAATTCAAATGTGTTCAACGAGTAATGTTCAGGATAATTTGCGCTTGGCAGAGCAGTTTATTGAGCAGGCTGTAACTCATGGTGCACAAATGGTGATTCTGCCTGAGTCTTTTGCCTTAATGGAAAAATATCAAGGGCAAAAACTAGAGTACACCGAAGCACATGGTGAAGGAAATATACAGCGGTGGATGCAAGATATCGCTAAAAAATTTAGTGTTTGTATTGTGGGCGGAACAATAGCTATTAACTCAAACCATTCTAAACGACCTTATGCCCGATGCTATGTATATGCGCCAAATGGTACTCTAATTACCTATTACGATAAAATTCACTTATTTGACGTTGCTATTAACGATGCTGAAGCCTATTCAGAATCTTCCAATACTTATCCTGGTCGGCGAGATAGTGTGTTTGAATTTAATGGAGTCAAGTTTGGCCTTTCAGTATGCTATGATTTGCGCTTTCCTGAACTTTATCGTCGTTATCAGCAGCAAAACGTTGAAGTGATATTAGTGCCATCAGCATTTACTTTGAATACAGGAAAGGTTCATTGGCAGCTACTTTTACAGGCTCGTGCGGTAGAAAATTTGGCTTTTACACTTGGAGCCAATCAAACAGGCACTCATGATAATCAACGCAAAACTTTCGGACATAGTATGATAGTGAGCCCGTGGGGCAAAGTGATAGCTCAATCGGAGTTTCAACAAGGCGCTTTAGTTGCTACTATCAGGCTTGATGAGATTGATGCAATAAAAGCAAAATTTCCAGCACACAAACATCGACGATTAATTCCCTAACAAACTCATTAGTGAGACGACATGAGCATCATACAGCAAGTAGAGCAATACCTATTCCAAGAATCTGATCTTAATATCGAGACATTACAAGAAGCTATAACTGACCTCTATCGTTATCAAATCGATTTTTCAGATATTTTTGTTCAAGAAGTGCAAATGGAATTTTGGCAGTTGGAAGACGGTATTGTCAAAGATGCCAGCTATAACCTAAACAAAGGTTTAGGTGTTAGAACTATAGAAGGTGAAAAAACTGGATTTGCTTACGCTAACCAATTGCAGCTCACGGCGTTGACCAATGCTATTAATGCCGCAACAAGCATCAGTCGAGCTGGACAAAATAGACAAGTGAGCTTTAATGTAGCCCACGCCGCAAATTTATATACTTCAGCTCCAACTATGGAGCAAGTAGCTCAAACTGAAAAAATTGATTTGTTACGAAAACTCGATAAAGCTGCGCGTAGTATGGATGAGAAAGTTACTCAAGTCATTGTATCTTTGTCTGCCGCGCATGAGCACATGCTGGTGGTAGCTACTGATGGTACTTTGGCAGCCGATATTAGGCCTATGATTCGTATAAATGTCACTGTAGTTGCCGAATCGAATGCTAAACGTGAAAGAGGTAGTGCAGGGCTTGGCGGCCGTTATGGTTGGTCACAGTTGTTAACTATGGATCTTGAAACACTCGTTAAAAATGCTGTGTCTCAGGCGGTGGTTAATTTAGAAGCGATTGAAGCGCCAGCAGGAATGATGCCTGTTGTGTTGGGTAATGGTTGGCCGGGAGTTTTGTTACATGAAGCGGTTGGTCACGGGCTTGAAGGTGATTTTAATCGTAAAGGATCGTCGGCTTATTCTAATCGTATTGGACAACAAGTTGCTTCAGAACTTTGTACAGTGATAGATGACGGTACTTTAAGTCAACAAAGAGGCTCGCTCAATGTTGATGATGAAGGAACTTCAACTCAATCGACGGTTTTGATCGAAAAAGGCATTTTGAAAGGCTATATGCAGGATAAGCATAATGCATCGCTTATGGGGGTTGCGCCAACGGGTAATGGGCGAAGAGAGTCTTATGCTCATTTACCGATGCCTCGAATGACCAATACTCTGATGTTGTCGGGTCAATCTGATCCTCAAGAGATTATTCAATCAGTTAAAAAAGGAATTTATGCACCTAATTTCGCAGGAGGCCAGGTTGATATAACTTCTGGGAATTTTGTATTTAGTGCCAGCGAAGCTTATTTAATTGAGAATGGAAAAATCACTGCTCCAATCAAAGGGGCAACCTTGGTGGGTAATGGCCCCGAAGTATTGAAAAAAGTCAGTATGGTGGCTAATGATAGCCAACTTGATCCTGGAATTGGTGTGTGTGGCAAAGATGGGCAAAGTGTGCCTGTTTGCGTGGGCCAACCAACACTGAAGATTGACCAAATGACGGTGGGTGGAACTCAGGGCTAAGACTTATTTATAACTCCGTAAAGTCAACATTTTCTTTAATATAGCGATACAATTCACGTTGGTATTTTGCTGGATTTTGCAGGCTCATTTCTTTTTGCGCGCTGCGTACTAGTTGGCGTAGTTTTTGTCTATCAAGTGTTGGAGAAATCTGAAGTAATTCGAAAATTGCGCTATCACCTTGGGCAAGCAGTCGCTCTCGCCACTGTTCTGCAAGGTGTAATTCTTTAACTTGCGCTAAATGACGTTGATCATAAGTGTTCAGGAACTGCTTAATGGCTTCAACATTTTCATCGCGCAATATTTTTCCAACATACTTTAAGTGGCGCTTGAGCCCCGTATGGTGCTTAATTTTTTGCCCTTCAATAATTGCTTTGTATGCAACTTCTGAAAGAGGAACCTTGTCTAGAGTGGTGCTATTTAAATCAACTAATCGCTGCCCTAGCTTGGTAATCTCAAGCATTTCTTTCTTGATTTCCGTCTTGGATTTTTCTTGATCTTGTAAATATTCTTGGTTCATTGCTGTCAATCACTGCTAAGTTAAAAGTTTAGACGAGCACGCATGTAAGCGGTAGTTTTGTCGTCATAAGCACTTTTCTTGTCGAAAAAATACTGGTCATTGATGTTGTATTGTATCACTAATTCTAAATGTAACTCAGAACTTTGCAGTGGAATCGAATGGCTAAAACGTGCATCGACACGTTTGAAGTCAGGTTTGTTTCTAATGTCTTGCCAATAATAAGCCGTACTGAATTGAGTGCGGTCATTTATCTGGTGGGCATAAAGTAGTGATAAAGTATTTTGCGCAGCTTGATGTTGTAAATTTCGACCGCGTTCAGGATCTATATCAAGATAACTGTAGCTAAACCAAAAGCGGTTTGTTTCGTTCCAGTGATAATTTAATTGTAGATCAACGCCATTTTGCGTGTAGTCAATGGCATTTTGTGGGTCAAATTCATCTAATCCGAAAAGTCCATCAATAACGTTTTCTAGTTGTTCCGAATAAAGTTTAATATCTATATCTAAATTGTTGCTTGGACGATAGAACCAGCCGATTTCTCGAGACTTAATTGTTTCGGAAATTAAATCGCCTCTGGATTGAGGGGTTTGGTAAAATGTTGCGAACGTATCAGTTCCATTAATTGGGAAGGCTAACTCTCTAACTCGATATTGACGATGTCCCACTTGTTCATAAAAGTCAGGCGTGCGTTTACCTTCTGAAATGATAACCCGCCAAGCCGAACGATTATTGGCTAAATAGTTAAGGGCAAAGCGGGGCGATAGTTCGCCACCTACATAATCATCATTTTCGTACATAGCTCCCAAATTTACCAACCACTGAGGCTGCACGCGCCATTCAAGGTTGGCAAAAACTCTATGGCTGTTATTAGTTGTACGTTGTTCAAAGAATGATTCACCGCTAATAGCATCACGACGAAGACTAAAGCCACTAACTAATCTGAGTGATTCGTTGAAGCTGTAAGTATCCTGTATTTCAAGTTCCCACTTGCTTTCATCAAAGTTTTGATTCGCTATACCGCAATTAGTTTGGCTACCCAGTTGTAAAAAACGAACAAGCACTTGTTGAGTTAATGAAGCGGCTTCTGTGGAGGGTGGGGTTGGCGGATTTTGACCACTAGATAATGCGTTTATTAAAGCTTCTGTATAGTTAGCATCTAAATCGTATAAGCTACCCAGCTCGGCACTCATGAAGATTGCTGGTGGGCAGGTTTGCCAGTTTTCACGAATTTTATCAAAGCTATAGTAGGCGTTGACTTGCAAATCATGGTTTGTACTAAAATTATGATCCCAGATAATTTGCCCGAAACTATCTTGTGTTCGTTTGTTATGAGAAGGGGCTAGTTGATAAATATCCAGTAAATCTTGATCTTCGTTGGACTCGCTAGCGCCGAAAATAAACCGTAATTGATCATCATTATCGAATTGATAAGAAATATCAGCGCGTAAATAATTGGTGTCATGGTTATCAAAACGTTTTATACCGGTAGTATCAATATCAAAACCATCATCTTGGTGATGACCTGCTGTTAAGCGATAGCTCAAGGTATCTGATTGTCCAGTCATACGCACAGAACCATCGGCTATTCCACGATTCCCCACTGTCACACTCAGCTGCTGGCTTTCCACATCAGACGGATGTCGAGTAATAATATTGATAACACCCAAAAAAGAATTGGCACCATAGCTTGTAGTATTCGGACCTCGCACGACTTCAATGCGTTCAATATCAGAAACACTGATCGGCAAGCTACCCCATAATACTCGTGAAAGTCCTGGTTTGAAGACTGAGCGGCCATCGACGAGAACTTGTAAATGCCGCGAGAAATCGGTGTGTAAGCCGTGAATACTGACTTCAGGAGTATTGCCGCGGCTATATCCGACATTCATGCCGGGAACTAAACGTAACACTTCGACGATGCTTCTAGCGCCAGAGGCGCTGATCAATTCACGATCAATTATTGTTATTGCGGCAGGTGTTTCGAGTTGTGATTGGCGCAGGCGTGTAGCTGAAAGAACCATTGGAAGTTCTTCAGAAAATAGATCATCATTAACTTGTGTTGCTTCACTCCCTTGACTAAACTGGCTTATCGCCATCAATGGCAAAGCCCAAAAGACGCCTGGTTTTTTTAACATAGCAAAGAGGCCAATTTACAAAGAGGATTGCTTGAAAGATATGTTAACCATTCTTGTCAATAATCCACGTTAAGTCAAGTTTTGGGAATGCATCGTTTATTGATAAAATAGATTGAAAACGCAATAAAATCAGACTGTTAGGAGAAAATCTTGGGCGTCGCTAGTCATCTAACTTTACAGCAAATTGCTGAACAACAAAATCAAACCGAACAGCAACTCAAGGACTTAGCAGCACTTGCTTTAAGATTAGCACAGCAAAAAGGTGCAGAACAAAGCGAAGTCTGGTGTTATAACACCATAGGCAATAGCCTTGAAGTGCGTCAAGGGGAGTTGGAAACGTTAGAGTTTAATCAAGATAGTCATCTTGGAATTAATCTGTATTTTGAGCAAAGAAAAGGTACAGTTTCGATCAATGACTTGACGGAAGCCGCAATAGAAAAAGGAGTGCAAGCTGCCGCTGATATTGCCCGTTTCACTGAGCTTGATCCTTATTCGGGTTTGGCTGAAAAGGGATTAATGGCTACTCAGTTTCGAGATTTATCACTTGATCATCCAGCTTCTATTGATATTCCGCAATCTATCGAATTGGCTCAATCCTGCGAAGCTGCAGCTCTTGATAATCCGTTGACCAAACAATCTGAAGGTGCCAGTTTTTACGGCCATCGTTCAGTATCGGTATATGCTAACAGCCATGATTTTGTGGGTGTGAATCGAACTACTCGCTATTCATTATCTAACACTGTTATTGCGCAAAATGATAAAGGAATGATTCGTGACGGTTATTATTCGCTTGCTAGAAATATTGATGATCTGATTCCTGCGCAACTTATTGGTCAAACAGCCGCTAAGCGAGTTACTGATAAACTCCAACAAGGAAAAGTGGCGTCTGGAAAACATCCGATTATTTTTAGTCCAGAAGTAGCAAGAACGCTGTGGGGACACTTGTTTTCAGCTATAAAAGGTGGCGCTTTATATCAGAAATCTTCTTTCTTATTGGATATGAAAGGACAGCAAATTGTTCCCGACTTTATCAATATCCATGAAGATCCTTTTATCTTAAAGGGACTTGGAAGCAGTAATTTTGATAGTGACGGTGTGGCAACTTATAAACGCGATATTGTGCGCGATGGTATCTTAAAAGACTATTTTTTAAGCAGTTATTCTGCGCGCAAACTAGGATTGTCGACCACCGCCAATGCTGGCGGTATTCACAATATCATTGTTGATTCGACTTGCGGTAGCCTAGAACAATTGATGCGGCAAATCGGCACAGGATTGCTGGTCACTGAAGTGATGGGACAGGGTGTTAATATTGTGACTGGTAATTATTCGCGCGGCGCAAGCGGATTTTGGTTTGAGAATGGTCAAATAAAGCATTTTGTGCAAGAAATTACCATTGCTGGTAATCTAGCCGATATGCTTAATAATATTGTAGACGTAGCAAGTGACGTGGATAAACGATCGAGTATTCTGACGGGATCGGTTGCTATTGAAGGAATGATTGTGGCTAGTTAGCAACGTCTGTTGCTATTAGCCAAAAAAGTAAGTCGCCAAGCCTAATAAAGCGAAAAAGCCAGCTACATCAGTAATGGTGGTTAGAACCACGCCGCCAGCGATAGCGGGATCAATGTTCAATTTTTTTAACAGCATCGGTAAACTCGCACCGCTTACTACGCCAGTGACTAAGTTGAATAGCATGGCGCCTCCGATAGTGATGGCTAGGTGCAGATGGTTAAAGTCGCTATTTTTCCACAACGAGTAAGCGTAAACCAAACTGGAAATTACCAGTGCCCATAAGATGCCGTTGATAACGCTCACAGCCAATTCTTTTTTCAGTAAATAGCCTTGGTTTCCTTCCCCAATATGACCCAATGACATGCCTCGAATGACAAGGGTTAAGGTTTGAGTGCCTGCGATACCGCCCATGCTGGGTACAATGGGTAGCAAAACGGCGAGCATAGTTACCTTGCCAATGGTGCCTTCGAACAAGCCGATTACCAATGCTGCGAGTATTACGGTTAATAAGTTGATACCTAACCAGATAGCGCGTTTTTTGGCGGTTTGAAAAACTGGGCCAAAGGTATCTTCAAGCTCATCAAGGCCTGCCATCGACATTAATGAGTGATCAGCTTCTTCACGAATGACGTCAACCACGTCATCAATAGTGATACGGCCAATTAAGCGACCTTCCTCATCAATCACTGGTGCAGATACGAGGTCGTGACGTTCGAATAATTGAGCCACTTCCGTTTCAGGCATATCGGCGGGAATGGTGAAGGTTTCTTGATCGACGATTTTAGTAATCGGAGTTTCAGGATCGCATGTTAACACTGAGCTGATTGGCACAGAACCCACTAACACATCGCGCGAATCGACTACATATAAATGGTCGGTATTGTGCGGCATACTGCCGCGAATTCGCAAGTAACGCAAAACTACTTCCACTGATACGCGTGGACGGATCATGATAGTATCGATGTTCATCAAGCCGCCAGCGGTATCTTCTGGATAAGTTAAGGCGTGTTCGATTTGAGCACGATTTTGTTCATCTAAAAGTCTTAATACTTGGTTACTGACGTTTTTTGATAGATCCCCAAGAATATCTACAACATCATCGGTATCTAAGTCGGTTAACGCATCGGCCAGTTCTTGCGGATGCATTTGCTCGATAAAACTTTGACGGATTTCTTCATTCAGATGCTGTAGGACATCACCTTCGCGCTCTTTATCCAGCAATTGCCAAATAAGATTTCTAACCCGCGGAGGCGTGGACTCGAGAAGGTGGGCAATATCAGCCCCACGCAGTTCTTCAAGCAGATCTTTGACAGGAATAAGGTGGCCGCTGTCGAGTGCTGTATTAAGCAGCTGCAACTGTTCTTGGCGGTTTTGTACGCTCTGAATTTCAGGCATAGATCACACTTATTCGTTGATTACTAATTGATTTTGCTAGTTATTCTAACGTAATTACTGGCGTAATTGATAGTGTATTCACGCAAGCGGGATAAATAATTAGGCTTTGTCTAACCTGCGGTGTTGAATTGAAACATTAGGATACAGCTTGCTCAAGTGTTTATATAAGGTTTCGACCATATACACAGAGCGGTGGCGACCACCGGTACAACCAATAGCGCAGGTGAAATAACTTCGATCTTGTTTACTAAATTCTGGGATCCAAGTGGTTAGAAACACTTTTAGTTGCCAAATGTATTCCATGACCATTGAGCTTTGCTCTAAATATTGCGCGATGGGTTCGTCGCGTCCAGTAAAGTCTCGCAATTCTGGTACCCAGTAAGGGTTAGGCAAGCAGCGAACGTCGAAGACAAAATCTGCGTCTTTAGGAGCTCCGTGCTTAAAGCCAAAAGAAACCAATTGAATATCCATGTTTGGGGCTTTATTGGCACTAACTCGCTCTCGAATGCGTTCACGCAACTCATGCGGTGTTAATTCGCTGGTGTTTATGACTAAATCAGCTGATTCTCGAACGGACTCGAGTAAATTTCGTTCTTGTTTTATGGCATCGCGTAGCGATAGGCCTCGGTTGGTCAGCGGGTGGCGACGGCGAGTTTCGCTGAAACGTTTGAGCAGTACATTTTCATCCGCATCGATAAATAAAGTTTTTGCTTGTGGAACTGAACCGCGAATTTTTTCCATTTCAGCAGAAAAATTTTCAAGATCGTGAGGACTACGCGCATCAACACTGATTGCAATGTCTTCATTTTTAAGTAGATGATTATTGATTACATTGAGAGTTAAACTCAGCGGCAAATTATCAATACAGTAATAACCTGCATCTTCTAATGCTTTGAGGGCAACTGATTTTCCTGAGCCTGAGCGGCCGCTGACGATTAGTAACTTCATGTTGTAGGGCTTAATTATTCGGTTGATTGTTGCTCGGTTTCTGACTGCGATGTAATCGCTTCTTTCTTATCTTCAACAGACTCTTTGTTTTTTGAACGTTGCTCTAAGGCGTGGGTCAAAATTTCAAATAAAGCCTCGTTGTTATGTGCATTACGACATTGAGCGCAAACTGTTTTATCCTTAAAAATAGTTATTACATCATTCAGATCGCGTATTTCTGCATAATCAAAGTCTTCAGGAACGATTAATGCAAATACAATATCTACATCTTCCTGATCTGGCGCATGAAAGTCAACGCCATCTTGCAAGGTGAGGAATACTGCTTGAGGAATTTCACAATTAGCAATGCGCGCATGGGGTAAGGCAATGCCATTACCTATGGCTGTGCTGCCAAGTTGTTCTCGGGCAACCATGGCTTTGAGTATGATAAAAGCATCCAGTTGCGTACTTTGTTGTGCAAATACAGAGGCCGCGAGTTGTAATGCTTTTTTTCGGCTGGAAACTTGACCGCCGAGCAGGCAACGCTCGGCGGTGATACATTGTTTTATGTGCATTGAGTTAATGACGGATCATCTTTTCCTTATGTTTTATCACTTGTCGGTCTAGTTTATCAATCAATAAATCAATCGCCGCGTACATATCTTCAGATTCACTGCTGGCAACTATTTCGCCACCATTGACGTGTAAGGTCGCTTCAGCAATCTGTCTGAGCTTTTCGACACTCAAGGTTACATAGACATTGTTGATGTGATCAAAATGACGCTCTAATTTGGCAAATTTCTCGTGTACGAAGGTTTTTAATGGGTCTGTAACTTCTAAATGACGGCCCGTTAGATTGATTTGCATAGACATATTCCTTCTATTCGAATTATTAAAAATTGTTCAATAACTTACGTTGACTGGAGCAGGGAATATTCAAAGCTTCGCGATACTTTGCAATAGTTCGACGGGCTATTTGAATACCTTCTTGCTGAAGCATATCAACGATGGTGTTATCACTTAAAGGTTTGCGGGAAGGTTCCGCTTGGATCATAGTTTTGATTTTGCTTTTGATTGCTGTAGATGATAATTCACCTCCTCGATCGTTTGGAATAGCATTAGAAAAAAAGTATTTCATTTCAAAAACACCTTGCGATGATTGCAGGTATTTGTTTTTGGTGGCGCGTGAAATGGTCGACTCGTGCATCTCTAATTTTTCCGCGATATCTTGCAAGCGCAAAGGTTTGAGAGATTCTTCGCCGTGTTCAAAAAAGTCTTGTTGATGCTCAACAATCAACTCAGCAACTTTGTGAATTGTCTGCTGGCGAGACTGCAAGCCATTGATAAACCAGCGCGCTTTTTGCAGGTTTTCTTGTAGATATTGTTTATCACTAGCCTTTGCGGACTGGCGTAAAATAGTGGCGTATTGTTGATTAACTGCTAACGTTGGAAAATGTTGATCAAACATTTGAACATGCCATTGTCGTCCCTGTTGTATGACTTCAATATCGGGCTTTATATAGTCAGCTGTATCGTTGATACATTCGGTGTTAGGCTGTTTTTTTAAGCTTTGAATGAGCTCAACGCACTGATGGATTTCGGAGTCATTAAGTCTTAAATGCTTTGCAATATCGCGGTAGTGATGCTTGGATAAGGCGTCAAAATGATGGCTGACGATTTCACAAGCAGATTGAGCAAAGGGTGCTTTGTTTTGCTTTAATTGTAAAATTAAGAACTCTTGTAGATCGCGGCTTGCGCAACCAAAGGGTTCAAATTGTTGAATTAGATGAATGAGAGGGAAGATGTCATTCGGCTCAACCTCAATGTCAAGATCGTGCGATAGGAGTTGAGCAATTTCTTCAGCACTAAGGGTTAGAAAACCTTTGTCGTTGAGATTTTCAATCACATAGTAGCCAATTTCCAAATCTAAATCTGATAAGTGTGATAGCTCAAGTTGCCATTCGAGCTTGCCAGTTAAGGTGACGGGCTCGGATGCAGTGTTTTCAATATTGAAATCGGAGGTGGATATTGAGTTATGGGTAATGGGATCCGATACAGATACTTGAGTCCAATCATCATTATTATTTGTTAAAGATGCTTCAACCGCTTGGGAATTTTCTTTGGCTGAAGGTGTTTGAATATTTTGGTCAACTGCTTTTATTGCTTCATCGACGCATAACAAAGGATTGTTATCAAGTTGATATTGAATTTCTTGTTGTAAGTCAGTCTGCGAGAGTTGCAATAACTTAATCGACTGCTGTAACTGAGGGTTCAGCTTGAGTTGTTGGCGTAAATTTAGTTGCAGTGTTTGATTCATTAAAACCTTTTATTCTGTGCCACTATTGCCTTTGTTAACTCCCTTACTTACAAATTACTCCTTGTGAAGAGACAGTGCAAGGGCTTATTGTTAAACTTTGGTCAGAATATGTAAATTTCAATAGTTTGAAGAAAGTTATTTAGCAAAAATTTTGCTTTATGGCTTAGTATTAAAGGTCTGTTGTAAAAAAACTCGACTACATCTTGAAGTGTTCGCCAAGGTAGCGTTCACGAACCAGTGGATCGGATAAAATTTGATCAGGTGTACCTTCAGAGATAATTTTGCCTGAATCAACAATGTAGGCATGCTCACATACATCTAAAGTTTCACGCACATTATGGTCAGTAATCAACACTCCCAAACCACGTTCTTTCAGTTGCATAATAATACTCTTAATTTCAATGACAGAAATCGGATCAACGCCGGCAAAGGGTTCATCAAGCAGAATGAATTTAGGGTCATTGGCAAGTGCGCGGGCGATTTCAACCCGGCGACGTTCACCGCCTGATAAGCTCATGCCTTGACTCAAGCGGATATGTTCAATGTGAAACTCTGATAACAGTTCATCGAGTTTTTCTTCACGTTCTTGCTCTGTTAGTTCTTCGCGGAGCTGAAGAATTGCCATGATATTATCTTGAACTGATAGCTTGCGAAAAATCGAGGCTTCTTGCGGTAAATAGCCAATACCTTTTTGCGCTCGAGTGTGCATAGGTGCTTTAGTTAAGTTTTCTTCACCTAATAAAATCTGTCCATTGTCAGAGGGAACTAATCCGACAATCATATAAAATGATGTGGTTTTACCCGCGCCGTTTGGCCCCAATAAACCCACTACAGCACCTTGCTCAACTTGTAAGGATACGTCCTCAACGACACGTCGTGTTTTGTAGCTTTTAGCTAAATTTTGTGCTTTTAGAACATTCATTAGAGAGCTCTCGACTACTTATTGGTCTGATTTTGGTGGGGTTTCATTCAAAAAGGCGTCTTCTTGTTCAGTATTGTGTTCAGAATCCTGCGTTTGGTCACTGGAATCATTTTGTTGCGAACTGTCTTGTTGCCAAAAAAACTCAGTTTCAACTCTTTGCGAACCATCGCTAGAACTTCCTGCAGAGAAAACCTTGGTAGTGCCATCGTATAATAGATTTTGCGCCGCCATGTTAGAGCTGCCTTGTAAGAAGGTAACGTTGCCCAGCAATTCTGTTTGTTTGTAGCGGCCTTTGGAGCGAAGTTGCGCGGCAGTGGCTACAATAGGCTGTTGTTGCGGCTGACGTAAAGTAAAACGGGTGGGCTGGCCCGAGAGTACAAAATTAAATTCTTGGGTCGTATTTTTATTGGCACGCAATTTATTACCTTCAAGGGTAAGAGTATCACGGTTGGAGCTTTGAACAATTTCGATAGTTCCATCAGCTGCTAAATCGCCAGATTGCTGTTGGTAACTAATTTCTGGGGCTTTGATGTCGGTTGTTTCTCCGCGCGGATCAACGTAATGAATGGTCACAGGATTGCCCGTTGCGGTTAGGGTTCCTGCTTGCTCGCCTACTTTCATCAATTCGTCGGCTTTAATGGTCATGCTGCCGTGTTGATAAATTACATTCCCGCGATAAATGATGGTGCCATTAGTCGCATCTAAAAAAGATTTGCTGGCTTTAATATTGGATTTTTCCAACTCAGCTGCTTGTGTAGTAAACGATAAACTGAAACCTAAGGTTAGGCTCAGTAAGCTGAAAAAGGAATATAAAGGCATATTTTTCATCATCAATAATAGTTTCAATTATTTTTCTTGCGATATAACTTCAGACTTAAATTCAATGGTATTTTTTTGCAAGTCTGCGTCCATACCCGTTGCGGTGAGCAAATATAAGTCAGTTTCAAGCCGCAATGGCTCTGCTGTACTAGCTGTTTGGCTAGCAAAATCAATTAATAGCTTTGGCATACTTAACACGGCATTACTTTGGCGCTGACTTTCAAATGTTATTTCAACCATGCCATCCAAGGTCAGCTGCTCACTCAATTCATTAGATATAGCACTGTTCGCGCTAACATGCCATTGTTGATTTTGCTCAGTGCTCATGCTTAGTTTGGGTGATTGTAAGTGAGTTTGAGCAATATCAATATAATGCAATGTTTTGTCACTGCTAAAACGTCTGGCGACCTGACCTTGGCTATTAAACTCGATAGTTTGAGTGTTGGTTAGGTAATAATCAGGATTGCTCGATTCTTCGAGGAAAACAGGTTTTGGTTTTTCACTCCAGTCCCATAAAAAAGGCACCACAAAAGCGGCTGGGATTAGCAACCATAATATTGAGCGGCCTTTTAAGAAAGTCATCGAAATACCTAAAATCCTAGTTTTGTGTTAGCACAAGATTCAAGCCCAGTATTTATTATGCAATTCAGAAAGTTTACCTTGGCTGAACAAAATCATATCAGTAATCTCTCGAACCGCACCAAAACCACCTTTGTTGGTGGTGATCCAGTGGGCATTTTGCTGTACAAACCAATGGCCATCAGCCACGCTGATACCCAAGCCTGATAATTGAAATAATGGCAAATCGGGCAAATCATCACCTACATGGCAGACCTGATCAGGGTTAACGGAGAGCTTTTGGCATAGTTCGTGGTATGAACTTACTTTATCACTTTTACCTTGATAGAGATGTTTGATACCCAGTTCAGCGCAACGTTTTTCAACAATATGTGATTGACGACCAGTAATAATGGCCACTTCAATACCATTATTCATTAAACTTTTCAGTCCAAGACCATCTTTGATATTAAAGGTCTTTAATTCTTCGCCATGGTTACCAAAGATTACTTGCCCATTGCTTAATACACCGTCCACATCACAAATGACAAGCTTGATTGCTTTAGCTTTTGCAACGAGCTCGGTTGGGTATTGAGGATTCATTATACAACCCCTGCTTTGAGTAGATCGTGCATATGTAAAATCCCCACGGGTTTTTGCTCGTGGTCAATTACCACCAGCGCAGTAATACTGCTTTTTTCCATAAGCTGTACTGCATCAACGGCTAAAGTGCCCAGTGCAACGGTTTTACTGTTGCGAGTCATGACCTGCTCAATGGGGCTATTAATATCCGCACCTTTTTCAAAGGTTCGGCGTAAATCTCCATCAGTAAAAACCCCCAACAGGCTGCCTTGAGAGTCAGTAATGGCGGTCATTCCCAAGCGTTTATCCGTCATCTCCAGCAGAGCATCCCTAATACTGATGTGTGGAGCAACTTGCGGAAACGCATCGCCAGCGTGCATCAAATCATCGACTAATAATAATAAGCGTTTACCTAAACTGCCGCCAGGGTGCGATAAGGCAAAGTCATCAGCGGTAAAGCCTCTGGCTTCTAATAGGGATACAGCAATGGCATCACCGAGCACTAATACTGCGGTGGTCGAAGCTGTGGGTGCCAAGTTATGCGGGCAGGCTTCTTGCGCAACATTAACGGTTAAATGTATTGAGCTTGCCTTCGCTAAACTCGAATTTGGGTTACTGGTGATTGAAATTAAATCGATACCACGACGTTTGATCACAGGTAACAAAGCTGTCACTTCGTGTGTTTCGCCAGAATTAGATAAAGCGATAATAATGTCTTGTTCGCCAATCATCCCTAAATCGCCATGACTGGCTTCGGCGGGATGGACGAAAAAGGCTGGAGTGCCTGTGCTGGCAAGAGTTGCGGCCAATTTACCGCCAATATGCCCTGACTTACCCATACCAATGACAACTACTTTGCCGCTGCAAGCGATTAGCTTGTGACAAGCACCGATAAACTCTTGATTCAGGTTATGTTGTAAGTTAGCGACTGCTTCTTGCTCAATCTTGATTACCCTTTGACCTGAGGTGAGAAATTGCTCGTCGAGTTGTCCAGTTGTCCACTGACTTGGTTTTGAAGCCATCAAAATTCCTATTAATGTATTATTTTCAATAAGTTATCAAGCGATCACCACGATATTACTCTAGTGTAACCGACTTATTGATTTAGGCAAATTTTGTTTAGAATACGCGAACTATATAATACCCAATGAACACCGCAAGTAAAACACCGCCTTCAAGACGATTAATTTTACCAGGACCGCGTAAACCATAAGCCATCAAGGCCAAAGAAACCGTCAAACCAATCATCAATGGGTAGTCTATGGTGATGATCTCTTTATCCACCGAAGGGGCGGCGATTAGTGCTGGAATGCCAAGCACTGCTAAAAGATTGAAAATATTGGAACCGATTACGTTACCAATGGCTATTTCATGCTCATCTTTCAATACGCCTGCCACAGAAGCCGCCAGTTCCGGTAAACTGGTGCCTAACGCGACAATAGTCAATCCGATGATGGTTTCTGATACTTGCATCGCTTCAGCGACACCCACCGCTCCTTCGATCAGAAGTTTAGAGCTGGCGACTAACAGAATAAGACCAACAATGACCCAAAAAATAGCTTTACCGTTGCTCATTTGATCGGGTAATTCTTCGACAATTTCTTCAATCATAGGGTCGTGCTGTTGGCGTGACTTTATGCCCAATCGCACCAGCCAGATGAAATAGAAGATCAAAGACGTCAACAGAATAAGCCCTTCAAAATGGCTTAGTTGTCTGTCAAACAAAAAGTAGTAAGCCATAAAACAGACTGCGAACAAGATGGGGATTTCTCGTTTTAGCATTGAGGAGTTGACTAGCAAAGGTTTGACAAGCGCGGTGATCCCCAATACGAGTGCTACGTTAGTAATATTAGAGCCAATGGCGTTACCAATGGCTACACTGGGCCCGCAGTTGATAGCGTCAGGGGCGCAGCTTTTTAATGAGTCGGTGATCGAGACAAAAATTTCAGGTGAAGAAGAGCCAATGGCGACAATAGTTAAACCCACGATTAAGCGAGAAACACCAAAGTTACGAGCTATGGCTGCGGCACCGTCAGTGAAGCGATCTGCACTCCACACCAGTAAACTGATACCAACGATGATATAAGCTAGAAATTCTAACATTGAAACCTTAATAATTTATCTAATGACCATTATAGAATAGAGCATCTCGGTCATAGCAAGGGTAAAATTGTTTCAAACCTTTGCTTTGACTCATAAGATGAACATAGGCGCCACCAATACTTGTTACTGAGGTGTGCCGAGCACAAACGCGCCATTGTACTGGTTCTTAGGCCTAAAGTCATTATGACTGATGAAAGCTAAAATGATCTAATGCTCAATGCCAATGAGGTCTGCCTTTGAGTATGATGAGTAACTCATATATATGCCTTGATAGGTGTTTATTGCCGCAATTTAGGGTAAAATCTCGCCACTTTTATGCCATACTTGATAGCTATTGGCTTGAATTGTGAGGCTTTAGCGCCACTTTAGGTGCTGATAATAAGCGCTAGTTTTTTTGCCGCTAGCTGTAAACACTCCGCAAAGCAATGAGTATACTGGATAAAACACTGATGATTGAAAAGATAAAACAACTGATCGAGCAACACATTGATACCCAAGAAGTTCGCGTAGATGGCGATGGAAGCCATTTTCAAGCGATAGTAGTTAGTAGCGCATTTGAAGGTGTTCGAGCAGTGAAAAAACAGCAAATGGTCTATGCCGCAGTAAATGATTATATTGCCAGTGGTGAGATCCACGCTTTAACAATCAAGGCTTATACGCCGAGCGAGTGGGAAAAAGCAAAACTATTCGTCTAGAAAGACTGTTTATTATAGATAGCACTAATAACACATTAAACATAGCCAAAGGGTTATACACATTTAAGGTTACTAATGGATAAATTATTGATCAAAGAAGCCGGTCCACTCAGTGGTTCGATTAAAATTTCTGGGGCAAAAAATGCCGCGTTACCTATTTTAATGGGGACTTTATTGGTTGATGGCGTTACCACGATTGGTAATTTACCGCATTTGAACGATGTTACTACCACCTTAGAACTGCTGGGACGTTTAGGCGGCCAGTTGACAATTGATGACAAATTCAATGTAGAAATTGATACTTCGGATATCCAAAGCTTTGATGCGCCTTACGAATTGGTCAAAACTATGCGAGCTTCGATTTTAGTACTTGGCCCGTTATTAGCGCGTTTTGGGCAGGCTCATGTTTCTTTGCCGGGAGGATGCGCAATTGGTTCGCGTCCTGTGAATTTACACATTGAAGGCATGCGCGCTATGGGTGCGGATATTGTGGTAGAGAATGGTTATGTGAATGCCAAGATGGATGGCCGTTTGAAGGGCGCAAAAATCGTCATGGACGTGGTCAGTGTGGGCGCGACAGAAAATTTAATAATGGCTGCGGCTTTGGCTGATGGAACCAGTATTATTGAGAATGCAGCACGTGAGCCAGAAGTGGTTGATTTGGCAAACTTCTTAAATGCTATGGGAGCTAAAATTTCTGGTGCTGGGACTTCGGTTATTACCGTTGAAGGGGTTGAGCGTTTACACGGTGGGCATCATGATGTATTGCCTGATCGTATTGAAACGGGTACTTACTTGGTAGCTGCGGCTTTAACTCGCGGTAGCATTTTATGCAAAAACACTGATCCAAGTTTACTCGATGCCGTATTGGCTAAACTCGAAGAAGCGGGTGCTGATATCAAAACCGGTGATGACTGGATCGAATTGGATATGCACGGCAAGCGACCTCAAGCAGTTAATCTAAAAACTGCACCTTATCCAGCGTTCCCCACGGATATGCAAGCACAATTTTGCGCGATGAACGTTTTGGCCGATGGCACCTGTACCATTACTGAGACGATTTTTGAAAATCGTTTTATGCACGTCCAAGAATTACAGCGCATGGGGGCTGATATTACAATTGAAGGTAATACTGCGATCTGTCGTGGCGTTGAACGTTTGTCTGGAGCCCAAGTTATGGCAACCGATTTACGAGCCTCAGCAAGTTTGGTTATTGCTGGTTTGATGGCGGATGGCGAAACGTTAGTTGATCGTATTTACCATATTGATCGCGGTTATGAGACTATTGAGGAAAAGTTACAGAGCCTTGGTGCTTCGATTCGTCGCGTTGGCTAAATTGTTAGCGGATAAAAAAAGCAAGGGGTTCACCAAATCTGGACTTCTTGGCTTTAGTAACTAATGAAAAGCTCTTTATTTAAAGAGTTTTTTTAATTTTAGCTTTTGAATTCTTCAAAAAGATATTTGCGTCATTCCCGCGAAAGCGGGAATCCATTCAAAGGCTTCTATTGTAGTATAATATAGATTCCCGCTTTCGCGGGAATGACAGAAAAGCCCAGAAAGGGTTCAGGCCTTGGCCTTTTGGCGCTTTTTTATTGTGTCCGTGTTCGAGAACCGAGAATGACTTGCGTGGTACCTTTTTGGCTATTTCGAAGGTACTCAACGGTTACCGAGCTGTTGGGAGACAGGTTCCAAATAGCGGCCATTAAATCACCCGTGTTATAGATGGTTTTACCGTCAACTGCTGTGATAATGTCTAATGTTTGCAATCCTGCTTTATCCGCAGGGCCATTACCATTAATGGCGGTGATGACGATACCTTGTCCATAAGATAAAAGATTGATTTGTTCAAGTAAGGCGTTTTGCTGTTGTGTGTTCAGCTGAATTTCTTGGGCAATGGAACGATAATTAATGGTCATATCACCATCTAGACCAAGCCAACCTCTATTGACTTGACCGTGAGTCAATAATTGCTCCACCACATGTCGAACATCGCTACCGCTTAAGGCAAAGTTTTGATAGATTTTTTCATCTGAATCATCACGCGAGCTTAGCGAGGTAATGCCAACTAGATTGCCCTTGGCATCAATCAAAGCACCGCCTGAATTGCCGGGGCGCAAGGCTGCGTCGGTTTGAATATAGTGCGCAACTCTAGAAAAGAACTTAGCGCTCACAATACCCTGAGTTACAGTTTGCTCAAATGCCATATAAGGAGTACCTATGGCAAAGACTTTATCTCCAATTCGAGTATTATCAGCCTTTGGTAAAGGTAAGAAATATTGCGGCTGGTGGTCGACTTTCAATATTGCAATATCCGAATCAGCGTCGGCACCAACTATTTGAGCGGTCAGTTTTTGGCCATTGATTAATTCGACAATAATGACTTTGGCTTTATCGAGAACGTGCGCATTGGTAACTATATGTCCTTGACCATCAATGAAAACGCCAGAACCACTATTCAAAAAAGCACAAGCGTTGGTGGTGGTTGGAATACCGCGTAAATTACTGCGACACTCAGTACTGTTTAGAGGGTACAGATCAGAGCGAGCCTGAATAGTCACTACTGCGGGTTTTGCTTGCGCTAACATATCGGCAAAACTAACAATGGGTTGCGGTAACTGTTGAACAGATTGTGTTGGCTCATTGCTGGGTTTATAAAAACCAAAGCGCTCAGGCATAAATACAATCAAAAGAGCCGCTATACCAAGACCTATAAGTAAATAACGTAATATATAACCAAGAGTTTGTATAAGTTTCATAATAATTTATTCTTGTTGTTTATTGGAATTTTCCGACAAGTTATGTTCAGAACTATTCTCTAACTTGTCAATTTCCGAATTTTCTGGGGCATAATCAAGAGGCTGTTTTACATCATCGTCATTATGATCTACTTGTTGCTCTTCGTGATTTTCGTTAGTTGCTTCGGGTTGCTCTTCAATCACCTCAGTTTCTACGGTTTGCCCCTTAGTCTCTTCAATTTGTTGCTCAATTAATTCAGAGTTATTGGCCGTTGAGGTGATTGAAAGTTGAAAACTTTTTTTGCTGAGTTTACTAGCTCCAGCGGCCAAGTGCTTATAAAGTGCTTTGTATTCCTCAGTCAGATTGGAAAATAACTCTGCTGTATGCTCAAAATGTTCATCAACATTAGACTTCAACTGATCTAACTCTTGTTCTTTGTGCTCTAATTGTTCAGCGATTTCTTTGCTACGGTGAGACATGCCATGCCAGCGACCAAAAAAGAATCCACCAACAGCGGCTCCAATCAAGCCAAGAATAAATAAAAAAGTTGTCATTGAGCTTAGCCCTAATTTAGTTCCTTAAAAATAGATCAATTATAAAATATAACCAAGACTTACACAGAGTCTGTTGCTCAGCTTTAGTTCAAAATTTTACAAATGGCAATAACGACAAATTGTAGTTTTGAGCTATTTAGCATTATGATACACATAATCAATGGGGAAATACGAGAACAATAATGACACACAATACACGTTTTGCATTAATACTTGGGGTAATATTTGCGGTTGTTTTTATATTGAGTGGTATTAATCCGCACCATTTTGCTGACTGGGCGCTGGAAAACGCCCTAACGGTATTGGCGATTATAGCCTTAGTAGCCACTCATAAAAAGTTTCCACTATCCAAAATTTCCTATGGCTGTATCTTTGCTTTTTTATGTTTACACGCAATCGGCTCTCACTACACCTACTCAGAAGTGCCTTACAATCAATGGACTAAAGCACTTTTTGGATCAGAATTAAACTCATGGTTTGGCTGGGAGCGTAACCATTTTGACCGCTTGGTTCATTTTTTATATGGCCTATTGTTTGCATATCCTATTCGAGAAGTCTTTATTCGCGTCGCTAATGTAAAAGGTTTTTGGAGTTATTTTTTGCCTCTCGATCTGACTATGTCTACTTCAATGATTTATGAACAAATTGAGTGGGGCGCAGCAGAGTTTTTTGGTGGAGAGTTAGGCGCTGCATACCTAGGAACTCAAGGTGATATTTGGGATGCTCATAAAGATATGCTATTAGCAAGTATTGGTGCTTTAATTACCATGTTGATCATTGCTTTAGTCAACGCTAAATGGCAACGTGATTTTGCTCAGGAGTGGAACCATAGTTTAAGCGTTAAGCATGACAAGCCTCTTGGCGAAGGTGATAGCCAAAAATTGTAAAATAAATGTGAAATCTCTTCTTTGTTTGATCGATTCAAAGGAAGTTTTGAATCCGTTCAGTCAAAATTCACTCAGATCTTATCAAAATCGATGCAAGTTTAATGTTTGGCTAGCAATCTTCTAGCCAAGCAAACTTATTATGAAAGCTCAATACAAATAGGAGAGGGTGTTTTCCATGAAAAAATTAATAACTTTAGCAGTGATTGCTGCACTAGGTACTACTGCTCACGCAGCGCAAAATGATAAACAAGACAACAAAGGTCAGCAGATTAAAGCTGAGCGTCAAGAAATCAATGAATTGCGTAAAGAAGAACATAAGCTCGAAGTAGAGCAAATGAAAATGGAAAAGGAAATCGAGCAATATCGCGATAAGGAAGAGTCAATAGAAGAGCGTAAAGAACGCCTTGAAAAAGAAGAACAAATGCTTAAGAAAGAGCAGAAAATGCTAGAGAAAGAACAGAAAATGCTTGAAAAGGAAAAGCGCAAAATGGAAAAAGAGCGTGAAGACATGGAAGATGATTTGGGCGATTTAGAAAAGAAGGAAAAGAAGCTTGAAAAAGTAAAGGAAAAGAAAGAAAAGGAATTATTAGCAAAGGAAATTGACGTTGCTGAAGAGCGTGCGCGTAATGAAGAAGCAATGGAGCGTTCAGCAGAAATGCGTGAAGAAGCACGTGAGCGCGCCGAAGAAGCAAGAAAGGAAGCAGAAATAAAGCGTCGTGAATTAGCCGAGCGTAAAGCTGAGCAAGAGCGTAAAGAATTAGATAAAGGCTCTGAAAAAGGCCAAGAAAAACGTGAAGAAGAAAGTAAAAAGTGGTGGCAGTTCTGGAAGTGATCAGTACTATCATCAATGACTAAAAGGAGCTTCGGCTCCTTTTTTTCTTGCCACTATTCTATGAGCTTTGAGCTAGTTCACATCAATAATGCCAAGTCGAATAAACGAGGTTCACAATGTAATTTCAATGGCTTTAATTGTGCTACAGAATTTTACAATTAGAACGTTAATTTGCTCACAGTTTCATCTTGAGCTCTCTAGCTTTTTTTAACAAAGAGAGTAATTTTCGAGTTGCTTATGTAAGCACACTACACTTAAAGGTGAAATTATGAAAATAAAACTATTAGTATCTCTTATTGCATCTATGTTTTTAACTACAGGAGCTATTGCCTCATACAATCCTACTAATCAATCGGCAAAACCTGCTGATACTAAAGGACAAGAAAAAGCTGAAGAGGTGCGCTCGGATCAAGCTAATCAGAATCAGGAAGAAGAAGAGCCGATGATGGAAGAGGAGCAAAATGAAGAGCTGTATGATGACAGTGAACCTGAAGTTGATGAACAGGACATGGATGAAGAACAAGAGCCAGAAGATGAGCAGGACGAAGAACAAGAAGATGAACAAGAGCCAGAAGACGATCAAGATAAGTAGTCTTTATAAATGGTATTCTAAATTTTTAGGGGCTTCGGCCCCATTTTTTTGTCTATGATATTGTATTGATCAATACTGAACTGGTAGCCATAACTTAATCTACAGCTGTTTGATCTAGCGTTAAAACATGCGAAAATAGCATCAAACTTTACAATGTTATTTGTTTTGAATAAAAATCACTTTCTTATAGAGGGGAGCGTTGGTGTCATTGAAGCCACGCTTGATGAGCCTCAGGAACCTATGCGCAAAGCGGTGGCGGTGTGTTGTCATCCCCATCCGCTGCATGGCGGTGCTATGACCAATAAAGTCATATATACGGTTTCTCGAGCACTTGCTGGTCTAGGTATCCCATCTGTACGCTTTAATTTTCGAGGTGTGGGCGAAACTCAGGGTGAGCATGATTATGGGATTGGGGAAGGTCAGGATTTAATTACAGTGATTGAATGGGCTAAGTCACAATACCCCGAGCATGAGTTATGGCTTGCTGGCTTCAGCTTTGGCTCATGGGTTGCTGCTCTACAAGCTCACACACAACAACCCGCTCAATTGATCAGCATTGCGCCGCCAGTGAATCGCTTTAGTTTTGATGATTTTGTGATCCCTGAATGTCCTTGGTTGGTTGTTCAAGGTGATGCTGATGAAGTGGTGGATCCTAATGCTGTGTTTGATTGGCTTGATTCACTGTATCCGCAACCTACCGTAGTTAATATGCAGGGAGCTGGACATTTCTTTCATAGTCGATTGGTCGATTTGCGCGAACAGTTAGAACAGCAATTAATTCCTAACCTGCCAGAACTGGCATAAAACATTATGCAAAATATCGATCTCACACCCTTAAAAAAATACCAGCAAGATTTAGCTAATGGTTTTTCGCAAGACTCTGCTCAGGCTGAAGCTATCGAAGCTTTACAAAGAGTTTATGATGATATTTTGACCCAAAGACCATCGGGTGGTTTTATGCAGCGTTTTTCGCGTTGGCTTAGAAGTGATGGCGAAGATGCTGGTGATGATATTCAAGGGCTTTATATGTGGGGTGGCGTAGGGCGAGGCAAAACCTACTTGATGGATACCTTTTTTAATTGCCTGCCGATCCAAGGTAAAGTTCGCTTGCACTTCCATCGCTTTATGCATGAAGTTCATGCTGAGTTAAAAAAATTATCAGGTGAAAAGAATCCTTTAACTAAAATTGCCCAGCAATTAGCCGAACGAGCTAAAGTCATTTGTTTTGATGAGTTTTTCGTTACTGATATAACCGATGCCATGATTTTGGGCACTTTGTTTGAAGAGTTGTTCAAGCGCAAAGTGGTTTTGGTCGCAACATCCAACACTCCCCCTGAAAAGCTGTATTGGAATGGTTTGCAACGTGAACGTTTCTTGCCAGCTATTGAGCTGATTGAGCAACACTGTCAAGTGTTGAATGTTGATGGTGGTACAGATTATCGTTTGCGCACTTTGGAAAAAGCGCAGATTTATCATTATCCATTAGATCCAACCGCTGATAGCAATATGCAGACATATTTTGAGCTGCTTTCGGGCGAGAAAGGTCAAGCCAACTGTAAACTCAAAGTAGAAGGACGTTTGATTGATGTGGTGCGCTTGTCGGAAAGCGTGGTTTGGTTTGAATTCCAATCAATTTGTATGACTGAACGCTCGTCTGCTGATTATATTGAACTGTCTCGTGGCTATCATACGGTATTTGTCAGCCATATACCGCAAATGGATAATGCCATTAATGATGCTGCGCGGCGCTTTATTGCGCTTGTTGATGAATTCTATGAGCGTCACGTTAAATTGATTATTTCAGCCGCAGTGCCACTTGAAGAGTTATATGTAGGCAGTGGTCTTGCCTTTGAGTTTAAGCGCACCATTAGCCGTTTGCAGGAAATGCAGTCGAAAGATTATCTGGCTCTAGAGCACTTGGCTTAGTAGCTAAAATTTGCAACTTTTGGGAGCCTACTATAAATACAAAGTCAATCAAATTTGGAAATTAACTACGGTCTTTGGAGTAAATTTTTTCTGTTATTTAATGATTTAATAAATATACTATATTATCTGCACAAAACAATAATTAAGGCTAGATAAATGTCGGAATATCGGTTGACTCTTAAAATATCATCGGATGATGAAAAAATAATAAGTCACATTAAAAGTGGTTTAAATTTACTGAATGAAGATATTGATGCTGCAAATGCCTATTTTGAAAATAATCTTGATTTCAGTTTTCTCGAAGAACCCAAAATTGAGCTATTCCAAATAGAAATAACTCAGTTAGCCATTCAGCTTACTTACTATAATGTTGGTGGTTTGGAGTCTTATAATACTTTCACTCAGAGTTTATCCGAATTATCGGGCTCGACCATAAGTGGGGATTGTTATTCTTTTGATTACGGTCCATGCGAATATATGGATTATAAAAATGGTAAGCGCTACGACCCTTTGTTAGAAGGCTCTAATGACAGAATAAAAGGTATTTATAAGCTAATTGACGACACTAAGCTGGAAGCTTTGTTTGACGATCTAAACAAAGCTCCTTTGAGTGATTCTGAGCAATTAGAAGTGGCTAGGTTTATTTGCGTTAATGAATCCAGCCACTACTTAAAATCCTTTTTAGACCACTCCAGTATTAATAAAGAAGCAGTGCTAAAATATAAATTTGAGTTGTTTGATCTGGCGAATTATGAGTCTGAACATCCAGAAAGCGCTTATAAATTTTTAGCGGCTCTTGGCGCTGATATGCAAAAAATTCGAATTGATTGTAAATGGTTCATCAAGGATCAAGAGTTAATCCGTCTTACTGATGAATTGGTCGCTAACTGGGAGTGTGATACGCCCCATGAGTGCCTTGAAGAAGATGAATATTATGCTGATCATGTTGAAAAGTGGAAGCAGCTTGGTGCAAAAACAGACATTTTATTTAATAAAGGCACAAAGTGGCGTGGGTCGAGTGACTGGGGAAAAACTGACGAACAGGAGTGGTTTAGAGTTTCGGCAAGACTAGAATACAAGCCTGTCGATGATGAGTGGGTTAGCGCTTTTGTGCAAGCCTGTCAAACGTTGACTGATAACCTAGCAAGCTTTGAAGCACGGATTATAGTTCAGCCAAGAGAAAGAGTTTACTTGTTGACCAATGCAAAGAACATGACTTGGAGTGATCCTCAAGACCCGCCCAAAGAAATATGCATTGATTACAGCTCATGGCCTATGCCCTATGAGCCGTTATCACAAACTAAGCAAGCTGCATTGGAAATTCAAGAAACAGAGGTGTTAGACCAGGTTAGTGGCAAACAAAAGTTTTTAAGTAGGCTTTGGAGGCGTTTAAAAGGCAGGTAACAAGCGCAAACATAAAACTTATGATTCAATGACTTCATTAGATACTAATATTAAAAAAGCCGGCAATGCCGGCTCTTGAATTTGTTAATAAGCAGTTGAGCTTATTTTACCATATCTTTTAGCTTTTTCAGTGGGCGTACTTTTACTGCAACGCTTGCTGGTTTAGCTTTGAACATAGTTTCTTCGCCAGTGAAAGGGTTGATACCTTTACGTGCTTTAACTGCTGGCTTCTTAACAGTACTGATTTTTAACAAGCCTGGTAAAGTGAACTCCCCAACTGAACGTTTCTTAACGTGACGCTCAATTACTACCCCTAGTTCATCCAATACGGCTGCAACGTCTTTCTTTGTAAGACCAGTTTGGGCTGAGATTTCATTTAAGATTTGTGTTTTTGTGAACTTCTCTTTGACGGCTGAGATCTTACGAGCTTTATTATCTGCCATTTTTCCTTTGCCTCTTTTGTTAATTAGTTGTTAAAATAGTCATTGTCTTGGCGAGTAATGCAAAATTGACTCTCCCAGCGCTTTTTATAGCGCTAAAAGCCCCGTAAATAAAGTCTTTTGTGATGAATTAAGGCTAAAATTCATAATTTTTACCAAGACAGACAAATATTTTAGATTAATCGAGCACTGCCTCTTGTGTTAGGGAGGTGGTTTCTGTACAATTCGCGCTCTATTTTTCAGGGGCTGCTGTTTCGTGCGTGGCACAAAAGCGGCTTCTTTTGCGGGTGCAAACGGCTTTTTGGAGCTTAAAGAATATGAAAACATTTAGTGCAAAGCCTGAATCTGTAAAACGCGACTGGTTTGTCGTTGATGCAGAAGGCAAAACTTTAGGTCGTTTAGCGACTGAAGTTGCTCGCCGTTTAAAAGGCAAGCATAAAGCAGAATACACGCCTCACGTTGATACTGGTGACTACATCATCATCATCAACGCTGAGAAAGTTACTGTGACTGGCAACAAAGCAGAAGACAAAATGTACTACCGTCACTCTGGTTACCCAGGCGGTATTAAAGAGATTAATTTCAATGACTTACAAGCTCGTAAGCCTGAAATGATCATCGAGAAAGCGGTTAAAGGCATGCTTCCTAAAAATCCATTAGGTCGCGCTATGTTCCGTAAATTGAAAGTATATGCGGGTCCTGAGCATGATCATTCAGCTCAGCAACCAATCGCTTTAGAAATATAAGGTAGAAGACAATGGCTGAACAATATTACGGTACAGGTCGTCGTAAGAGCTCAACAGCTCGCGTATTCTTGCGTCCAGGTAATGGTGGTATCACTATTAACCAGAAGAGCATTGAAGACTACTTCGGTCGCGAAACTTCTCGTATGGTCGTTCGTCAACCACTAGAGTTGACTGAAACGTTAGAAAAATTCGATGTGTACGTTACTGTAGCTGGTGGCGGCGGTACTGGCCAAGCTGGTGCAATTCGTCACGGTATTACTCGTGCATTGATGGAATACGACGAAGAATTACGTCCAGCATTACGCAAAGCTGGTTATGTGACTCGTGATGCTCGTGCTGTTGAGCGTAAGAAAGTGGGTCTTCATAAAGCACGTAAGAAACCTCAATTCTCTAAGCGTTAATCGCGATTGCTCTTTTCAAGAGCGAGAATTCAGAAGTTCAAAATGCCTGCACTATGCAGGCATTTTTTTATCCCCAGAAATAAATCATAAACTATTTATTGCTATGATTTTCTTTTAGTATTTTCAATAGTTTATTAACACTCAATCTGGTCAGACCACATTGTAATTGTAGCCAATATGCTTTATGATCCCCGCCCAGTATCTTAGCAAAGCCCCTACATTTTTTAGGGTTTTGCTGGTGCAGGTTTTTTTAATCAAATTTGATTTTTTATGACCATGGGTATGTTACCGATGGTTTCTTGTGGGGAGATTAACCAAATGAGCAAAGAGAGCGTCAACAAAGGACGCAGAAATCTGCTAATTGGAGCTACCAGTGCGGTAGGCGCCGTTGGTGTGATTGGTGCGGCTGTACCTTTTGTTCGCTCCTGGGCACCAAGCGAGAAAGCGCAATCTGCGGGTGCACCAGTAGAGTATGATTACAGCAAATTAGAAATGGGCCAGCAGGTAACTGTTGAGTGGCGTGGTAAGCCAGTATGGGTTATGCGTCGCAATGCAAAAATGCTTGATTCTGTGACTCAAAGTAATGATCTGGTAGCGGATCCAAATTCGGATAATACCGATCAACAGCCTGAGAACTGTAAAAACGAATATCGCTCGGTTGATCCTGAGATTTTCGTGGCGGTTGGTTTATGTACTCACTTGGGTTGCTCGCCAAAACTTTATGCCGACGCCGGCTCTCTGGGTGGTGACTGGATTGGTGGTTTCTACTGTCCTTGTCACGGTTCTAAGTTCGACTTAGCGGGGCGTGTATATTCTGGCGTTCCAGCGAATGCAAATTTAGAAGTGCCACCTTACGTCCTCGATACTTCTGCTAAAACAGTTATGATCGGTGTCTCAGGCGAAGAGGGGGATGCATAATGTTTAAGAATTTAATGGCTTGGATCGACAAGCGTTTCCCAATGACCAAAGTGTGGAATGAGCACTTGGCAGAATACTATGCACCAAAGAACTTTAACTTCTGGTATTTCTTTGGTTCTTTAGCATTACTAGTATTAGTGAACCAATTATTAACAGGTATCTGGCTAACCATGTTCTACAGCCCAAGCGAGCCATTCGCTTCGGTTGAATACATCATGCGCGATGTGGATATGGGCTGGGTTATCCGTTACTTGCACTCAACCGGTGCTTCAGCGTTCTTCGTAGTGGTTTATTTGCACATGTTCCGCGGCATTATGTACGGTTCATACAAAAGCCCACGCGAATTGATCTGGATCTTCGGCATGATCATTTTCGTATTATTGATGGCTGAAGCTTTCATGGGTTACTTATTACCATGGGGGCAAATGTCATTCTGGGGTGCGCAAGTAATTATTAACCTGTTCGGCACTATCCCAGTGGTGGGTGGTGATTTGGTTGAGTGGATCCGTGGTGACTTCACTTTATCATTAGCGACTTTGAACCGCTTCTTCGCATTGCACGTAGTAGCAGTACCATTAGCATTAGTGGCTATGGTGTTCTTACACATTGTTGCATTGCATAAAGTGGGTTCTAACAACCCTGATGGTGTTGAAATCAAAGACCACAAAGATGAAAACGGTATTCCATTAGACGGTATTCCTTTCCACCCATACTACACAGTGAAAGACATTGTTGGCGTTGTGGTGTTTATGATGATCTTCTTAGGTATCGTATTCTTTGCTCCAGATTTTGGCGGCTATTTCTTAGAGCGTCCAAACTTTGAGCCAGCGAATCCGCTGAAAACTCCAGCGCACATTGCGCCAGTCTGGTACTTCACGCCGTTCTACACTATCTTGCGTGCAGTTCCACACCCATTCTGGGGCTTCATGGCAATGGCGGCAGCGATTATCGTTCTATTCTTGTTGCCTTGGCTGGATCGCCAAAAAGTGAAATCAATCCGCTACCGTGGTGCATCATACAAAATCGCCTTGGCTATCTTTGTAGTGTGCTTCTGTGTATTGGGTTACTTAGGTGTAGTTGCGGTAACGCCAACGACTAAGCTTTTAGGCCAGTTGTGTACTGTTTACTACTTTGCGTTCTTCTTGATTATTCTTCCGCTATTGCCGAAGTTTGAGAAGACTAAACCAGTACCAGAAAGGATAACAGACAAATGAAAAAGTTAATTAAAGCTATTTTATTATTGGTTCCTGTTGCCGCTTTCGCAGCTGGTGGCGGTGCAACCTACCCAAATGAACACGCAAACATTGATTACAGCGATAAAGGTTCTTTACAAAACGGCGCCAAGTTGTACATCAACTATTGTGCGGGCTGTCACTCAATGGAATATGTGCGTTATTCGCGTATTGCTAAAGACTTGGGTTTAACCGAAGAGCAAACCATGAACAACTTGGTCATGGGTGATGCTAAATTCGGTGATACCTTAAAGAAAAGCATGAACGGCACTTTAGCTAAGAAATGGTTTGGTGTTGACCCATTAGACCTAACTTTGGTTGCTCGTGTGCGTGGTAACGACTGGGTATTTAACTACCTTAACGCTTTCTATGCTGATCCTGCGCGTCCTTTTGGCGTGAATAACACGGTTTTTCCAGATGTGGGTATGCCTCATATTTTGGCTGACCTACAGGGTTTACAAGCAAAAAGCGATGAGTTGATTTCTATCGAAGAGCAAATTTCTTCAGCAAAAGACGTATTGTCTGACAAAAATTCATCAGCAGAAGCTCGTGCTAAAGCTAATGATGCAATTCATGATGCTGAAGTTGCGATGAAAGAATTAGCTGCTAATGGCGGTATGTTCGTACAGGTTCAAGAAGGTTTAATGAAACCTGATGAGTACAAAGAGAACATGCGTGATTTAACAGCGTTTCTTGCTTACACCTCTAATCCGGTAAAAATGGAAAGTAAAAGCATTGGTATTTGGGCCATCATTTTCTTGTTGATCCTTTTAGTTTTTGCTTATTTCTTAAAGAAAGAGTTCTGGAAAGACATCCATTAATCGGTATTTCTAGCCTCGGTATGTTATTAACTTAACGACCGAGGCTTATTAGTTTTTATTCAGGAGAATGAGTATGGCAGTAGTTGCCAAGCGTTCAGTTATGACATTATTTTCAGGTAATGATGTATACAGCCATCAGGCACGTATCGTTTTAGCTGAAAAAGGTGTTAATTATGAAGTGATTGAAGTCACGCCAGAGCGTGTACCAGAAGATTTAATCGACTTAAATCCTTATGGTTCGGTTCCGACGTTAATCGATCGCGATTTAGTCTTATATGAAGCGAACATCGTAATGGAATATCTTGATGAACGTTTCCCACACCCGCCTTTAATGCCAGTTTATCCAGTAACTCGTGGTCGTAGCCGTTTGATGATGCATCGCATTGCAAAAGAATGGTACAGCCAATATGAGCTTATTGTTAATGGCGCTGAAACCAAAGCTAAAAAAGCGCGTAAAGAGTTGCAAGAAAGTATCATGGCATTAGCGCCAGTGTTTGCCGCAAGCGACTATTTCATGAGTGAAGAGTTTTCTTTGGTTGATTGCGTGATCGCACCATTACTATGGCGTGCCGAGCATTTAGGTTTGGAAATCTCAGGTCGCGGTAGCAAAGCTATTCATGACTACATGGAGCGTATTTTTGAGCGCGAATCTTTCAAGGTTAGTTTAACCGAAGAAGAGCGTGAACTTAAATTAGGTCTAATGTAATGGCGGGTTCTGCGCCATTACAACCCTATCTTCTAATCGCTTATTATGAGTGGATTGTCGATAATGAATGGACTCCGCAAATTCTAGTCGATGTATCTTTGCCCAATGTTGATGTTCCGCAGCAATTTGCTAATGATGGCAAGATCGTTCTTAATATTTCGCCATCTGCAGTTGCTCACTTTGAAATGGATCATGAGCATATTAGTTTTAGCGCTCGCTTTTCAGGCTCTTCGTTAAGTATTTATGTGCCGACAAATGCTATTTTAGCTATTTATGCACGAGAAAATGAGCAAGGGATTATGTTCTCTCCTAACATGTATGGCGAGCATAGTGAGGGTAACGGTGATGATGAACCACCAACACCTGAACCATCTAAAACAGCAAAAGATCGCTCTTTTCTAAAAGTGGTCAAGTAGCAGATCAAGTAGCAATAGAAATAGAAAAAAGCCTGCAGATGCAGGCTTTTTTACGTTCAATAATTGCAGTTACATTACAGAAGATAACTTCACTGTTTTACCGCAATGTTTAGATTCCACCTTAAAGATAACATCTTTCTTCTTACCACTATCTGCTTTGCTGACTGCTTTACCAGGCTTACAGCTAAAAGAAGTGCTGCCACCTTTGTTTAAGGTTACAAAGCCCGTGCCTGTATGAATACTGACTTTGTTACCCGTATCATTGATAAGTTTTACGTTAGCCGCAAAAGCTGACAAAGGCGTTAAAGCGATGATAGCTGCAAGAGTTGTTAGTTTTTTCATTGTAATCCCCATAATGTTTTTATTAGATGTCTATTAAGCCAAATATTGTGGAGCATTTCAACAAAGTATAGCCGATGCGCAGCAATTCTTAATTGATATACTCAAAAATCTTAACAACTCGCGTCACACCTGAAATATTACGTGCTACTAGTGCAGCTTTATCGCCTTCCTCACGAGTCACCAAGCCCATAAGGAAAACTTCACCAGCTTCGGTGATGACTTTAATACGTTTTGAATCTAGGCCTTTTTCGGCAGCTAAACTGGATTTGACTTTTGTGGTGATCCACGAATCGCTAATGGTACTGACTTCCTCTGGGTTAGCCACTCGTAATTCATTAAAAACTTTACGGATAACAGGGATGCCATTTATTGATTGCGAGGCTTGGGCTTTAACATCTTCACTAGGGACTTGGCCGTAGATTAGAACGTATAAGTTGTGGCTTTCAACGCCAATAAATGCAGGTTGGTTATTTAATTCAATAGGTTCAAGGATATCTTCTACTTGACCTTCTATACTTTGATCTTCGGCAAATGTTCCGAAAGTTGTACAACCAGAAGTAAGTAGCGCAAAAGCAGCGCTAGCAATCAATAGTTTTAATGAGCGAGTTGTTTTCATATCAGTTTCTCTACATTTCTTTTGTTGTAGTCCGAAGCATTGATTATTAATCAATAACTTTAAGCTTCTGCTCCAAATAAGGCATTATCAATATAGTCGCATAGCGCGTGTATTATCACTAAATGAACTTCTTGAATACGAGCGGTAGAGTTTGATGGAACACGAATCTCTACATCGTTCGGGCCTACCAATCCAGCCATCTCACCACCATCTTTACCTGTTAAAGCGACAATAAGCATATCTTTACTGAGCGCAGTTTCCATGGCGTTGATCACATTCCGTGAATTACCGCTGGTAGAAAAAGCTAACAAGATATCACCAGCCTGGCCAAGGGCTCTAATTTGTTTTGAGAAAACGTCATTATAGCTGTAATCGTTAGAGATGGAGGTTAGCGTTCCTGTATCTGTTGTCAGGGCAATAGCTGGTAAACTAGGGCGCTCACGTTCAAATCGATTAAGCATCTCAGAAGAAAAGTGCTGGGCGTCACCTGCCGAGCCACCGTTACCGCAGGTCAGTATTTTATGGCCGTTGAGTAAGCTATTGACCATGATCTGCCCAGCAGTCGCAATCGACTCCGGCAGTGCGTCGGCTGCCGCAATTTTAGTTTGGATGCTTTCTGTAAAAATATCTCGAATTCGTTCTATCATAATTATCCTATGCCTATATCATGTTGCAGCAAAGTTACCAAGCTGATACTTGAAAGGCATCTTTAAGCCAGTTGGCTTGTAAATTGTTATTGTCTAATGTTACGGAAACAACATCGAAACGACAATTAAGTTGTTGATATTTTTTCATATTTTGCAGGAAAACCTGCGCAGTTTTAATGATTTTTTGCTGTTTATTGTAATCAACTGTTTCAGCGCCCGAGCCGAAGCGTAAATCCTTACGGTAGCGAACTTCAATAAAAACCAAGCAATCTTGATGTAACATGATCAAGTCTATTTCACCATAACGAGAATGATAATTAGACTCGATTAATTGTAGCTTGTGATTTTTGAGAAAATTTAAGGCAAATCGTTCAATTTTTTTGCCTAGATCCCGAGTGAGTATTGTCTTCAACATGGCTTCCTTGCCCATTGTTTGTGATTAGTTTACTGGGATGATATTACCTTGATTATACTGTCCCCATGCTAATTGACGTACGATGTTGCCATCACGATCCATAAACAATATGCCTGACAGCCCATCAATTGAGTAATCAGACATTGCTGATAATTGAGATAATTCAGGCATCAGTAAATAGGCATCATGGCCTAAGGCAAAAAAGCGTGCCATAGCATTGGTTGAATTAGGGATCAGCTTACTGAAGCTCGATTTGGTCGCACGAATGTTGCTAGTGCTACCAATCATCCAGGGCGCATCTGTGAACATGATACCTTCAAGATCATTATCACGAGTACGACTACTGCTACCGTTGTAGATAGTTGATGTAGCGTAAACTGGTAAATTGTAAGCGTAATAATAGTTCAAGTAAGGTTTTATGATGCGTGCTTCTTTAGCTTTGGCGACCATAAAAATAAAATCAGCATTTGAGCTACCTTGACCAGAAGACTCAATCGGCACGTTCAATAAATTCTGTAGCTCTGAGGTGCGCTTTTCTGAGCGATCAGCTCCTAACATCCCCATGATTGCAGATTTAGGATTTTGCCCATTCGACATATCGGCAATTTTGACTATTGAACCGCCAAGGCTTTGAAATTCTTCAATAAATGCTTTAGTGGCACGTTCTCCAACACTGTTATCAGCGTTAATTATAAAGGCTCGATTTTGGTTTTTGCGCATAGCATATTGCGCAATTTGTCGAGCTTCATCTTCAATGGGTAAGCCAAATTGGTAAAAGTTTGAAGGGCCATACGCATTCTCTAAGCGATTTAGCGCTAATGTAGGGATTGGTAGGTTGCGATAGGTGGCAATATCGTCAATATTGCGTTTGGTCAATGGGCCAACCACAAAATCAACCCCTTCATCCATGGCGCGACGATAAAGAGTATCCATTGAGTCGCCAGCAGCGCTGTCGTAAACAACGATATCGGCTGTTTCGGACGAACTATTACCTTTTTCATAATGAGCTGCTAAGAAACCATCGCGAATGACAGAGCCAACAGCCGCCAAACGACCTGACAGAGGCACAAATAAAGCAACTTTAGTTGGCGCTATCATATCAATCTCGCCTAATTGCTGGATTTGTTGATTGACGTAATTTATCGCTGGATGGCCAACATAGAGTTCTTGCCAGTCTTTCATGGCTCCAGACAAACTGCGCGGGTTGCGTGCGTAGCGATGTTGAATGATCGCCATGTCTAACCAACCTAATTCTTTATTGGTACGGGCGCGCTCACGTTTTAATTCAATTGCTCCTGCAGGAGATTGCATGAGTTCTTGCCATGCTTTTTCATGCTGCTGAGTCACTTGCGCGACACTTTCAAATAAATCATCTGCATTGATACGCTGTACTGCAGCATCAGCAAGACGGTTGTTGGCGGCAAGTGCATCGGCCATTAATACTTGGTAATGAGCATTCCAACGCATACTGTGTGAATCTGGGTTAGAGACAGCTTGTAACGAACGAATAGCTTCAAAAGCTTTTTTCTGCTTGAGTGCAGATTCGCCCATTAACATATAGTAAGCATCGCGATCAGAAAGAGGCAGTTGAGTTGGCTGGAAACTGCGTAGAACATTGTAGGCTTCAGCAAAGCGCTGTTGGCTGGCGTAAGCCGCTGCAGCTTGTAGTTTATATGGAGCTTGCGCGCTTCCATCACGTTTGCTGGCTTCTGATAAATAATAGTCAGCACTGCGAGCACTGTTGTTTCCATACACTGACTCGCTTTGGCGAGGACTGGTTCGAGGCTGAGTGGTGATACAAGAAGCCAAGAAAAGAACACTAAAACCTAATAATAAGTTCTTGTTTATGCGCATTTTTGTCATAATTCCATTTCTCATAAAATAATTATCAATATTTTAGGCGCTATTGCCGATTTAGGCAAAGCGACTTGAGCACAAAGCAGGCAAAATAACGCGAGGAAATGCAGATTTGACACAAAATCACAAACCACAAGACGCACATCCATCATCTGGTTGTTTGTTTGTCGTAGCAACCCCGATTGGTAATTTCGATGATATGTCTGCCAGAGCCATTCAAACTTTACAGCAGGTTGACTTAATCTGCGCTGAAGATACGCGTCATAGCCAGCGTTTAATGCAATATTTCTCCATCCATACTCCAATGCTATCGCTACATGAGCATAACGAGGAAGCGCGTATTGAACAAATCGCCGATAAGCTAACTGCTGGACAGAATATTGCTTTAATTTCTGACGCAGGAACGCCTTTGATCAGTGATCCTGGTTTTAAGTTAGTCAGAGGTTTGCGACAAAAGGGTTTTAAGATTTCTCCTATACCTGGTGCTAGTGCCATTATCACTGCTCTTTCTGTCGCCGGTTTAGCAACCGATAGTTTTAGCTTTTGGGGCTTTTTGCCTTCCAAAAGTGGTGCCCGACAGCAAAAGTTTGAGCAATTGGCTGAACATAGTGAAACGTTAGTTTTTTACGAATCATCCCATCGAATTGTGGCTTGTTTGCAGGATTTACAAAGTGTCATGCCCACTAGAAATATTGTTATCGCCCGCGAGCTGACCAAAACCTTTGAAACCATTTTAAGTGGTCAAGTTGAAGCTGTTTTACAGCAAGTTGAGCAAGATGGTGATCAACAAAAAGGCGAGTTTGTGTTAATGGTGCAAGGCGCTACTGAGCAGGTTTCAGAAATCAGCAGTGATGCAAAGAAATTACTCAGTGCGCTGCTGGAGGAATTACCGCCTAATAAAGCTGCTAAGATTGTCGCCAACGTCACAGGCTTGAAGAAAAAAGACCTTTATCAATGGGCTCTAGAACAAAAAAATACGTAAAAGTGTAGCTTTTAGCAAAGTCAGCGCGTCTAAAAGATGTAAGATAAATAAAGTGACTTACTGTAAAGATATAGGAACCAAACTAATCAATCTGTATCAAAAGAGTAAGAGCATCCTTAGTAATATAAGGGCTAACTAAAGTCCGATAAGGAGAAAATGATGAAACGAATGATCCCCTACAAAGCATTGAAGTTATTAAATGTCTCAATATTAAGCACGCTATTGATTCTGCCTTTTACACTAGCTCAAGCAGGCCAAATCAAAGTGGTTTGGAATGATTTTGATGAATATACCGATGTTAGACCCTCTAATGAAACCAAAGGTAGTTTCCACAAGCGAGTGAAGAAATATTTAGAAAAATATTTTGCTGAATTAGAGCAACAACTTCCGGAAAATTATCAACTACAATTGATTATTAAAGATGTCGATCTGGCTGGTGATGTTCGCTACGGTATGCAAGATTTAAGAATTATCAAGCGCATCCACTTTCCCAAATTTAATTTAGATTACAAACTGTTAGATGCCAATGGTAATATCGTCAGCCAAGATTCCAAGCGGATTAAAGATATGACCTTTTTAGATGGTATTCACAGTCGAAGCAAGGATCGAATAAATTTCTATTACGAGAAAAAGCTGCTCGAAGATTGGTTTAATAAGGATTTAGTCGCTAAATTATAGAGAGTTTACGACTGTCAAAAATTAAAGGTAGGCCATCGATGGCTTGCCTTTTTTTTTGCATTAGCGCAAACTGCGCGCTGAAGCTGGCCAGACAGTCGCTGCCTGTCATTTGATGGGGGGAGGAAAGTCCGGACTTCACAGAGCAGGGTGCCAGGTAACGCCTGGGCGGCGAAAGCCGACGACAAGTGCAGCAGAAAAAATACCGCCGATGGCCGGGGAGTTGCCTAAAGTAAAGTTAAGAAACTGACGAGGCAAAACTTAGCGAAAACGCGCAGTTTATAATCATAAATGAGCATTTGAGTTAAGATTTTAACGAAGTCAGATCGAAAAATTTGCTTTAGGCAACTTCTCGGCACAGGTAAGGTTGAAATGGTGCGGTAAGAGCGCACCGCATTGCTGGTAACAGTATATGGCGAGGTAAACTCCACCCGAAGCAAGACCAAATAGGGTTCCGTATGGCGTGGCTCGCGTTGGAACCGGGTAGGTTGCTGGAGCTATCGAGTGATTGATAGCCTAGACGAATGACTGTCCAAGACAGAATCCGGCTTATCGGCCAGCTTCACTATAATTTTGTCATTTACCACGGCACTCGCTTTGGTCGCCCGCGAAAGCGGGAATCTGACTATGTTTGAAGTCGTCGTTCATCGAATGACTGTCCAAGACGCTTTTCATAAAGAGAAGCGGCTTATCGGCCAGTTTCACTATTATTTTGTTATTTACCACGGCACTCGCCTTGGTCGCCCGCGAAAGCGGGAATCTGACTATGTTTGAGGTCGTCATTCATCGAATGACTGTCCAAGACGCTTTTCATAAGATATATCGGATTAGATTGTAAAAAATTGCCCGTTTTGATACCAAAACGACCAACGGAAATCCCTTTAGGGGCATCGGAATTCCGAGGGATCATGCACTTTATGGCCGCCTTTACTATGGTATTAGCCGTAAAATCGACACTTCACTTTTTTTACTTTTAGAATCATATTGTTACAATCGAATTCTGGTATTCTTATGTTAGGCGATTACCCAGTGAGGGAGAAAGATGGTAATTAAAGATCCAGTCAGAAATATCGTAAACCAAACCGCTCTTCCTGAAGGTTTTCCTACGCATGCCCATGAATCAGAGTTTTGGGAAAGTTTGGGTAGAACTGTTGCCACATTTGGATTTCTAGAAGAAGTATTGCTGAAAGCCATTTTTGCTTTTACTGCTACCACGGAGTACAGCGAAGATGAAATTGAAGAGGCATATTCAAAGTGGGTTCCTAAGCTAGAAAGGTCTCTGTCTGATCAACTTGGCTCGTTAATAGATACCTATGGAAAGTCTGTTCGCGATAATTTGTCTGCGACAATAGAAAATCTTGATGTCCTACTAAATGACCTTCGTGCCGCATCAAAAATTCGGAATGTTTTGTGTCATGGGTCATGGCGTATGCCAGATAGTAACGGGAAGTCAGTTCCGTTTTTTGTAAATCGTCAGAAAGAGATATTTGAAACCCCAATTGATGTTTCTTTTCTAAATCAGGTTCAGAAGCATGCGGTAGAGTTAACCTGTGCAGTAATTAATACTGTAACCCACATGGGCTGGCAGTTCCCAAGTTGTAACGGAGTGGGTGAACCAGTTTGGAGTTAAATATCCAGCAACGTCGCCTAACAAGTGCGGGCACAATCAGCCACTGGCGTGGCTTGGATTCGCTTCGCTCGCCCGTGCCGCAAGCGTTAAATAACTTCCAACTGCCTATCATGCCATTTGCTTAATGTTATCAAGGCAATAATGGCTCCTAATAAGGCTAATCCCATATCGGATTGGGTGTCCCAGACGTATCCTTGTGTACCTAGAAATGCTTCGGCATCTTCGCCTGAAAGTAGGGCTACCCACCATTCTATAAGTTCGTAGAAAGCGCTAAAAGCTAAGCAAAAACAAATGGTTAGGAAATCCCTCCACCAGTTACCATTAACCACATTGTGTCTGATAAAGACTTCGCGGGCGATGATTGCGGGGATAAAACCTTGGGCAAAATGGCCAACTTTGTCGTAGTTGTTACGTTCTGAACCCATCCATTCGGCAATGGTGTCGAATAGCGGCACTTCTGCGTAGGTGTAGTGGCCACCGATCATCAGAATAACGCAGTGGATCAATATTAGGACGTATGTGAGTTGGGTTAGCCTGAATTTGTGGTAGCTAATTGCCAAAATGATTAAGCCAATAATGGCGGGTAGAACTTCTAGGAACCAAGTGAACTGATCTTTGGGGTTGATGGCTGACCATAGCAAAACGGCAAAAAATATCGTTAGCCAGATAACTTTTTTGAGCATGATCACCTCTTCAATTGGTCTTTTTACAATTAAAAGTCTCATAAATCATACCTTAACTTAAAGTAAATTCTAACTTTAATCTCTAATTTTATGATAAATAAGCAGTTTATTTTTTAATGTTTGTTAGTGCTAACTAACATTCGCTAAGTGTTTGTAAAAAAAGGACATTTTTCACATTTCTCATGCAAATTTGCCTTGCAAAAGTCATCTAAAATTCATATAGTGTAGAGAAGTGGAGAAAAGTGTCGCAAAGTGGATCGTAGAGGATCAATGATGATGAATACGAACACATTGCTTAAAAGTAAAATTATTGGGTGCCGCTAAGACAAGGCAAACGATAAAGAAAAAGCGCAGTTTAGTTCCCTAAATGAGCATTTTTCTTTTGAGGCTTAACGCAGTATTAGCAATACCCAGAAATTGTTAACGAGTTAAATGGGGTTTAAGAACTAAAATGTTCCGTGGCGCAAATGCAATCAATATGGACGCGAAAGGGCGTATCGCTATTCCAGCGAAGTACCGTTCGCGTTTTGCTGATGTTTGCGCAAACCAAATCGTAGTAACCATTGACTTGTTTGACCCATGCCTATTACTTTTCCCGCTACCCCACTGGGAACAACTCGAAGCAAAACTCGACACTTTCTCTAACACAGACCCTAATCAACGCCGGGTTAAGCGTATGTTGCTTGGTCATGCTTCTGAGCATGAGATTGATAGCAACGGACGTATTTTACTTCCTCCTGTGTTGCGTGAATACGCACAACTTGAAAAAGAATTATTGTTAGCTGGTCAAGGCAAGACCTTCCAAATTTGGAATGAAGCTAACTGGCACAAGAAAATTGAGGATGATGTGGCGGCATTGACTGATGGGCCTTTGGATACTGAAACCTTACCGGATCTCGCTTTTTAGGATTATCTAAGATGGAACCACAAACGCAGCACGATGCAGTTCTCCTCGACGAAGCAGTGCAAGCACTGGTGATCGATCCGGATGGTAAATATATCGATTGTACTTTTGGGCGCGGCGGACACAGTCGCGCCGTTTTGGATCTACTGTCGGAAAAAGGTCGTTTACTGGCGTTTGACAAAGATCCGCAAGCGATTGAAGTCGCGAATAAATTAAAAGCAGAAGATAGTCGCTTTGATATAGAACACAACAGTTTTTCTCTTTTACAACAAGAGGTTACAGAACGTGGCTGGGCTGGCGAAATCACTGGTGTGTTGATGGATTTAGGGGTTTCGTCACCTCAGCTCGACCAAGCGGAGCGCGGCTTTAGCTTTATGAATGATGGTCCATTAGATATGCGTATGGATGTCACGCGCGGCCAAACTGCAGCGCAATGGGTTGCACAAACTGCAGAAGAAGATATGGCGTGGACCTTTAAGGCTTATGGTGAAGAGCGTTATGCCAAGCGAATAGCCAGATCGATTGTGGAAAAACGTGCGCAAGCACCGATCAATCGTACCAAAGAGTTGGCGGATATTATTGCAGAAGCACATCCACGTTGGGAAAAGCATAAGCATCCTGCAACACGTTGTTTTCAGGCAATTCGTATCGCAGTTAACAGTGAGTTGGATGATTTAAAAAATACCTTAGAGCAAATTCTTGAGGTGTTGGAAGTCGGTGGCCGGATGGTAGTGATCAGCTTCCATTCGTTAGAAGACCGAATGGTAAAGCGCTTTATCCAACAACAAGAGCAAGGGCAAGATTTTCCAGCGGGCTTGCCAATTACTGATGAGATGATTAATCGTCGCATGAAGAAAGTGGGCAAGTTTGTTAAAGCTGGGCAAGAAGAGTTAGAGCGAAATAATCGTGCACGAAGTGCAGTGATGCGTGTAGCTGAAAAATTGGCATGAGCAAGAATAATAGTAAAGCCAATAAAACTAATGAAACCAATAGCTTATGGCCATTTTATAGTTTAATGGCAACCGTATTAAGACGCTTTGGTTTGATTTTGTTGGGAGCGTTGGTGGTTGTTTCGGCGGTGATGGTGGCCAATCAAACTCATCAATATCGCCAAGCGACGATTGAATACAAACAGCTTCAAGATGAGCAAACGGCGTTGGACTTGCAATGGCAAAAGCTGAGTTTGGAGCAAAGTGCTTTATCGGAACACAGCCGCATCGAAACATTAGCGGAAAAAAAATTGAATATGAAACAGTTGGATCAAGAAAGTGAAGTGATATTAAACGAGCCAGCTGAAAAAAATAATTTATAGCAACAACGGAACAGGACCAATAGCAAAGCAATGAAAAAGGTGCGTAACCGCAAAGTTAAAACAGTACCACTATGCACATGGCGTTATTACACCATGTTAGTTGTGGTGTTGTTGGCTTTTGGCGCTTTAGTGACACGCGCGGCTTATTTGCAGGTTTTAAGTTCTGAAGATTTAACAAAGGCGGGTGAGTCACGTTCGGTACGTGTTAAAGGTATCTCCTCACATCGTGGGTTAATTGTTGATCGTAATGGTGAAGAGTTGGCACGTTCGGTGCCCATCGAGTCGGTATGGCTTGATCCACAGACATTACTAACAAATCCTAAAGTGTTACAAAGTAAAGAATGGAAAGGTTTTGCCGCGGCCTTAAAGCGTGATGAAGCAGAGCTTAATCAATGGGTACAAGATCGTGCCAGCCGCCGCTTTGTTTGGTTAGAGCGTCAGCTTGATCCTAATGTTTCTTTATATATCAAGCGCTTAAACATCAAAGGCGTGAATTTCAAAACCGAATACCGCCGTTATTACCCAAGTGCGGAAGTGGCTGCACATGTGGTGGGTTTTACCGGTATTGATGATAAAGGTTTAGAAGGTGTTGAGCGCGCTTTTGATAATTTCTTAACGGGGCAACCGGGTAAAGAAAAAGTCGTTGTAGATTTGTATCGTCGTGTGGTCGAAGAGCGTGGCGTGTTGGCAGAAGCCGAGCAGGGCAATGATTTACAACTGAGTATTGATTCGCGTATTCAAGCAACGGCCTATAAAGAATTAAAAGAAGCGGTCATTAAAAATGGCGCAAAAGGTGGTTCAGTTGTTGTAGTGGATATAGAAACTGGCGAAGTATTAGCAATGGCCAGTCAGCCTTCTTTTAATCCAAACCGTACTGACAGTCGTTTGCCAGAATTAACGCGTAATCGTTCAATTACTGATTTGTTTGAGCCGGGTTCAACGGTGAAGCCACTAACGGTAGTCAGCGGTTTAGCGAGCGGCAAATTTAATGCTAACTCTAAAATTGATACTTCACCTGGTCGCATGAAATTAGGTTATGGAACTGTGCGTGACCATCGCAATTATGGTGTGTTAGATCTTGATGGCATTATCAAAAAATCAAGCAACATGGGTGTTGCTAAAATAGCTCTTGAGTTAACCGATCAAGAATTTTTAAGCACTTTATATAACGTGGGTTTCGGTGTGAATACAGGATTAGGTATCCAAGGTGAATCTGATGGTATTCTAAATCCTCGTGATAATTGGTCTGCGCATGAAAAAGCAACATTTTCATACGGTTACGGTTTTATGGTCAGTCCTGTTCAGTTAGCACAAGCCTATACGATTATTGGTGCAGGCGGCATTAAACGTCCATTAACTTTGCTTAAGCGCAGTGACGATCAAGAAATTGAAGAGCAATCAGTCATCAAGCCTGAAATCGCACATGCGGTGGTACGCATGATGGAAGAAGTGGTGGCGCAAGGCGGCACTGGTACCAAAGCTAAAGTCAATGGTTACCGCGTGGCGGGTAAAACAGGAACAACCCGTAAAGCAGAGCGCGGCGGTTATGGTGATGAATACGTTACCGTTTTTGCAGGTTTAGTTCCAGCGACCAATCCTAAGTTTGCGATTGTGGTCATGGTCGATGAGCCTGCTGGCGACAGCTACTATGGCGGTACGGTTTCAGCGCCAGTTTTCTCAAAAGTTGCCACTAAAGCGCTGCATCTGATGAATGTTGCGCCAGATAATAAAACTCCTGCAATTGCTGTGGCGGGACAGGGAGTTGCTCATGACTAATCTGCAGACAACTCACAGCAATAGTGCAATAAGCGTAAAATCTATTTCGTTGGTGAAATTGATTAAACCGTTTGTTGACAAAAATGACCTAGAGCAAGTTGAAAAGCATTGCGCAGACATTAATGTAAGTGGCTTACAGCTTGATAATCGTCAGCTGAAAAGTGGTGATGGATTTGTAGCTTATCAAGGTCATGCAAATGATGGCCGTAACTATATTAAACAAGCCATCGAGTCAGGTGCGAGCGTAGTTCTTGCCGAAAAAGAACAATTAGAAAATATATTAATAAAGCAAAACCTTCTGCTTAATGACAACCAGCAGGCAAAAGCTCCTATCTATTTGGTACAAAATGGAGCTGTCATGGTTCCAGTGATTGCTATACAAGACTTAGCTAACAAAGTGAGTGCTATAGCTGCACGCCTTTATCGCAACCCAACAAAAAAAATGTCTGTGATAGGCGTGACTGGAACTAATGGCAAAACGAGTTGCTGTTATCTTATTGCACAAGCATTAGAGTTTTTACAACACAAAACATTAATGTTAAGCACGATTGGTAACGGTAATGTTAATCAAGGTGATGTGTCAAAATTACAAGCAACTGCCAATACCACTCCTGATGCAATAGCCGTTCAGCAATTAGCCGCAGATTATCTGGCTCAACAGAATAACTACATGACTATGGAAGTTTCTTCACATGGTTTGCAGCAAGGGCGTGTTGCTGCGGTCAATTATAAAGTCGCAGTATTTACCAATCTCAGCCAAGACCATTTGGATTATCATGGTGATATGGAGTCTTACTTCCAAGCAAAGCGTGATTTGTTTGTTTCTGAAAGCCTTCAAGCTGTAGTAATTAATGCTGATGATGAATATGGCCGTCGATTACTCAATGATACTGAAATTAAATGCAGAAAAATTGCTTTTAGTACCGCAGGGATCAATTCAACAATCAGCGCGAATGATTGGTTAGTTGCAAGTGATGCAGAGTTTACCATGCAGGGTATTAATGCTGCTTTGCAAACCCCTTGGGGCAATGGTCGCGTGCACTCAAGCTTGTTAGGTGATTTTAATTTATCTAATTTATTAGCGGTTGCAGGTGTTCTTGGTGCGTTAATTGGCGATATAAACAAGTGGATCGTTGCTTTGAATGCAGCCAAGGCTGTACCGGGTCGTATGCATAAATTCCAAGTTGCTAATAAAGCAACTGTGGTGGTGGATTATGCGCATACGCCTGATGCATTGGAAAAATCTTTGATAACACTGCGTCGTCACAGCAAAGGTGATTTATGGTGCATCTTTGGTTGTGGCGGTGATCGCGATAACAGTAAACGTGCACTTATGGGTAAAGCTGCAGAACAATATTCCGATAAAGTGATTATTACTGATGATAATCCTCGTAACGAGCAAGCCGCAGCAATCGTTGACATGATCCGCAAGGGTATGCATGACACTGACATTCCTTATATTGCTAAGCGTTTAGATGCCATAGATTTTGCATTAAAAAACGCACAGGCGAGCGATATGATCTTGGTGGCAGGTAAAGGCCATGAGGATTATCAGCAGATTGGTAATGAAAAATTACATTACAGTGATTTAGAAACGGTACAACAGTTAATGGAGGTTGCGGCATGATTCCATTAACGCTAGAAACAATTGCAACAATCACTGGCGGTCAATTAGTGGGAGATAATCTTACGATACAAGGACTGGTTACAGATAGTCGAGCACAAAATATGCAAGGATTATTTGTAGCTTTGGTCGGTGAGAAGTTTGATGCCCATCAATTTATCCATCAAGCGCAAGACAATGGTGCTATTGCATTATTAGTTTCAAAAGCAGTAACTAGCTCATTGCCGCAGATTGTTGTAGAAAATTCAGAGCAAGCCTTAGGCAAAATTGCTGCTTACGTTCGCCAGCAAGTTAATCCAAAAGTGATTGGTATCACAGGTAGCGCAGGAAAAACCAGCGTTAAAGAAATGGTTGCTAGTATCTTGCGCGTGTATAGCCATGATGATGGAAAAGTATTGGCCACCAAAGGCAATTTCAATAATCACATCGGTGTGCCTTTGACTTTATTAGAGCTTACTCAGCAGCATGAGTTTGCAGTGATTGAGATGGGCGCTAATCATAAGGGTGAAATAGCCTATACCGCACATCTTGCGAAGCCCGATACAAGTGCCATTAATAATGTTGAAGCTGCTCATATTGAAGGATTCGGTTCAATTGAAGGTGTAGCCGAAGCAAAATCTGAAATTTATGAAGCTTTATCAAGTTCAGGTACTGCTGTAATCAATTTAGATTGTGAGTTTGCACGCGATTGGCAAAAGCAGTTTGAATATCTACATAAAGTAACAGTATCTCGCCATAAAAATGCCCAATTCACCGCACATAATTGTCACCTCAATCAACAAAGTCAGGTGGAATTTATGTTGCAACATGAGAATGATGGCTGTAGTCAAAGCGTAGCAATATGTTTGCCGACGCCAGGTATGCATAACGTGTCAAATGCTTTGGTCGCTGCAGCATTAGCACATAGCGTTGGTGTAGATATGGAATCCATTCAGATGGGTTTACAGTCAGTTGCATCAGTAAAGGGCCGATTGAATGTACACCAAACGACGAATGGCATAACGCTAATTGATGATACTTATAACGCCAGTGTTGGATCGGTTAAAGCTGCGATTGACTATTTGGCTAGTTTAGCTGGACATAAATTATTAGTGCTCGGAGATATGGCTGAGTTGGGCGTTGATTCGGATAAGTACCATTTTGAAGTAGGTGCTTATGCTCAAGAAAAAAATATTGATCAACTATTTGTCTGGGGAACTTTTGTTCAACATACAGTAAAAGCATTTGGTGAAAATGCTCGTTTATTTGAACAGAAAGAGCAATTAGTTGAAGCCATTAAAAGTGATATATCACTACAAAATGTTTTAGTAAAAGGTTCGCGCAGTGCTCGTATGGAACAGGTAGTAGAAGCGTTACTCGAAAATGATAAAGAAAACCGTGAGGGGGTAGGCTCATGCTAACGTGGTTGGCTGATTATTTATCGCAATATTATTCTGGATTTAACCTGTTCCAATATTTGACTATGCGTTCAATTTTAAGCGTCATTACCGCCTTGGGTATTTCTTTATTAGTGGGTCCTAGCATGATCCGAAAATTAAGTAGTTATCAGATTGGTCAAACGGTACGTGACGATGGACCGCAAACACACTTGGTTAAGGCGGGTACTCCAACGATGGGTGGAGCATTAATTATTTTAGCCATTGCTTTTAGTTCATTAATGTGGGGACAACTGGACAATCGCTATTTGTGGGTAGCATTAGTAGCAATTGTAGGTTTTGGCTTAGTAGGCTTAGCAGATGATTACATCAAATTAGTGCGCAAAGATCCAAAAGGTTTGATTGCGCGTTGGAAGTATTTTTGGCAGTCGCTGTTGGGTGCTGGAATTGCCATTTATTTGTTCTATACGGCATCACCAGTTGAAACACAATTGTTAGTGCCGTTCTTAAAAGATGTGATGCCGCAACTCGGTTTGATGTTCGTATTTATGGCTTATTTTGTCATTGTGGGTACAAGTAACGCGGTGAACTTAACTGATGGTTTAGATGGTTTAGCAATACTACCGACGGTTTTAGTGGCCGGCGGTTTAGGTATTTTTGCCTACCTCACAGGTAACCAGGTTTTCTCAGAATATTTGCAAATTCCATACATTAATGGTGTTGGCGAGTTAGTGATTTTCTGTGCTGCGATTGTTGGTGCAGGCTTAGGCTTCTTGTGGTTTAACACCTATCCAGCGCAAGTATTTATGGGTGACGTAGGTGCTTTGGGCTTGGGTGCAGCGTTAGGTGCTGTAGCTGTCATGGTGCGCCAAGAATTAGTGTTATTCATTATGGGTGGTGTTTTTGTTATAGAAACTGTTTCAGTGATTCTACAAGTTGCATCGTTCAAATTGACAGGGAAAAGAATTTTTAGAATGGCGCCATTACATCATCACTATGAATTAAAAGGCTGGCCGGAGCCGCGAGTCATCGTTCGCTTTTGGATAATCTCGGTGATATTAGTATTAATTGGTTTAGCGACATTAAAAATTCGCTAAAGAAAGTGTAAACGTAAAACATTGGATTGAAATGTTAGCAATGAAAGTAAATGAAATAGCAGAAAGAAATCGCTTAATTATCGGTTTAGGTCAAACCGGTTTGGCGGTTGCACGCTATTTATTTGCTAAAAATTTGCCGTTTAAAGTGATGGACAGTCGCTACCAACAACATAGTGATCAGGTGTCTGGTAAAGAGGCATTATTAGCGTTTGCGCCTGATGCCTTGTTGGTATGGAATGGCGACTTGATGAAAGATTTTGATCAATTGGTAGTAAGTCCTGGAGTGGCTGTGGCAACTCCAGAAATTGCTGAAGCAAAACAATTTGGCATTGAAATTGTCGGTGATATTGAACTGTTTGCTCAGGCAGTAACGATTCCAGTTATCGCTATTACAGGTTCTAATGGAAAAAGCACCGTAACAGAATTGGTTGGCAAGTTAATTGATGCCAGTGGTAAAAAAGCCTTGATCGGTGGAAATATTGGCTTGCCTGCGCTGGAATTGTTAGACAAAGAGGGTGATATTGCGGTACTGGAATTATCGAGTTTTCAACTCGAAACAACCGATAGCTTGCAGCCAGTTGCGGCAACAATTCTCAATGTAAGTGAAGACCATTTAGATCGCTATCAAAGCTATCAAGATTATATTGAAGCTAAGAAACGTGTTTATCGTAATGCAAGAACTCTTATTGTTAATCTTGATGATAACAATACTTGGATGATCGGCCGCAATATTATGAGTTTTGGGCTCAAAGATTGTGATTGGCAGGTTGATGTTGAAAACCAAGTAATTAAACATAATGGTATAGAAGTAATTGCAATATCAGATCTAACATTGCAAGGAACGCATAATGCATTGAATGTTGCAGCAGCTTTAGCGTTAATAGATGCGGCTGGAGTTGTAATCAACGATGCGGTACTTGATGCGGCCAAGTCATATCAAGGTTTAGCACATCGTTGCCAATTAGTTGCGCTAATCCGAGGTGTGACTTATATCAATGACTCAAAAGCTACTAATGTGGGAGCAACAGTTGCTGCCATTGAAAGTTTTTCACCAAGTTTTGCCAGCAATATAATTTTGATAGCTGGTGGTGATGCAAAAGGTGCAGATTTATCGCCTTTGAAGTCAATTATTAATAACAATCTAAAAGCACTAATTACGTTCGGTAAAGATGGAGATGCGATTGCAGATTTAGCAGTTTCTATCGAACCTTATAAAGTGGCTAATTTACAACAAGCTGTTCAACAAGCAGATAAGTTAGCGCAAGCTGGCGATTTGGTCTTGTTGTCACCAGCATGTGCAAGTTTAGATATGTTTACCAATTATATGCAGCGCGGAGAAATGTTCGCGCGCTATGTGGAGGCGTTATGAAACAGTTAAACGTCTTAAGAATTGGTGATTTTATCGAACAGTTAAAATTATCTGATCCGCGCACAAAACTAGATCCTTGGTTACTTGGACCTGTAATGGTGTTATTGGCAATCGGTTTTATTATGGTTGCCTCTAGTTCAATGCCATACGCTGAAGATAATATCAATGGCAATGAATATCATTTCTTGATACGCCACAGTATTTATCTTGTTATTGCGCTGATAGCAGCGATTTTTGTATTGCAACTTGATAGTCGTTTTTGGCAGGTCAATGGCCCATACTTATTGCTGTTGGGCGTGGTTTTGTTAATAGCTGTGCTAATTGTTGGACGTGAAGTTAATGGTAGTAAACGTTGGATAGCATTTGGGCCATTAACAATGCAACCAGCTGAACTAATGAAGTTCTTCATCGTTACTTATTTGGCAGGGTATCTTGTCCGTCGTAGTGATGAATTGCAAACACAAATTCGTGGCTTTATGAAGCCATTATTAATCATCGGACTAATCGTTGCTTTCTTGCTATTGCAACCTGATTTTGGTTCTTCTGCTGTAATTTTAGCTACTGCTCTGGCTATGATGTTTTTAGCGGGCGCACGTTTATGGCAGTTTATTTCACTAAGCGCTTTTGTAGCTATTGTTATGGCTTTAGTAGCTTGGAAAGAGCCCTATCGTATGAAACGCTTGACCAGTTTTCTAGACCCTTGGGCGGATCAATTTGGTAGTGGTTATCAGTTAGTACAGTCATTAATTGCTTTTGGACGAGGCGATTGGTTTGGAGCAGGTTTAGGTAATAGCGTACAAAAATTGTCGTATTTACCAGAAGCTCATACCGACTTTGTTTTTGCAGTGTTTGCTGAAGAATTTGGTTTTGTTGGCGTACTTTTCGTGATTGCTATGTTCATCATTATTTTTGTCAAAAGCCTTAGCATTGGCCGTCGTGCCCTAAAAATGGAGCAGTATTTCTCAGCTTATTTATGCTATGGCTTTGGTTTCTGGTTAAGTTTACAAGCCTTGATAAATATTGGCGTTGCTAGCGGCTCATTACCAACAAAGGGGTTAACACTACCCTTTATAAGTTATGGCGGTAATTCATTAATCGTCAGCTGCATGGCGATTGCCATATTGTTGCGAGTAGATTTTGAAACACGTCGTAAAGAGCACGAATTTAATAAAGTAAAACAAGCCTATGCAGGAGGACAAGATGACTAGTTCGAATGCACAACAAAATGCTATTCAAAAAACAATTTTATTAATGGCTGGTGGAACAGGAGGGCATATCTTCCCTGCTTTAGCGGTGGGTCATTATTTACGTGACAAAGGTTGGAAATTACACTGGCTTGGCTCAGAAAATGGTATGGAGCAGGATTTAGTGCCAAAGCATGCTATTGATATGACATTGCTGCCAGTATCAGGTGTGCGCAAGAAAGGATTGTTGTCATTAATAAAAGCGCCTTTTCAATTGTTGAAATCAGTCTTGTTAGCACGAAAAGCTATTAAAGCAATTAAGCCAGATGTGGTTTTAGGTATGGGCGGTTTTGCTAGTGGGCCAGGTGGTTTAGCTGCAAAATTATGTGGTGTACCTTTGGTGATCCATGAGCAAAATGCCATTGCAGGAATGACTAACAGACAACTCAATCGCTTTAGTCAGTGGACGCTACAGGCTTATCCTGGTGCTTTTGCAGCAAATAAAAAAGTTAAAACGTTAGGAAATCCAGTTAGAACCGACATCTTCCATATTGCTGATGCTAATGAGCGAATAAAAGATAAGGAAGGCTCGATCAATATTTTGATTGTTGGAGGTAGTCGTGGAGCCGCTGTATTTAATGAGCGTTTACCCGAAACAATGAATATTGTTAATGATGGTTTGTATTTAGATGTGCGCCATCAATGTGGCAAAGGCAATTCTCAAGCGGTTAATGAGCGTTATAACAATGGAACTAATCAACGTCTAAATTTCTGCGTGACTGAATTCATTGAAGATATGGCGGAAGCCTATGCTTGGGCTGATTTGGTGATTTGTAGAGCTGGCGCATTAACAGTTGCCGAAGTTGCTATGGCGGGTTGTGCAGCAATTTTTGTTCCCTACCCTCATGCGGTAGATGACCACCAAACTCATAATGCTCGCTATCTTGCCGATCAAGGCGCAGCAGTAATTATTCAGCAGCATGATTTATCTGAACAAGTGCTGGCGCAAAATATCACTGCTTTGGCAAACAATAAACAACACATTATCGACATGGCACAAAAAGCACGTTCTTTAGCAAAACCTAACGCCACTCAGGAAGTCGCAGCATATTGCGAGTTGGCTGCAGGTGTAAGTATTACAGATGAGACAGAGGGTAAAAATGGTTACTAATATCACTAACCCTAATGCTTTAATGCAGCAAGTTCCTGAGATGCGCAGAATTAAGCGTATTCATTTTATTGGTATTGGCGGTGCTGGTATGAGCGGCATTGCCGAGGTGTTATTAAATTTAGGCTATAAAGTTTCAGGTTCTGATCTGAAGCAAAGTCGCGTAACAGACCGCTTAACACAAATGGGCGCTGAAGTTTTCTTTGGCCACCAAGCGAGTAATGTGGTTGATGTTGATGTTGTGGTAGCTTCCACAGCAATACCGCACGCTAATCCAGAAATCGTTGCGGCCAAAGAAAAGCGTATTCCGATTGTGCCAAGAGCAGAAATGTTAGCTGAGTTAATGCGTTTCCGTCACGGCATAGCAATTGCTGGAACGCATGGTAAAACTACAACGACCAGTTTGATTGCCAGCATTTTTGCTGAAGGTGGTATGGACCCAACTTTCGTGATTGGAGGTTTGCTTAATAGTGCAGGTACTAATGCACGATTAGGAACCAGTCGTTATTTTATTGCTGAAGCAGATGAAAGTGATGCTTCATTCTTGCATTTACAACCAATGGTTTCGGTGGTTACTAATATTGAAGCAGATCATATGGAAACTTACGGTGGTGATTTCAAAAATCTTGAAAATAACTTCATTGACTTTTTACACAACCTACCATTCTATGGTTTAGCCGTTATGTGCATTGATGATCAAACAATAGAGGGTTTGTTAGCGAGAATTACACGACCTGTTTTGACTTATGGCTTTAGTGAAAAAGCAGATATACGAGCTATTGAATTTGATCAGCAGGGTACACGTAGCCATTTCAAAGTTGTTCGTAAAGGACATGATGGCATGCTAGAGATTAGTTTGAATTTACCAGGTCAGCATAATGTACAAAATGCTCTAGCAGCTATTGCTGTTGCTACTGAAGATGGCGTGAGTGATCAAGCAATTCAAAAAGCCTTGTCTGAATTTCAAGGTATTGGCCGTCGTTTTCAAATGTACGGAGAGTTTAAGGTTGCAGATAAAACCGTCACCTTGCTGGATGACTATGGACATCATCCAAGCGAAGTTGCGGCAACGATTAAAGCAATGCGTAAAAGCTGGCCAAATAAGAGGTTGGTAATGGTTTATCAACCGCATCGCTATACCCGTACTCGTGATTTGTATGAAGATTTTTGCCAAGTGTTGTCAGAGGTTGATGTTTTATTGTTGCTTGATGTTTATGCGGCAGGAGAGGAACCGATAGCTGGTGCCGATAGTCGTTCATTGTGTCGTAGTATTCGTCAGCGTGGAAAGCTAGATCCAATTTTTGTGGAAGAACACAGTCAACTGCCAGAGTTATTGAATAACGTGATGCAAGATGGTGATGTGATTGTCACGCAAGGTGCAGGAAATGTCGGAACTTTGGCTCCCGCTTGGGCTCAAGCCAATATGGATTTAACCCGCTTGATAGATCAGGAGGAAAAGTAATGTTTGTTTTATCTCCTGAGCAAGCAGAACAATTTGGCAAGGTTGCTGTTTTATTGGGTGGCTCATCCGCTGAGCGAGAAATATCATTAAAAACTGGTAATGCTGTGCTTAAAGGACTACAAGCTGCTGGTGTTGATGCATACGCGGTTGATCCAAAAATAGATGGTTTAGCGGCAATTAGCAACGGTGGTTTCGATCGTATTTGGAATGCTTTACACGGTCGTGGTGGTGAAGATGGTGTGATGCAAGGTTTCTTGGAGTTGCATGGCATTGCATACACTGGCTGTGGGGTAATGGCTTCGGCCATTGCGATGGATAAATTGCGCACTAAATTGATTTGGAGTGCGCTAGGTTTGCCTGTAGCGAAACACGCTATGGTCGAGACTGGAGCAATCAACCTAGAGCAGGCGCAAGAATTATTGGATCAACTCAACGGTTGTGTGATGGTTAAACCTATCCGTGAGGGCTCAAGCGTAGGAATGGCTAAAGCTGATAATGCGCAGGACTTAGTTGCTGCAATAGCGCAAGCAAGCGAATTTGATCGAGAAATTATGCTTGAGCAATGGGTCGATGGCGAAGAGTTTACTGTGGCACTTTTGAACGATAAGGCTTTACCGAGTATTCGCTTGCAAACACCAAATACCTTTTATGATTTTAAGGCGAAATATCAAAGTACAACTACGGAGTATTTTTGCCCAAGCGGTATAACGGATCAAGAAGAAGTAGAGCTAGCTGATTTGGCGCAAAAAGCATTTGCTGCATTGAATGGTCAGGGTTGGTCACGAATTGATTTTTTACGTGACCGAAAAACTAAGCAATGGGTGTTGCTAGAAGCCAACACGATTCCAGGTATGACCGAAACAAGTTTAGTTCCAAAAGCAGCAAAAGCGGCTGGTATGAGTTTTGAAGAACTCGCTGTAGAAATACTCAAAACGAGTTTTGTGGAGCGTCGTTAATATGGCAAAAATGGCAACCCGAGCGCAAAAACGTGATGTAAAAAATAGAGGTGACTCTATTAAAGCGTTAGTCAAACCAATGAAATGGTTTGCGGGTTTGTTAGCAGGCGGTTTAGTCGCGGTTGCATTGGTTTTTGCAGGGGTTTGGCTGTTTAGTATTAATACGGATAATGTTTTTCCAATTAATAGAGTAGAGATTACAGGGCAGCAATTTACTCAAGCTAAAGATATTCATGGCGCTTTAAGAGCAATTGAAGACCGTGGTTTTTTCACCATGGATATGCAGCAGGCAGAACAAGTGATGCAAGAAATTGCTTGGATCAAAAAAGTGCAATTAAGGAAGATTTGGCCAGATACCTTACAAATTGTTGTGAGAGAACATAAGCCGTTTGCATATTGGGGTAAAGATGGAGTGGTTTCTGATGATGGTGAAGTTTTTTATCCAAATCAATTACCAGAAGCTAACTGGGTAAGTCTTAACGGACCTGACAGTTTGGCTAAAGATTTAACTCAGTTGTTACAAAATTATCAACAGCAATTGCAACAACAAAAATTAGTAATACAAAAAATGGACTTGAGTGAACGTGGTTCAATCGATCTTACTTTACAGGGTGATATAAAAGTGTACTTAGGTAAGGTGCATGTGGAGCAACGGTTGGAGCGTTTATTACAGTATTTTGAAGTTTTGACAGCGCAAAATAAGCAGCAGTTGGCTTATTTAGATATGCGCTATCAGAACGGTATGGCAGCAAAGTGGATTGATGGTGAAACACAAACATCGAGTGAGAACGGCCAAAGTAGCCGGGGTATATAAGCTATGTCGAAAATATCAGATAAAAGATTAATTGTGGGGTTAGATATTGGTACCTCTAAAGTGGTGGCCATTGTCGGTGAAGTTGGTGCTGATGATACGGTAGATATTATCGGTATCGGCTCTCATCCTTCGCGAGGACTGAAAAAAGGTGTGGTTGTAAACATCGAGTCAACAGTTGCTTCTATTCAACGTGCGATTGAAGAAGCTGAGTTGATGGCGGGCTGCCAAATTCATTCTGTTTATACAGGAATTGCGGGCTCCCACATTAAGAGTTTGAACTCTCACGGTATCGTAGCGATTAAAGACAATGAAGTGGGTCAAAGTGATGTTGAGCGCGTCATTGATGCGGCAAAAGCTGTTGCTATTCCTGCAGATCAGAAAATTCTGCATGTATTACCGCAAGAGTTCATCATTGATAACCAAGAAGGTATTCGTGAGCCTGTAGGTATGTCAGGTGTGCGCTTAGAAGCAAAAGTTCATATGGTGACTGGCGCCGTTTCTGCTGCACAAAATATTACGAAATGTGTAGCTCGCTGCGGATTAGAAACAGAGGATGTGATCCTTGAACAGTTAGCATCGAGTTATGCCGTGTTGACCGATGATGAAAAAGAACTCGGTGTTTGTTTGATTGATATAGGTGGCGGCACTACTGATATCGCAATCTTTACAGGCGGCGCTATTCGTCACACTGCAGTTATTCCAATTGCGGGAGATCAGGTGACTAATGATATTGCAGTTGCTTTGCGTACACCGACTCAGTTCGCAGAAGAAATTAAAATCAAATATGCCTGCGCATTGCGTCAATTAACAAATTTAGAAGAAACCATTGAAGTTCCGAGTGTAGGTGATCGTCAACCACGACGTTTATCACGTCAAATTTTAGCTGATGTGGTTGAGCCGCGCTATTCAGAGTTATTTGAACTAGTGCACGCTGAAATTCGTCGCAGTGGTTTTGAAAGCATTATCGCAGCAGGCATCGTGATTACTGGTGGCGGCTCAAAGATGGAAGGCGTTATTGAGTTAGCTGAAGAGGTTTTCCACATGCCGGTACGCCAAGGTATGCCGCAACACATCAAAGGTTTGGTGGATGTAGTGAAAAATCCAATTTATGCAACTGGCGTAGGTTTGTTGTTATATGGCAAAGATGATGTTGGCCATAGTAGAGAAAGAAATGTTTCTGGCTTTTCCAGCTTGTTGGAGCGCATGAAAAGTTGGTTTAGTGGCTTTTGATAAATGCTTTACAGCATTTATCGAAAAGTGAAGTAAGACAAATCATTGAAGTAACAAATTTTTTTTATTTTTAGTAGTAAACAGGTAAACAAATCGAAGGGGAAAGATTATGCCTAATATGTTTGAGTTAGTTGATAGTTGCACAAGCAGCGCAGTAATCAAAGTCGTTGGTGTTGGCGGCGGCGGCGGTAACGCTGTTGAACACATGGTTAAAGCCAATATCGATGGTGTTGAATTTATTTGTGCTAATACAGATGCACAGGCTTTGGATGCGTCGTCGGCAAAGACCACTATCCAAATTGGTCAAAATATTACTCGTGGCCTTGGTGCTGGCGCCAATCCTGAAGTAGGTCGTCAAGCGGCCATGGAAGATCGTGAGCGCATCATGGAAGTGTTAGAAGGTTCTGACATGGTGTTTATTACTGCTGGTATGGGCGGTGGAACAGGTACTGGTGCTGCACCAGTGATTGCTGAAATTGCTAAAGAAATGGGTATCTTAACCGTTGCTGTAGTAACTAAGCCATTCAAATTCGAACGTAAAAAACGTATGGCGTTAGCTGAACAAGGTATTGATGAATTACGCAGTGTAGTTGATTCATTAATCATTATTCCAAACGATAAGTTAGTTGCTCAATTTGCTGGGTTGCGTTTAACCGAAGCCTTTGCTTCTGCAAACTCAGTTTTACACGGTGCTGTGCAAGGAATTGCTGAATTGATTACTTGCCCTGGCTTAATCAACGTGGATTTCGCAGACGTGCGTACAGTTATGGCCGAACAAGGTCAGGCTATGATGGGAACTGGAATTGCTTCTGGTGAAGGTCGTGCACAAATCGCTGCAGATATGGCCGTTGCGAGTCCATTGCTTGAAGATGTGGATCTATCAGGAGCACGCGGTATTTTGGTGAATATTACTGCTAATGAAGACTTCACCATTGATGAATTCTCAGAAGTGTGTGAAGTGATCGAAGATATCGCCCATGATGATGCAACAGTGGTCGTTGGTACTGCGATTGATGCGGCCATGGGTGACGAAATTCGCGTTACTGTGGTTGCAACTGGTCTTGGCCAAGAAGCGGGTATGCGATTAGTCAGCAATAATAATGAACAAGCGCGTAAACCAAGCGGCGACTTGGATTATGGTAAGTTGGATTTACCACCAGCATTGCGTAAGCAAGCAGGCGTTGCACAACAGAAAGTCGAAGAGCCGCAAAAGATGGCGGTTGGTAGTGATGTTGATAACTTTTTAGACATTCCTGCATTCTTGAGAAAGCAGGCTGACTAATTGTTGGAGCATTTATTCAGCATAAAGTCAGAATTAATAGTATAAAAAGTGTCATAAATTTGAAACTAATCGGTTAGCTTGGTTTCATAGAGTTTAGGAGGCAATCCCTTCGAGCCTCCTTGCTCGCCCTTTTTATGACCATTCAGGAAACTGAAGTGCGAAGTTAAAGGGATGCAGCAAAAATAAGAAGAAGGTCGCATTTAAACGGATATTTCAAACAGTTGTATAAAAAATGTTCAAAAAATGTTCAAACAACTAAAATATTGTGTTAATATGCGCAGAAATTGTAGATAGATTTTACATAAACTCTTGATTTTTCAAGAATTTGGAGAAGTTAATGATAAGACAACGTACGTTGAAGACAACCATTCGCGCTACTGGCGTAGGTTTGCACACTGGTGAAAAAGTGTACTTAACCTTGCGTCCAGCACCAGTGGATACAGGGATTGTGTTCCGTCGCGTTGATTTAGATCCGATCGTGGAGATCGATGCTAAGCCAGAAAATGTAGGTGATACCACACTTTCAACCTGTTTGGTGAAAGGCGATGTGCGTATTTCGACCGTTGAACACCTTTTGTCAGCAATGGCGGGTTTAGGCTTAGATAATGCATTTATTGATGTGTCAGCACCTGAAGTTCCTATTATGGACGGTAGTGCTAGCCCATTTGTATTCTTGTTGCAATCAGCAGGAATTACCGAACAAAACGCTCCAAAGAAATTTATTAAGATCAAAAAACGTGTAGAAGTTTCTGATGGCGAAAAAACGGCTGTATTTGAGCCTTTTGATGGATTTAAAGTAGCGTTTACCATTGATTTTGATCACCCAGTATTTAAGAAAAGCCGCCAAACATCAGTGATTGATTTTTCAAGCACTTCGTTTGTCAAAGAAGTCAGCCGCGCGCGTACTTTTGGCTTTATGAAAGATATTGAATATTTACGTGCTAATAATTTAGCGTTAGGCGGTAGCCAAGATAATGCCATCGTGATGGACGATTATCGTGTATTAAACGAAGATGGTTTGCGTTACGACGACGAGTTTGTAAAGCATAAGATTTTAGACGCGATTGGTGATTTGTTCTTGCTAGGTCATAGTTTAGTAGGCGCATTCTCAGGTTATAAATCAGGCCATGCGCTAAATAATCAATTAATCCGTCACCTAATGGCTGATGAAACTGCTTGGGAGTTGGCTACCTTTGATGATGCCAGCGCAGCACCAATTTCTTATATTATGAATCCAGCGTTATCTGTTTGATTTAACAAGAAATTTTATTAAAAGGATTTAACTGGCGCTACTATGGCGCCAGTTGCGTTTTTGAGTTGTGTCACGGATATGGAACGGTTTTAATGGCACAATCTAGCGCTCTTAGAATGTTAAAAACTGTAAAATTAACTATTCACGTTAGGCGCTGTTTGTATTAGTATGTTGCCGAGTGAAAAATGACCAGCTTGACGCAAGTCGGTCAATAACTGAGAAGAAAGATATCTCAAGCGTGTTGCCCAGACTGGGCTGTCAGCACCAAGTATTAAGGTTTGTCGGTTGTAATTGACAACTCTACAGTGCGCAGCAAGCTCTGGTGGTAAAAACTGGTGGACATCTTGAGTGATGGAATCGAGCGCATTGGATTTATCCATAAGCGCCTTTAACACCCCGTCGGGAGTGTTGAGAATATCAGCCACGGATTTGGCTCGGAATGGACGCTTCATAGTATGTATTAGGTTGTAGCTCGTTATTTATTGGGTTGCAATCACTGCCTTGAATGTTCTGGGCTAATGAATGGTCAGTAGGCATTGTAAGCTGACTGAAGTGAGTTTGTCATTATACGACGCACAACTAGGGTAAATTTTTTAATTTTACATGGAGCTAGGTGTCGTGAATTTAGAGTGTGGTTGATTATTAACGATGCGAATTACGGTAATTAAAAGCGATCAAAAAGGAATCAAGGCTTTGGAGTTTGGTCGCTCAAAACTTTTATTAACCAGCATGTTAACTTTGACGGTGGTAGTTGGAGCAATTGCGGCAACGCATTTTTTAACGCGTTGGTCTTTACAGCAAGATTTAGTCAGCGAAGCTGCTATTGAGCAATGGCAACAAGAGTTGGTGACGCAAAAAGCTGAATTAGCAGAAGCGAAGAAGGCTTCAGATGCTCAAGTCCAAGCTTTATCAAGTCGTTTGGCGACGATGCAAGCGCACATTTTGCGTTTAGACGCGGCAGGTTCGCGTTTAGTAGCTCAAGCGGGTATTGATGATGAGTTTGGATTTGGACAAACTCCTGCTATTGGTGGCCCATCAGAAAGCGAATATGCGGTTAAAGCAACCTATGCCGACGTTTCTTATTCATTAGATCGTTTAGAAAACAGTATTCAAGCCAAAGAGCAAGAGCTAAGTGCTTTGGAAGCACTTATATTTGATCGCGAAATCAGCGCCGAGCAGGAAATTAGTGGTCGTCCAATTGCTAAAGGTTGGTTGTCATCTCCATACGGTAATCGCGCAGATCCTTTTACGGGTAAGCGCGATTGGCATCCAGGAATTGATTTCGCCGCATTATCAGGCTCAGACGTTGTAGCAACAGCTGCTGGAGTGGTAACTACCGTTGAGCGTAAAAATGGTTATGGTACTTTTGTCGAGATCAGTCATGGCGACGGCTATACCACGCGTTATGGTCACAATAAGACGGTATTGGTTAAGAAAGGCGATATCGTTGAGAAAGGTCAAGTGATAGCAAAAGTTGGCTCTACCGGTCGATCTACTGGTCCGCACGTGCATTATGAAATTACTCGTAACGGCAAGACTCTTAATCCGTACAAGTTCTTAAAATAAATATCGGTTGTGAAAAGAAAGGGCTTGCGAGCCCTTTTTTTATGCCAATAGCCTGTTGCAAGTTTTCTTTCTGATTGGTTCAATAAAACGCTACTTAAGCCTTGTTTTTTTGTGCTAAAACCCCATTTGATGAAAATAGTCTATGATTTGCACATTCTGGCGTTTACAGAGCGCCTAATATGGGTACAATCGAGTGCTTTATACAATATTTTTAGCAAGATAATAAATTTCAGCAAGCAGCTACTTAGGCTGTTTTGACAAGATAAACAACTATAAGACCTGACACACATGAGTTTTTTAAGCAAAATCTTTGGAAGTCGTAACGAGCGTACGATCAAAAAATTATCTAAACAAGTTGCCAGCATTAATCAGCTAGAGCCAGAGTTTGAAGCCTTGAGCGATGAACAGTTAAAGGCTAAGACTGAGGAGTTTAAGCAGCGCTTAGAACAAGGCGAGACGCTTGATGATCTACTAGCAGAGGCTTTCGCTGCGGTGCGTGAAGCGAGTAAGCGTACTCTGGGGTTGCGTCACTTTGATGTGCAATTGATTGGTGGCATGGTCTTGCACAGCGGACGCATTGGTGAGATGCGTACTGGTGAGGGTAAGACCCTAGTGGCTACCTTGCCTGTTTATCTTAATGCGCTATCAGGGAAGGGTGTCCACGTTATTACCGTCAATGACTATCTCGCAGCGCGTGATGCTGAGTGGATGGCTCCTGTTTATCAATTCTTGGGTATGAGCGTCGGCGTGATTTTGTCAGGTCAAAGCCACGATCAGAAACAGGACGCTTACAGCGCAGACATTACTTACGGTACCAATAACGAGTACGGTTTTGATTATTTACGCGATAACATGGCGTTTCAAAAAGAACAACGTGTTCAGCGTGATTTGAATTTTGCTGTTATCGACGAAGTTGATTCGATCTTAATTGATGAAGCACGTACACCGCTGATTATTTCTGGGCCGACAGACGATAGTTCAGAAATGTATCGTGCCATTGACCGTTTGATCCCTATGCTAGAGCAGCAAGAAAAAGAATCAGAGGAAGGACAAGAGGATACCGCTGATTTCACCATTGATGAAAAAGGTAAACAGGCTCATTTAACTGAATTAGGTCAGGAAAAGATTGAGCAATTGTTAGCCCAAAATGGTTTATTGCCAGAAGGACAAAATCTCTATAGCCCAGCTAGCATACTATTGTTACACCACGTTAATGCTGCATTACGTGCGCATACGTTATTCAAAAAAGATGTTGATTATGTAGTCAAAGAAGGCGAAGTGGTCATTATTGATGAGCACACAGGTCGTGCGATGGAAGGTCGTCGTTGGTCTGACGGTTTGCACCAAGCGATTGAAGCTAAAGAGCGCGTGCAAATTCAAAACGAAAACCAAACATTAGCCTCCATTACTTTCCAGAACTATTTCCGCTTATACAACAAGCTATCAGGTATGACGGGTACTGCCGATACTGAAGCCACTGAATTACATATGATTTATGGCTTGGAAGTGGTTGTTATTCCGACCAATAAACCAATGCAACGTGATGATCGTGGTGATTTAATTTTCCTCACCAAAGGTGAAAAGTACGCTGCAATTATTGAAGAAATCAAAGAGTTACAAGCTAAAGGTCAGCCTGTATTAGTAGGTACTGTATCTATTGAGTCATCTGAGTTGATTTCTAAAGAATTGAAACAAGCTAAGATTAAACATCAAGTCTTAAATGCAAAGTTCCATGCTAAAGAAGCCGATATTATTGCTCAAGCAGGTCGTCCGGGAACTGTGACTATTGCAACTAATATGGCGGGTCGTGGTACGGATATCGTATTAGGTGGTAATTTGAAGGCTGATATTGCTGCCTTGGGCGAAAATCCAACAGAGCAACAGTTAGAAGCCGTAAAGTCTGACTGGAAAGTACGTCACCAACAGGTGTTGGATGCAGGTGGTTTAGCGATTATTGGTACTGAGCGTCATGAGTCGCGCCGTATTGATAATCAGTTGCGAGGTCGTTCTGGTCGTCAGGGTGATCCTGGTTTGAGCCGTTTCTATTTGTCCTTGGAAGATGATTTGATGCGTATTTTCGCTTCAGAACGCTTGGGCATGATGATGCAACGCTTAGGCTGGGAAGAGGGCGAAGCTCTTGAGCATAAGATGGTATCGCGTGCAATTGAGAATGCGCAGCGTAAAGTTGAACAACGCAACTTTGATATTCGTAAAAACTTGCTTGAATACGATGATGTGGCTAACGATCAGCGCCGTGTTATTTATGAACAGCGAAATGACTTGATGGAGTTGGATGATATTTCTGAAACCATTGAAGACATGCGTGATGACGTTGTTTATAACGTGGTCAGTGAATATGTGCCTCCACAGTCGATTGAAGATATGTGGGATATCAAAGGTCTTGAACAGCGTTTGGAGCAGGAGTTTGCTTTAGAGCTACCGTTGCAAAAATGGCTAGATGAAGATGATAAGCTCGCAGAAGAAGGTTTAAGAGAACGCATTTATAATGGTGTTGTGGACGCTTATAAAACTAAAGAGGCGGCTTTGCCTGAAGCAGGCATGATGCGTCATCTTGAAAAGCAGGTTATGTTGCAACACTTAGATCTGCATTGGAAAGAGCATTTAGCTAATATGGACCATTTGCGTCAAAGTATTAACTTACGTGCCTATGCTCAAAAGAATCCAAAGCAAGAATATAAGCGAGAATCATTTGAGCTATTCTCGGGTATGCTGGATAACTTGAAGCATGATGTTATTACTGTGCTTTCAAAAATTCAGTTCCGTATGCCAGAAGAAGTTGAAGCAATGGAGCAGCGCCAAGTAGATCAATCACGTATGAATATGCAGCACGATTCGGCATCGGCTATGCCACAAGAGCAATCGGCAAGCCAACAAGCAGAAACCTTTGTTCGCGAGCAACCTAAAGTTGGCCGTAATGATCCTTGTCCTTGCGGCTCAGGGAAGAAATATAAGCAATGTCACGGTAAAATCACTCAATAATATTTAGTTGTAGATAACCTTATTTTGAGTGAAACCATTCATGTCGCGGTTGCCGTTATTCAAATCGGTGACCGCATCTTAATCGCCAAAAGGCCTGTGCACCTGCACAAAGGCGGCTATTGGGAGTTTCCTGGTGGTAAAGTCGAGTCAGATGAAACTATCCAACAAGCTCTTATCCGCGAGTGTTATGAAGAGTTGGCTATTGTTCCTTGCCTTTTTAGACCTTTAATAGAAATTCGTCATCAATACCCCGAAAAAGAAGTATTGCTTGATGTGTGGCTGGTGACAGACTATTTGGGCGTGCCTGCAGGTGTTGAGGGGCAGCCATTGGTTTGGTGTACTTTGCAGAACCTAAAAGGCTATCAATTCCCGGAAGCCAATATTCCAATTATTGAAAAACTAACGTCTTAACCTTTTATTTATTGTGCACTAATCTTGCTGTTTTTTTAACTCTTCGACTAGCTCTTCTGGCAGCTCTTGACCAGCAATACGGTGACTTTCACTAGCCCACTCTCCAAGATCTATTAAGCGACAGCGTTTGCTACAAAATGGCTTGAAATTATTGCTGTCTTTCCATGCGACAGATTTTTTACAGGTTGGGCAGTTAACGATAAGATCTTTATTCATAATAGTTTTGTTTTCGATGTCTGGAACAAGTTAGCAAATAGCCAACTCAAAAGATACAGGTTGATTATAAGCTATTGTGTCTTCCTGCTCGGGGGTTAAAAAGCGAATGGTAAAGCAATGTTTTGAACCACTGATTTCAGGGAAATAAGGAGCAGACACTGGAAGTTTTATACGTAACATTTGCGGATTGATCTTCTTATCAAAATTATATTGAAATACACCTTGATCCGATGTGATGGTATTAAACTGGCCATTTTCACGAAATAGGCGTAGTAAAATACGAATGCATTGATATAAACCGTCGAGGTGCTTAAACCATTGGTTAAAAGCCTCTTCTCGCTGCGCAAAGGGTAGGTGTAAAAACTGGTGCAGTTCAGGAAGATCAAAGCTACAGGAGCCGCCAGGAATGCGAATACGATGTTTGATCAGTTCGATAAAACGATCTTTGCGTAATTGTTGACCAAATTTACCTTGATAATGGCTGATCCAATTAAACAGTTGCTCTAATTGTTCTAAAAAGCGTCTTAATTTGATTTCATCAATATAAGGACTGTCTTGTAATTGTCTAAAATGATTACGTTGTTGCTCTAATTCTTTTAGTAGCTCACCTTTAATATCACCTCGATCAAGACAATCTAATATCTGCCATAGATTTTGCAGAGCGCTAGTTTGGCAAGCAATGGTATCTGTTTGCTGTAGTTGAAGTTGAGTATTGAAAAGGTGCTCAAGTCGCAGATAGGTGCGAATGTGCTCATTAAGCGGGTGCTCGTACAAAATATTTTCGGCAAGCTCTGGCATACTCTTCCTTATCAATTACCAAGCTAAACTCTATAGTTGAGATTTTGCTAACTGACGATACTGTTTATCCAGCTTTATAACTTGTTGTTGCAGCGATTGCAAATCTGAATCGTTGACAATGATATCGTCGGCGATAGAAAGACGTTGTTCTCTAGTTGCTTGGCTTTTGAGCATGTTACGCGCTTGCTCTTCTGAAATATTGTCGCGAGCCATTAGACGCGCAATTTGCGTTGATGGAAGGCAATCAACAACTAGTATTCGATCGTAGTGACTCGACTGTTGAGTTTCAAACAGCAAAGGTATTGCGCTTATGCTGTAATCGGAAGTTGCTTGAGCTCTTTGTAGAGCCATTTGCTCACGAATAAGCGGGTGTAATAAGTTGTTTAGCCACTGACGTTCCAATTCATCTTCAAACACGATAGAGCGTAAAAGAGGGCGGTCTAAGGTGCCATCAGAGTTAATCACTGAGCTTCCGAAATAATCTCGTATGGCTTTTAGGCCAGTTGAACCAGGCTCGACTACTTGACGCGCGACTATATCCGCATCAACGACAGTAATCCCAAGTTCTGAAAACATATTGCTAACTGCTGTTTTACCGCTGGCTATGCCGCCTGTCAGAGCTATATGTAAAGTCATAACTAATGAGCCACGAACAACAGGTTAGGGTTGTAGAATATTAATATAGCTTTGGGTGAGTGTTTCGCCCCATATCAATGCTATCCAGCCTGCAATAGCTAAGAATGGGCCAAAAGGAATTTGATAATCACGACCTTTTTTATTGATGATCATGGTGGCGATCCCAAGTATTGCCCCTGTCACTGTGGAAAGAATGATAACCAAAGGCAAGTTTTGATAACCGACAAAAGCACCAATTGCTGCTAGTAACTTAAAGTCACCATGTCCCATGCCTTCTTTGCCCGTCACTATCTTAAATAGCCAATAAATTGACCAAAGAATCATATAACCCGCAATAGCGCCAATTACCGACGAAGGAAGATCTTTTGCGAATGAAGGTAAAATGTCGTTAGGTTCGATCACTAGGGCGGCAAGAATGCCAATCCAAACTAAGGGTAATGTCAGTTGATCAGGCAAAATTTTGTGGTCATAGTCGATAAAACTACCAGCGATTAAAATGGCCGTAAACAGAATGGCAAAGGCTAAAGACCAGCTAAAACCAAAGGTATAGGCGCAAGCTGCAAAGGTCACTGCAGTTAATAGCTCAACGAAGGGATAACGTGCTGAAATCTTAGTTTTACACTGCGAGCATTTTCCGCGAAGAAATAACCAACTAAAAACAGGGACATTCTCTAAAGCCGTTATTTGATGGTTACATTGCGGACAGGCTGAGCGGGGTGCCATTAAGTTATATTTCTCTGGCAAAGTTTCTTTAGGGCAAGTCACTTGGCAATTAGCTTCAGTTAGTATTTCTGTTGCTGTAGTGCGCCATTCGCGATTAAGCATAATCGGCAAGCGGTGTATGACCACGTTCAAAAAGCTGCCTGTCAAAAGCCCTAATACAAAAATAAAACCTACCAGTAACGGTAGGTTTGTAGATAATAATTCAATCATGTTTTAAATATTTTATTCTCTATATTAGAATGCTTCACCAATTTTAAATAGTGGCAAGTACATTGCAACGACCAGGCCGCCAACAACGGTACCCAAGAAGACAATAACAAACGGTTCAATTAGTGAGCTGATACCATCTACGGCATCATCTACTTCGCCTTCATAAATATCGGCAACTTTTGCTAACATAGTATCTACTGCACCAGATTCTTCACCAATAGCCACCATTTGGTTAACCATATTTGGAAACACACCCGTTGAAATCATAGCTGTATTAATCTGTAAGCCTGAGGTTACATCTTCTTTGATTTTTAATATTGCGTTTTTATATACAACATTGCCAGAAGCACCTGCTGCTGAATCTAGAGCATCAACGAGAGGCACACCAGCTGCAAAAGTAGTGGCTAAAGTTCTTGAATATCTAGCAACAGCTGCTTTTTTAACTATGGGTCCAAAAATAGGAAACTTTAAGAGTAATCGATCTTTAAATGCTCTAAATTGCGGCGAATTTGTATTCAAATATTTATAAGCAAAAACGGTTGCTATGATGATACCAAGATAAACATACCAGTACTCTCTGGCACTATCAGACATATCTACTACCATTTGCGTGAACGCAGGTAGATCCGCTCCAGCACTTTGGAATAAATCTGCAAACATAGGAACTACGTAAATAAGTAAGATCGCAGTAACGCCTATTGCAACTGTTACAACAGCTGCAGGATACATCATTGCTTTTTTAATTTTTGATTTCAAGGCTTCAGCTTTTTCTTTATACGTAGCAATTCTATCAAGCATTTGCTCCAGCGTTCCTGACTGCTCACCTGCATGGACTAAGTCGCAAACCAATTCATCAAAATGTTTATGGTGTACTCGTAGAGCGTCCGCGAAAGGGCTTCCTGACTCAACATCTTGTTTAATTTGTAAGACAAGATCAGACATGCTAGGGTTTTCATTACCTCTTCCTATGATGTCAAATGACTGTACAAGCGGTACACCAGATTTCATCATAATAGCTAGCTGTCGTAAAAAAACCGCAATATCAACAGGTTTAATAGGCTTTTTTGCACCTGCAAATGAGAAGAGCTCTGCATTTACTGTTTTTGGAGTAATCCCTTGCTTTCTCAGGACTGTTTTTACTGCATCAGCGTTTTCGGCTGGCATTGAACCTTTAACCTTTTGTCCTTGCTTGTTAACTCCTGCCCATTGAAAGTTCTTCTGTTTTTTTACTTTCTGTTTAGCTGTATTTCTTCTTACTGCAGTTGCCATAACCACTCCTAACCACTAATCCTGCGTAATTCTGTTGATTTCAGCTAAACTCGTGAGTCCAGCTTTCACTTTATTCAAACCAGCCCTTCTTAGGTTTGGAACACCTTCTTTTTCGGCTTGATCGGCAATATCTATTGCATTGCCTCCTTCCATTATGATTCTTCCTGTAGCTTCTGAAATGGGCATTACTTGAAAAACACCTACCCGCCCTTTATAGCCCATTGTACATTTATCGCAACCAATTGGATCGTAAATTGTGAGATCGCTCAATTCTTCCTCTGTAAAACCTTCTTCTAACAGAGCTTCTTTTGGAAGGTCAGCTGGTTTTTTGCAGTGCTCACATAGTCTTCTGGCTAGGCGCTGAGCGACAACTAGGTTGACTGTTGTGGCTATATTAAAAGGGGCAACCCCCATATTAACTAAACGTGTTAATGTTTCTGGAGCCGAATTAGTGTGTAGTGTTGATAAAACTAAGTGACCTGTTTGAGCGGCTTTAATTCCTATTTCAGCCGTTTCTAAGTCACGGATCTCACCCACTAACACAATATCAGGATCTTGACGTAAAAAAGCTCGTAAGGCAGAAGCAAATGTGAGTCCGGCTTTCAGATTAACATTAACCTGATTTATCCCTTCCAAATTGATTTCTACAGGATCTTCGGCTGTTGATATATTGATATGTTCTTCATTCAAAATATTTACGCCAGTATATAACGTTACCGTTTTACCAGACCCCGTGGGGCCAGTAACAAGAACCATTCCTTGAGGCTTCTGAATAGCATTCATAAAGTCTTTTTTTTGCCTGGCTTCAAAGCCTAACGCATCAACCCCAATTTGCGCGCTAGTGGGATCTAGTATACGCATAACTATCTTTTCACCAAATAATGTTGGTAAGGTGTTAACACGAAAATCAATAGCTTTTGTTTTGGAAATTTTAAGTTTTACACGACCATCTTGAGGAACTCTACGCTCAGAAATATCAAGTCCTGACAATACTTTTAAGCGTGCAGATATTCTATTTGCAAGCTGAATTGGAGGTGATGCTACTTCATGAAGCATACCGTCTATACGAAACCTAACTCTATATTTTCGTTCATAGGGCTCAAAGTGTAAATCCGAAGCGCCTTTACGAATGGCATCAACCAGCATCTTTTTAACGAACTTTACAACAGGCGCATCATCAGCAGAGTTGTCTCCACCCACATCATTTTGTTCATCTTCATCAATGGCATCGAGATCAATGTTATCAAGATCAGCATCATCAAAATCAGAAAGTGACTCGTTTTCCTTATCTTCAATAATTTTGTCGATTAAATTATCAAGCTTTGAGCTCTCAACTAAGAGTCCTTCTACAGAGTGACCTGTTTGGAAGCGGACTTCTTCAAGAGCTTTTAAGTTTGTTGAGTCAGTAAGGCCAACGAATAAGCGATTACCTCTTTGAAAGAGTGGCAATACCCTATGTTTTCGCATTAACTTAACGTCGATAGTATCAGAAGGAAGAGAGTGAACTGATATTGCATTAAGATCAAACAACGGTGAGCCAAAGGCAATACTTTGCACCTTTGATAATGCTGAACTATCTAGCCATGAGGCTGAAACCAACCAATCAACTAACGGCTGAGCTTCTTTTTCAGCATTTTTGACGGCCTCTTTCATCTTATCTTCTGAAAGAAGGCCATTTGATACAATAAGATAGGGTAAACCAGTAAGTTTCATATTAAGTATATTTAATAGAATATACTTAATATCATATCGCTAAATGTTTAATTTTCCAGTCTTTTCAACATCATTTAGCCATTTTTTAAACAAATCATGCCCTGGGTAAAGGTAATTCATCCTCTCTAATATACTTTTCAACTCTTTTTTCTGTCCAGTACAGTCATAGGCTAGGGCTAAGTAGTAGAAATAACGACGATAATAAGTATGTTCCAACTGTTGAGTTGCCCAGTTAGTATAAGGTTGGCAGCTTTGTGGGCGATTTTGCTCTCTTCCATAATCAACGTGCGCCGCATATTGATAAAAATCAATGCGATTTTTCCAAACCAGCGGATTGACGATTTGATTTAAGTATTTTGTGGTTGTGGGGGAAGATGTTAGATATGTTCTAACTTGATGAATCGTATGTAGGTTAGTGAAGAAAAAAATACTTGAGGAAAAAGCTATAATAATTGTAAAAAAACTGAAAGGGATTTGGGCTTTGAATTTAACTTTATTACAACGTATGTTTTGAGACATACATGAAATAAAAACTATCACTATAAATACTAAAGTAGCAGATGAATAATAAGGTATATCGGTCATACCAATAAATATAAATGGTATAAGAAAAATTAAAAAGGGTAAGCTCTGCGCGTACGTTTCTCTTATGAAAAGCAAATACCATACACCAAAAATTATAAACGCTAGCAAACAAATAATGCCGCCTTCAACCCACCAGAAAAGGAGTTCATTGTGAGGATGTGTTATGTTTTTTTCTATCGCTTTTGCAACTTTGAGTTTATCGGAAGCAACCATTGCACTGTATTTATCAAGAACTTTTTTGGGATACATTCCATAGCCTATACCTAAAAGAGGATTTTCTTTTATAAGCTCTAATGTTACGGTATAAGTTTCTACTCGTTGATTTGCTGAAAATACTTCTCTTTCTTCTGAGTTAGTTTGTTGCTTTATAGCATAACTAATAACTATACCCACGAGCAGTATAAAAGTAGCAATAATAAATTTGACAGTATGCTTTCTTTTATTTTTGTTGATATAAATATGCAACAACCAAAATATAACTGAAAAAACTAGTGCTAGAAAACCAATTCTAGAGCCAGTGAAGCCAAAACTTAATCCGAATAAAAATATTAAAAAATAGGCAATCAGGTAGAAGTTATTATTGTATCTTTTCAGATCTTTTTCATCATCGTTAGCCTGCAGGTAATATACCAGTGAAAAGCCTGCTACCATAAATATTGATTGGATATTAGGTTGTAAAATAGAGCCTTCACTAGCTCTTGTAAGTGATTCCATCATTGTGTAAGCAGAATACACCTGTGCGAGACCAATTACCGTTTCAATTACAAAGTATGCGATTACTAATATTAGCAACAAGCGCTTGTCTTTAGAGCTAAAATTAAATTGGGTAAGTGAAAATAGCAATAGCAACAAGCCTATAAGGCCAGCCACTCTGCCCGCATAAATATCGACATTGGTTTCAGATTGATATAGTAAAGGTAATAATAAGAATAATACAAAAAGGCTTGCAGCTTTAACAATTGGATTTGCTAGTATAAATTTATTTTGATGTATTTTGTAAAAACCAAGAGCGATCAATATTGAAATAAAAAACCAAACAAGATTATTGATCGGCAAATCTAAACCAAAACCTCCCGGTGACTTTTGCCAATAAATTGGACTGATAAGTAACAAAGCTGCAATAACTAATATTGCCAGTGTATTTAGAGATAGATATTTTTGCATAATTCTTTTATATGGCAAAAAAAAGCGAGCTATAGCTCGCTTTTAAATTAAAGAAGTAGTATTAACCTCTGCAAGAACCTGGACGGTATTTTGCATCAATTGAGCCAGCACATCTCCACTCATAAATTGTTAAAGGCATATTTGCAGGATCTGCTGCATTGGTTCCATCTTCATATGGAGTTAATGTAATTGTATCACCATCATTAACGCCACCATCAATATTTCTTGCCTCTACTGTAACAACTCCATTGGCGTCAGTTGCAATAGAATTTACATATTTACTCTGACCCGTCGCAGAAGTTACTTCACAGCCCCAATTGTTAGCACCTGGTGATGTTGACGCCGATTGGTATACTTCAGTGATAGTTGTACGACAAGCAGAAGCTGCCAAAATAACTTCAGATACTTTTGAGCGAGTGGTATAGCTTTGGTAAGCTGGTAAAGCTACCGCTGCCAAAATACCGATAATCGCGATTACGATCATCAATTCGATAAGGGTGAAACCCGCCTGTTTTTTAGTTTGCATAAGACTCTCTCCTAGGAAAATTAAATGTTTGCAAAATATAAAAATTTATTCACACAGAATTTGTCAGCTTTGATTGAGCTTCGATCACAAGCTGTTTGAGGGCATCAAAACCAACAAAAACGTTGTGAACAAATTCTGTAACTTAATGTTAGGAGTGTTTTTGGGTTTGATCAAGTAGAAAGATTAAATAACTGTAAAAAAAACCGACACATAATAAAAACAATAGCTTAGGATGGGTTGTGATGCAAATATGCAAAAAAATGTTAAATTTTCGAGCTCAAAATTGAGCTGTTTAGTGCTTAAAGTGACAAAAAGTGTCACTTTTGATTGTTTCTTACTATATGCTGTGAGTTGTTCATTGTACAAATCGATACAAAAAGAGTGTTTTTAAGTGAAATATTGAATTTATCAATAACTTAAAGTCCTCAAGCACCTCAAAAATGTTTCATTAACTTACACATGCCTCTCACATAAACCGCTACATATCCAATCGTAACGATAAATCTACAGCTCTAACGTGTTTTGTCAAAGCACCCACAGATATGAAATCGACTCCTGTTTCAGCAATATCATGCAGTGTTTCAAGGGTGACATTACCAGAGGCTTCAATTTTCGCACTATTAGCATGGGCTTGGTTGATTTCAACACCTGTTTTCATGTCTTCAATTGAAAAGTTATCCAGCATAATCACGTCTGCACCAGCTTTTAGGGCTTGATCGAGCTGGGCAAAGCTCTCAACTTCAACTTCGACTAGGATTTCTGGGTAGAGCTGACGAGCATTTTGTACTGCAGATTCAATCGAATCGGCTGAGTCAATATGGTTTTCTTTAATTAAGAAAGCGTCAAACAAACCTATCCGGTGGTTTTTGCCGCCGCCGCAATAAACGGCATATTTTTGTGCCAACCGCAGCATGGGTATGGTTTTACGGGTATCCAGCAACTTGGTATTGGTGCCTTTTAGCTCGGCAACATAGCGCGAGGTAATGGTCGCTGTGCCAGATAGAGTTTGCAGGAAGTTCATGGCTGTGCGCTCGGCGGTCAAAATATTGCGCGCATTCCCTTTGACGTAGCACAACACATCATTGGGCTTCACTTTATCGCCATCTTTAACGTGCCATTGCAATTCAATACTCGGATCAATGGTGTTAAATACTCGGGTAAACCATTCGATGCCACAAATCACCGCGTCTTCACGGGTGATCAATTTGCCGTCGGCGATTCTGTCTGCATCAATTAATTGTGCGGTAACGTCCACTCCTTCAATCCCTAAGCCATAGCTTTTGCCCAAATCTTCGTGCAAAGCCATATCGATTTGGCGATCAATTTCTTTTAGCAGCTGTTGGCTGTAAGGCGTTTCAATTAGCGAGTGATTCAAAACCTGATTCATAGTGTGTGGCTTCCATTGACGTTTTCTTATTCAGTGCGATTTGTTCGGCTTACTGGTTTAGAGTTTCTTTTCAGCCGCAATTTCTTATAAGCTATAAGCATATCATTTGTCAGCCATTGTAATCAGTCTGATGAAAAGAATAAATATGTTCCGAGAAAAACATAGTAAGTTACAAATCCAGTAGCATAGCTAGGGGTTTGGATTACCCATAACTTTATGAAAAATAAGTAGAATATAATGAATTTAGCTTCTCTTATAGATGTTGCACAACATTATTGCCTAAACCAACAAACGGGTTTGATCGAGCAAGCGCGTCAAGTTGTCAGTCCTTTTTATGACGAGCGGCTGGATGAGCAAGGCTGTCCCTGTTCGGTTAGTTTATTGGTGATCCATAATATCAGTTTGCCGCCTCATCAGTTTGGCGGTCCCTATATTGATCAACTTTTCACAGGTTCTTTAGATCCAAATGAGCACGAATATTTCAAAGAAATCAGTGGTTTGCGAGTTTCCAGTCATTTGCTAATTCGCCGCGATGGTGAGTTAGTGCAGTATGTTCCATTGCACCAGAGAGCGTGGCACGCGGGTGTTTCAAGTTTTCAAGGGCGTGAAAAATGTAATGATTTTGCTATTGGCATTGAATTAGAAGGTGCTGATGATGTGCCTTATGAGCCTGTTCAATATCAAGTCTTAGCGCAAGTGACTAAGCTCATTCAAAAAGCGTATCCTGAGATCAATGAAGAGCGCATCACTGGCCATTCGGACATAGCGCCTGGCCGTAAAACCGATCCTGGAGCTGCTTTTGATTGGCAAGCTTATCGTCAATTATTAGCCTAGTCGTAGGTAATAGAGGGCATAATAGGGTGATTGTTAATAAAAGTTTCAATTCCAACTTTTTGAGATTGGCTGTTACAATTTATCAAAGCAAACATGCAAACCAATTGCTATAGTAGCTCTATTAATAGGTCGGTTTGTTGATATAAATAACTAAAGGGTAGTCATCATGGCTTTGTTAACATTAATCATTGCCTTACTCATCGAGCGTCATTACCACAAAACCCATCGTCGCGAAGGTATTGCCAGTAATGCTGAAAACGGACAGGTGGCGGATAAACTGTATTCTAACCCGCGTACCAAACTGAGTAGTGATAATTGGTTTATCAATTATCAGCTACAAGTCAACAAGCTTTTATCTGAGCAAAGCTGGTTTAGCGGCTGGGTTAAAGAGTTTGCGCTAGTTATTTTGCCCGCAATCTTGGTATATATCGCTTTTGAGTCTTTTGATCATGGGTTTATTGGTTCCTTGATCATGTTAGCTTTTGCAGTATTGGTATTAGTGCATTGTCTAGGGCCTGAAACGCCTCGCAGCAGCTTACGTCAATACTTTGATGATGTGCGCAATCAAGATGAGCAGGGAGCCTATCAACGTGCCAAAGCATTCAGTGGGCAAGAGGCTGATGATTGGGAAGGCACGCAGGCCAACGTCAGCCGTGCAATCTTTCGCGAAACCCAAATCCGTTATTTTGCAGTAGTCATTTGGTTTGCATTTTTTGGTCCAGCAGGCGCATTGCTCTATCGCTTAATGAACTGGTATTCGCGTCAGCATGAGCTTGGTGTGTTAGGCCGAAATCTCAAGGCTATTTTAGAATGGATTCCAGCTCGGATCAGCGCGATTGCCTATTTGCTTGCTGGTGATATGGCTAATGGGATCAGCGTTATTAAGCGTAAGTTGTTCGATTTTGAGGTTGAAGGCTTGGCTTTGGTTGAGCAAACAGGGGTTGCTTCAATGGGTGCTTTTATGGAGGAAGTGCGTGAAGAAGCCCAAGAACAAAGCCAAGAAGAGACCGAAACAGGCGTTGTTGCTCCCGCAGCAGATCTTGGCTTATCCGTTGATGGTAATCGTTGTGCCTTAAAGCTTTCAGAGCGAACAGGGGTTATTCTATTTGCTTTTGTGGCAATCGTTTCTTTATTGGGGTGGAGTTTTGTTTAGTTTTGATGGTTAACAGGTGTTAATTAAATTTAGTTGAAAACCACAACTCTGACCTCAATCAAATAAATATTATTGTGAAGCGCAAAATGTATCTTTTTTGCGCTTTTTTGTCTATTATGTTGCCTTTCGAAAATTTACTGCAATTACTTAACTTCTGTTAATTAATTGTTGGCGAATAAACTTATAAGAAAAGGCAACTTTATGTCAGACTCGAATACCCCAGCTGGGATCAATCAGGACCTTGATCCTATCGAAACTCAAGAGTGGTTAGATGCGCTTGACGCGGTGATTGTTGAAGAAGGTGCTGAACGGGCACACTTTTTACTGGAAAAATTAGTTGAAAAGGCGAGAAGAGCGGGTGCTCACTTACCTTTTGATCTAACAACTGCTTACCTTAATACTATTCCGCCATCACAAGAAGCCCATATGCCGGGAGATCAGGAAATGGAGCGCCGTTTGCGTGCCATTATCCGTTGGAATGCGATTGCTGTGGTGTTGCAAGCAACCAAGAAAGACCTTGATTTAGGTGGTCACTTGTCGAGCTTTGCTTCCAGCGCCACACTGTATGATGTTGCTTATAACCATTTCTTTAAGGGCGATGCGCAAGGTAAAGGTGATTTAATCTATTACCAAGGTCACTGTGCACCAGGTATTTATGCTCGTGCCTATTTGGAAGGGCGTATTCAAGAGTCGCAACTGAAAGGTTTCCGCCAAGAAGTTGATGGTAAGGGTTTATCGTCTTATCCACATCCGTGGTTGATGCCAGATTTTTGGCAGTTTCCCACCGTTTCAATGGGACTGGGCCCCATTCAAGCGATTTACCAAGCGCGTTTCTTAAAATATTTAGAAAACCGCGGTTTAGCCGATACTAAAGGGCGTAAAGTGTGGGCATTCTTGGGTGATGGCGAGATGGATGAGCCTGAATCAATGGGGGCGATTGGTTTGGCTGGTCGCGAAGGCTTGGATAATTTGATTTTCGTGGTCAACTGTAACCTGCAGCGTCTTGATGGCCCTGTGCGCGGTAACGGCAAAATTATTCAGGAACTGGAAGGCGAGTTCCGTGGTGCTGGTTGGGATGTGATCAAAGTGATTTGGGGGCGTTACTGGGATCCATTGATTGCCCGTGATACTGAAGGTCGCTTGCTTAAAGTGATGGAAGAAACCGTTGATGGTGAGTATCAAAACTGTAAAGCCAAAGGTGGCGCTTACACTCGTGAGCATTTCTTCGGTAAAGATCCTAAATTATTAGAAATGGTCGCCAATATGTCGGATCAAGATATATGGCGTCTTAATCGTGGTGGTCATGATCCGCATAAAGTTTACGCGGCTTACCATGAAGCGGTGAAAGCTGACGGTCGTCCAACGATTATTCTTGCTAAAACCGTGAAAGGTTATGGCATGGGCGATTCGGGTGAGGGTAAGAATATTTCTCACCAAGTGAAAAAGATGAATTTAGATGCGCTAAAACACTTCCGTGATCGCTTCAATGTTCCTATTCCAGACGACAAGTTAGAAGAGGTTCCTTTCTATCACCCGGGCGATGATAGTCCAGAAATCAAGTACTTACATGAGCGTCGTCAAAAGCTAGATGGTTATTTACCTGCCCGTCGCCAAGAGTCTGAATCTTTGGATATTCCACCATTATCGGCCTTCGATGCCTTATTAAAATCTACTGGCGAGCGTGAAATTTCAACCACTATGGCCTTTGTTCGCGCTTTAAATGTGTTAATCAAAGATAAGGGTTTGAAAGAGCGTATCGTACCAATTGTACCTGATGAAGCGCGTACCTTTGGTATGGAAGGTATGTTCCGACAAATTGGTATCTATTCATCAGTAGGCCAGTTGTACGAGCCAGTCGATTCCGATCAGATCATGTATTATCGCGAAGATAAAAAGGGTCAGATCTTAGAAGAAGGTATCAACGAAGCGGGCGCAATGTCATCTTGGATGGCGGCGGCGACCAGTTATTCCAGCAATAACTTGCCAATGATTCCTTTTTACGTGTTCTATTCAATGTTTGGTTTCCAACGTATTGGCGATTTAGCGTGGGCAGCGGGTGATATGCAGGCGCGTGGTTTCTTGATTGGCGCAACTTCTGGCCGTACGACCTTGAATGGTGAAGGTTTGCAGCACCAAGACGGTCATAGCCATATGATGTCAGCGACTATTCCAAACTGCATCAGTTACGATCCAACCTATTCACACGAAGTGGCTGTGATTGTTCGTGATGGTTTGCGCCGTATGTATAAAGATCAAGAAAATGTTTTCTATTACATCACTACACTGAACGAAAACTATCCGCATCCAGATATGCCAGAAGGTGCTGAAGAAGGCATCTTGAAAGGGATGTACTTGCTCAAGCCCAATAAGTCGAAGAAGAAAGCCCCGCGTGTGCAGCTAATGGGCTCTGGCGCGATATTGCGTGAAGTGGAGTATGCTGCTGAGTTGCTGGAAAAAGACTTTGGTGTGTTATCGGATATTTGGTCAGTGACCAGTTTCACCGAATTACGTCGCGAAGGTATGGCGGTTGAGCGTGAAAATATGCTGAATCCTGAAAAGAAAGCCAAATTATCTTACGTTGAACAATCATTGGCCAAGCAAAAAGGCCCTGTGATCGCAGCTACCGACTACATTAAATCTTATGCCGATCAAATCCGTAACTTCGTTAAAACCGATTACACCGTATTAGGAACTGATGGTTTTGGTCGCTCAGACAGTCGTGAGAATTTGCGTCGTTTCTTCGAAGTGGATCGCTACTATGTGGTGTTGGCAGCACTTAAAACATTGGCTGATCGTGGTGAAATTGATGTTAAAGAAGTCACCAAAGCCATTAAGCGCTACAAGATCGACACCACTAAAGCCGATCCGGCAACACTATAAGGGGAATGACGATGGCAGATATAATCCAAGTTAAAGTTCCTGATATCGGTGATGCGCAAGGCGTTGAAGTTATTGAGGTTTTAGTCAATGCGGGTGAAACAATCGAGATTGATGACAGCTTGATCGTTTTGGAGACTGATAAAGCAACCATGGAAGTTCCATCTTCTCATGCAGGTACTATTACTGCGGTTGATGTGAAGGTGGGCGATAAAGTGTCCGAAGGTGATGTGATTTTGAGCATTGAAATTACAACAAGTGCTCCAGCAGAAACATCAAGTCAAGAGTCGCAAGAAGCGTCTTCTATCAAAGAGGAAGTGGCCGCAGCAGCTGAAGAGCCAGTAGCTGAAGCTCAGCAAGAGGCTCAATCACAAGCGATCATTATCCCTGATTTAGGTGATGCTAATGGTGTCGATGTGATTGAAGTATCGGTTAGCGCAGGCGACTCAGTGGAAAAAGATGATAGTTTGATTGTGCTAGAAACCGATAAAGCGACTATGGAAGTTCCATCGCCATTTGCAGGAACGATAGAAAGCTTAACCGTCAAAGTGGGCGATAAAGTGAGCCAAGGCGACCAAATCGGCACTATGCTGGCGGTTGCAGCTAAGACATCTGGTACAAAGGCAGTGCCTAACCCAGCAACAGCGGCAGCACCAGTTGAGAAATCAACGGAGAAGCCTATAGAGAAAAGTGCTGAACAAAGGGCAGAAAAACGCTCGGCTCCAGTAGCTGACTATCCAGTGCAAACTCCATCTTCTAGTAATGGTAAGTTAGTACACGCTAGCCCCGCAGTTCGCAGAGTTGCAAGAGAGTTTGGCGTAGACCTCAGTCAAGTGAAAGGTTCTGGGCCAAAGAATCGTATCCTAAAAGAAGATGTGCAATCGTATGTGAAGTTTGAATTGTCGCGTCCAAAAGCAACCGCAGGTTCAGCGCAAGCAGCACCAGATTTACCAGAAATTGATTTCAGTAAATTTGGTGAGATTGAAACGACCTCATTGACGCGTATTCAAAAGATTTCCAGCGTAACCTTACAACGCAATTGGAACTTGATCCCTCATGTCACTCAGCACGAAGATGCGGATATTACTGAGTTGGATAATTTCCGTAAGTCGATGAAAGAAGAAGCTGCCAAAGAAGGTGTGCGCTTGACACCTTTGGCCTTCATTATGAAAGCGTTAGTTGCAAGTTTGAAGGCATTCCCAACATTTAACAGCTCATTGGCTGCAGATGGCGAAACTTTGGTCTTGAAGAAATACTTCAACATTGGCGTTGCGGTGGACACTCCAGACGGCTTGGTGGTGCCCGTTATTCGCGATGTGGATAAGAAATCTGTGTATCAACTGGCGACAGAGTTAGGCGAAGTTTCGCAAAAAGCGCGTGATAAGAAACTCACTGCCGCTGATATGCAAGGTAGCTCAATGACCATTTCATCATTAGGCGGTATTGGCGGCACAGCCTTTACTCCTATTGTAAATTGGCCTGATGTAGCAATTTTAGGATTATCGCGCAATAAAATACAGCCTGTCTGGGACGGTAAAGAGTTCCAGCCGCGTATGATGTTGCCGATGTCACTGTCTTATGATCATCGTGTGATTGATGGGGCGGTTGCGGCTAGATTTATTGTGCATCTTAGTAAGACTTTGGAAGATATACGCCGCATAATTTTATAGCGTCTAATTTGTACAATCTTGGCGTTAAAATAAATCGCTAAAATGCTCATTTAGAATTACTAAACTGCGCTTTTTTCGATTTATTTTGCCTTAACCTTGAACAAATTATTTCGCTATAACAAGAAATAGAGAATGTTTATTTCGCATAAAGTGTTTGTTAATTGACCAAGAAATAGCCTAAATGGCTTTGATTTTCGGTCAGTTCAGGTAAAATACGCCACTCTTTTGGAGTGGCTCGTAGCTAGAACTGTAAAAACAGCGAAACTAGCTCCAGATATGAATGAATCAAAGAGGATCTCATGAGTAATATTAAAGCTCAATTGGTGGTTTTAGGTAGTGGCCCAGGTGGTTACTCAGCAGCTTTCCGCGCAGCAGATTTAGGCTTAGACGTGGTCATGGTAGAAAAATACGCTGAATTAGGTGGCGTTTGTTTGAACGTGGGTTGTATCCCATCGAAAGCACTATTACACACGGCTAAAGTGATTGATGAAGCAGAAGAAACCGCAAAACACGGTGTTAGCTTCGGCAAGCCAGACATTGATATCGACAAAATCCGCGCCTACAAAGAAGGCGTAGTGGGTCAATTGTCGAAAGGCGTTGCTGGCATGGCGAAAATGCGCAAAGTTAAAACGGTTCAAGGTTACGGTAAATTTACTGGCCCTAACAGTTTAGAAGTTGAGCATGAAGGCGCAAAACAAGTGATTGAGTTTGAAAACGCTATTATTGCAGCGGGTTCTCGTGTGGTTCAATTGCCATTCTTGCCACAAGATGAGCGTATCGTAGATTCAACAGGTGCATTGCAATTACGCAAAGTTCCTGAGCATATGTTGGTTATCGGTGGTGGTATTATTGGCTTAGAAATGGCAACGGTTTACCGTGCATTAGGCGCAAAAATCTCAATCGTTGAGATGGCTGATCAATTGGTTCCAGCAGCGGATAAAGACGTCGTTAAAGTGCTACAAAAGTACGTTGCTAAGAAATACGAAAATATCATGCTAGAAACTAGTGTGACTAAAGTAGAAGCTAAAGATGATGGCTTATACGTAACTTTTGAAGGCAAAAACGCGCCAGCAGAGCCAGTAAAATACGACATGATCTTATCAGCAGTAGGTCGTCGCCCGAATGGTGACTTGATCGACGCTGAGAAAGCAGGCGTTAAAGTAACTGACCGTGGCTTTATCGAAACTGATAAGCAAATGCGCACCAACGTACCGCACATTTATGCGATTGGTGATGTTGTTGGTCAACCAATGTTAGCGCACAAAGCAACAGCAGAAGCGCACGTTGCTGCAGAAGTTATCGCTGGTCAAAAACACTTCTTCGACCCAATCACAATTCCATCTGTTGCGTACACAGATCCTGAATTGGCGTGGGTTGGTTACACTGAAAAAGAAGCAAAAGCAGAAGGTATCGACTACGGCGTAGGTAACTTCCCATGGGCAGCTTCAGGCCGCGCTATCGGTGTTGCACGCTCAGAAGGTTTCACTAAGTTGATTTTCGACAAGAAAAACAACCGTGTAATTGGTGGTGCAGTTGCTGGTGTAAATGCGGGTGAGTTGATTGCAGAAGTGGGCTTAGCCATTGAAATGGGTTGTGATGCAGAAGATATCGGCTTAACCATTCATGCGCACCCAACGCTTTCTGAATCAATCAGTTTTGCGGCAGAGGTGTACGAAGGTGTTTGTACTGATTTGCCTCCTCAGCGTAAGAAGAAATAAATAAGCAATCTTTTTTCGCATTAGCGTTGTTGTTAGCGTGCTCAATTGCTCATGTATTAATATACACTGCGCATTTCCGCGCGCTAACGCCTAGCTACTGCAAAAAAATCTAAGCTTATTGGGAGTTTCACTCCCGCCTCGAAAAGGTTTACGCCTCGCTCTAAACAAAAAATCCTAATTTATTATTAAAGGCTTCCGAAAGGAGGCCTTTTTGTTTTTTAGAATATAAAAATTGTAAAAAATCGAAAGAGCGTCTAGTGCGCCCTTTTTCTTTATCGAGAACAGTGCCACAATGATTGGAGTTTTTCATATCAAAGACAAGCTCTAAGAGGATTTATGTTACTTATTCGTGCTTTTGCGGTTCTATTGATCACTCTGTTACTTAGCAACTGTGCAACTTGGCGTAGTGATTATCAGTCGCCAGATTTAAGTTTGGTTAATATCACCATGCTGGAATCAGAAGGATTAGAGCAGTTGTACGAAGTTAAGCTGCGTATCCAAAACCCCAACGATATGGAGTTTCCGATTAATGGCATGAGTTATCGTCTAAATCTAATGGGTGCTAAATTCGCGACAGGTGTTAGTGACGAGCAATTGGTTTTGAAACCCTTTAGTGAACAAGTTGTTACTTTCAAAGTCGCTACCAACTGGTTGCAAGCGGGTAGAGCCTTGCTCAACCTTTCAAAGCAAAAAACACCAATCGTTGATTATTCTATGACTGCTAAAATCCATACAGATAAACTACTGCTTGGAACCATTCCAGTAGAAAAAGAAGGGAAAGTGGATTTGGATAGTTTGTTTGAAGATAAGAATTAACGCCCACAGCACAGGCGGAGCGTCAGCGACGTCCAGCGCAACGAAGTGGAGCGATTGTGCCTGTGCTTGTTATACGTGCGGTTAAACATAATCTAAGTCGTGCCCATAATCATCAACAAAATAGCAATCGAAATCAAAACTAGCCCCGATACTGTAGGCTTTTTCTAATGTTGAATGGTCGAGGTGAATTCCATGCTGGCTAGGGTGATAATAACCTACACACTGAATACAGATATTATATTTATCGCTCAGTTTTACTAACTCGCTTTTAAGTGGAGTTAGGATGCTAAAAATCTTATCAAGATGTTCTTCGATCGGATGTGTGTCATCCAAACCGCTTTCGAGCTGCCACGATACTTGATTTCTGGGGCGGTTGTTGGCTCTATTAATGTCACCTTTGTTCCAACAATTAGTAGGCTCTAATTTCAAAATTTCCGTTATTTCAGAATGTGAACCATCTTCGTTTGAAATCCGTAGATAAGCGTACTCTCTATCTGTTAGTGGAGGTGATGCCATTGATTTTCTCTAGCTCGTATAACAGTTGAATATGCGACATTGAGCATAATTTATTGATTTATAAAACATTTATTTTTGAAATCCCTTTTGCTCTTAATTACATCTATAAAGGGGACATTCTTGTTCCCGTAGTATTTACTTGATAATAACAAAATCAACAGCTTATGCAAATTGCTATGTGTTAAAGAGAACTTCTATGGCTTCGCTAAAGGTCTTAACGGGTATCTGACCTTTTTGCGTTTGCGTCCTGCTATAGCTGTGATTGCCGAGCCGATAACCACTAGTATTGCACCAAGGATGCTGAGGTGGTTGATGGGCTCTGCTACTAGATAATCTGGGTAGTAGTGGGCCAATAGTTTCATGCTGCCGATGGTGATTAGCGGAGTTATGGCTAGAACTGAACTTACGCGTGAGGCTTCCCAGTGGGCTAGAGCTTCGGCGAATGCTCCGTAGGCTATCAGGGTGTTGAGACAGCAGAAGACAAGCAGTGCCCAGCCAAAACCATTGAGACTAATGGCTTGGAGAGGATTTGCCCAAGGTAGTAATAATGGTACGCAAGCTAGGTAAATCATAAACATGATTTGGTTGGAGCTAAAATTGTTGAGCAGTTGTTTTTGTGCCAAGGCGTAAGCCGCCCAAGTTACTGCGGCAATCAAGATCCAGATTAGCCCAAGGGTATAGCCATTCATTTGGCTGAAAATCTCGCCAAAGCGCAGATTGAAGAATAGTATTAAGCCAATCACAAAGCAGCTAAAACCGAGCCATTGCATTTTGCTGAAACGTTCCTTAAAAACAATCAAGCTGCCGAGTAGCATTAACATAGGAGCTAATTGGATGAGTACTTGTGCGCTACTGGGTGTGATGAGTTCTAGGCCAAGTTGGTAGAAAACATAGTTTAGACACAATCCAGAAATGGTTATGGCCAGCAACAACCCTACTTTACCTTTCATGGCACTGAAACTGGGTAGTCGCTTTCTGAATAATAAAAATAGAAAGACTACTAACGCGGCACTAAAGAAGCGATACCAGACGATTGTTATGGCGTCCATTTGCTGCAACAAGCCTTTTAGAGCAATCGGTAACAGCCCCCATAAAAAAGCTGTAGTGAGCGATAATAATAAGCCGAGTTGCCAGCGACCAGAAACTGTATGCATGAGTAATTGAGGTTTTTATGATGAAACTGAATTATGGAGCAAAAGTAGGGGGCTGACTAGCCAAAATAGGCATTGAATATAGTGTTTGATTATTAGCAGCCAATGAAATGGCTGGTCAGATTTGAAAGTTTATAAATCAGCTACTATGATGCTGATAACCATTCGTTAGGAACTCATTATGAACTACAAAAACAATTTATTATTAGGATTGGCGGCAGGAGTTGTTATGGTTGCATCAACTAATCTTTTAGCAGAAGAGCAGCTTAAGCAGGATACATTCTCGCAAGAACAATTAACGGTCGAACGTATTTATGCCGATCCTTCTTTAGAAGGGCCTGCACCACGCTCGGTTCAATTATCACCAGATGGTGAGCGTGCGACTTTCCTAAAAGGTAAGGAAGATGAGCAAGAGCGGCTAGATCTGTGGGAATACAACCTAAAAGATAAAACCTCACGCCTATTGGTCGATTCTGCAGATTTATTACCAGGCGAAGAGAATTTATCGGATGAGGAAAAAGCGCGACGTGAACGTATGCGCTTGTTTGCCAAAGGTATCATCAGTTATTACTGGGGTGATGATGGGCAAACTTTGTTGTTTCCATTAGGCGGCGATATTTTTGTTTATGACTTAACAAAAAAAGGCGATAAAGCGACTAAGCGCTTAACTGAAACGGAAACTTATGAGACCGATATTAAAATGTCTCCAGACGGCTCAAAAGTATCTTTTATTCGCGATCAAAATATTTTTATGATTGATATTGCTTCGGGCAAAGAAACGCAACTGACTTTTGACGGCAAAGATACTATTAAGAATGGTATGGCTGAGTTTGTAGCACAAGAAGAAATGGGCCGCTTAACTGGTTATTGGTGGTCACCTGATAGCAAGAAAGTGGCTTATTTGCAGGTTGATGAGTCGCCAGTCAAAATCGAAAAACGTTACGAGATTAATGCTGAAGATTTTACGGTGTTTGAGCAACGCTATCCAAGCACTGGCACTAATAATGTTTTGATTAAACTGGCGGTTTTAGATTTAGAGAGTAATAAAACTACTTGGATGGATACAGGAAAAGAAACTGATATCTATATTCCGCGTGTAAAGTGGCTACCTAATTCTGAGCAGGTTTCCTATCAATGGCAGTCGCGTGATCAACAAACTTTGAAACTAAATTTTGCCGATATTAAAACAGGAAAATCACAAACTGTGTTGACTGAAACTTCGGACACATGGATCAACTTAACCAAAGATTTGCGTTTCTTAAAACAGCAAGATGCATTTTTATGGACTTCTGAGCGCGATGGTTTTCGCCATATTTATCTTTATGACTTAACAGGAAAATTAATTAGCCAACTAACTCAAGGCGAATGGGTTGTTGACCAAATTTATGGCGTTGATGAAGAAGTGGGCAAGGTGTTTTTTAGTGCCAATAAACAATCGCCGATTGAGCAGCATTTGTATGCGGTTAAGCTAAATGAAAAAGATAAGCCAGTAAAGTTAACTCAAGAAGCTGGTGTACACGCTGTAAGTTTCTCGAAAAATATGAAGTTATTTGTGGATTACTTTTCATCAACGAGCCAGCCACCGCAAGTCAGCTTAAAAAAATCGAATGGCGAGTTTGTGACTTGGCTTGAGCAGAATGAGTTGAATGAACAGCATCCATATTATGCTTATTACAAAAATGCCTCTAAAGCTGAGTTTGGTCAAATAGAAGCTGCTGATGGGCAAATGATGCAGTACCGTTTGTATAAACCTGTGCCATTTGATGCTAACAAGAAATACCCAGTGGTGGTTGATGTCTATGGTGGTCCTCATGCGCAACGTGTGCGTAATACATGGGGTGCACGTAATACCTATTGGCATCATATGATGGCGAGCAAAGGCTATGTGGTCTTTTCATTGGATAATCGTGGCTCATGGAATCGTGGTAAGAAGTTTGAAGACCCAATTTATCGCAAATTAGGTGATATTGAGATCAAAGATCAATTGACGGGTGTTGAGTTTTTGAAGAGCTTGTCTTTTGTTGATGAAAATAAAATTGGTATGTTTGGTTGGAGTTATGGTGGTTATATGACCATTATGGCTATGTTCAAACACCCCGAAGTGTTTAAAGCGGGAGTTTCGGTGGCACCTGTGACCGATTGGTATTTGTACGATACTCATTATACAGAGCGCTATTTAGACCATCCAAAAGATAATAAAGAGGGTTATGAAGCGAGTAATGTCTTTCCTTATTTAGAGGGCTTACAAGGGGATTTAATGGTTATTCATGGTATGGCTGATGATAATGTGCTGTTTACCAACAGTACCAAGTTGTATAAGGCGCTACAGGATGCCAATAAATCATTTGATCAAATGAACTACCCAGGAAGTAAACATTCGATTTGGGGACAAAAGACCAGAACCCATGTGTTTAATGTGATTACGAATTATTTTGAAGAGAATTTGAAATAGGTATAAAAGTAATAAAAAAAGCGGCAATTGCCGCTTTTTTATAAACTAGAAACTAACCTTCTTGCCTCTAGCAGTTCTTCAAACTCATAATCTGCACCATTCCATCCAGAAAGCGCTTTGTTGAGGTATTCTTTTGCTTCAAGGATTTGATTTTGTGCGATTAATGTCTTCGCCATATAGAAATTATAGAATGGGTAAGCAGGCGCGAGTACCAATATTCGTTTTAACACTTCTTCTGCTTGAGTAAAGTCCTTGGTAGCTAGATGAGTGCGGGCGATCCAAAGTTGCACGCCAATCTGATCGGGAAAGCGATCATTCATGGCATTAAAGCCTTGCAAGGCCTGCTCGTATTGTCCTAACTCAAGATGGCTTTGGGCTTTGTAGTAGCCAATATTGATATCATTACCATCTTGAAGATAAGCACGAGCTACTTTAAATACGTTTTCATACAGTGGAAGGGCTTCGGCTGCGCGACCTTGCTCGTTACGAAGAAGTGCTTCAGCTACCTGTACGTTAATGGTGAAAATATCTTCATTGGTATCTTCAGCAAGTTTATAGGCGGCTCGAAGAATTTCTTCTGCTTTATCATCTTGGTTGATGATATGGTAACGCCAAGCTTGAATAGCCATTCCTTGAACACCTTGCCTCGGAGTTGTTGTTTCGGCATATTCATCGAAGGCCTGTTGGTAAGTTTCAACCGACTTTACAACTTTTCCATAGTTCCAATAAAAAGAGGCTAAACCAGTTTTCGAGTTGAGTTTTTCATCACTAGTAGAGCTGTACTCAATAGCTTGTAAGAACATATTTTCGGCTTTATCAACTTCGCCAATTCTCGCTAGGCTATTAGCTAAATTACGCAAAGAATTTACATCATTGGGGTTTATTGATAATGCCTGTTGGTAATTGCTAATAGCAAGATCCATATTTCCCGTTTTGCTGTACAAATCGCCTAAGTTCTTAAACGCTATTGGGTTGTTAGCGTTCTTTTCCGAGTATTTTTCATAAGCTGTTGCCGCTTGGTCATAATCACCAATCGCTGTGTAGATATCGCCAATAACATCCCATAACACATGTTGTGAAGGATCGAGTTCTATAACTTTTTTATAGTTCTCAATGGCTTTTATTGGCTTCTGGGTTACTTGGTAAAAAGAAGCTTTCATTTGGTATGACATATAATCATCAGGATAGAGCAGTGACCATTGGTCTAAGGTTTTGAATGCTTCTTCAGATTTTTGATTAATGAAAAAGTGGATAGTATTAATGGCAAACTGTTCTCTTTCGGTTAAACGATAGTCTTTATGTTGTTGCGCTAGCTTGGTGTATTTTTGCGCGCTAACCAGTCCATTCCCTTGCAGAAGAAACCCAGAATATTTAAAGGCTGCTTGAGAAAATGTTGGATCAAGCTCAATTGCTTTTTCGTAATAGCTTTGAGCATCAAGTCTCTTCTCTGAAAAATGCTCTATAGTCACTGCTTTTGAATAGTCGATAAAAGCTTGCCATTGATTGGTGTATAAATCTTCTATCGGCAGATCTGTGAAGCTGTTGCTGGTTGCTCGGAAGTGTTCGTTTATCCCTTGAGTAATATTGTCGATTGCAGAAAAGTAATTGGTTTTCGTTTGTTCAAATGCGGCTAATTTTTTTCCGCTGTTGGCATCATAAATTTCTGCCGTGATTTGATATTTGCCATTAATAGTATTGACACTACCTGTCACAAAATAATCTCTAGCGCGTTTTTTTGCTGTATTGATTTGAAAAGATAAAGGTAAACGTGTCGCGGTAAGAGTGCTTCTTCTAATATCATCATCAAAATTGGCAAGATCCATTAAAGAATAAAAGATATTCTGACTTAAATCTCTTCTTAATACTTCAGAAGTAATTATTGCTAAAGGATCCAAGTCTGTTTGCCCTGAAGAGTTCTTAAAAGGAAAAATGGCAATCGACTTTTTATGGGCGTCTTTCGCCACGGAGCGTTCTTGCATTACGCCTTGCTCATCCGCCACCATTACCGTTTCAACGGTACTTCCTAAATCTTGATCCGCATACAAATGATGTAAGGCTAATGGAACTGCAAGTAGGTTTAATGGGATAAATATCTTCTCAAACAATGACCAACTTTGTTTGCCAGGCGCTCCATGATGCCATGCTAAAACTAAGATTAATGGTAAGCATAACAATAGAAATACTAAAATAATTTCTTCCCAGACTGGTGCCAATGAATAACGCTCTACGGCCCACTGGGTAAATTCTAATGCTGTCCAACTACCAGCAAGGAAAATGCCAAAGATTTGTGGTATTCGTCTTTCTAATACTGTGCTGAAAAAGCCTTTCTTTTGTTCCATATTATTATTCGCTTACTTTTCTCATCTTGCGGAAGTCACTAGTTTAATAATATGCTGATAAAAATATAGGGTCAAAGGTGAAATTGTCATGAAAAAACTGTTTTTTGTAGCATTTTGTATGTTTTTTAGCATTTTACAGGCTGCTGTTGTGCCAAAAGGCTTTCAAATTGAGCTGTTTGCGTCTGATGTTGAGAACGTTAGACAAATGGCTTTATCGGATACAGGCGTTATTTATGCAGGGTCGCGCCGTGCAGGAAAAGTCTATGCCATTGTGGATACAGATGATGATTTAAAAGCGGATCAAGTTTATGTTATTGCTGAAGATTTATTTTTGCCCAGCGGTGTAGCTTATAAAGATGGTGATTTGTATGTGGCTGAAGTGGATAAAATTGTGCGTTTTGAAAATATTGACGCTACTTATGATAAACGTCCGCAAGCCGAAGTGATTTTCGATGACTTGCCCGATAAAAGTCATCATGGTTGGAAATACATTAAGTTTGGGCCGGATGGAAAACTCTATATTCCAGTAGGTGTGCCGTGTAATGTCTGTTTGTCCGAGGATCAGCGTTTCGGCACTATTTTGCGTTTGGATATTGAAACTAAGCAACTTGAAACGGTGGCCACTGGAGTGCGCAATAGTGTTGGATTTGATTGGCACCCACAAACTGGGGAATTGTGGTTTACTGATAATGGACGTGACATGATGGGCGATGATATTCCGCCTTGCGAGTTAAACCGTGTATCGCAAGATGGAGAGTTTTTTGGTTTTCCTTATGTACATGGTAAGAATATTGCGGATCCTAAGTTTAGTAAAAAATTAGGCAAGAAGTTTCAAGGCCTAATATTCACACCGCCGAGCTGGGAATATCAGGCGCATGTGGCGCCTTTAGGCATGATGTTTTATGACGGCGATATGTTTCCCGAGGAATATAAAAACAGCGCTTTTGTGGCATTGCATGGCTCCTGGAACCGAAGCTCTAAAGTTGGCTACAAGGTTGTTAATATGCGGTTTGATAAAAACATTGTGACCGCTGAGAATGATTTTGTCACTGGGTGGCTGAAAGGTGAAGAGGTGCTTGCGCGCCCTAATGATGTGATTATGTTGAATGATGGCTCTTTGTTGGTTTCAGATGATGGCTTTGGAAAAATCTATCGTGTGAGTTATCAACCGTAATTTATTTGTTTCAGCAATAAAAAAGCCTGCAAATGCAGGCTTTTTTATTATGTTAGATAATCAATCTTAATGATTACCAAATTTTCACACGATCTTCTGGCGCTGTGTACATCTTGTCACCAGGTTTTACGTCAAACGCTTCGTGGAATTCAGGCATGTTCATGACAGTACCATTTGCACGGAATTCACTTGGCGAATGCGGATCGGTGTCGATACGCTTACGCAACTCTTCGTCACGGTATTTACGACGCCATACTTGTGCCCAGCCGTAGAATACACGCTGATCACCAGTCATACCGTCGATTACTGGAGCTTCTTCACCATTTTTAGACAGTTGGTAAGCTTTGTAAGCGATTGTCATACCGCCTAAGTCACCAATGTTTTCACCTTGAGTAAATTCGCCATTAACATGAACGTCATCCAAAACAGTAAATTCGTTGTATTGAGCAACTAGTTTATCAGTACGCTTTTCGAACTCAGTACGATCTTCATCAGTCCACCAGTTACGCAACTTTCCATCACCGTCATATTGCGAACCAGAGTCATCGAAGCCGTGGCCCATTTCGTGACCGATAACTGCACCGATACCACCATAGTTTACAGCATCGTCAGCTTCAAGATTGAAGAATGGAGGTTGCAAAATTGCCGCAGGGAATACGATTTCGTTCATTACAGGGTTGTAGTAAGCATTAACCGTTTGTGGGTTCATGAACCACTCAGTACGATCAATTGGTTGACCTAGTTTTGAACGATTTTGCTTAACGGCAACCATTGTCGCGCGCTTCATGTTACCGACTAAGTCGTCAGCTTCAACGCTTAACTCTGAGTAGTCTTTCCATTTATCTGGGTAACCGATTTTTGGATCAAATTTAGCAAGTTTGTCTAAGGCTTGTTTCTTGGTTTCTTCACCCATCCACTCTAACTCTTTAATACCTTGAGCATAAGCACGACGTAGATTTTCTACTAACACGCCCATCTTTTCTTTTGCTTCTGGCTTAAAGTGTTTAGATACATAGATTTTACCAACGACTTCACCTAACACACCATTGATAACGTTTACACCACGCTTCCAACGTGGTTCTTGCTCTTCAACGCCACTTAATACGCCTTGGAAGAAACGGAAGTTTTCTTGATCAAGTGCGGAATGCATAAATGGTGCTGCGCCAGAGATTAGGTGCCATTGGTAGTATGTTTTCCAATCGTTTAAGTCAACGTCAGCTAACATAGCGTTCATTTTTTCGAAGTAGTCAGGTTGACCGACAATAACTTCTGCAAAACCATCCAAGTGAGCAGCTTTTTCCCAGCGCGCCAAGTCCATATTCGAAACGATTTTTTGCAATTCGTCTTTAGACATTTTGTTGTAACGAGCGACAGGGTCACGCAACTTTTCTTTTGGCCATTGGTTTTGCGCGATTTGTGTTTCAATCGCCATTACTGTTTCAGCTTTCTCTTGACCGCCTTCAACGCCCGCCAATTCAAACATTTTAGCCACGTGTTCTACGTATTGATCACGAACTTTCTGACTTTTCTCATCGTCTTTTAAGTAAGATTCGCGACTTGGTAGGCCTAAACCACCTTGACCCATTTGCGTGATATAGGCATCAGGGTTTTTAGCATCAACATAGACAAATACCCCAAATGGAGCGGTGCTGATCATTTGTGCATAGGCCATGTATTCAGATAAATCAGCTAAGTTTTCAATAGCGTCAATTTTAGCTAACTCAGACTCAAGAGGTTTGTTGCCAAGCTCTTCTAATAGCTCTGCATTCATGTAACTTTTATATAAGTCACCAACCTTTTGCGCATCAGAACCTTTCTCAGCATTACCTTCAGAGGCTTCTTCGATAATAGCTTTAACATCATCTTTGGCTTTTTCTGCTAATAATGTGAAAGCGCCATAGTTTGATTTGTCGGCTGGAATTTCAAAATTCTTTAACCATAAGCCATTGGTATGACGGAATAAGTCGTCTTGTGGACGTACAGACATATCAAAATGGCTTTTATCGATACCTGAAATGAGTTGTTTTTCAACAGCTTGCTCGGCTGCTTGCTGTGCAGTTTGCTCTTGTTTGGCGACTTCTTGATTAGCTGCTTGTTCTTTATTGTCTGAACTACAAGCCGCTAGAACCGCTAAACAAACAGAGCTAATGATAAATTTTTTCATTATGACACCTTTATTGTTTAAAAATTAAATCGTTAAGATTTATTAGAATTATTCAGCGCAACATACTACCAGAATGGTGCTTAATGGAAAGGATCTGGATCATGTGAAAAGTAACTAAGTATTACAAAAGCTAGGTATTTATTAGCCACACAAGACAATAGAAGCAGAAAGTGGATGTATTGTTTTACAACTCAGGCTGTAACTCTTTGATTTTATTGAGCAATTCATCGCCAAGTTGTGATTTTTGACCCGTGAAGTAATTAATCACCACAATTCGGCTATGGCCTAAAGTAGCAATGGTTTGTTGTTGTTCGCTATAAGCTTGATATTCCATGACTAGGCCAAATTCCTGTAGTTCCTTGATTTTACAACCGATATGCAGCGTATCGGGAAAGGTTACTGGGCGGCGATAACGGCAATAGGAGTCGGCTAAAATTGGGCCGATAGGGTTTGGGTTGTTTTTGGGATCGGAAACATCTGTGTTCATACCAATCGCTTGCATATAGGCGATACGTGCGGACTCGAAGTAACGCAGATAGACTACATTATTGACGTGTTGAAAGGCATCCATTTCTCCCCATGCCACTGTAATGGGTAAAACAACGGGAAATTGTTGGTTAAATTTTTGAAAGTCCATTCATAAACCTATTGTTGATACTGTGAAAAAATAATTAACCGATTTTTATTATATTAATGGATTCGACTAAATCTTCTAACTGTTCGCCTGTTGCCTGAGGAGCCGAGAACTTTTCTTCATCAAAAAGTGTATCACCTTCGGTAAGGTGTTGCATGTTGTCTTGAGAAAGTCCAACAAAATCAAATAGATTGGTATCAGTTAAGTGCGAAGGGGCGACATTGCTCATGGCTTTGAAAATGGTTTCAACTCGTCCTGGATATTTACGATCCCATTCTTGCAGCATCATCTTAATGTTTTGTCGCTGCAGATTTTCCTGAGAGCCGCATAAGTTACACGGAATGATAGGAAACTCTTTGGCTTTTGCGTATTTGGCAATATCTTTTTCTTTGCAATAGGCTAATGGGCGGATCACAATGTGTTTACCATCATCACTTTTAAGCTTTGGTGGCATCGATTTCATTTTGCCACCAAAAAACATATTCAAGAATAAGGTTTCGATCATATCGTCGCGATGATGACCTAAAGCAATTTTAGTAATGCCGTTGCGCTGAGCCCAGCCGTAAATAATACCGCGGCGTAAGCGTGAGCATAGGCTGCAAGTGGTTTTACCTTCAGGAATTTTATCTTTAACGATGCTATAGGTATCTTCTTCGATGATCTCAAAAGGAATATTAATAGATTTCAAATAGTTAGGGAGAACCTGCTCAGGAAAACCTGGTTGCTTTTGATCAAGGTTGACCGCTACTAAATCAAAGTGAATTGGCGCACTTTTTTGCAAGCCCATTAATATTTCTAGCAAGGTATAAGAATCTTTGCCGCCTGATAGACAAACCATAATTTTGTCGCCATCTTCAATCATATTGAAGTTAGCAATAGCCTCGCCAACCTGACGACGCAGTCGTTTTTGTAGCTTATTGAAGTCTGTTTTGGTTTTTTTTGTCTGGGCTTGCATCGAAATTAAAGTGTTATCGCGATAGGAGCGCGATTATACATCAGTTTACCAATGAACTGCTATATAGCAGTAAGTTTATACAATATAAAGCGACAGCAAAAAATAGGAATAGTCATTAACGACTTGAGTTTGTAACGATTTGTATCGATATATGGTTAAATCGTTGTAAAATAACAGGAACCACTTCTCATTTTTGCATTAAAACGGTATATTGCGCCCGCTGTCTAAATTTTAGACAAACATAAGTGCTCATTCGAGCGGACAGGACTCTTCAACTTATTTTTACACTGGATGTAGCTGACACGATAAATATTAAAAGAGGATATCTGTGTTAACTACTAGACTGCAGAAGTGTTTCTTCGCGCTATTTTTATTACTTATTTCAAATGCTTTATTCGCTGTTTCGGTTACAGTATCGGTTGATTGGCCAAGATACTCTACTGAAAATAAAGTAGAAATATACGATCAAAACAATGTTTTGGTTGCTACCATTTGTGATGACACCCTTGGTTCTGTAGAAGGACTGGGCCGTTGCTATTCTGGTAGTGTTAATACAGCCTACAGTAATACTTTCAATTTTAACTTTCCCGAAGGCAATGATTATCGTTTTGTCATTTATGATTGGAATGATGATGGCTGGGATGGCGGTGACAACATAACTTTTACGGTTGATGGATACCAGGTCTATAACGGTAATGGTAATGGAGCTGACTTCTCTGGCGTAACTTATTACTTTGATTCGGCTGATACCCCTATCTCAGCCCCTACAGGCTCAAACTTAACTACGGTGATTGACTTTGCTGGGACTATTGATCATGTGGTTACTGGCGGTACTTTCAGAGCAAATGATAATACTACCAATGCTTGTTCAGTAAATTCGAGTTCTTCTGCTGCATTAAGCGGTATTCCAGTTGGCGCAACTATCGAAGGAGCTTATTTATATTGGGCGGGTTCAGGGCGGTATAACGATAACTCTGTAACCTTAGATGGAAGCCCTGTAACTGCCGATAATAGTTTTCAAGATTCTTCTGGAGAGCGTTACTTTTTCGGTGGTATTACTGATGTAACGGCAATTGTGACTGCTAAGGGAAATGGCACCTATACTTTGTCAGGATTAAATGTGGCGAGCAACGATCACGGAGTGCCAGCTGATGGAGTTGAGGATTATTGCGATACGCAAACCGTATTAGGGGCTTGGAGCCTAATCGTTGTTTATGAAGATACCAGCTTAGAAGCAACCAATATTCGTATATTTAATGGATTTGCAGGCGATAATGATGCTTCAAACTCCTATACTCTAACGGGCTTTAGAGCTAACGCCTCTTCGGGTGCAAAAGCTACGTTTCTGGCTTGGGAAGGTGATGAGACAATTTCAGGTGTTAGTGCCAGCGGCTTTACCGAATCATTGTATTTTAACGGTTCACAACTGTCAGATGCACTAAACCCTGCAACTAATATTTATAACTCAACGATTAATAGCTTGAGTTCAAGCACCACCTATGGCCTAGATTTAGACACTTTCGATGCTTCCAGTTTTGTGAACCAGGGGGATACCTCGGCAACGGTACAAGTCGATGCGGGGCAAGATTATATTATTCTTTCAGCCGTTGTTATTCAGGTTGGAACTAACTTGTTAGAAGGGCGAGTCTTTGAGGATGTTAATTACGGTGGTGGTGTTGGGCGTAATTATGTTAACGCTTCGGGCGCGCCAATATCAGGTGCAACAGTAGAAATTTACAATAACGCTGGTACTTTAGTTGACACTACAATTACCAATAGCAATGGACGTTATCAGTTTCCGGGGATTAATAACGGTAACTATCAAATCAGGGTTGCCAATACTAGCGTTCGCTCTAGTCGAACAGGAGGGGCAGCTTGCAGTAGTTGTGTACCTATCCAAACATTTAGAGTGGAACAGGCAGGAACATCCTTAGTTGATATTACCAATGAAATTGGTGGTGCTGTTCCTAGTGACGTCGATGCTGCGGTTAATGGCGGGGCCGATACCTTATCAAGTTTGAGTTTAGCTACAGGTGTCAGCATTCAATCGATTAGCCCTGTCAGTGTTACCAATAACGCTAAGTCGGGAATTGATTTTGGTTTTAACTTTGACACTATCGTTAACACTAACTCCTCTGGTCAAGGATCGTTAGCGCAATTTATTGTTAATAGTAATGCGCTGGGTAATACAGGGTTAGATCAAGACGCTAACAGTATTTTTGATCCAGCCGCGGGTGATGAAACGTCGATCTTTATGATTCCAAGCGCGGCCTTAACTTCTGGTGTTGCCAATATTTCTTTATCAGCTCAGATGGATGCCATTACAGATACGGATACCCATGTTGATGGCCGTACTCAAACGGCCAATATTGGTGATACCAATACAGGTACGGTTGCTGGTAGTGTGCAAGCAGGTATTACTGCTACAACCATTAATCCTTTTGAACAGCCAGAGATACAAATTGATGGTAATGCCACTGGTGAGATTTTTAGGGCTCAAGCCAATGGCACCACTATTCGTAATTTGGCTTTGTTCGATGCTTCGATAGGTGTTTTATCATCTTCAGGCTCTTCTGCTAATCCAGTGGTGGTCAATGATAATCTTATTGGCGTGGATGCAGATGGCGTGTTACAAGATCGATTGGCTCGTGGCGTTAGAACGACTTCCGGTTATTTTGATGCACTCAATAATTATTTTGCTTATGCCAATATCACTGCGGCAACAGTATCAGGTGGTTCAGAAACCTTAATTCAAGGCAATCATTTTGACTTTAACGGTAATAATAGTTGTGCCGACTCCATTACTTTAGCTAGTGGCAGTGGGATTACTGTTCAGCAGAATTATATTGATAGAACAGCTGCTATTGGTGTCGAGGGTTGGGGGTTTGCTGGCGGTGCTTTAATTACCGATAATACTATTACCCGCTCGGGTCAAAATGGTGGAGATTGCTCTGGCGCTGTTGAGGAAGCAGGAATACGCTTATATGGCAATGGTTCAACGATTAGCTCGAATATAGTTCATACCAATGCGGGTGATGGTATCGTTATTGCGGGCGGCAGCACATCGGGTAATTTAATCAGTCAAAATTCAACCTATGCTAATGGTGGTTTAGGGATTGATTTAGATGCTGGAACCAGTGGTAACCTAGTTGGTGATGGTATCACGATTAATGATTTGAATGATCCTGATAGTGGCGCTAATGGTTTGTTGAACTTCCCTGTATTTGAAGAAGCGATTATTGATGGTTCTGACTTGGTGCTAACTGGCTGGGCGCGTCCTGGATCAACATTAGAGCTGTTTATTTCTGATATTGGTGAAGGTAGCGCTTCTGTGGGTGACAATAGCTTTGGCTTAACTCAAGATTATGGTGAAGGCCAAACCTATTTAACGACCTTCGTTGAAGGTTCTGGTCAAGATACGGACTCTTCAACTTTGGCCTATTCTGATGTGGATGGCAATATTGATAATACCAATCGTTTTCAATTTAGAATTGCTGCCCCTGCTGGCGTTATTGTTGGAACCAATTTAACTGCAACTGCCACTGTTTCAAATAGCACTTCCGAGTTCGGTATTTTTAAGATTAGCCGTGGAGTTGATTTTGGTGATGCTCCAGATGCTAGTTACGCAACCTTATTCGCTAGCGATGGTGCAAGACACGGCATTAGCTCAGGAATATATTTAGGTGCGGTTGCACCTGATGCTGAAACTGATGGTCAGCCTAATGCTACCGCTAGTGGTGATGATGGAGATGCTAACGGTGATGATGAAGATGGTGTGACCTTACCTTCAACTTTAGTGATCGGTGATACTAACAGTATTACTGTGGTGGCTTCTGTGTCAGGCTTTTTGAATGCGTGGGTTGATTTCAACGCGGACGGAGACTTTTTAGATGCTGGTGAGCAGGTGTTTAGTGATCAAGCGTTGACCGCTGGTGCAAATAACTTAAATGTAGTTTTGGCTCAAGGTTTAACGGCAGGTAATAGTTTTGCTCGTTTCCGCTTTACAAAACAAAGTGGAGTGGCTACTACTCCAAGCGGCTTTGCTGTTAATGGTGAGGTTGAAGACTATTTGGTAGTGTTCGGCGGTTTGGCCGATATTGAAGTCAGTAAAGATGATGGTCTTACTAACTACCAACCAGGCGCTACAGGATCCTATACCATTACAGTTACCAATAATGGCCCAACAGATGTATCTGGCGTTCAAATTGCAGATACACTGCCTAACGGAGTGACTTTATCTGGAAGTTGGTCATGTAGCGCGAGTGCAGGTTCGACTTGTAGTGCGGCAGCGGGTGGTTCTGCTGGAGATAGTGTAATTAATTTAACTGCGGATATTATTGATGATGGGGTTATTACCATCACGGTTCCTGTTCAATATGCCGTGAGCCCAGGCGCATACTAGAGGTATTATGATGACTAAAATAAGTATTTTAGGATTATTGATGCTGGCAAGTTTTTCTTTGTCAGCCGAGCAATTACTAAAAGTGGATAGCGATGAAGCCAAAAATCCCAGTTTTTACAATAAGTTGCTTGTTGAGTGGAAATCTACATACGCCAATCAATTTAAGGTAATTAAGTCAAAACAGAGCAAAATTTTGATTCAAGTCAGTCCGCGTATGACTCAAGAGCAGCAACAACTGTTTATAGACAGTGAAGCTAAAAAGGTGTCTTATATGGAGTTTATCGAACGTGAAGACGTGAAACAAAGTAGGCATAATGGTAGCAAAAGACGCTCTAACAACCAGCAACAGTAATTGTAAGCATCAGATTTCCAAAGCCTTAGAGCTTTTTGCTCAGCCATCCCATGAGCTGTCTCAAATCGTTCGGTATTACCCCCGATGTGTGATTAACCCTAATTTGAGACAGCCTTTCGAATACCTCGTACGCTCTATCATTTCTCAACAATTATCCTCAAAAGCTGCCTCAACTATAGTGGGGCGAGTCGAAGTAAAATTAGGTCGTAAAAAGTTTAGCCCAAAAAATATTCTCGCGCTTAGCTTTGATGAGTTGCGTGCCTGCGGTTTATCAACGGCTAAAGTTAATTATGCTCATGGTATCGCTCAGGCAACACTTGATAAAACCATTATCTTTGAGGATTTGTATCAGACCAATACCGAACAGGCGATTGAGCAGTTAGTTGCGTTAAAAGGTGTTGGTGAGTGGACTGCGCAGATGTTTTGTATCTTTGCGTTAGGTCATTTAGATGTTATGGCTACTGCTGATGTAGGCTTACAGCGAGGTTTGCAGATTTTGCATCAGCTAGATGAAAAGCCTAACAAGCAGCAGATGCTAGAGTTGACTGATAGTTGGCGACCTTATCGCAGTGTGGGCAGTTGGTATTTATGGCGGCTTGCTGACGATAACTAATTACGGTAATTTAACGCTATTAAACAAACTTACCTAATAAATTATATCTATGCTTAATATTTTATGGCTGTTGTTCTTTGTGATCGCTTTTGTGCTGACATGCTATCAATGGCTGATTGGTGGCAATCATCAAGCCTTTCCTGAACTCGTCAAATCAATCTTTGATATGGCTAAATTAAGCGTAGAAATTTCCATTGGATTGATTGGTGTTTTAGCTTTTTGGTTGGGTTTACTCAAAATTGCTGAAAAAAGTGGTTTGGTCAATGTGTTGGCAAAAGCATTAGCGCCACTGTTTTCAAAATTGATGCCTGAGGTGCCGCAGGGACATCCTGCACTTGGCAGTATTTCCATGAATATGGCGGCGAATATGCTCGGTTTAGACAATGCGGCTACGCCAATGGGTATTCGCGCCATGGAGCAATTGCAAGAGCTCAACCCTATCAAGGATACTGCATCTAATGCGCAAATCTTGTTTTTGGTATTGAACACCTCTGCAGTCACCATTATTCCGATCACCATTTTGCTTTACCGCACGCAAATGGGCGCCGCCGATCCAGCCGCAGTGTTCTTACCGTTACTTTTGGCCACCAGCGCATCAACTTTTTTTGGTTTGTTAGCGGTTTCAATCATTCAAAAGATTAATTTGTTCAATCGCGTGATCGCTGCCTACGCACTAGGTTTTGCTGGCATCATTGGAACTTTGGTTTGGGCATTAATGCGCCTACCGAGCGAGCAAATGACCCAAGTAAGTTCCGCCGTGGGTAACTTTTTATTGGTTTTGGCAATAGTGGTTATTCTGCTTTATGGTTGGCGAAAAGGTGTGGCTGTCTATGAAGACTTTGTAGAAGGAGCCAAAGAAGGCTTTAAAGTTGCGATAACCATTATTCCTTACTTAGTTGCCATGTTAACCGCGATTGGCGCTCTACGCGTTTCTGGTGCGCTTGAATTCCTTTCAAAATTCCTCAGCAAAATAGTTTCTGCTTTTGGTGGGGATGTGGCATTTGTTGATGCGCTGCCAACTGCGTTAATGCGCCCGTTCAGCGGAAGCGGTTCTCGCGCTATGATGCTTGAAACGATGGAAACTCACGGCGTTGATTCTTTTGCTGGAACTTTAGCTTCAATTATCCAAGGCAGCACCGAGACCACCTTTTATGTTTTGACTGTATATTTTGGTGCGGTTGGAATCAATAAAGTTCGTCATGCCTTGGCTTGTGGCTTGATAGCTGATGTCGCAGGTATTGTTGCCGCTATCATTTTGAGTTATTGGTTTTTTGTATAGCCCCATTAATTATTAATAATAACTATCAATAATGTTAAGAGTGTAAAAAAAGCCGACACTAACAAGCTGCTTCCCATAGTTTCGTGCTTTCATATTGTCAAGAAATTTACATGTTTTTTGCAGCCAAATATTACAGTTGTAAGGTGAGAAATCCACAAGCAGCTAAGAAGTCCCATTTTATGCGGCTTTGCGCGAGTTCAAAAAGTAATCAACAGTATAAAACACTATTGGTATAGCGCTAAGTATATGATTTTAAACGAAAAATAACTTTTCTGTATAAAAAATAAACAATTCGAAACTAAGGCCTATGTTTTCGGGGCTTAGCTCAGTTTCGGTCAACTTTTCCCCAAAGTTATCCACAGAAACTGTGAAAAAATGTGACATAAATGTTTCACCAGCTTTGCACCAAAATGACACTAGATAGTGATATAGGCTTGGTGTGTTGTTTACATGACACTTTAGGGAGTCAGATCTTCTAGGTTTATCTAATTGTTTTCTGAGTATTTGTCGTCAGTCGTACAAAAACACCAATAAGATTGTAAAGAATTTAGGCTTCTTTAGTTGCACTGGCCACCGTATAGGCAGGACCTTGTTTATGTTTTTTATAGTTACCAAAGACCTCTTTGAAGGCTTTTTTCATAAAGTCTCGCAAGCCTGTGATCGTCACAACATAGAAGGTGCCGCCAGGAGCTAAGCGCTTATAGGCGTCATGTAGGAAAATATAGAGTAGCTCATTACCCACTTTAGCTGGAATATTGGAGACTATAACATTGAAATGGCGTTCATCAATGGCGCTAAAACCATTGGAAAGACGAGCCTCTGCGTTGGCAACCTTATTCAAACGGCAGTTATGGTTTGCATAATCAACGGCTACAAAGTCTTTATCAGCCATAATCACATGTCCTTTGGGTGCTTGTTTAGCCATAGTTAATCCTAAAACACCATAACCACAACCCAGATCTAAGCATTTATCATCCGCTTGAACATCAACATATTTCAGTAACATGATAGAGCCATCATCAATCGCTTTGGGTGAAAATAATCCCCAAGTGGTTTTGAACTGCATGGGAAAACCACACAATGAATGCTCGATTGTTAAATCTTGTTTAAGCTGTTGGATTTCGTCTTTGCTGTAATGAGCCATAGTAATGAGCCGTAGCGGTGAGAGTGATTAGATGACAGGATTTTAACATCGACCACAGCTTTTCACTAACTTAATTGCTCTAAGCAATGACTTCTGGTCATAAGTCTATGCTAGAATAGCGCTCTCTAATATTTCCGTGATCATTCGATATGACGGAATAGTTCCGTCAATAGATAACGCTTGCGAGTGATATATCAATGAATCAAATGCCATTTGTTTTTTATTGCCGACCTGGTTTTGAATCAGATTGTGCGGCTGAAATTCAGGATTTTGCCAACTCTTATGATCTAGCAGGCTATCCGAATGCCAAGCCCAATAGCGGTTGCGTACGATTTTATTGCTTTGATCAAGATAGCTCACAGCAGTTGTTTGAGGCATTGGATATCAATGAGTTAATCTTTGTTCGACAATGGTTTTGGGCGCAACAAGAGCTGGATGATTTACCATTGCAAGATCGTATTACACCAATTTTAGGCGCAGTTGCGATCACAACCACTGATAATATTCAGGCTCAAAAAGTGTTGGTTGAACACTTAGACGATGATGCGGGACGTGAGTTATCGAAATTTTGCAAAAAGTTCACCACGCCATTAACCATTGCTTTGGAAAAACATGAGCTGTTGGATTCAGAAGGCGACTATCAATTACACTTGTTGTTTTTAACCAATAACCATTGCTTAATTGGAATTTCACCAATCGGAAAAGCCTCCGAATTAAAAGGTGGCATTGTGAGATTAAAATTCCCCAAAGATGCTCCAAGCCGCTCAACGTTAAAGTTGGAAGAGGCTTTTTTGAGTCTGATGTCGGGTAAAAAGCGCAAACAAGTGTTAAGACTTGGCAACACAGCGGTTGATCTTGGCGCTGCGCCAGGTGGTTGGACATATCAATTGGTTAAACATGGCTTACAAGTAACTGCGATTGATAATGGCCCTATGGATAAAAAGTTGATGGCAACGGAGCATGTAATCCATTTGCGTGAAAATGCTTTAGCTTGGCTGCCAGAAAAGCCAGTGCATATGTTGGTTTGTGATATGGTGGAAAAACCATCATTGGTTGCAAAATTAATGGCTAAATGGTTAGTGCAGGGTAAAACAGAGCATGCCATCTTCAATCTTAAACTACCGATGAAAAAGCGCTATCAAGAGGTGGCAGATTGCTTAGATATGATCTGCGATGCATTGGAAGAGCACGAGATAGAGTATGATTGGCATGCCAAGCATTTGTACCATGATCGAGAAGAGATCACGGCTTATTTTCGACGCAAAATGCCTAAACTAAATTAATTAGTAAAAGTTATGAGTAGTGAGATCCCGTTAGGAAAAGAAACCCAATACCCAAGCCAGTATGATGCTTCATTGTTGTTTCCAGTCTTACGACAACTGAAACGTGATGAGCTAGGTTTTGGCGCAGAGTTACCTTTTGTAGGAAGCGATATTTGGAACGGTTATGAACTGTCCTGGCTAAACACCAAAGGCAAACCACAAGTCGCTATTGGTGTCTTTGAGTTTGCTTATGATAGTCCGAATATTATTGAGTCAAAGTCCTTTAAGTTGTATTTGAACTCTTTTAATCAAAGTCGTTTTGAGTTTTGGCAGCAAGTGTCTGAACTGATGACTAAGGATTTATCCATCGCTGCTGGGAAGCAAGTGGTGGTGCAACTTTACTCATTAGATGAGTTTAATCAGCAGTTTCCAATAGTTGCTGTTGATGGTGAGTCAATTGATGAGCTGGATATTAAAGTCGATAACTTTGATTATCAGCCTGAATTATTACAGCTTGAATCTGACGTTGAGATTAATGAAGTCTGTCATGAGATATTAACCAGTGACCTATTGAAAAGTAATTGCTTGATCACTAATCAACCTGATTGGGCAAGTATTATCATTGAGTATCAAGGCCGTAAAATCAATCGTGAAGCACTGCTCAAATACCTTATATCGTTCCGCACCCATAATGAATTTCATGAGCAGTGTGTAGAAAGGATTTTTACCGATCTGATGCAAAAGTGTCAGCCGCAAGAGTTGACGGTGTATGCGCGTTATACTCGTCGTGGAGGTTTGGATATCAATCCTTTTAGAACCAATGTAACGGATAAACAGGCTCAAAATATACGTTTGAGTCGTCAATAAATACTCATTTAGCCTATTTTAATGCTCATTTCGCCTTCATTTCTTGATTTACAAAAAAGGACTGGACGAATTAAAGTCGTTATATAACAATGAATGGCTTTATTTTGGCAGGACCAACTGCTCACGAATAAATTATAAAAAAGCACTTTTTTAGTATTGGCATCTAAAATGCGAACAAAAACATTCAAATTCGCGTTAAAAGCAATCATTTTATGCAGTATTCCCACTAGAAAAGTGTTGTAGATTAAGAGTATTAAGGGTATTTCAATGACAGATAAATCTATCGATAAGTCCTTTTTTGGGCATCCTAAAGGTCTTCAGACCTTATTTATGACCGAGATGTGGGAGCGCATGAGTTATTATGGTATGCGTGGTATCTTGGTATTATTCATGACAGCAGCTCTCCAAGAAGGTGGCTTAGGTTTAACTGCGGCTACAGCTGCAGCGATTTATGGTTTATATACCAGTTCGGTTTACTTTATGGGTTTACCGGGTGGCTGGATAGCAGATCGATTAATTGGTGGTCAAAAAGCTATTTGGTATGGTGGTATCATCATTATGTGTGGTCACATAGTGCTTGCCATTCCAAACGAGAGTAGCTTCTTTGTGGGGCTGGTTCTTGTTGCACTAGGTACAGGACTATTAAAGCCAAATATTGGTGCGATTGTCGGACAGCTCTATGGCAGTAAAGATGAGCGCCGTGATGCAGGCTACTCAATCTATTATATGGGTATTAACATTGGTTCATTAATTGGTTACTTCGTCTGTGGTTACTTAATGGAAAATGTTGGTTGGCACTGGGCGTTCGGTGCAGCTGCAGTTGGTATGGCGCTAGGCTTGATCCAATTCTACTTAACTAGCAAGAACTTACCTGAAGTCAGCAATAGACCTTCTGTTGAAATGTCTGAAAGTGCCCAAAAGAAAAGCTGGGGTGGTATCGCCATTTTCTTAATTGGTGTTGCCGTTGTTACAGCATTAACACTTGCCGGTACAATTTCAATCAACGCAATAAGTTTGGCAAAGCAAACAGCGATAGTTTTAGCCGCTACTTTCTTTATTTTCTTCGGTATTATCTTTTTCCGCGGTAACCTGAACAAGGTTGAGAAGAAAGGTATGTGGGCATTATTGCTAATCTGTATTGCTTCTGCATGTTTCTGGTCAGGTTTTGAGCAAGCGGGTTCTTCATTGAACTTATTTACTCGTGATTATACCGATAGATTTATTGGTAGCTTTGAAATTCCAACGACCTGGTTCCAAAGTATCAATTCGGCCTTTATTATCTTACTAACACCTTTCTTTGCGGCTTTCTGGATTAAGTTAGGTCAAAGAATGGTAACGCCTGGTTACGGCCTAAAAATGGCGGTCGGTCTTATTATCATGGGTAGCGGTTTTATCGTTATGGTATTTGCTGCTCAAGTAGCTGCTGGTGGTGGTAAATCAGCTGCTTTCTTCCTTATCCTAACTTACTTCTTACATACAGTCGGTGAGTTATGTTTAAGTCCAATTGCGTTAAGCGCTGTGAGTAAATTGTCTCCAAGACGTTACATGGGTCAGATGATGGGCTTATTTGTATTCACTTATTCTATTGGTAATATCATTGCTGGTTTATTTGCTGGTAGATTTGATCCGAATAATGTTGCTGAAATGCCAAGCATGTTCCAATTTATCGCTACCTTTAGCATTGGTATTGGTGCGGTTGTATTACTAATTGGTATGTTTACTAAGAACTGGGAACAAGAAGTGGTAGAGCATAACCAGAAAGAAGAAGCTTAATACTTTTATAAGTTTTTCTATAAGGCTTAAATGGTCAATCATTCATTTGATTGGCCATTTTTTCGTTAAAGCATAGTAAATTTATAAAAACCATGTTACAGATTAATTTATTAAATACGGAGTGCGATGTCATTGAATTGGCGGATGCTCGATTGACCTATTGGCCAACATTGATGCAGCTTAATGAAGCTAATAAGTTTTTTCACAACTTGTATGAATCTATACATTGGCAAGCAGAAACCATTCGGATTGCTGGAATTGAGCGATTAGTGCCTAGATTGACTGCTTGGTACGGTGACCGAGGCTCAAGCTATGTTTATTCGGGTATTAAGCATGAACCTGAGGTTTGGAATGAGCCGCTGCTTACAATTAAAGCCAAAATAGAGCAAACCATAGGAGTTAACTTTAATAGTGCCTTGTGCAACCTCTATAGAAACGGCCAAGACAGCGTAGCCTGGCATGCTGATGATGAGCCTGAGTTAGGCGAAAGTCCAGTGATTGCTTCACTTAGCTTAGGCGCAACTCGTACTTTTCAGTTGAAGCATAAAACACATAAAATTAGCCACAAAATTGAACTAACTTCTGGTAGTCTATTGGTTATGCAAGGGGCGATGCAGCATCATTGGCTACATCAGATCCCAAAACAAACATCGGTTAATAAACCGCGCATCAATATTACCTTTAGAACAATAAAATAAGGACCATTATCATGTCATTTTTAGCTTGTCGTGTATTTGACCAACCCAATGTACATCACCGATTGGTACAGATGGAAGCGAGTGAATTAAGTGATGGCGAGGTTTTAATCAAGGTAGATTATTCTAGTATCAATTATAAAGATGCTTTAGCTGCCTCTGGGCGTGGCAAGATTATGAAATCGTTTCCGCTTAATGCGGGTATCGATTTGGCTGGAACCATTGAGTCGAGCGGAGATTATACTTTTCAAGTAGGGCAAAAGGTTTTGGTTAATGGTTGCGGTATCGGTGAACAGCATGATGGCGGTTTGGCTCAATATGCGCGAGTTAAAAACGAATGGGTTATACCTTTGCCAAATACCTACGATACTAAACAGGCGATGATCATTGGCACCGCAGGCTTTACAGCAGCACTGGCAATTTACCGTATGCAACAAAATGGCCAAACTCCTGACAAGGGACCCATTGTGGTCACTGGCGCCAGTGGCGGAGTCGGTAGTTTTGCGGTAAACCTACTCAGTAAAATGGGCTATCAGACAATAGCACTAACCAGTCGTGAAACAATGGTCGACTACCTATTAGACTTAGGTGCCAGTCAAGTGACCACTCTAGATAAACTAGAATTATCTGAAAAGCCATTAGCTAAAGCACTTTACGGCGGCGCGATTGATAATATTGGTGGTGAGACTTTGAGTAAAATTATTGCCCATACCAATTTATGGGGCAATATTGCCTCGATTGGCTTAGCGGACAGCCCTAAGTTACAAGCGATGGTGTTTCCTTTTATTTTACGCGGTGTCAGCTTGTTAGGTATTAGTTCAACTAATTGTCCGATGGATTTACGAACGAAGATTTGGCACCAATTTGGTAATGAATTACCTTTGCCAGACTTCGACAAGATCTTGTCGAAGGAGATCCCATTGGCAGAAGTGTCACCTTATTTTGATGAGCTTATTGATAAAAAACATTATGGTCGTTTGATCGTAAACTGTCAGTAGGAAACCTATTAGCTTGGTTATGAAATCTAATTATTCTTTCGAACTTATTGAATCCGAAAATAGTGTTGTAATTACTGCTAGTCAGCGTTTGTCTCGGCATATTAGGGAAGAGTTTAATCGTAGTCAGTTTTTGCAGGGAAAAAAAGTTTGGTCAAGTTTAGATGTAATGCCTTGGAACGCGTGGACTTCGGTACTATGGTCTTGGCTAAATGAACAATGGCCACAACAACAGGCATCGTTGCCTTATGTATTAAAAGATCAACAAAGTCTGTTTTTGTGGCAAGACATCGTAGAGCAGTCGAACTGGAATGATTACTTACTACAAATTCCCGCGACAGCTAAAAAAGCGTGGCAGGCTTGGCAACAATATCAAGAATGGCAACTGAAGATCAGTGAGAGCGCTGCATGGGATAAAGATCTGCGTGCTTTTAAAGATTGGAGTCATAGCTTTGCTCAACAGCTTGAACACAATCATTGGCTTGACTCTTCATCAAGCTTGAATTGGTTGATCGAACACTTTTCAGTTATTAAGGGATTGCTACCAAAGCATATTTACCTAGCAGGCTTTGAACAAATAACTCCACAACAACAGCAGTTATTTGATCTTTTCGCAAAAAACTCTACTGTTCAATGGTTAACTAGACAAAAAAAGGCTAGTCAGCCTCAGGTGATTAACTTTAATAATCGTCGAGAAGAATTTCGGTTTGTTATACAGCAAGCAAAAAAAGCACTACAAACAAATTTTAAACAGAATCCAAATTACAAGTTTGCCATAGTTGTACCTGAGTTGGAGCAGTACAAGCCTCTTCTTGAACGGTTGTTATGGCAAGAGTTAACCCCTAGTTTTGTTGATGATAAGACTAATGAAGCTATTTACGATTTTTCCTTAGGCGAACCTTTGTCGTCACAACCCGTTGTGATTACAGCACTAAATATATTGAAGTTATTAAAGGGAAGTGTTGAATTATCTGAAGTCCGTCAAGTGCTACTATCGCCTTATTGGGGTGACACAAAAGAAAGTGTCACTGCACGAGCGGAAATTGATCTAAAGTTTCGCAGTCAACATAAACAACGATTGAAGTTGGACGACTTAATCTATTGGGATAGTGATGGACAATTAACCGAGTTACTAGGTTCTCTAGCTGAGCTAAAAAAAGAATTAGCCGATAAGCGCACCTTAATAGAGTGGATGGCTTTATTGCCTAAGATGTTAGAGCGAGCTAGTTGGCCAGGGTATCGAGTGCTGTCTAGTCGTGAATACCAAATTCATCAAACGCTACTCGATAGTTTCAATAGTTTGCGAGATTATCAGCTTGTAGCAAACAAAACTATTGGCTTTAGTCAATTATTAGAATTGATTTTTCGAATTGTAAGTGAAAAACAATTCCATCAGGAGCAACCTAAAGCTCCAATCCAAGTTATGGGGTTACTAGAAACCTTAGGTTTAGAGTTTGATCAGGTGTGGCTAACAGGTGCGACTTATCAAGTGTTACCAACTAAGCCAAGTCCAAATCCTTTTATTGACAAACTATTGCTAAAAAAGCATGAGATGCCTGGAAGCTCGAGTCAACGCGAGTTGGATTATGCCAATCAATTATTAGCGAGTTTATGTTTGTCTAGTGAACAGGTGAGTATTTCTTACTCTTTATTTGAAGGTGATAGCGAACTTTTGCCAAGTCCTTTGTTAAGTCGTTATCAACATCAGTCGATAGCTAGTGATCCTTTGATGACTCCGATACCTTTAAGAAGCGCTCGAACTGATGAGCAATTAGAGTTTTATGAGGATGAGTTTGGCGTTGCACTAGAGCAGCGCGAAATCAAAGGCGGAACGGGATTTTTCAAAGACCAAATTAACTGTCCGTTTAAAGCTTATTTAAGTTATCGATTAGATGTTAAAGCATTTGATGAGGTTGAGCAGGGATTGAATGCTATGGAGCGAGGACAAATTGTCCATAAGGCTTTAGAGTTTTTTTGGCGACAGCAAGATTCCAGTGAAATACTAAAAGGCAAAAACGATGAAGACTTGTCGCGCTTGATTGAGCCATCTCTTACGCAGGCACTCGAGGAATTTAAACCTCATTTTTATTATTTGCAGATTGATGATTTCTTTATCAATGAAAAATCACGCTTACTACAGCAGTTAACTAAATCTTTAGTAATCGACGCTAAACGGTTGCCCTTTACACCATTACACCACGAACAGAGGCAAACCATAGAAGTAGCTGAGTTAATTTTTAATCTGCAAGTTGATCGAATTGATCAAGTTGACGATGGATTATTGATTATTGATTATAAAACAGGAAGCCCTACGCGACAGGCATTGTTAACAGAGCCTCCTGAAGAGCCTCAGTTAGCTCTATATGCCATTAATCAAAAACAAGACACTATTGCTGGTGTAAGTTTTTTTAATATCAACGCCAAAGAGGTGCGCTATCAGGGGCTGGCAGATACTATTGAGAATCTAGCACTAAATAAGCGTAGCGCTATTAAAACACCAGTATCAGATTTAATTACGAATTGGCAATTGCAATTAAAAGCTGTTGGTGAAGAGATTAAACAAGGAAAGGCGATTGTTAATCCACGAAGCTGTGACTATTGTGATTTTAGTGCCGTTTGCAGGATAAACCAGCGTCAAAAAGAGTTAGTCTCGGATACCTCTGCCGAGGAGGTTTATCATGATTAATGATCAGGGCGCTCGCCAGCAGGCTATCAATCATAAAGAATCTTTTATTGTGCAAGCACCCGCTGGCTCGGGTAAAACCGAATTATTAACACAGCGCGTCTTAAAGCTATTATCGGTGGTAGAAAATCCTGAAGAAGTTGTCGCCATTACCTTTACTCGTAAAGCAGCTCGAGAGATGCAAAATCGCATTATTGAAGCATTAAATGGTGTTTATTCAGAACAGCCAGCTGAGCCACATAAATTAAAAACTTGGCAACTAGCTAATGCTGTAATCGAACGAGACCATCATTTTGGCTGGGGATTATTGTTGAGTCCGCAACGCTTGCAGATCAAAACCTTTGATTCACTATGCGCTTCAATTGCCAATCAGATGCCTGTATTGGCACATTTTGGTGGACAGTTAAGTCCAACTGAAACCCCGCAGAAACTTTACAATCGAGCCGCACAAACTGTGGTGGATGGGTTGAAAACTAATGAATATTGGGCTGAGCATTTACACAGAGTTTTGGCGCATACCGATAATAAATTGCAGTATTTGCAAGATTTGTTAGCACAGCAATTAGCTAAACGCGATCAATGGCTAAGACTGCATGCGGAAGGAGTGAATGAGAGGCAATCTCTAGAGCAAGGCTTCGAAGATTTATTTGTTACTAACGTTCAACAGCTTGATAACCTTTTAAGTTCAGAGCAAAAAAATCAGTTATTATCTTGTGTGCTATTTGCAGCTGATTATTTTGAAGAAGGACATGAGTTTTATTCGTTAAAAAAATTAACAAAATGGCCAGAAGCTTCAATAAAGCAATTTGAAATATGGAAGTTGTTGGCTAACTTTTGCCTAACCAAGTCTGGCGGAGTTAGAGCAACTGCACCGTTACCTACACTTAAATCTGCAGAAACAAAACCAGAGGAAAACTCTATTCGGCAGATGAGAGAACTGTCAAAGGCTTTGTTTGCCGAGTTCAAAGTTAATGATTTGTTAGCTGAACAATGGTTAGCAGTTTGTAATTTCCCTGAACTAAAACTACAAGATGCGCAATGGGAAGTTATTGAGTCATTAACTGCTTTAATGCAGGTAGCAACTGCTTTTTTGAAGGTTGAGTTTAAAAATCAAGGTGAAGTGGATTACTCGGAGATATCCATGGCTGCCTCGCGCGCGTTAGGTGAAATTGGTGAGCCTAGTGAATTGGCGTTGAAGCTTGATTATACCATTTCGCATATTTTAGTGGATGAGTTTCAAGATACCTCTTTCAGTCAGTTTCAATTAATTGAGCTGCTCACTGCGGGCTGGCAACCTGATGATGGTCGTACTTTGTTTGTGGTGGGTGATCCTATGCAATCCATTTATCGCTTTCGTGAAGCGAATGTAGGATTATTTATTCAGGCGCGTGATCATGGTATTGGTGATATTGCTTTGAAATTTCTTCAGCTGACTAGTAACTTCCGCTCCAGTAAAACTGTAGTTGATTGGGTGAATCATAGTTTTGAGAAGATATTTCCTAACTATGATGATCCTGTGCTTGGCTCAGTAAAGTTAGCTTATGCTGATGCCACTAAAAAAAGTAAAGTTGATGATGATGTTTGCTTTAACGTTTTTTTTGACCAAGATGTAAGCGCAGCTGAAGCAGAAGCTGACTATATTGCTAAAACGATTAAGCAATGCTTGCAACAAGAACCAAACCAAACTATTGCTATTTTAGTGCGTGCCAGAAACCATGGTGAACAATTGATACAAGCCTTGAAGCAAGCATCTATAGCTTATACTGCGGAAGAGTTCGAAGAATTAGGTGCTAAACAAGCAGTACAAGATCTGTTAACTTTGTTAAGAATTTTACTGCATCCACTGGATAAAATTGCTTGGCTAGCCTTATTGAAATCACCATGGTTTGGCTTGACGCTAAGTGATATCACTTTGCTAGAACAGCAGTTCTCCGATGACTTCTGCGGGTTTTTAGAAGGTTTTGAGCAAGGAAAAATACAACTAATTGGGCTTACAAAAAGTGCAATACAAAGGCTAAGCCTGCAAGCGCCTGTTATTAATAAGCATCGGCAACAACTTTACCAAAAAACATTAGCTATACAGCTAGAGGCTTTATGGATGCAGTTGGGAGGGGCTTTGGCTTGTGAAAAAGAAGAAATTGAAGAGGTTTACGCTGCGTTAGATTTTATTTCTTCTGCTGAGCAACAAAGCCTAATTTCCGACTATCAGCAACTTTCAGACTCGCTTAAAAAATTATTTGCACCAGCGATAAAAGATAGTAAAAGCAAAGTATCGATTATGACCATGCATAAATCGAAAGGCTTAGAGTTTGATACGGTATTTTTGCCACGGTTGGATAAGAAGGGTGGCAATAATGATAAATCATTGATGGTTTGGGAGGAGTTTCCAACAGTTGATAATAGTAGTCAATATTTGTTGGCTCCAGTGGATCAAGCTGGCGAGTTGGAATCTTTGTATAAATTAGTTAGTCGTTTTTCTCGCGATAAAGATCGTTTAGAAAATGCTAGATTATTGTATGTTGCTGCGACACGTGCAAAGAAACGATTGTATCTAACCGCTTGTGCGAATGCTAATTGGAGTGTCAAAACAGAAGAGTGGAAACTAACTAAGTTTGATGGCAATAGCTTGATGAGCTTGTTATATCCAATTTATCAAACGGCTATTGATGCTGAGTTTATGCGCTTTGAACAGGGTGTTAGCTCACTTCCAGATAGCACTGTTGAGATGTATTCGCAAGATTGGCCTAGACTAAAAGACAATTGGCATTATCAGCCAATAGAAAATTGGATTGATGGTTTAGAATTTGTATCTCAAAAGACTGAGGTTCAATCCGTTGAGTTTGATTGGGCATCAGATGTAGCTAAAACTATTGGTGTTTTGATGCACCGTCAGTTGGAGTTAGTGGCTAATGGTCAAGCACAATTGACGGAAGAATCTATTGGCCAATTTAGTGATAAGTCATACCAGCAACTAATAGCGAATGGCTTTTCGATTCACAATGCCACTTACGCCAAGCAAAGATTAAAACAGGGCTTAAAGAATGTTTTAACGGATCCTAAAGCTCAATGGATTCTACAGCCTCATCAAGATGCTCGTTGTGAACTAGCTTTAACTGGTCAGTTGGATGGTAACTTCAAAACATTTGTAATTGATCGTACCTTTGTCGATAGTGATGGCAAACGCTGGATTATTGATTATAAGGCTGGTAGTCATTTAGGTGATGATATTGAAACTTTTGTAGCGTCCGAAGTTGAGCGATATAGTCCTCAACTAGCAAATTATAAGGCCTTGATGGAGTCAATAGATTCGCGCCCAATTAAAACGGCCTTATATTTTCCAATGTTATCCAAGTTTGTAGAAGTGAACTAATCATGAAGCCTATTACCCTAAATACTAAGCGCTTGTTTTTAAGACCTATGTTAGACAGTGATTTTGAATCCTATTGTGACTATGCAATGGATCAAGAGGTTATGAAATATATTCGACCTGTTGGCAGTAAAGCTAAAGTTAAAGATGCTTTTGCAGGTTTTCAAAAAGATTGGCTTGGGGAAGAAGGGCAGTGGATGGCGTTGGCTGTAGAGCTTGTCGAGACTGGTGAATTAATTGGCGATGTTGGTTTTCGTTATAAATCAAAAGAGCATCAACAAATTGAAATCGGATATAAGTTCAATCGCAAGTTTCAAGGGTTAGGTTACGGCTCTGAAGCTATGGATGCTCTAATCCAGCATATCTGTGAACAGTGGGAATTTCATAAGTTAGTGGCTTACTGTGATCCTAGAAATACAGCATCCTATAAATTAATGGAGCGCTATGGGATGAAGCAAGAAGGATACTTTAAAGAACATTTCAACTTTGGTGACCGTTGGCAAGATGAGTTAGCGTATGGTGTTTTGAAAAGAGATCTGGTTTTTGGATGTGTTAATGGAAAAAATTAATTTAGCAGAAAAATTTAGTTTGTTTGACGAATATTGGACGCCTAAAGTACTCGCCGAATCTAATGAGCAGTTAGTAAAAATCGCCAAAGGGCAGGGCGAACTTGTATGGCATCAGCATGATCATGAAGATGAATTATTTATTGTATTTAAAGGTCAGTTAACGCTGAAGCTGAAAGAAAAGTATATAGTACTCAACCTGGTGAGATGTTTATTTTTCCAAAAGGTGTTCCGCATTGCCCTTATGCTGAAGAAGTAACTCACTTCTTAATGATAGAGCCAAAATCGGTAGTTAATACAGGTGAAGTTGTAAATGATAATACGATCGAAGCGGACAAACTTGAGTGGATTTAATATGGGTTTTAAGTGTTTGTATCCATTAATCAAAAAAGGAGCCTTAGCTCCTTTTTTTGATTGCTGATGGATGTTAGATTTTAGATTTAACCCATTCGTCTATTTTAGTTCTTAACACAGGCATAGGAAGTGCGCCATCAATTAATATTTGGGTATGAAAATCTTTGATATCGAACTTATCGCCTAAACGTTTTTCAGCATCAGCACGCAGATTGGATATTTCGCGCTGACCAACTTTGTAAGAAACGGCCTGACCCGGCCATGCGATATAGCGCTCAACTTCTGAAACGACATCGGTATCAGCCATCGATGAGTTCTCCATCATATAATCAATGGCTTTTTGTCGCGACCAGCCTTTTGCGTGCAAACCTGTGTCAACAACTAAACGCATAGCACGTAGCATTTCATCACTCAATCGACCATAATATTGCATTGGGTCGGTGAACATACCCATCTCTTTACCAATCGACTCAGCATAAAGCGCCCAGCCTTCTGAGAATACACTCAAACCACCAAAGCGACGGAACATTGGCAAACCTTCAACTTCTTGTTGTAGAGAAATTTGGAAGTGATGACCTGGTGCCGCTTCGTGGATAGACAAGGTTTCCATGCCGAATTTTGGTTGGCCTTTTAAATTAAAAGTATTGACGTAGAAAATGCCTGGTCGCGAACCATCTGGTGTTCCTGACATATAAGATGCACCTGCAGCAGACTCTGCGCGGAAAGCTTCTACTGCTCGAACTTCGTAGTCTGATTTTGGTTGGATATCAAACATGCTCGGAAGAAGTTTATTTACTTTTTCCTGTAGATCTCGATAACCTTGTAGTAATTCTTCTTCATTATCGTAGTAGAACTCTGGATTGGTTTGTACATACTCAAACCAGTCAGCTAAATTTCCTTCAAAGCCAACTTGCTTCATCACGTCTTCCATCTCGCCACGAATACGAGCAACTTCATCTAAACCAAACTGATGAATTTCATCAGCAGTCAACTCAGTTGTGGTAAAGGTTTTGAGCTGGAAGTTATACCATTCTTTACCGTTTGGATGCTCACTTAAACCAAAAGACTCACGCGCATGCTGCATATAATCGTTTTTGATAAAGTCATGCAGTTTTTTGTAAGATGGTACTAGCTTCGTCACAATGGCTTGAGTATAAGCATCGGTAAGACGTTTTTTATCTTCTGCTGAGAAATCTTCTGGCATATTTTCGATAGGTTTATAGAAAATACTCTTAGTTGGATCTTCTACTACATGCGCTTCAAGCTGCGGTAAGACTTTTTGCATCAAGGCTTTAGGTTGCACCACATTTTGTTCAATACCTTGATTCATGTTGATGATCACTTGCTCCATGATAGCCGCGCCGCCATCAGCTCGTTTTAGCCAGTTATCATAATCTTCAACTGTCTTAAAAGGTTGTAAACTCTGGCCTGATCCTAGTTGAGCAAAAAAGTTAGCAATGTTGGAAGATTGATTAATTGGAATTAATTCTCCAGGGAATTGCTCGCCTTCTAAAGACTGCTCAGATTGGTAAATAAAAATGTCATAACTTAAACGATCTTGCCCGGTTAACAAGTTACGGTCGATTTGCTTAATCTTGTCTAGCCATTCAACGGTAAAATCATGGCTTAATTTGCGGTATTCTGGAGAGAGGAAGTTAGGCAGTTGGTCGTTATAACCTGGAATGCCAATGGCTGTTGCTTGGATAGGGTTAAGTTTTAATCCTGCTTGAAAATTATCAGTAAAAAGCTGGTTTAATGCTTGTGACGCTTCTTCAGCCGTCATAGTGTTTTCTGCTACTGGTTGCGCTTCTACTTGCTCAGTCGTTTTAGTGTCCGCGACTGTAGTTTCATTTTTGTTGTCATTATTTGAGTTGCAACCAAATAAAGCCGTGGTTAGGGCCAAAGCCACTAAGGAAAGTTTCAAGTTCATGGTTCCCCACTTGTAGTAATTTAGCTATGGAATAGCGAATTAGATTAGCACAAAACGTGAAAAAAATACCTAAATGTAATAACTGGTTACATATCTTCTAGCTAGGTCTCGAATCTATATCGTTAAGTAGCTTTTGGAAGGTTTGCGGCTCAGGGCGCACCCGATAATTATCTGTAATATCAACATATTGCACAATGTTTTCACTATCAGTGATAATTACTGTTGGCATAACGGTATCCGATTGATAACCAAATACTTGTAAGCCAAAAGGTAAACCGTTTTGAGCAAATATGCCAAGAGATTTGGCTGCTTGATTATCTTGATCAATATAATACTCAAAAGGCACATTAAACTTGTTAGCTAAAGATTGAGTATGTTTTTCCGATTGCGGACTTATTAAGGCGATGCGCACACCTTTGCTGACTAACTCTTGATAATCACTAGCTACTTCTTTAATTTGCACCATACATAAGGGACACCAATTGCCACGATAAAATATCAATAAACTTGGTTTGCCTGCAAAACTAGCAGCATTAATACTATTGCCATGCAAATCGGTTAACGAAAAAGCTGGTAAAGGTGTATGAAGTTGTATTTTGCTGCTGCTTCGATCAAATTTTGAATACCAAAATACATAAGCCCAAATTCCCACTAACGCCACAGCGGCCATGATTAATGTGGTGTCATCAGCATTGCTGCGCAATCTTTCGATAAAAACTATAGCAAATCCTAAGCTAGTAGTACCGAGCAGCAACCACAAATTACGACTGGTTCTAGCTGTGCCTACGATAAAGAAATAACCCATTAACAGCAAAATAGGTGTTGCCGAAAGCAATAAGCCAATTGCACTAATGCTTGGGTTGTTCACAAATAAGCGGATTGCATAGATCAATATCATGCTATCTATGGCTAAAAATATACTAATAAACAACGATTTCAATAAATTGTGCATAAGTTGGGGTAATCCGTGATTGGTTATCAATAGTCTATAACATTGGATAATACCAAGTCTGATTTATTACATATTAAACGTGAATAGTGTAATCATTATGGTCAGACCACTTTACAGATAGGTTAAGAGTTAGTAATCTCAAGAAAAGCATCATTCAGGAATAATACATGAGCACTGATAATCGATTGGCAAAGATAGTTAATAAAATAAAAGGATATCCTAAATTCTTACAGTTACCCGCGCTAAACTTTGTTCTGCGCCATACTGTTAAATTGGTAGGTACAGCTAAAGTCGAAGTTATTGAATTGACCAAAAGTCACTCTATTTTCAAGATTCAAAATCGAAAAAAAGTGCAAAACCATATTGGAACAATTCATGCAGCTGGTATGGCTTTGATTGCTGAAACCGCCACAGGAATGGTCGTTGGTATGAATGTACCTGATGATAAAATCCCCGTCATCAAAACCATGAAAGTTGACTTTGTTAAACGTGCTAAAGGTGATTTAGTTGCTAAAGCACACTTAACCGATGAACAGCGTGAATTGATCTTATCGACTGATAAGGGTGAGGTTGAAGTGGCAGTAACTGTTACCGATGAAGAGGGGAAAGAGCCGATTGAGGCCAAAATGATTTGGGCTTGGACACCAAAGCGTCGTTAGAAACGGTTATCGTCTCGCTTAGTTTGTTAAATTGATATTCTTATGTCGTCGTTTTCTATGTGTAAACTTACTTCATAGAATATTAATGTGCCGCGTAATCGTTTAGTTACTAGGTTTCAGCATTATATATTTTAGGTTGAGATGTACTCATAAAAATGTTTTGGGTCAACGTTAATCTTTAATGGTTCATTTGGATTATTATTTATGTATCCTTGTGTAAAAATGGCAATCCTCCACTCATCTTGTGATATGAAAGGTTCAGCAGGATCTTTGCGTAACACATCTGTGTCTATTGATTTGACAGCTATTGGCGGATATCCTCAAGAGTTAGTGGAGCGCTGGACAAGTTGTAAGACATAGTAAGAGCTGTACGCTGATATTTTACCTGCCCAAATATATATGAAGTTACAGGAAGTTGTTTTGAAACTTGGAAAATAACTTCAGAACTTAAATCAGCTATACATTTTACTCCCATTGTAAATCCACCAAATTCTTCTCTCACTTTATCTGTAATACTCGTGCCATGCATTGATATTATATAATGCGGGACTATTTCGGTTCCTATACTTCCATTTCCTTGTAGAGATAAAGCTTGTGCTGATTTTGGTTTGAAGTGTAAAGGAAATCTACACAGTGTACTGTTAATACCTTCGGATATATCTGCTCGTGTATTATTTTCAATGCTTCTGTAATAATGACTTGAGCGTAGCCATATTGACCCATTTGATAATGTAGAGTTATAAACAGTTTTATTCATCGTTCTGAATATAATGGGACGATCTAATTTTGTTTGAATGTAACTCATAAAATCAAAACTCTAGAGAAAAGTAACACTTTAATTTATAAGATAAATTTGATAAATAGCTAGCATAGGTAAGGTTAAGCATGCCCCTTAACATTTATCAAACATTGTAACTACTTTGTTGGGGTTCGCAAGCTCACCACCAACCTACTTTAGTAGTTGATTTATAAACTCGTCAGCTCCATTCTTAGCACTGTTTTTCAATTTATCTCCCGCCAACTTAATATCTTCTTCAGTTTTATCTTTTGATAATTTATAACGTCCAATAATTTCATTAACTTGAATTTTAAAGCCAGTAATATGGTGTATGAGTCGAGCTGTTTTTTCTTCGGCGCGCTGTATTGTGAAATTGGGTTTATCAGATGGGCTATCTTGCTCAAATTGTTCTGCCATTAGCTCCAATATTCGGTACAGTTCATCAGGTTCTTTGCTGGTTTGGCAATGGCCTTTGATATGCACTGATAGGCTGTTCCATGTAGGGAGTTGTTTGGTGGCGTAGTCATTGGGTGAGATATAACTATTTGGTCCATGGAAGATGACGGTAACTTTGTTATCATTTAAGTGTTCGCCATGTGGATTATTGCCAGCTAAGTGACCATATAGATACAAGTCCCCATCAAGCTGCTCTAACATCAATGGTGCTTGTGTGACTTCAATTTCGCCATTATGAACGGATATCACTGTGGCAAAAGGGAATTGCCGAATAAGCGGTAGTAGTTTATTGAGGTCATTTTCAAGGTGATATGAGGGTGGATACATGGGCTTGCCTTTATGCTATGAGTCGTTGTGTTGTGAGTTATGTTGAGACTTATTTTGGTTTTGTGTCTATGTGTCTGTCAAATTTCGTTGAAATAGCGGTATTCCTTGGGAATTTGGCTAGGCACTGATCGGGATATTGGTTAAAATACACCACTTTTACGGCATTGGCTATATGGCCTTGCCAGTACATAAAACATAAGAAGATAGTTGATGTTGGAAGTAAATCCTATTCGTGAACATTTGAAAGATATGTCTGAGCGTTTGACAACGCTTAGGGGGTATCTTTGACTTTGATGCCAAACAAGAACGATTAGAAGAAGTTTCAAGAGAATTAGAGCAACCTGATATTTGGAATGATCAGGAGCGAGCCCAATCCTTAGGGCAAGAGCGTGCTAAGTTGGAAGCGGTAGTTGAAACCATGATTAATTTGGAATCGAGTATTGCTGATAACCAAGATTTGCTTGAGATGTCTGTGGAAGAAAATGATGCTGATTCGGTTGAGATGATCGAAGTAGAAGCACAAGAGCTAGAATCTCAATTGGCAAAGTTAGAGTTTCGACGTATGTTTTCGGGCGAGATGGACGAAAACAATTGTTATTTGGATATTCAATCGGGTTCTGGCGGAACTGAAGCACAAGACTGGGCGAGCATGATATTGCGTATGTATTTACGCTGGTGTGAGTCGCGTGGTTTTAAAACAGAAATTACCGAAGAGTCGGCTGGCGAAGTTGCTGGCTTAAAAAGTGCAACTATCAAGGTTGACGGCGAATATGCTTACGGTTGGTTGCGTACGGAGACAGGGGTGCACCGCTTGGTGCGTAAATCGCCTTTTGATTCGGGTAATCGTCGCCATACGTCATTTGCTTCTGTGTTTGTGTATCCAGAGGTTGACGATGATATTGATATCGAAATCAATCCTGCGGATTTGCGCACAGATACTTTTCGAGCTTCGGGAGCAGGTGGTCAGCACGTTAATAAAACTGATTCGGCGATTCGTATCACTCACTTGCCGACTAATATTGTAGTGCAGTGTCAAAACGACCGCTCACAGCACAAAAACCGTGCTGAAGCGATGAAAATGCTCAAAGCAAAGCTTTATGAGATGGAGATTCAAAAGCAGCAGGCAGAGCAACAAGCGATGGAAGAGGGAAAATCGGATATTGGCTGGGGTAGTCAAATTCGATCCTATGTTCTTGATCAGTCGCGAATTAAAGATTTAAGAACAGGTTATGAATCATCGAATACGCAATCAGTGTTGGATGGTGATTTAGACTCGTTTATAGAAGCATCTCTCAAGGCGGGAGTATAATAAGTCATTGCGAGCCGCGAGTAATCGAGTGGCGCGGCAATCTTAATAAGATGGCTTTGTCTTAATCACTCCTCGTAATGACGAGATAGTAGTAGCAACAAAGAATTTAAAGTAGTAAGAAATGATCATCATAGTGATGAAAGAGGTGAAACAGAAAAAATGAGCAATCAAGAAACCCCAGTAGTTGACGTTAACGAGCAAATTACACTTCGTAAGCAAAAGTTAGCGGATAAACGAAAACAGGGGATTGCCTTCCCGAATGATTTCCGACGTGATTATGTAGCATCTGATGTGGCGGCTGAGTTTGGCGAAAAAGAAAAAGCTGAACTGGAAGATATTGGTAAGAAGGTTAAGGTTGCTGGCCGTATTATGTTATTCCGTAATATGGGTAAAGCGTCTTTTATCACTATTCAAGACATGTCTGGTCGTTTGCAATCTTATGTACGCAAAGATCAGGTTGGTGATGAAGTTTATGATGATTTTAAAACATGGGATATTGGCGATATTGTTGGTATCGAAGGGACGGTTTTCAAAACCAATAAAGGTGAGCTTTCAGTTAAAGCATCCTCTATTCGCTTATTAACTAAAGCATTGCGTCCATTACCGGATAAATGGGGCGGCTTGTCCGATCAAGAAACTCGTTACCGTCAGCGTTATGTTGACTTGATCGTAAACCAAGAGTCTCGTGCAACTTTTGTAGCTCGCTCAAAAGTAGTTAAAACTATTCGTGATTTCTTAGAAGCGCGTGACTTCCTTGAAGTAGAAACCCCAATGATGCACGTTATCCCTGGAGGTGCTTCAGCGCGTCCATTTGAAACACATCATAATGCTTTGGACATGCCTCTGTTTTTACGAATTGCTCCAGAGCTTTATTTGAAGCGTTTGGTTGTTGGTGGCCTTGAAAAAGTGTTTGAAATTAACCGTAATTTCCGTAACGAAGGTTTATCAACACGTCACAACCCAGAATTTACTATGCTTGAGTTCTATTGGGGCTATGCAGATTATCAAGATTTGATGAATCTAACGGAAGATATGTTGCGCTATACAGTTGAAACCGTTTTAGGCAAAACTGTTTTTGAGTCGAGTGGTGAAACCTATGATTTTGGCAAACCATTTGAGCGTATGACGGTGCTTGAAGCAATTATCAAATACAAGCCAGAAATCACTCTTGATCAATTGTCTGACTTAGATTCAGCGCGCGCGGTAGCAAAAAATTTGCACATTAAACTAGAAGACAGTTGGGGCTTGGGTCGTGTACAAATCGAAATTTTCGAAGAAGTGGCAGAGCATAAGTTAATTCAACCAACTTTTATCACAGCTTACCCAGCAGAAGTGTCTCCACTAGCGCGTCGAAACGATGACAACCCATTTATCACAGACCGCTTTGAATTCTTCGCTGGCGGACGTGAATTGGCTAATGGATTCTCTGAGTTGAATGATGCCGAAGATCAAGCTGCTCGTTTCATGGAACAGGTCGAAGCTAAAGATTCTGGTGATGATGAAGCGATGCATTATGATGCTGATTATATTCGTGCATTAGAGTATGGCTTGCCGCCTACAGCTGGTGAAGGTATTGGCATTGATCGTTTGGTGATGTTGCTAACAGACAGCCCTTCGATACGAGATGTTTTGTTATTCCCGCATATGCGTCCAGAATAAAATCTGGACTTTCGTTTGCCATGGAGGGCAGTAGCATTACATAGTAAGTAATAGGGAATCATAGCATTGAACAAATTGACGTAGGGGCTTTAGTTTCTTCGTTAATTGTAAGTACAGGATACAATTCTGTTAACTCTTCATAGATTTCGGGATACTTGAGTTTTATAACAAACATTCTAGAGAGGTGGTGTTCATCTATCGTTCTTGTATCAGGCTTTAAAGCTTTAACTATTTCAACTAGATCTTTATCTTTATAAAGCATACGTTGGCTGTTTAAAGCAGCATGCAGCGGATCTTCTCCATATTCCTTGGTTTTATAGGGATACCCTTCTTCTATAAGGTAATTTTGCAATGACAAGTTATTTTTTATAACTGCATAATACATCATACTTAGTCCATTACTATCCCCATAAAGTGTATCCATACCTACTTTTTGTAGTGCTTCTATGTCCTTCGAACTAATATTTTTTTGGTATAAAACTAAATCACTAAAAGAAAATTGTTTTGGTATGTATCCGTGATCTTTCAAAATAATCAGCGTATCTCTATCAAACCGAAAGAGCTCGAAGAAAAATTGATTGCGTTGTTTATTATTGAGCTCGATAGTATTAGCCAAATCAATAGCTTCATTATATTGTTTTTGAGATGCCAGCCTCCATATACGGTTTAGCCTTTTATCATTTGGCAATTGTGAGCGGTTATTGCCTTTTTCTCTTTTAATATAGCAATCCACTAAAGAAGGATCGATAAACGATAGAGCAGATGTAATTGAGTGTATGTCATTACTATAAAGTTTTTTATATTCAGCTATAAGCTGATTAGGATCTTTATAACGTATTTTTTTGTTAAGATCGCTTAGATAGTTTTCACAGTGCTTATAATATTTTACAACGTCACTATCGCCAAGTTCCTTAGCCAATAGAGTATCTTTCTCTTGTTGTAAGGCATTTTTTAAGCGATTATGCTTTTCTTCTTGTAACAAACTCTTTCTAATGGGTATTGATTGTATATCAAGAGAGTGTAGTTTCTTTATTTTACTTAAGTCATCTTGTGAAAAGAAATAATGTTTATTGGCTAGCACAGAGCCATGGCCATAATAATTTTCTTGTTCAAGCCAATTCTTATCAAGGCGTATTTCCATCCCTTTTGCAATAAGCGTCTTTACTATCTGAACGGTGTTTTTATTATTTACATCTTTGATCAATGCATGCAAAGCTATTTCAAGCGTATTTCCTAAGTAATTATCTTGGGTAAGGGGCGCTCCTTTATCTAGCAAATGATGAAAAACTTCTGCCCGAGAGTGTAAGGCTGCATGATCAATTAATGTTAATGGACTACGCGATTGAGCAGCAGTAATTTCATTGACATCGTTTAATGAATTTAAGAGCAGTAAAATGTCTTGATCATTTACTTCAGGATCTTTCATGAAGTGGGCAATATCATCTGCTGTTACTGTAATAGTAGATAATATTTTTTGCTTCTGCTGATGGCTATTTTGTTTAAAGTTTTCTAAATCTTCTTGTGGAACTTTAGGAGATAACTCAATATAGTCAGGTAGTTTGTCTCTTATATGCTCCTCAACCAGTGTTCTGATATTTTTTTTGTCCTTCAAAGCGGCTCATTTGCTTAAGTTGAGATAGTCTCCAATCAGTAGCAAAGTTAACATTTTGAAAGTGATCAATAGCGACAGTAATTTCATCCAGACTGTAACCTTGTTCTATGAATTGATCCCAGTTGTGTTTTTTAGTTTCGATAAACTGTTGATGAATTTTCGCAATATCTGAATCTAAGGCTCTGCATGAAAGATAGGATATTGGCTGACTGTTGTATTGTGATTTTTGCTTTATATTGGTATTAGCAATCAAACTCTCTGCTTCTGGCTTATTTGAGCTATTGGATTGGAGCTGTTTCCTTTCAGGTTTTAGTAGCAAAATAAAGGAAACCAGCATTATTAAAATTAATATTCCAACTATTATTTTATTTTTCATTATTTGTTCGTCCATTCACGCCTAATTAGTCCAACGCTTTTATATCATAACTGAGTGTTTTAGTGTAGATGTGATAAAAAAGGAAGCAATTTGCCTCCTTTTGATTTTTGATAAACTTGAAAGTCGTATTAAACTTTTTCAAACAGCAATGAACAGTTGGTTCCACCAAAGCCAAAACTGTTGGATAAGAAGCAGTTAATTTCAGTATTGTCCATGCGTTCGCGGACTATTGGCAATCCTTCAGCTTTTTCATCAAGCTCAACAATATTAGCTGATGCAGCGATAAAGTTTTCTTTCATCATAATTAATGAATAAACTGCTTCGTGCACGCCCGTTGCTCCCAGCGAGTGACCCGCAAGTGATTTGGTTGAGCCGATATAAGGAATTCGCTCGTTTTTGCCAAACACTTCTTGAATTGCGCTTAATTCAGCTGTATCACCTACAGGAGTGCTAGTGCCGTGAGTATTGATGTAATCAACAGGTTTATGAGCTGTTGCCAATGCCATTTGCATACAGCGAGCCGCACCTTCACCAGATGGGGCAACCATATCGTAACCATCAGATGTGGCGCCATAACCTGTAATTTCAGCGTAAATTTTTGCTCCACGTGCTTTGGCGTGCTCGTACTCTTCTAGTACTAAACAGCCACCGCCTGAAGAAATCACAAAGCCATCACGAGTTGCGTCATACGGGCGAGAGGCAGTTTCAGGCGTGTCGTTGTATTTGCTGGAAAGGGCTCCCATTGCGTCAAATAGTACGGTTAAGCGCCAATCTTCTTCTTCACCGCCGCCTGCAAACATGACGTCTTGTTTACCCATTGCGATTTGCTCGTACGCATTGCCAATACAGTGTGCACTGGTCGCGCAAGCTGAAGTAATGCTGTAGTTGATCCCTTTGATTTGGAAGGGTGTGGCAAGACATGCTGAAGTGGTGCTGCCCATAGTTTTGGGCACCGCGTATGGACCAATGCGTTTTGGACCACGTTCTTTGGCAATATCGATCGATTCAACTTGTGTGCCTTGAGAGCCGCCGCCAGAACCCATAATTAAGCCTGTACGAGGATTAGAAACTAAGTCTTCGCTTAAACCTGCGTCATCAATGGCTTGTTGCATGGAAATATAAGCATAGGCGGCTGCATCACCCATAAAACGGAGTTTTTTGCGGTCGATATGTTCTGCCACGTCGATATCTGGTTTTCCCGCTAAATGACTACGCAGACCGTGCTCTTCGTAGGCATCAATCTTCTTGATACCTGATTTGCCTTGGCGCAATGCTTCGGTAACTTCACTTACATTGTTTCCTAAACAAGAAACAATGCCCATACCTGTAACTACAACTCTTTTCATAATTTGAATACTTTTCTTTCTAATGTATTAAAAATCTGCGGTTGATTGGAAAAGCCCAACGCGCAAATCTTTGGTCGAATAAATTTCTCTGCCGTCTACTAACATTTTACCATCTGCAATCACCATTTTTAGTTTTCGGGTGATCACACGCTTTATATCTATCACGTAAGTGACCAATTTGGCGGTTGGTAATACCTGACCTGTAAATTTAATTTCGCCAGCACCTAAAGCGCGGCCTTTTCCAGGATGGCCAAGCCAGGGCAAGAAAAAACCAGACAACTGCCATAGTGCGTCAACGCCTAAACAGCCTGGCATTACTGGGTCATCCTGAAAGTGACAGTCAAAAAACCATAACTTGGGATTAATATCCAGTTCGGCAACAATTTGTCCTTTATTATACTCACCGCCATCTTTTTGGATACGGGTAATTCGATCCATCATTAACATATTTTCAATCGGCAACTTGGCGTTGCCTTGGCCAAACATTTTGCCATGACCACAGTCGATAAGCTCTTGTTTGTTATAAGATGATTTTTGTTCAAAAGGTAGAAGATGTTCTGAATTTTGCATATTACCAGCTCTTAAACACCTGTTTGAAACAGGCTTGATTGTTTGTTAGTGGTCGCATTATGCACAAAAATAGTGCTCAACGTGGTTGGAGCAGATGAAAATTAAACGTAAATGGTTAAGAAAAACGACAAAAATTGATGTGCCTCAATAAAAAAGCCCCAGAAAACTGGGGCATAAAAAAGGTCAAAGGTCTTTTTAGGTTAGACATTATGAAAACCGTTATATAAATGAGAAGCGGTATTCATAATGACTGACTGTATAGCAGGACTCTAAGAGTGTCAGTTTAGAGCCAAACCAAACCCTGACCATCAGGGATAAAACTATTGTGGATAGTAAAAGCAGGGAGGGTTTTGTTCAACTGTCAGGCTGGCTATACCTTTTAGCTGAATTTGAATACTCGCATCAACGCCTAACTGGGAAATTGTTGCTAAATCTTCGGCTTTGTTACCGGTGATGGTTTCGTACAGTACATACGCAGTTAAGAGTGCACCATTTTTGTTGGAATGGTTACCATCTGGATCATGCAAATTCAATTGAGGATACTGTAAACGAGCATTTTCCCATGCCAATCCAATCGGGGCTAAACATGCAGGTTCTGCGCTCACAATAGATAGGTGGAGTTGATGAATTCTATCTCCTTCCTCCAAATTACCTTTTCGTGCCCACTCGGGAAACATAATAGGAATTGCATTTTGGGCTTTAGCTCTTCGGATCCATTCTTCGGATGGTTCGGTTGAGTAGAAGTAGTTACCTGTTGTCGAATACTTTTGAGCTTGTAATACCAAGTGTGTCCACTTGCGAGATTTCAACATTTGCTCGCTGACACCATCATTTAAGCGTTCATCTAAAAACTTCCAACCGGGTGCGTTTTCTACATTGACGGTTTTCTGGGTTCCTGCTTGTATCAGTATCGCTAACATGCCTGGTAAGTTGTTATAGGCACTGTGACTATTACCCATTAGTAAGACTTCATAGTCAGACAACTTTGTATTGTTAGTGCTTGATGGGTTACTTGGTGTTTTATCGCTACTTTTGCAGGCCATTAACAACACACAAAATAATGTAATAGTTAAAAGTTTGGCGATTTTTTCTGCAATGGGATGGGTCATAGTGTTTCCTTAATGGCTATTCTTAAATAGAGCTATTGTTCAATTGTTCAGTCATACAATAGCTCTTTAAGATCTGACGTTGTTACTTCGGAAATAGTTACTATTGTGGAAAATATTACTTAACTACAACTTCACCTGTGATATTGCAGGTATCAACGTCGCCAGAGCCGTCATCAATAGTAAGGTCGCCCTTGATATCACAAGCGTTTATTGAGCCTGAACCGTCATCGATATAAACTTTCTGGCCGATCTCGCGAATATCAATTGAACCTGAGCCGTCTTCGATTTCTACTGCCCCAGAAATATCTTTAATGGTTAAGCTGCCCGAACCATCATCAACTACCAAGTCACCAGTGACATGGTTGATGTAGAGGTCGCCAGAACCATCATCGACCCAGGTGTCACCGCCGATATTGTTTATTGTTAATGTGCCAGAACCGTCATCGACTTCAAGCGCCGCGTTAATGTTTGAAATAGACGTGTCGCCTGAGCCATCGTCAACTTCCAGCTTCAAATGCTCTGGCATGCGAACAACTAAGTCAATTTTTCGTTCGCCAGTCCAATTACTAAAGGAAAAAATCGAGTTGTTAGTTTCAAATAACGCTTGAAGGGTTGCTTTACCATCTTTTTCAGTGAGCGATAGTTTCATGTGTTTTTTGAACCATTTTTCGGCTTCGTCATTATCAACACCATCCACTTCGATGGCCGCATCGACAATAATTTTGTTAAGATCTTTTTCTCCAGTGATCTCGAGTGAGCCCGCACCACTATCAATGAAGAAGCTCTTTAAACCATCGCTAGACAGCTCCAGTTGACGTTCAGTTTCAACTGCTTGAGCAGTAGAAGCTAGAGCCAGTGTCATAGCTCCACTAACGAGCCCTGCGGCTATTGATTTTTTTAGACTTAAAGTGTTCATAAGTTATCCCTCATATTATTGTGTATTGGATGGTAATGATTAATAAGATACTTTTTTGATGGCTTTTAGATGCGAAAGGTTTAGTTAGGAATCAAATTATCATTGATTAAATGCAACAAATTGTTACTAAGCAGTTTTGCAGCGACTTTGGCTTAGCGCTATATTGAGTACAAGTAAAATCCTCAATAATTAACCATTATTAAAAAATACCTTAAAAAATAAGGAGTTAGAAATGTATCGTGTTAGTCCGTTGAAAACTGCTTTAGCGGTTTCCCTAGCCTTGGGTTTAATGGCTTGTGATAATGATAAAGCTGCGCAAGAACATACTTCAGCTAAACCTGTCGCGGAAGTCTCGCAAGCTGCGGCTGAACAGTTGCAACAGTCAGAAGCTGAAAAAGCTAATGAGCTTTATAAAGAATATTGGCAGCGTAATTTAGAAATGAACCCTCTAAATGCTACTTTTTTGGGTGACCATCGATACAACGATCGTTTGGGAGATTTTGGCTCACCAGAGGGATTGGCTAAACAGTTGGCTTTTGCCAAAGAGTTTTTGCAGCGTATTAATAATATCGATTCTTCGAAGTTATCAGGTCAAGAGTTATTGAGTTATGAAATCTTCAAAAGTCAGCGCGAAGCTGAAATTGAAGGTGATAAATTCCCAGGGCATTTGCAGCCTATTCAACAGTTCTATAATCCTTTTAACTTCATGGCTATGTTAGGCTCAGGCCAGAGCGCACAACCATTTCAAACGGTAAAACACTACGAAGATTGGATCAGCCGCTTAGAGCAGGCTTCGGCTGGTGCTGATGTGATGATTGCTAATATGCGAGAGGGCATTGAAACTGGTGTTACGCGCCCTAAGGTATTGATGCAAAAAGTTTTGCCCCAGCTCAAAGCGCATATGGTTGATGATGTAGAAACCAGCCTTTTTTATACACCCGTTAAAAATATGCCAGAAGATTTTTCTGAAGAAGATAAGAAGCGTTTGACAGGTTTGTATGTTAACGCCATTAAAACTGTAGTAGTACCCACATATCAGAAAATGCATGATTTTATTGAGCAAGAATATATACCTGCTGCGCGCGAAACTCATGGCATGGTTGGTTTGCCTAATGGTAAAGAGTGGTATGCATTCCAAGTTAAACAAACTACCAGCACAGACTTAACACCTGATCAAATTCATCAAATTGGTCTCGATGAGGTAGCGCGTATTCACAAAGAGATGCGTGGCGTCATGAAAGATGTGGCTTTTGAAGGTTCTTTACAAGAATTTTTTGAGTTTACTAAAAATGATCAACAGTTCATTTTTGATAGCAAAGAAGACATGTTGCAGGCTTATGAAAATTTACGCTCTCAACTCGATAAAACAGCGCCAGAACTATTCAAAGTAATACCTAAAGCACAATTTGAAATTCGCGCAGTTGAACCATTCCGCGAGCAATCGTCTTCTAGTGCTTCCTACCAAGGTGCTGCACCAGACGGTTCACGCCCAGGTATTTTCTACGTCAACACCTATGATTTATCGGCGCGTCCAACCTGGACTGTTGAATCTTTGTACTTGCATGAAGCGGTGCCTGGTCATCACTTCCAAATTTCGACTCAGCAAGAATTGCAAGATATTCCAGACTTTAGGCGTTTTGGAGGTAATACGGCTTATGTTGAAGGGTGGGGGTTGTATTCTGAGTCGTTGGGTAAAGAAATGGGGGTTTATAGCGATCCTTATCAATATTTTGGAGCCTTAAGTGCTGAATTATGGCGTGCTATTCGATTGGTAGTGGATACAGGTTTCCATGCTAAAGGTTGGACTCGCCAAGAAGTTTTAGATTATATGGAAATAAATTCACCTGTTGCAGAAGCGCGTCGAGTGTCTGAAGCGGAGCGCTTTATGGCCATTCCATCGCAAGCATTAGCCTATAAAATTGGTCAGTTGAAAATTCGTGAATTGAGAACTTTGGCTGAAAATGAACTGGGTGAAAAGTTTGATATTCGTGAATTTCATTATCAAGTGCTAAAAGATGGTTCTGTGCCGCTAAATATCTTGGAAAATAAAATTAAACGTTGGATTGATGAGGTTAAAGGTTAGAAAAAATCATCTATCATAATAAATTCAATGAGTTACAAGGCCAGGCGTACTGGCCTTTTTTATCTATGATGAAAAAAATATTTATTTCGCATCCAAATCAGAATAACCGCCACTCTATATAAATAATCAAATGTGATATTTATTAAAATGAGGTAATGACAATGAGCGAAGAGTTTGTTCCAGTAATCTTCTTTATATGTACGGCGTGTGTGATAGTGGCGTTTTTTTATTTAAGCCATAAAAACAAGTTAGCCACTTTAGACACCATTCAAAAATCGGTAGATAGTGGGCAGCCACTAACCCCAGAAATGTTAGATAAGATCAGTAATGTTCAGCCTCCGCGGGTTAAAGATTTGCGTCGTGGAGTGGTATTGTTAGCGCTTGGTTTGGCCGGATTCGTTGCTAGCTTTATGTTTTCACACGAGGAACCGCAAGAGGCTTTCCGTATTATTTCGATGCTGCCGCTTTTCGTAGGCGCAGGCTTTCTGTTAGTGTGGAAGATGAATCGTTATAAAGATTAATGCTGATGAGTTCTGAACGAACGGATAATGAGCTGATAGCAAGCGTTGTCAGCTCGCAAGACAAGCAAGCATTCGCAGTATTGATGAATCGTTATCAGTCTGCGATTCGTCAGTTTGCCCGTCGTTTAACGGGTGGTGATTATCATTTGGCTGATGATATTGCGCAAGAAACCTTTTGGTTGGCTTATCAAAAAATTGCGGCTTTTAAGGCTTTAGGCTCGTTTAATTCTTGGCTGCATACCATTGCCTATCGTCAATTTTTACTATATATCAATAAGGTCAAAATCGATGCTCAAGTCGAATTTCATGAAGATTCTGTACAATTAACGAGCGAGCCGCAAAGCGCAATGGAGGCTGATATGATCGCGGAAAAGCTTATGCAAAAGTTATCGCTTCCTGAAAGGGTGACTATAACCTTGTCTTATTCCGCAGGAATGAGTCATAGTGAAATTTGCGATATTACTGAATTGCCACTTGGAACCGTAAAGTCACATATTCAGCGTGGTAAACAGAAATTGAGCCAGATGCTTGGCGTGGATGAACAAGTGGCATAAATAGCCAAAAGAGTAATTGGAGCTGTTATGTTAGAACAAATACTTAAATATCATCAACAACTGATCTCGCAGGAGTTTGTTGATAGCTTAATGAATCGTATTCAAAAGCAATACCAGCAACGCCATTTGATTTTAGGTGTTTTTATTACCTTAGGTTTTATAGCTGGAATATTAGGCTTCATCAAATTGTGGCCTACCAATATGCTTAACTATTTTGATAATCTTAATCACGAAACTATGTTAGTGACAAGTCTATGTGTGGTAGCGCTTACTGTATTTGTAACCTGGTTATTAAATGATGAGTTTGAAAGGCCTTAGATGAAAGTGTAATAAAAAGAATAATAAAAAATGTAATAAAATAAGCCGAGCTTTCTCTATACAGTATAAAAACAATAGAGAAGGTATGTATGAACACAAAGTTATTCAAATTTCTTTTATTCACTGTCAGTCTATGCAGTTTTCAAAGTCTTGCAAATGATATTCCTATCAAAAATACTATTGCAACCGATGCAAATTTGGTCAGCCCATTGCTCATTGGGCAACAAATTCCTGATGTCACCTTATGGACGCCGCAAGGAAAACCTTTTGCTTTAAAAGATGCGGTTGCGAGAAAACCGACGATTTTATTATTTTACCGCGGGGGCTGGTGTCCATTTTGTAATGCTCAATTGAGTCAAATACAAATGATCGAAAAGGACTTGAGCCAATTGGGTTATCAGTTATTGGCAATTAGTCCTGATACGCCCGATGCGTTACAAATGACCAGTAGAGATAAAGATTTAAGCTATCAACTGATTTCAGACTTTCAATTGGCGGCTAGTATTGGCTTTGGTTTAGCCTTTAATATCAGTGATGAATATGCAGAAAAAATGCGCGGTGTTGGCGGCACACCAGTGCGAGCGTTAGGTGATGATAAAAGTACCTTGCCAGTGCCAGCGGTTTTTATTGTTGATCAAAAGGGGATTATTCAATTCGAATATATCAATCCCAATTATAAAGTGCGTATTGAGCCAGAGTTACTGTTGACAGCAGCAAAAATTACCATCAACAAACAACAAGATATGTAAATCTAACTCGATTTGTACGTTAAATATAAAATTACTGAGAGATAAGCTCTATAGGCAGATGGTCAGCTTGCGAATGTTCTATAAACACAGGCTGATCGAGTGCTTTGTCTGCTAGGCTGATCAAACAATAGGTTTTCCCTGCGTAAGGTGCTGAGCGAACCACTTCACCCACCGTTTTGTTGTCTTGGTTGATTAACTTGCTATTGGGTTGAATGGTTTTTTCGCCAGTAGTCCATGCTAAGCAAGCGTGAGTTTTCAGTTTCCCTCTATAGTGCATACGGGCAATGATTTCTTGTCCCGTATAACAACCTTTATCGAAACTAATTCCGCCAACCATATCTAAACCTATAAAGTGCGGTAACAGTTGCTCAATGGTGTTTTGATAAATCATGGGTATGCGCGCTTGGATCTCAACATAGTCCCAGCTTTTATGGTCGGCCAAGGTGGATTCACTCAGCAAATTATCTAATTGGTTAACGTGCTGTGTTGGAATAAGGTGTATTGAGGCGTTAAATAAGCTATGTAGGTGGAGTTCTAAACCATTGTCTTGTGTTGTAACAGCCAGCATGCTGCTTTCTGGCGAGTCTTCGGGAGTTTCAGATTTTTTACAGCTACCCCATAGTTGAAACTCTTCACTAACATTAGTGATTTCTGCTTTGAAAAATACCGCGTACATCGATAATCTGGAAATAAAGTGCTCAATCACTTCGTGAGGCATGATCAAAAAATATCCATCGCGCCAATGCACGATATAAAAAATAGCATGAATACGACCTTGTACGTTACACATTGCGCCCAAGCTAGCGTTAGCGCTATCGAGCTTGTGAATATCACAGCTTGTTTGACCTTGTAACAACTTCACCGCATCATCGCCACTAACTTTGACCACTCCATAATGGCTCAGCTCACAAGCAATATTCTGGAGACTATTGATATGTTCAAGTGCATGTTTATTTGTCAAATTCATGGGCTGTGTTGATCCTAGTCATTAATGCGTATAATTTTACTCTGATTTTTAGCGCTTTTGCACTCTTGTCGTTATAATCTAGGCAAATGTTTTTATTTTAAGTTGTCATTACACATGACCGAACAACAATACAAAAAACTTCTATGGGCAAGCCGACGCGGGATGTTGGAGCTCGATGTGGTGCTGCTTCCTTATCTTGAGCAACACAAAGAACAGTTGTCTGAGCAGCAAATTGAGCATTATGGCCTTTTTTTAGAGCAAGACGATCCTGATTTATATGCTTGGATAATGGGTTTTGAAGTGCCAAAGCCTGAGTTCACTGATATGGTGAGCGCGATACGAAAGTTTGTGGATGAACGGGTCGGCCAATAAATTAGTGGGTGATAAGTTAGTTAGATAACCTAGTAGATGAATTTATAAGATTGAATATAGTCAAGGAATGACATGAAGACGAATCGATTAACAATAACTTTCCAAAGCCCCATCTTAGCTTGGCGCTGCGTTTCTATCGCTTGGTTATTAATGGCGGTTACAATTTTTTGTTACTTTATCTTTAACAGTTCAAGCCCGCGCTGGGCTTTTATGCTAATGAATGGTGCCGTCTGCTTTCTGATCATTGGAATGGGTTATGTGTGGAGTGCTCGGCAATTTCGTCAACTTTATCAAGATTACATTGGACTAGAGTTTTATGATAAACAGTGGTTTTTATTAGAGCAGGGTAATAGAGGAGATGGGGAGCGTCGCGGGAATGCGGAACAATCTAAGCTGCCGATCATAATACTTAGTTCTACAGCATTATGGCCTTTATGGATTAAATTGGATTTCCGCATTGATACATTACCGAGTCAAGTCCAACCGAACCCTGCCAAGAAAAGTTTAGTGATATTTCGAGATGCGTTGAGTGAACATCAGTTTCGTGAGTTATCACGGACTTTACGCTTTTATAAACGGCCTATCAGTGGTTGATAAGATAACTTTAAGTCTCTTGTTGAGGATGCAACATGCTATCTTCTGCTTGCGTTAATAATTCTGGGTAGTCTAGGGTGTAGTGTAAGCCACGGCTTTCTTTGCGTTGCATAGCACAACGAACAATTAACTCAGCCACTACTACCAAGTTTCGCAGTTCGATCAAATCGCCTGACACTTTGAAGTTGGAGTAGTATTCGTGGATTTCTTGCTCAAGCAATTTGATTCGTCGCAAAGCACGTTCTAAGCGTTTGTCGGTTCGAACAATACCCACATAATCCCACATCAATTGTCGTAATTCATGCCAATTATGATTCAGAATAACCTCCTCGTCTGAATCGGTTACTTGGCTCTCATCCCAAGCTATAAGTGGAGGTGGTAGGGGTACTTTTGACCATTGTTGTTCAATATCTTTAGCTGCTGCCTGGGCAAACACCAAGCATTCAAGTAATGAATTGCTGGCCATTCGGTTTGCGCCATGTAAACCAGTGCAGGCCACTTCCCCTACGGCATATAGGCCTGGAACATTGGTATGGCTGTCTAAATCCACTTTGACTCCACCGCAGGTGTAATGGGCGGCAGGAACTACGGGAATAGGATCAGTGGTTATGTCGATGCCAAATTCTAAGCAGCGTTGATAGATAGTTGGGAAATGTGCCTTGACGAACTCAGGATCTTTATGCGAAATATCCAAATAGACACAGTCAAACCCATATTTTTTTATTTCATGGTCAATAGTTCGCGCCACTATGTCGCGAGGCGCTAGCTCGGCTCTTTGATCATATTCGAGCATAAAGCGCTCGCCGTTGGGGCGGCGTAAAATCGCTCCTTCACCGCGCAAAGCCTCAGTAATCAAGAAACTACGAGCTTGTGGGTGATATAAGCAGGTGGGATGGAATTGATTAAATTCTAAGTTGCTAACACTGGCTCCTGCCCGCCAAGCCATAGCAATGCCATCACCACTAGCTACATCGGGGTTAGAGGTGTAAAGATAAACCTTGCTTGCCCCACCTGTTGCTAATACTACAAATCGAGCGCTAATAGTCTCAACTTTATCCTGCTGCAAATTCAGTACATAAGCTCCATAACAGCGATTGTCAGTAAACCCTAGTTTTTGTCCAGTTATGAAGTCAATCGCAATATAATGCTCAAGAATTTCAATGTTGGGTTCATTGCGCACTGCCGCCACTAGTGTAGTGGAAACTGCTTTACCTGTGGCATCGTCTGAATGGATGATACGTCTCTGGCTGTGACCACCTTCTCGGGTCAGGTGGTATTGTTCATCTTCTTTACTAAAAGCCACACCGCGATCAATTAACCATTCTATTGCTTCGCGCGAATGCTCTACCGTAAAACGTACTGCTTGCTCATCACATAAACCACCCCCAGCAATCAGCGTATCCTCGACGTGAGAATCGATAGAATCATTCTCGTCTAATACCGCGGCAATTCCGCCTTGCGCATAAAATGTAGAACCTTCGGTGACTTCAGCCTTGCTAAGTACAGTGATTTTACCCAAATGAGCAAGACGAAGTGCTACCGATAATCCAGCAGCGCCGCTGCCTATAACTAAAACATCGGTATTTTTACTGGAGCTATTAGATGAGCTGTTTTGGTTCATTATCTATACGACTTGTACGTTTTTTGTCTAATTTAGGCTTAATTTTGCTGACAATTGGAACTTTTTATTCGTTAACTGGGTCTGTGTTTGTCGTTAACCACTGGAAACTCATTGGATTTCCAAGCAAAATACAAGCATGATATTTGCGGACTTTATCATAACCTTTTGTATTAGGTTAGTTTTTTGCAAGCATATTTGATACAAGTCAAGCAAGCTAGATGATTATTAACAAGCTCCGTAATCAAAACAATTAAAAGGGGATGCCCATGCCTGGGCCTGAAGTAGATTCAGAATTAGTTAAACGCGTACAAGAAGGCGATAAGAAAGCCTTTGATATGTTGGTATTGAAATATCAGCATAAAATCATGAACTTGATCTCACGTTTTGTTAAAGATCAGCATGAAGTGATGGATATTTCGCAAGAAGCCTTTATTAAAGCTTATCGCGCTTTGCCGAGCTTTAGGGGCGATAGCGCCTTTTATACTTGGCTGTACCGCATTGCTATTAATACTGCCAAGAACTACCTGGTTTCTCAAGGTCGTCGCCCGCCTGGTACCGATATTGATGCTGCGGATGCTGAGCAATATGAATCAGGAGATTTATTACGCGATGGCGGTAGTCCTGAGCGCTTGATGTTTCGTGATGAAATTAAAAAAATCATCTTTAAGACCATTGAAGAATTACCTGAAGACTTGAAAACAGCCATTACCCTGCGTGAGATGGACGGTTTGAGCTATGAAGAAATTGCGGAAGTCATGGATTGTCCTGTGGGTACGGTGCGTTCACGAATTTTTCGGGCGCGGGATGCGATTGACCAAAAGATTTCGCCATTATTAGAGCAAAGTTGGCGTTCATAAGGCTGTTTTCAGCGGGTTAGATGAAAAATACAAATTTTTTTACATTTATTCTGAACTTTTTACATAAGCACCAGTCAATGTGTATAAGAATTTACTCATTCAACGTTCATTTGACGACAAATAGATTGTTGAAATTATGTAAATTGTAATAAAAACAATAAATTAGAGTGGTATTCATGCCACTTTAGCATTGAGAAGCGTTCAATCTTAATAATTAGTGGTCGTAAACAACCATTAGTTACAAACAGAATTTAGAGCAGGTTGGGTATAAATAATTGATGTTTAAGCACAAAGATTTTCACAAAGAGCAGTTATCTGCGTTATTGGATAGCGAGCTTGAACAAGAGGCTACTCATGATCTTCTTGGATTTGAGGAGCACGATAAGGACGCATGGGCGCGTTATAATCTGATTGGTCAGGTTATGCGTAATGAAGTGTCGCACCTTGATTTTAATATTGCCTCGAGTGTGAGTGCTGCTTTGGCTGGTGAAGAATCACACCTAATAGAAGAGTCTCCTCAAGATAATGTTATTAGTTTCCCTCAAAGAGTGTGGAAACAGGTGGCAGGCTATGCCATTGCTGCTTCAGTAGCTGCTGTTGCCTTAATCAATTACTCTAATCCCTCTCAGACTGACTTTACTCCGGTGCAGTTTGCCAGCACACAAACTTCAAGCGCAATGTCAGCCGTTACTGTTGATACTGCCGTTTCGAGCGCTGATCGCCAAGAGCTGCAAACTATGCACGAAATGTTTATTAAGCATCAACAATTGTCGCAACGTAATGGAAATGGTTTGCCGACAGTGCAAGTGGTGAGTAATCAAAAAGTCATTCCGGTAACTGTTAATATTCCAATGCGTGCAGAGCAACCTCAAACAGATGCGCAATCAGAGTCCGAAAGTAGTAAGAGCGCGAAGGAAGAAAAGCAATTACTACCTAATAACGAAAACTAGTTAATACTGCCCTCTTTAACAGTTTTCGACTTCAATCCTAGCAACATAGAGCGAAAGTTGGATACAATATACCCATCACTTGATGGGTTTTTTTTGCCCTGAAATTTTAGTTAAACACAGTTACTGTTAATGATAAAAGAAATTGGACAGATCGTTTCTATAGATAATCCTGAGTTGGGAGGAGACGCTACTGCATGGGTACAAACTCAAAGCAAAACTTCTTGCTCGTCTTGTCAAGTGAGTAGCGGCTGCGGTACAGGTATTGTTAGCAAAGCATTCGGACAAAAAGTATTCCTTACCCCATTGAAAAATGTGCTGAATGCCAATATTAATGATCAAGTGGAGGTGGGTATTCCCGAAGACTTAGTGGTTAAGGCTTCATTCATGGTATATCTACTACCCTTAATTTGTATGATAATTTGCTTAGCTGTTGGACACTTTTTATCGCCAACAAGCGCTGAATGGGTTTCGATTATCAGCGCAGCAATGGGTCTTTGTATGGGCTTTTTTTTCGTACATCTTTATGGTAGGAAAATAGCTCAAAATAGACAAGCACAACCAGTTTTGTTAAGAATTGTCAGTAGACCTATTGATGTGAAACAAATCGAAACAACTTCATAGCTTTTTCATTGTTTGACCGTTCATATAAATTGAACTGTTTACAAGTCGTGTTTTCCAAAGCTCTAGCAAACAAAAACTAAGTTTTACAATCCCTAATGTGGGAAAAAATAAATAATCATTGTGGAGTTTAATATATGATGAAACGTTTTATTGCAATAATCTTATTCAGTGTCTTGGCGCTACCAACGGGTAAACTTATTGCGGCGGGCTTCCCAGATTTCACTCAGTTGGTTGAGGATGTTCAACCAAGCATTGTTAGTATTAAGGTCGATGTCAAACGCTGGGGGCGTGTAGCTGGCCGTTCCGGTGGCTCTGGTTTTATCATTGATAATGATGGATTAATTTTGACTAATCATCACGTGATTAATAATGGTGATAGGGTTCTTGTGAAATTACATACGGGACGTGAGTATGAGGCCGAGGTTTTAGGTAGCGACGCTGATACTGATGTGGCTCTATTAAAAATCAATCCCAAAGGACTCAACCTAAAATCATTAAAGCTTGGCTCAACAGACAAACTTAAAGTTGGGGAATGGGTGTTAGCTTTTGGTGCACCCTTTAATCTTGAGCAAACAGTTACGGCTGGTATCGTGAGCGCTAAAGGACGTGGTGAAGTCGGTTCGCAGTATGTACCATTTGTACAAACTGATGTGGCCATTAATCGCGGAAACTCTGGTGGTCCATTGGTTAATCTTAAGGGTGAAGTGGTTGGAATAAACTCAATGATCTTTAACCCAATGTTAAGCACAGGTTTATCTTTTTCTATTCCAATTGATTTAGCCGATAATGTAAGAGAGCAATTGCTTAAAGATGGACGTGTGAATCGTGGCTTCTTAGGCGTATTTTTTGGCAACATTGACCAAGATAAGGCTGATGCACTTGGACTGGCCGATGTAGGTGGCGCTTTAATTACAGGTGTTGCAGAGGGGCAGCCAGCTGACAAAGCAGGCTTAAAACCGGGTGATGTGGTAGTGGCCATTGATGGTAAGTCAGTTCGCCAAGCACAAGATTTGCCTTATTATGTTGGGCAAATGGCTCCAGGTGATAAAGTTAACTTGAAAGTGTTCCGTGATGGTAACGAGAAAACGATTAAAGTGACGCTGGGTAGTAATGGTAACTCTGTGGCTAGTGTGCGTGCTGGAGAGTCTGAGTTGGGTTTATCGGTCACTGGCTTGAGTGAAGACTTGCGCGAAGCTTATGGTATTTCACGCGGTGTCTTGGTCAGTGAAGTAGCCGATGGCAGTCCAGCTCAGCGAGCAGGTATTCGTCAAGGCGATGTGATCCAAAAATTACATAGAACCTCTATTCGAAATTTGAATGATTATCGCAGTGCTTTGGGAGACTTGCCTGAAAAAGGAAAAGTTGCGGTTTTGATTGCGCGTCCAGGGCAGGGTAGTGACTTTGTGGTGATGGATATTCGATAACCACACACTAATAACGAATTAAGTTGTATGAAATCCTTACAGGCCAGCGTAAATGCTGGCCTTTTGCCAGTATTCAGCTAAAATAGGCGGCTTAATTTTTAGCCGGCTTGTGTTAGCAGTTATAGTAAATATTTGCGATCAATGCTAATAAAGTCAATAAGTTAGATAAGCACTATTTTAGAAAAATTAGCGGAACCTCTATGGCCTATACCGATTTTATTCGTAACTTTTCCATTATTGCCCATATCGATCATGGCAAATCGACCTTATCAGATCGATTGATTCAGCATTGTGGCGGCTTGACTGAGCGAGAAATGGAAGCTCAAGTTTTGGACTCAATGGAGTTAGAGCGCGAGCGCGGTATTACCATTAAGGCTCAAAGTGTGACACTGAATTATCAGGCCAAAGATGGCAATACTTACCAGTTGAACTTCATTGATACTCCCGGGCACGTTGATTTTTCGTATGAAGTTTCGCGCTCTTTGGCAGCCTGCGAAGGTGCTTTGTTGGTTGTTGATGCAGCGCAAGGTGTTGAAGCGCAAACGTTAGCAAACTGCTATACCGCTATTGGTATGGATCTAGAAGTTGTACCTGTATTGAACAAAATTGACCTGCCTGCTGCTGATCCAGATCGCGTGATCCAAGAAATCGAGGATATTGTCGGTATCGAGGCAATGGACGCGGTGCAAGCTAGCGCCAAAACTGGGATAGGCATCGAAGATTTATTAGAAAAGATTGTCAGTGATATTCCGCCAGCTTATGGTGATCCAGATGCGCCCCTACAAGCGTTAATTGTGGATTCATGGTTTGATAACTATCTAGGCGTTGTATCATTGGTGCGGGTTATGCAGGGCACGATCCGCAAGAATGATAAGATGCAGGTAATGTCCACAGGCAAGTCGCATGTGGTTGATCATGTAGGTATTTTCACACCAAAGCGCCATGATACCGATGTTCTAAAAGCTGGTGAAGTGGGTTTTGTTATTGCGGGTATCAAAGAGATTCAGGGTGCGCCAGTAGGTGATACGATTACCTTGACGCGAGACCCTGCTGATAAAGCATTACCAGGTTTTCAAAAGGTAAAGCCGCAAGTATATGCGGGCTTATTTCCAGTAAGCTCTGATGATTATGAGAGTTTCCGCGATGCGTTGGCAAAACTGAGCTTGAATGATGCTTCTTTGTTCTATGAGCCAGAAAATTCTACCGCTTTAGGTTTTGGTTTCCGTTGTGGCTTCTTGGGCATGTTGCACATGGAAATCATCCAAGAGCGTTTAGAGCGAGAATATGACCTCGACCTAATCACCACAGCACCAACCGTGATTTATGAGGTGGTGACTACTGATGGTGAAATAACTTACGTGGATAATCCTTCTAAGCTTCCTCCATTGTCAAATATTTCTGAAATTCGTGAACCAATTTGCGAAGCCAATATTTTAGTGCCGCAAGAACATCTGGGTAGTGTGATCACCTTATGTGTTGAAAAACGTGGTATGCAAACTAAAATGCAGTATGCCGGTAATCAAGTTTCGTTAAGCTATGATTTACCGATGAATGAGGCGGTATTGGACTTTTTTGACCGATTGAAGTCGGTAAGTCGAGGTTATGCTTCTTTAGATTACAGCTTCAAACGATATGAAGCAGGTAAACTTGTGCGCTTAGATATTCTGATCAACGGCGAACGAGTTGATGCTTTAGCGCTAATCGTGCATGCTGATCAAGCGCAATATAAAGGCCGCGAGTTAGTTGAAAAGATGAAAGAAATCATTCCTCGTCAAATGTTTGAGGTCGCTATTCAGGCAGCAATTGGCAATCATATTATTGCTCGTTCAACAGTTAAAGCATTGCGTAAAAACGTATTAGCAAAATGTTATGGTGGTGATGTTTCGCGTAAACGTAAGTTATTGGAAAAACAAAAAGCAGGTAAAAAACGCATGAAGCAAGTGGGTAAAGTAGAAATTCCCCAAGAAGCTTTCTTAGCGGTTTTACACGTTGGCAAAGATAATAAATAAGAACTTGGAAAAAAAATGACAATTTACTACGACTTTGGTTTTTATTTGAGTGTGGCGGCGATAGTCACTGGTGTTATTGCGTTAATTGATAAACTCAAGTGGCAAAAAGAGCGCCAAGCTAAAGGCGTAGAATATGATGAAAAAGGCAACGAAAAGCTGCCTTTTATGATCGATATCTCGCGTTCGTTTTTTCCAATTATATTATTTGTATTGGTTCTGCGTTCTTTCTTGTATGAGCCATACCGTATTCCATCGGGAAGTATGAACCCTGGTTTGTATGATGGTGATTTTATTCTTGTTAATAAATATGCTTATGGAATTCGCTTACCAGCGTTCAATACTAAAATTATTCCAATTGGTGAGCCAAAACGTGGTGATGTCATCGTTTTCCATCCTCCGCATGAGCCGCAAAGTGCATATATTAAGCGATTAATTGGTATGCCAGGTGATAGATTGGAATGGAATAAAGGTACTTTGACGATCACTCCAAAATGTGAAGAAGGCAAGGTTTGTCAGCCAATAGTGATTAAGCCCCAGTTAAAGTCCTCTGATGTTAACGAGCTGGTTAAGCAAGGTGAATATTTTGACACTTATCAAGAAGTGATTGGTGAGGTTGAATATGAAACGATTTACTTAGATCCCAGAGTGGATAGAGGCTCGCTAAAAGAGTCTTGGACAAGGGTTGTTCCTGATGGAAAATACTTTGGAGTGGGTGATAATAGAGATAACAGTATGGACTCTAGAGTCTGGGGTTTCATCGATCAAGATGCGATGATTGGTCGAGCAGCCGCTAAATGGTTGTTTATGGAGTTTACTGACGAGCCAGTTATGTTTGGTTGGCACTTACCAAAAGGTATTTCTTTTGCTAGAGTAGGAGCTATTAACTAGCTGTTTTTTAGCGTAGAATTAGACAGAGCGTAAAAGGAAATTGGGGGAAATGATGTTAAATCGTAACTATCAAAATGGTATGACAGCCGCAGGTTGGTTAATCATCATGGCTATTGTTTTATTTTTTATTTATTTAGCCATCAAGTTAGTACCTGCTTATATGGAGTTTGGAAGTATTAAAAGCTCTATGGCTTCAGTGGCAGAACAAAAAGTAACTGAAAAACGTGAAGTTATTCGTCTTCTAGAAGGCCGCTTTAACGTTAACAGCGTTACTTCTATCAAAGCAAAAGATGCTAAGATTAAAGAAGCAACAGGTGGAAAAGCTTTAGAAGTTAAATATGAAAAGAAAATCGAGTTATTTGGCAATGTGAGTGCTTTGCTTGATTTTCAACATGAAGTTTTGCTTCAGTAATATCCCTATCAAATATATTCCAAGATGACTAACAAGAAACATTTACATGAGCGACTCTGTCGTCGTCTTGGCTACCAATTCTCAGATCAAAAACTGTTCAAAAAAGCCTTAACTCACCGTAGTGCCACAAACTATCATAACGAACGATTAGAGTTTCTTGGTGATGCCATTTTAGGTATGGTTATTGCGGAATATCTTTTTGAGCGCTTTCCTAGTGCTGATGAAGGTCAACTTAGTCGTTTACGCTCGATGTTGGTGCGAGGTAAAACGTTAGCAAAAATAGCAAAAGAGTTAGAGGTGGGTGATAATTTACACCTTGGCGAAGGCGAGTTAAAAAGCGGTGGCTTTCGTCGGGAATCTATTTTGGCAGATGCTTTTGAAGCGATTATAGGTGCGATTTATTTAGACTCGGATTTTCAGACCGTAAAGCGTATTACGCTTGAGATTTATCACGATCGTTTACAAAATTTATCTTTACAGATGGTTGAGAAAGATCCTAAAACGCGACTTCAAGAATGGTTGCAATCGAAAAAAATGGAGTTGCCGTTGTATGAGCTACTCAAGGTGACGGGTGAAGCTCATCAACAAACATTCGAAGTTAAATGTTTTATTAATGAAAAAGACCTGACCACACTAGGTTCAGGCGCAAGTCGTCGTACCGCGGAACAACAAGCGGCAGAAAAAGCACTTAAATTGATGAACGTTGAGAAACGCTAATGCATGATGATTTTCGTTGCGGTTATGTTGCCGTTTTAGGTCGTCCCAATGTGGGAAAATCCACGTTGATGAATCATATTCTTGGACAAAAAGTTAGTATTACGTCGCGAAAACCACAAACTACACGTCATCGAGTATTAGGTATTTATACTGATGATGATGCTCAAATTTTATTTGTCGATACGCCGGGAATACATAAAAAAGAAGCGCGTTCAATCAATCGTTACATGAATCGGGCGGCAACTAGCTCTATCGTTGATGTTGATATTATTATTTTTGTTGTTGATGGAACTCAGTGGACAGAAGACGATGATTTGGTATTGCAACGCTTAGAAAGCGCTAAAGCTAAGAAAATTCTATTTGTTAATAAGATTGATAAAATCGATGATAAAGAGAATTTGTTACCGCATATACAGAAAATATCATCACAACATCAGTTTGATGCTGTTTTTCCAGGCTCAGCCTTGAAAGGCGATAATTTGCCCAAGTTAGTAGAGCAGCTAAAAACATGGCTGCCGAAAGGTGACTTGTTTTTCCCTGAAGATTATGTAACTGACCGTAGTCAGCGTTTTATGGCAGCTGAACTTATCCGTGAGAAATTAATGCGCTCATTAGGTGATGAAATACCTTATTCTTCAACAGTAGAAATTGAGCAATTTAAGATAGATGAAAAGGGCACTTTACGGATCAATGGGTTGATTTTAGTTGAGCGCTCTGGTCAAAAAGCAATCATTATTGGCAAGCAAGGTCAGCGGCTTAAGCAAATAGGTCGTGATGCTCGATTAGATATGGAAGAGTTGTTCGATGCAAAAGTTTATCTTGAGCTATGGGTTAAGGTTAAAGATGGTTGGGCAGATGATGAGAGGGCATTGAAATCTTTGGGTTACGACGATCTTTAATTTCATGCTGCTTTTCTGTTTAACTTTGTTGATTGCTTTTACTGCTTCGTCATATATTTGAATAAACTTCTCAGTATTCTCAAGCAATCGCCTCGTTATACAAAAACATCAATAAAATTTAATTACTAAAAAGTAAATATGACCAACGCAGAAACCACTCCAGCATTTGTATTGCACAGCCGAGCTTTTAAGGAAACAAGCTTGATATTGGAGTTGTTTACGCTTGAGCATGGACGTGTAAATGTTTTAGCAAAAGGTATTCGTTCTAACGATAAAAGTAATCGAAAGGCATTAATTCAGCCGTTTCAGCCGATCAGTGTGAGTTGGATGGGTCGTAGCGAACTCAAAACCTTAAAGCAACTGGATGCTAATGGTTTGCCATACCGTTTGCAGGGTATTGTCAATTTATCGGGTTTGTACATTAATGAATTGTTGTTGAAATTATTAATTCAGTGGGATCCACAACCTGAAATATTCGAGCTTTATTGCCACTCTTTACAGCAATTAAAAATTACCGATAAACCGCAAGTTGCGTTACGTGAGTTTGAGTTGGATTTATTAGAATTTCTGGGTTACGCGATAGATTGGCAACACGATATTTATGGTGATGCGATAGAAGCGGAGCAACAATACTGTTATCAAGCAGAGCAAGGATTTATACCAGAAAAACAAGCTCCAACCGATGCTCTATCTATTGCGGGCGAGTTAATTTTGGCTGTGGCGGCCTTGGATTGGTCAAAAAAAGGGAGTTTAGCGTTGGCGCGAAAAATCTGCCGCAATATCATTGATCAGCTGTTGGGGCATAAAGAGCTACATAGTCGCAAGTTATTACAAGAAACGCTATCATTGTATAGTTAATGTCTTTGCGTGATGTAATAGCCTTATGGGGGCAGTGTTTTTATCAAATTATTTATAAGCAAAACCTTGCTATCGTACTCTTTATTTCTTACCCTTTGAGTTATGCAATTTGCCTAACTAATGAAGCATAAAGTTCATGAACAACCCAATTTATCTTGGCGTCAATATTGACCATATAGCAACCGTCCGCAACGCAAGAGGAACGGATTATCCCGATCCAGTACAGGCTGCCTTTGTAGCTGAACAAAATGGGGCTGATGGTATTACTATCCATTTGCGAGAAGATCGTCGCCATATTACCGACCGTGATGTGGAATTATTAGCAAATACTATCCAAACGCGAATGAATTTTGAAATGGCGGTAACTGATGAAATGTTAAGCATTGCAGAAAGAATAAAGCCAGCTTATGTTTGTTTAGTGCCTGAAAAGCGTGAAGAGCTCACCACTGAGGGCGGGCTTGATGTCAAAGGACAAGAATCAAAAATTAAAGATGCTTGTCAGCGTCTCATGCAATCGGGTATCAAGGTATCCTTGTTTATAGATGCTAATGAACAACAAATCGATGCTGCTGCTCGTACTGGTGCTGAATATATTGAACTTCATACTGGTGAGTATGCTGATGCGATCAACCACCAACAACAAGAAGAACAGTTGGTGAGAATTAAGCGCGGTGTAACTCATGCGGCAAACGAGGGTTTGATTGTGAATGCAGGACATGGCTTGCAATACCATAATGTTCAGCCAATTGCCGCGATTCAGGATGTTTATGAATTAAATATTGGTCATGCGATTATTGGGCGGGCACTGTTCAGTGGTTTAGGACAGGCTGTTGCAGATATGAAAAAGCTTATGCTTGAAGCTCGCCAATGGCGCTAGGAATGTACGGGTAATGATTTTTGGTATTGGTACTGACATTATTTCATTAGAACGTATAGCTAAATCCTTAGCGCGAAATGGTGATAAATTTGCTCAGCGTATTTTGGCTGATAGCGAATATAGTGCTTATCAAGAAAAGAAAACAGAAAAAGCACAAATTGCTTTTTTAGCCAAACGCTTTGCTGCCAAAGAAGCTATTAGTAAAGCGCTTGGTACGGGGATGCGCAATGGAATTGATTTTGTGCAATTGGTTATCAGTAATGACGAGCTGGGAAAGCCTTTTGTTGAACTAACTGGAAAAGCTAAAGAATGGGCTGAGCAACATAATATAAGCACTATTCAACTGACTATTTCTGATGAGCAACATTATGCTGTGGTTTTTGTGGTTGCGGAAAAATGATAAGGCTGGTCATATTCTTTCTATTTATTCTGAATTTAATGTCTTGTTCAAACAATTGTGAAAATACTGTTTATGAGATAATGCATTCTTTGGACCGGAATTATAAAGCAATAATATATTTAAGACGCTGCGATGTTACACCTGAGTTAAGTACCCACTTATTAATACAACCTATGACAGATAAATTTAGAAAACAGTCTGGGAATATAGTCATAATGCAGGGAACTCCAGTCGAAACAGAACCTACTGTTGAGTGGTTATCAAATACTGAGATAACAATTTCTTTTAATAACCCAAGTAAAATATATAAAAAAGAAAGCAAATATTTAAATATTAAAATTAATTATTCTTTTTAATCCAAAAACAAATCTTTTTTAATCTTATCTTCAAATGCTGGGTTATAGGCATATCGGCTAAAATCAGTCACTCTTGCAGCTTTTAATACCTGCTCATCTATTAGCCAAAGTCCGGTATAATTTTTTGCTGGATGAGTTAACACTATATAAGCAGCATCAGCCATAATCGATGGCTTTCTCGCATAGTTGAGCATTTCTTTATTGCCCACAGCAAACTCAATTGCAGCGGTCGCAATATAGGTCTGCGGCCAAAGCGTATTCACTGCAATGCCATATTGTTTGAACTCTGCAGCAATACCTTTGCTCAAAATACTCATTCCATATTTTGATAACGAATAAGGACTATAGTCTTTGAGCCACTGCTCAGATAAATTTACGGGTGGCGAAAGGCTTAATATGTGAGGGTTTTCTGATTGCTTTAGGTAAGGAAGCGCATAATGAGCAAAGCAGTACACTGCTCGTGAATTGATCTGCTGCATTAAGTCGTAGCGAGCTGGAGACGTTTTTTCCACGCTAGTTAAACTAATGGCGCCTGCATTATTGATAACCGCATCAATGCGGCCAAATTTCTCTCCAATCTGATCGCACAGTTTTTTTATAGCTATTTCTTTACGCACATCTAAAGCGACTGGTATAGCTTTTCCATCCACCGCTTCAACCTCTTCGGCCACCGTATGAATGGTGCCAGGTAGTTTTGGATGCGGTTTATCAGATTTTGCTGCAATGACAATGGTTGCGCCTTCTTTGGCAAAGCGAATTGCCATTTCACGACCAATACCACGACTAGCGCCAGTAATTATGATGACTTTGTCTTTGAGTGAATAATTTGCCATTATTGATACAGTTTCCAAGGTTTTTGCTATTTACTTAATTCACGTTGGATAGCAGATTCAATCTTTTCCGGTTTGGTCATTGTTGCGTAACGCTTAACCACTTGCCCATCTTTACCTACTAAGAATTTGGTAAAATTCCATTTAACATTTTTACTACCAAAAAAGCCGCGCGCTTCGTCTTTTAGATATTGATAAAGTGGGTGAGTGTTATCACCATTGACATCAACTTTTTGAAACAATGGAAAAGAAATATTGAAATTTAAATCACAGAAATTTTTAATTTCATCATCAGAGCCTTTCTCTTGATTATTAAACTGATTACAGGGGAAAGCTAACACTTCTAAACCTTGATCTTGGTATTTCTTATATAAATTTTGTAAGCCTTCATATTGTGGGGTAAAGCCACAAGCGCTGGCAGTATTTACAATCAGTAACACTTTTCCGCGGTAATCACTTAAAGAAACTTCTTTGCCGTTATTCAAAACCGCGTTGTAATCGTATATGGTAGGCATTTTTAATCCTTATAAATAACATTAGCACTACTCTAACGAGCACTGGTCGGCTCTGTCAATGAGTTATGCAATAAGGTTTTAATTTTGTTGACTGGGTAAGGTTTGGTATGAGTATGAAAATTGTACAAAATGTATTGCTTTTAACACCTTTTTTATTATGTGTTTCTCTATCTTCTGCAGCTACACCAAGCATATCAGAACAAGACTTGAAGACTGCTGCGCAACTTAGAGATGAAGCATTAAAAACATCAAAAGGTTATGAAATTGTTGAATCATTAACCACCGAAGTTGGGCCGCGCATGGCTGGAACCGCAGGCGACGCTGCTGCTGTCAAATGGGGAGTAGCAAAACTTAAAGAGCTTGGTTTTGATAAGGTATGGACTGAGCCTGTGACTTTTCCTACTTGGAAGCGTGGGGTCGAAACTGCAGAAGTGATATCACCATTTCCACAACCTTTGGTAATCACCGCTTTAGGTTTTAGCGTTGGAACTGAGCCTGAAGGTTTAACGGCTGAGATTATGGCATTTGATACACTTGATGATCTTATTAATGCGCCAGAGGGTATTGCTGATGGCAAAATAGTGTTTATCAAACATCGTATGCATAAGGCACGCGATGGTTCGGGTTATGGGCCTGCTGTGGCTGCTCGTGGACGAGGTGCGGTGGAAGCTGCAAAAAAAGGTGCTGTCGGGATTTTAATTCGTTCAATTGGCACTGACAGCCATCGTATGGCACATACCGGCATGATGCGTTATGAAGAGGGCACTCCGCGCATTCCTGCAGCTGCTTTATCGGCTCCAGATGCAGATTTATTGGAAAATATGCTTAAACGTAAGCAGCCAGTAAAGGTAAAAGTGACATTGGATGCTCAAGATGGAGAGCAATATACTTCGCATAATGTGATTGGCGAAATCACGGGCTCAGAAAAACCAGAAGAGTACATCATCATTGGTGGTCATTTAGACTCATGGGATCTTGGCACTGGCGCTTTGGATGATGGCGCAGGCATTGCTATCACCACTGCTGCAGCTGAATTAATTGCTCGCTTGCCGCAAAGACCAAAGCGTTCTATTCGTGTGGTCATGTTTGCCAACGAAGAGCAAGGTTTGGTGGGAGCTAGAGCTTATGCAGAAGCACATAAAGACGAGTTGCAAAAAATTATTACTGGAGCTGAATCTGACTTCGGTGCGGGTAAAATTTGGCGACTAGATTCTAGGGTAAAGTCAGAAGCTCTACCTGTGGTTGAGCAAATGGCTAAAATCATGGAGCCATTAGGTATAGAGTATGGTAATAATCGGGCGGGAGGTGGTCCTGATTTAATTCCGTTACGTCAAATGGGCATTTCAGTATTTTCATTACGCCAAGATGGTACGGATTATTTTGATTATCATCATACGCCAGATGACACTTTAGATAAGATTGAGAAAGAGTCGCTTGACCAAAATACTGCCGCTTACGTTGTACTTGCTTATATTACGGCTCAGATGGATGGTGATTTTGGTAGTGGATTAGAGTAAGTCTGTAAGCCAATACTATAAACCTAAACTAAAGCCGACATATGTCGGCTTTTTCTTATCATAGATTTTGTTATGATAGATACATATTAAATTGTGAAGAAGAATCACTATGAGCGAACTAGTAAAAACTTTTGTTGAAAAAGGCGTGTTTCATATTGAACTGCATCGCGCAAATAAGAAGAACTCTCTTATTGCGGAGATGTATTTAGCCTTGCGTGAGGCTTTAGTTGAGGCGCAAACAAATGACAAGGTGCATGTGATTCTATTTAAGGGTGGAAAAAATTGCTTTTGTGCAGGCAATGACATTGCTGACTTTCTTAATGAGTCGGTTTTGGATACAGATGGTCCAATTGCCAGTTTTTTACATGAGTTAGCTGATGTACAAAAGCCAATCATAGCCGCAGTTTCGGGGCCTGCCATTGGTATTGGTACAACGCTTTTGTTGCACTGTGATTTAGTCTATGCAACTGAGCAGTCAGTTTTTAGCTTGCCGTTCGTTAATTTGGGCGTGTGTGCTGAGGCTGGTTCGAGTTATTTGTTATCTCGTCAAATAGGGCATGTTAGAGCTGCAGAGTTGTTATTGTTCGGTGAAGCATTTGACGCACAAAAGGCAAAAACGTTTGGTCTCATTAATGATATAGTCGATAGTGATAGCTATTGGGAATTCGCTCAACAACAAGCTGAAAAGCTGGCTGCAAAACCGTTGCAAGCTTTAATGGTTAACAAGCAATTGATGAAACCTGATAACGAATTGGTGCATCAAATCATCGAGCAGGAAATTATCGAGTTCTCTAGATTGATTAAAACCGAAGATGCTAAAACTATTTTTAAAAAGTTCTTATCTCGTTAATATGTGGTTTGCTCGTGCGCGAACAATGTTACTAATGCACCAGCAAATACACTGCCCCAGAAACAACTAAAACGCCGAGCAAGTTCAATACAAAGCCATTACGAACCATTTGCTCCACTGTTAAGCGTTCGCTAGCAAAAATCACCGCATTAGGTCCTGTAGCAACTGGTAGCATAAAGGCGCAACTAGCGCTTATTGCGGCAGGAACCATGAACAACGCAGGGTCGATATTTGCTGCTTGGCCAGCCGCTGCTAACACCGGCATTAATAAAGCTGTTGTCGCCGTGTTACTGGTTAATTCTGTTAAGAAGGTTACCAATAAGCAAATAGTGATTATGGTAAGTATCGGTGGCAGTTGCGATAAAAAGGCAAGTGACTGGCCGAGTGAGTCGCTTAATCCGGTGCTGGTGAATGCTTTTGCAATAGTGATGCCGCCAGCAAATAACAGTAATACTCCCCAAGGAATTCTGTTTGCAGTTGGCCAATCGAGCAAACGCTCTTTTTGTCCATCAATAATTTTACCATTAGGTATTAAAAACATTGCTACAACAGCCATTAATGCCACAGAGGCATCATTTACGGTAGTTAACCCTAAAGCGCCACTCCAGCCACCAAATGGTTCTTTGCGGAATATCCATAGTAATGCAGTGATCAGAAAGACTATTAACGTACGTTTTTCTTCAGCACGCCATTGCCCCAGTTTGGGTAAGGTTAAACGGGTAGATTCTGTTGATAGGTTGCGGGTTAACCATAACCACATTATTGGAATCATTATGACCACAATGGGAACTGCCCATTTCATCCAGTCACTAAAGGCTAACTCTTTACCAGTAGTTTCAGCATAAACATTCATAAATAGCGTATTGGGTGGGGTGCCAATTGGCGTACCCATACCGCCAACACTTGCAGCATAACCTAGACCAAGGATCAAAGCGGTTGCAAAAAGTGTATGACCATCATTCGAGTTTTCGCTGTGAGTTTGTAGTTCAGAGCTTTGAATAATTGCTATCGCTACAGGTAATAACATCAAAGTTGTGGCTGTATTAGATATCCACATACTGAGTACCGCACTAGCAACCATAAACCCTAAAATAATGCGCTTTTCATTGACTTGTTTTGCGCGGCCACCAACTAACTTGATCATGCCAATCGCCAATCGCTTATGAGTACCACTTTTTTCAAGCGCCGTTGAAAGTATAAAACCGCCGAGTAATAACAGTATTAACCAATGACCATAGGCGCTTGCTACTTGCGCTCCATTTAATACGCCAAACATCGGGAAGGCGGCCATTGGGATTAAAGAGGTTGCGGGTATAGGTACGGGCTCAAAAATCCACCATACTGCGCACAAGGTGGTGATAGCAGCGGTAATGGTGGCTGGCCAGGCAAAACCAGCGCGCCACATAAGGGCTAATATTATTAAGCTTAATAGTGGACCAAGGAAGAGTGATAATTGGGTTAACTTTTCTTTCATAGTGAGCTTATAGTGAGGGTAACGGAATCTTTACGGGGTTTTGTTTGCATTATCGGCTTGAGTGTTTTTACTCTGGTTTGCACCAGTTGTATTCGATTCTTCGTCATCAGTGTAAGGTTGTGCTTTTACATTATCAGGAATTTTAAATTTATCAGCAGAGCGTTTTAAGACATAGATTCCAGAATAGAGGAATACAAATATTAGAAAGGTAACCCAAATCGCCGTCCACATAGTTATAGATTAAACTCCATCATCAGTGTCGCAAATATTAAAAACGTATTGTTCTAGAATTTGTTCCAACATGGGTAAAATAAACTGCTTACCGCCAATCTCTGCTTCTTGTATTGTTTGAGTGAGCAAAGCAACAGGAAACTCTTGTAAAGCAGAATGAGAAATAGGGTGGTAACTTATATGCCAAGGCTCGCAAGCCACGCCACCTTTGTCTGTAAGGTAAGGTTTGAAAAACTGGTATGTTGCTAAGGTTTGTTCCAGCCAAAGGTTTAGATTGCCACAAGGACCTTGCTCTTCAAATTCTGCTTCAAGTAATTGTACCTCATAACCTTGGTCAATAGCGCAAGCATCAAAAATATCAAAGTCAGTGCCCCAGTGATGACGGCTAGTGCCTGGCAGAGCAGAATAATTGAGTATGGCTTTAACTCTAGCTTCTCCGTCTAAATCTTGAGAGTTAATGCTCGATCCATCGCGCAAATTTAGCTCAACTTCCTGATAATACTTTTTATTCCAAATAGCGAGTTGTTGTTCAAAAGAACGATAACTGCTGACTATGCGTAGGGGAATTCCGTCTATCTCCGACTGACGTATCAATTTGGCCAGTGGCACCAGCACCTCATGATGGCATTGAAATTTTTGGCCAATTAATTCAATATTATTTTCAATCAAAAGCAAATGTTTTTGATCAAGGCCAATCAGTTGTTGTGCTGTCATCATGCTGCTATTCATCGGTAAGTAACGTAACGAGCGTGTGGTAATAAATATCAACTAGCTTTTCTAAATCATCAATTTTGACACATTCATTAACTTGATGAATGGTTTTGTTGACAGGGCCGATTTCAACTACTTCAGCACCAGTTTTAGCTATAAAGCGACCATCGGAAGTGCCCCCCGTTGTTAACGCTTGAGTTTGTATTGAGCAAACTTTTCCAATGGCGTGGTTGGCAGCGCTTAGTAGATCTCCGTGGTCAGTCAGGAATGGTTCGCCGTTAAGTTTCCAATCTAATTCATAGTTTAAGTTATGGTTGTTTAATAGAGTTATAACTCGTTCTTTTAGCTCATGATGAGTGGTTTCTGTAGAGTATCGAAAATTAAATTCAGCGTGTAATTCACCAGGAATTACGTTGGTAGCTGTGCCAGAGTGAATAACCGCAATTTGAAAACTGGTCGCTGGAAAAAATTCATTGCCCTGATCCCATTCAGTGTTAGCCAGTTCATCCAGTGCTTTTAAAGACTTGTGGATAGCATTATCGGCTAGGTGTGGATAGGCAACATGCCCTTGCCGGCCTTTAATGGTTAGATACCCTGTAAAGGAACCGCGGCGTCCATTTTTTATCACATCACCTAATTGTTGTGAGCTTGAAGGTTCGCCAACAATGCAGTAGTCAATGGGTTGGTTTCTTTTTTGCAGCTCTTCTATCACGCGTACTGTGCCATTAATAAAAGGGCCTTCCTCATCGCTGGTAATCAAGTAGGCTATTGAGCCTTTATGATTTGGGTAGTTTGTTACAAACCGCTCAGTAGCAACCAACATTGCAGCTAAGCTGCCTTTCATATCAGCAGCGCCACGACCAAACAAGTAACCGTCCTGTTCTGTCGCGTGAAAGGGTGGTGTGTGCCACTTTTCTAATGGACCAGCAGGCACCACATCGGTATGCCCAGCAAAAACAAATACAGGGCTTTTATAATTCCCTGTGCGAATTGACCAAAAATTTTTAGTGTCTTCGAAATTTAATTGTTCATTATCAAAACCAAGTACAGCGAGCTGCTGCATCATCATTGATTGACAGCCAGCATCTTCGGGAGTTACTGACTGACGATTGATAAGGTTTTTGGTCAACTCAAGGACTTTACTCATTAAAATACCGCGCTATGCAAAAATTTCTTGGTACATTTCAGGCTTGAAACCTAAATGAACTTGATTACCCGTGACTAAAACTGGACGCTTAATTAAAGTGACTTTTTCAAGCATCAGCTCAAGTGCTGATTCGCGATCAATGTTGTCTTTTATATCTTGAGCAAGTGGTTTCCATGCCGTACTGCGTTTATTCAAAAAGGTTTCCCAGCCTATAGCTTTATCCCAGCTTTCGATTTCTGCTTTAGGCAATGGGTTTTTGCGATAATCAATAAATTGATGCTCAATATCATTAGCCTCAAGCCATTTCACTGCTTTGCGAACCGTATCACAATTGGGGATACCATAAATTTTAATCATTGGATTGATGCTCCTAGTCCATTCTTAGCAGATCATTGATCGATGTTTTTGAACGGGTTTTAGCGTCCACTTGTTTTACGATTACTGCGCAGTTCAAATTATACTTACCACATTCTGATGGCAAACTACCAGGAACCACCACTGACCCCGCTGGCACTCGACCATACGAGACTTCGTCAGTTAAACGGTTATAAATTTTGGTGCTTTGGCCAATAAATACTCCCATAGATAATACTGAACCTTCTTCTACTACAACACCTTCAACTACTTCCGAGCGAGCACCGATGAAACAATTATCTTCGATGATTGTTGGCCCAGCTTGTAAAGGCTCTAAAACACCGCCGATACCCGCACCGCCAGATAAATGTACATTTTTACCAATTTGTGCACAGGAGCCGACAGTGGCCCAGGTATCGACCATGGTACCTTCGTCAATGTATGCGCCGATATTGGTGTAGCTTGGCATCAAAACTACGTTTTTTGCGATATAGGAACCATGACGTGCAATAGCATGAGGTACAACTCGGGTTCCACCCTCGCGAAATTGTGCTTCGGTCATATTTTGGTACTTCATAGGTACCTTGTCATAAAATTGAGCTAAGTCCGTATTAATCACTTCGTTATCGTTCATCCTAAAAGATAAAAGAACGGCTTTTTTAAGCCATTGATGCACTATCCAGTTGCCATCAACTTTTTCTGCAACACGGGCTTGACCTGAATCAAGTAGATTTAAGGCTTCTTGTACCGCTTGTTTAATTTCAGCAGCAGCGGTTGCGGGTGATAGTTGATCACGATTTTCAAAAGCATTTTCAATAGTTGTTTGTAAAGACATAATTTATTCCTAATAGATGCTCTAGCTTAAGCATCAAGTAATTCTATAATTCGATGTTGTAATTGATTAAGTTCTTGTTGGTTAGTGATTGGCTTATCATTGTTGTCACTGATTGAAAAAGTATCTTCTACTCGTTCGCCTAGAGTGACAATCTTGGCCGAGTGTATTTTTACTTGGCAATCACGAAACGCTTGACCTATTTTAGCAAGCAAAGCAGGACGATCCAGTGCTGTTAGCTCAAGAATGGTCAAATTGTTGGCTTTGTCATGACTAAAGGTAATATGGGTAGGCACTTCAAAATGCTTATAGCGACTGTGTTGCGCGCGGCTAACGTCTAACTTAACGTGGCTAATATCCGATAATTCTTTAATCAAATTTTCTTGAATTTCATTAATTCGCTGCTGATACGATAGAGGCTGACCTTGTTCATCTAAAACGATAAAAGTGTCTAAACACAAGCCTTTCGGTGAGGTGAAGAGGGTCGCAGCTTGAATATTTAGATGATTTTGGCTAAGTAGCGCTGCAATAGCAGCAAATAGGTCAGGTTGATCTTTGATGGCGATAAAGACTTCGGTTCCGGCCTGACTGCGGTGATTTTTGATAGCAACATAAGGTTGATTGTTTTCAGTCAAGCTAGGTTGTGAATCTAGTTGTTCTAATTGCCAAATGATTTGCTCAGGGTGGTAGCGTAATAAATAGTCATCACCAAGCTCTAGTAAAAGTTCGCGGATAGATTCAACGGATTCTCCGGATTTAGAAAATTGCTCAAGCACTTGCTGACGCGTGTCTTGCAAAATTTCTTCTTGATTAGAGCGTGGTGTTGATTGGCTTAGATAATATTTTGTGGCCAGAAAAAGCTCTTTTAGTAAGGATTCTTTCCATGAATTCCACAATGTAGGATTAGTCGCTCTGATATCAGATACGGTCAAGACATAGAGCAATTCAAGGTGCAATATATCGGGAATGCGCTTGGCAAAAGCTTCTATCACTTCAGGATCGCTAATATCTTTGCGTTGCGCGACTAAAGACATAATCAAATGATTCTCAACCAACCATGACACTAATTTAGCTATAGCTTTTTCTAAGCCAATCTGTAGCGCATAATTATAAGCATCAATCGCACCCAATTCAGAGTGATCGCCACCTCTGCCTTTGGCTATATCATGGAAAATAGCAGCCAAATGTAAGGGGGTTGGATCGACCAAGGTTTGCATAATTTTAGAGCAAAGAGGAAATTCGAGCTGACATTCAGGTTTGTTATAGCGAATGATATGTCTCAGCAAAAATAGTGTATGTTCATCAACCGTATAAGCGTGAAATAAGTCAAACTGCATCTGTCCTTCAATTTTTGCGAATAAAGGAACCATAGCGCCTAAGATATTGCTACGTTTCATTAATGCTAGACCGCGACTTGTTAGCTGTTTGGTTGATAAAAACTCATGCCAAGCGGCGAGATTATTAGGGTCCTCTCTATAAGCTTGGTTTATCAGTTGTTGACTTGAGCGAATTAAACGTAAAGTTTTGGCTTGTATTTGTTTGATTTCAGGGTCAAGTGCAATATAGGTGAAAATTTTGAGCAAAGTATGTGGCTGTTGTTTGAATAGCTCGGTGTTATCAGTGCCAATTCGCTTATTCTGAATATAAAAATGTTCATCAAGCCATGTCTTATTGGCACCAATACCTATGGATAAGTATTCTTGCTCAAACACTTGTATAAACAGTTCGTTGAGATTTCGAATAGCCATAACAGCTCGATAATAACCTTGCATTAAATATTCTACGGCGAGTTTATTATCGTCATCTTCGTAACCAAGCCATGCGGCGACTTTCTTCTGATGCTCGAAAGACAAACGATCTTCACGTTTACCGCTTAGCGCGTGTAAGGCAAAACGAACACGGCGCAAAAATTGTTGATGGCTGATAAGGTTTCGGTATTCGCGACGGGTTAAAATATTCAAGCCAATGAGGTCGTGCAAACTGTTTGACTTGAAGTGTTTTAACGTGATCCATTGCATGACTTGAATATCTCGTAAACCACCAGGGTTGGACTTGATATTCGGCTCAAGATTAAATGAAGTATCTTTGAATTTTCGATGGCGCGCTCTGTGCTCATCAACTTTAGCTCTAAAAAACTGCTCTGACGGCCAAAAATCGTCAGCTTGAACCAGTGTGTTGAGCTGTTTGTAAAGTTGAGGGTTGCCACATAGTAGTCGAGATTCCATTAATGCGGTAGCAATAGTAATGTCTTTTTCAGCCAGCCCCTTACATTGCTCAAGGGTTCTAACGCTATGACCTACTTCTAAGCCAATATCCCATAAAAATGCTAACCAGCTTTCAAGCGCTTCAGTATGATTATTTTGATCATCGTTGAGTAAAACTAAAATATCTATATCAGAAAAGGGCTGCAATTCGTCGCGCCCATAACCGCCAACGGCGACTAAAGTTGAGTTTGAATTGACTCCATATTGTTGCCAACTTGTGACTAAAATATGGTCGACTAGAGCGCTACGCGCTTTTAGTAGTTGGGCAATACTGGTTTTTTTCTGGAACTGCTCAATCAGTGCTTCGAGACCTTGAGCTAAGTATTTTTTATAAAAAGATAAGCGCTCAGAAAACTCTGAGTTATTAGCTTTTAATAGCTCAGAGCCCTTAGGAAGATAGTTATATTTATCGGTAGCGGCCACGAATTATAATTTGAATATCATGATTAGAAGTTTTCTTCTGAGCGTTTAGTCAATACTTCGACGCCTGTCGCTGTCACTAGTAGTGTATGCTCCCACTGGGCTGACAAAGATTTGTCTTTAGTGGTGACGGTCCAGCCATCTTTTTTATTATGCTTAATGTAGCGTTTTCCTGCATTAACCATGGGCTCAATGGTAAAAGTCATCCCTTCCTTTAATTCCACACCTGTTCCTGGTTTACCGTAATGGGTAACTTGCGGTTCTTCATGGAAGGTAGCGCCAATGCCATGACCACAATATTCGCGAACGATGGAATAGCCTTTTCCTTCTGCATATTTTTGAATGGCATATCCGATATCACCTAAGCGTGCGTCTGGTTTAACCATATCAATGGCAAGATAAAGAGCCTCTTGGGTGGTTTGCACCAATTTCTGCGCTTGCGGGGTTGGCTCTCCCACAATAAACATTTTGCTGGTATCACCGTGATAACCATCTTTAATGACGGTTACATCAATATTGACGATATCACCGTTGCGCAAGGGTTTTTTGTTTGGAATACCGTGACAAACTACATCATTAACAGATGTACAGCATGACTTTGGGAACCCTTCACCGACGATAGGGCGGGTAGGTTGACCATCTTCGCCAAGTTCTACAGGATAGGGCTGACTGCCATAATTCAAAGTTGCGGGATAGCCGCCTTGCACTTTGACAATGTGTTCGTGGCAAATGCGGTCAAGCTCTTCGGTAGTCACGCCTTTTTTGACATGTCCACCAATCATTTCTAAGACTTCAGCGGCCAAACGGCCAGCAACACGCATTTTTTCGATTTCTTCAGCAGTTTTGATCTTAATAGCCATTAATAAATTCAACGATAGTTCTTAGTTTCAACAAATTAGCGTTATTTTATAGATAAATAGCGTCTGAGTATATGGCTTGCCTCTGATGATTGGAGTTTGATTACAAGAACACTTGCCAATAACCGACATCGATCCATTCATCAAATTTAAAACCCACTTGTTTAAAGTGGGCTACTTTTTCCATCCCCATTTTTTCATGTAGAGCAATACTGGCAGGGTTGGGTAAAGCAATGCCGCCAATAGCCGTTCGATAGCCAAGCTGTTTCAGTTCATTGAGTAATTCTTTATATAATCGGCTACCTAAACCTTTTCCTGTCGCTGTTGGCGACAAATAGACAGTTACTTCTACCGAATAACGATAAGCACAGCGGCCTTTCCATTTGCTGGCATAGGCATAACCAAGCACTTGACCATCACTTTCAATGATTAAGTATGGTAATGACTGAGCCAAAGTTTCATGGATACGATTGGCCATTTCCTGACTAGAAACCTGAGCGGTTTCAAAAGTAATGATCGTATTTTCGATATAGTGATTATAAATATCGGCAATTTGACTAGCATCTGCCTCTATAACATTGCGAATTACCATGAATGCTCCTTTACGTGGTACAACGCGCTACTCTCAATAAATAAAATTCATAAGCTGGTCGCAAACTGCTGAAAGACTTGTTTATGGCGCTCTAAATCCAAGTCACCAGAAACCGCTACTCGGGCGATATAATCTTTATCAGCTTCTTTGGTGGTGCCTTGAGTTGAGGTTGCTGGAATTGTCCAATAGCAGCCTTTCAATTGGCCATAACTGACGCAATATTTACTTTCTTCGGGAATTTCAGTAATCATCATATTGATTAACTTGAGATTTAAAGCTCTTTTGTATTCTTCTCTTTCTTCTGGCGTTGTGCCTTTGGTCGGTAAATCTAAAGAAAAAACCGAAGGAGTAAAACCTTGTTTCGCAAGTTCTTCTGAAACAAAATTAATTTTTGCATCAGGTAGTGTTAGTTCAATGAAGTCCACAAATTCACGGGTATTTTTGTAAGCATCAGCAATGCGCTGATTCATGGACGGCATTTGCTCTGCCAATATCTCCATTTGTAATGCTGTTGCTTGGTTATCACAAAGCGATAAATGCAAAGCAATTTTTTGCATTAAATGTTCTGCCTTGCTATTGGCTGCACAATAACCCGCGGTACATTTACCACCACTAGGGAACTTTGAGCCACTGATATAAGCAACGGTTGTTATGTCAGCGAGAACATCTTGATCACGGAGGAAAAACACATTTGGACAGAAAGTTTGATCTAAAATAAACACAGGAGCGACGGCGGTTTCACCATTGGGTGTTTTTCTTTTTTTAGATAAAGCTTGGCTAAGGTGTTCCAATTCAGGTACTTCTACCCTAGGGTTGGTGGGGATTTCAGCAATAATCAATGGCACAGCATCAAGTTGGGCAACTTCCGTTAAAACACGTTCGATGCCTTGTACCATGTCATTACCGCCATCGACCGGCAAATCAACAACTTCAACCTTGTCAATGCAAGCGGCAACTCGTCTGGCTTGATCATTGGTGCCGCCATAACAGTTTGGCGGCACAATCACTTTAATTGCTTTATTGGGATATTGCTCAAGCGCATTATCAATTAAGCCCATCATAATGGCGTACTGCATTGATAAACCGCTAGAAGCTACTAGTGCATTCGAATCAATGCCAACGATTTGTTGAACGGTTGAAATGACGGATGCCTTATCTGCTTTAAGGTCGTGTTGTTGTTTTGAGTAGGGCAACTCCGCTAAGTCATGCAACACCGCATTACAGCTCTCAGGTGTCATGGCGATGGTTTCACGGCGACGCACATGTTGGATTTCAGAAACATAATCATGCGCTTTAGGATTGGCAACCATGATAATGCTACCTAGTTCATCATGGGTATTAATAATGAAATCCACATGGTCAATAAGTTGAAAATCACCAATATTGGCTTTGTTCTCAATCAATATTGTCGAGCCATCAAAGGGTTTAATATCATTAATCGATTCAATAGGGCATAACTCAAAATTATAGCCATAAACCTTGCGCACAACCTCAACATCAAATTGTTGCGGTAATGAGTCTCTATAACAAATTTGAGTATTAATCTTGAAAAGTAAGTTTTTGCGCAAAACCGCCAAAATTGGCGCAGTTTTAGAAGCAAAACTAATAACATTATTAGGAGAAATACTATTTTTCTTAGCTATGGCCCACTCCAAAATCGACGAAAGCGGATGGCCTAAGCGAATATAATCATAAGCGGTAGGTAAGTTACTTAACTCAGTTTTGCTGGCCGAATCATTGAGATATAAAGCATCAAACTTAGCTAAAAACTCAGCTTTAGCCAATTCTTCGTGATAAATATCGAGTCGATGAGTGGTTAATCTAAGCCAGTCATTTGGCTGATTTTTAAGCACTTCTTTTAGGAAATTAAGCATTTATAAGATATTTGGATTCGATCAGAGAATAGTTCGTAATATACAGCAACTGCCAGAATAAATGTATGGGTTGCGAGCAAATTGCAATGTGGAAACCGACTATCAGTACTGTCGATTTCTACATTTGGGCAATTTTCAAGGGCAATGGTTTATTTATCTGACTGATTGAGAAAAAGTAAAGTAAAAGCACATGAAGCGAAATATTGAAATGCGCCATTCATTGAACCTGTACCTACTTGAGTTTGCCACATTTGGAAAAAGGCTGCACCAATTACGCCAAATAAGCCAAACCACACCAGAATACCCATGCCGCTTCCGATTTGAGCCCACTTTTTGGATTGTTCAAAGCTTGCAGAGTCAGCCTTACGCTGTTTCCACATATCCCATACGCCCTTAAAAAGCAGAACTCCCGTTATAATTTCTAGTGAGAAAATGATGATGATTGCGACCCAAGCCATCATCGGCTGATCGAATTTTGGTCCAAATGAGTGTGTATAAACTGCGTGGTCAGCGCCACTCATCACATAAATAATGGCTTGGTGTGCCGCACTAACATTCATGAAATTTTGGCCAACATAGATTAAAGCCATTAGGCCAGTGAGCGCAGCGAACATTATTTTAAGATAACGAATATGCATAGAACCCTCCTTAATATTTAGTCCACCCAATATACTCTCAGGCTAGCAATGGCGCAATTAATATGGTATAAAGCGCGCCGAGATTGAGATAGCTGTAAATTCTTGATTTATAACGCTCAACTCGATTAACCGTAAGTTATTGATTTGCAATGACTTATAAATAAAAAACACACGTAAACCGTCACATTGGTCGGGGTGCAGATCGAAAGATTTGTCGGCTTAATGGGGTTTGCGGAGGCTTAACCCGAAATTCGGAGAAAATATTATGTCTAAAGTTAGTATGCGTGACATGCTACAGGCGGGCGTGCACTTCGGTCACAAAACTCGCTTCTGGAATCCTCAAATGCGTCCATATATCTTTGGTGCGCGTAACAAGATCCATATCATCAACTTGGAGCAAACTGTTCCAATGTTCAACGATGCTTTAAATTACTTAGGTAAAGTAGCATCGAACAAAGGTAAAGTTTTATTTGTAGGTACTAAGCGTGCTGCAAGCGAAATCGTTAAAGAAGAAGCGACTCGTGCGGGTCAATACTTCGTCGATAAGCGCTGGTTAGGCGGTATGTTGACTAACTACAAAACTATTCGTGGTTCAATCAACCGCTTAAAAGACTTAGAAAAGCAAGCTGAAGACGGTACTTTCGAGCGCTTAACTAAGAAAGAAGCTCTAATGCGTCGTCGTGAGATGGAAAAATTAGAAGCCTCTATCGGTGGTATCAAGAACATGGGCGGCTTACCAGATGTATTATTCATCATCGACGCTGACCACGAAAACATCGCTATCGCAGAAGCTAACAAAATGGGTATCCCAGTTGTAGCGGTTGTAGATACAAACTCAAACCCTAAAGGCGTAGATTACATCATTCCTGGTAATGACGATGCTATCCGTGCAATCCGTTTATACTGCTCATCAGTTGCTGATGCGGTACTTGACGGTAAGCAATCAACAGCTACTGCTGCTGATTCTAGCGAAGAGTTTGTGGCTGAAGAGTAATTTCGCATAAGCTGCAAAGTTTGATAACTGCGTTAAAAGCCTTATTAAAAATACTCGGGGCCTAGCCCCTTGGCTAATTACCGATTTGGTAACCTCCGTTTTTAAAAGGCTTTTGCCTTGTTCTAACACTTTTCGCTTTACGCGATGTAGAACAATAAGCGCTTGAATTTTGTGGTTTTTCGTTACGTTATTTAAAGCTTCTGGTCATTCATAAGAATGACATCTAAAGAATTTATACTGGTTTATCAAGTTTCGTAAATACAACGAAGAATAAACCAAATCAATGCGGAGATTAATATCATGGCAATTACTGCTGCAATGGTTAAAGAATTACGCGAGCGCACTGGCGCTGGCATGATGGAGTGTAAAAAAGCTCTA
>JABXIQ010000013.1 GCA_013373015.1 Kangiellaceae bacterium
AGCTTTTGGGTTGCTAGCTCAGTCGGTAGAGCAGTTGACTTTTAATCAATTGGTCACAGGTTCGATTCCTGTGCAACCCACCATATTTTCTTTCAATAAAAGAAAGACGAAAAGCCACTTCTGTGAAGTGGCTTTTTTATTGTCCATAGCAAATATAATTACTGTTTATCAATTCGATAAAAGCGAGCTTCGATAATCAATATTAAAATCGATAATATGACCAGTAACATGCCAAGAAAGTGAGTGATATGACGTAAAAGACCGTAATTTTCATGCTTCTGCTTTAGCTCAAACACTCTATAGCCACCTTCAGGCAAATCTTTCCTGTACTCTTCGCCACGATAATCAAAATGAATTTCTTGTGCGTAGCTGTTAATCCTGACAGGGATATTATGACAATCTTTATCATTTGCTCCTTTTTCATAACGACATTGATCGCGTTCTTCCGAAAGCGTGATATCAGTGGAGTAATAGTAATACTGCGTGTTGGTAGTTCCAAAGCTATGAAATATAGACATATAGACGAACAAGAAACCAAGCAAGAATAGCGCTGCACTGATTATGACTATGCGCTTACGCTTTCTTTTTATATGCTCCGATTGTCCATTGGTCGAGGCTGATACGATGGGTATATGCATCAGAGATTGACGTATATAGTTTTTATCTACATCGCTAAGCATTTCATCGGGAGTGACATTATAAGCTGCGCAGAGCGCATCAAAAATCTCAGCTGATGGTATACTTTTATCGTTTTCGAGCTTGGATAAATAAGACTGCTCAATACCAATTTTTTCTGCGCATTGTGGTTGTGTCCAGCCGCTAATAGCTCGTAATGAGCGTAACTTTTCACCTAAGGTCATTGCGTTCTCCATAAGATTTTCTGTTGTTTTGACCTGCTTATTTTTTGAAAAAGTTAAAAGAATAGGAAGCTGAATATCAGTGAATATACAGGAATTTTATGGAATATTCAGTAATAACAATAGGTTATGCTGGGTACTTCTTTGATGACGATAAAAAAGGGCGCTAATGCGCCCTTGATGTTGGACAATGTGTCTTACTTAAGCTGATCAACCAAGTAGGTATAAATTAGAGCTTGCAAGTTAGCACTCTGTTTATTATTTGAAGCGCCGCCGTGACCACCTTCAGTATTCTCATAATAAAGTACCTCATGCCCCTGTGACTGCATCTTCGCGACCATTTTTCTAGCATGCCCAGGGTGTACGCGATCATCGCGAGTTGAAGTAGTGAAGAACACTTTAGGATACTCAACATCTTTATGCACGTTGTGATAAGGTGAGTAGCTTTTAATGTAGTTCCATTCATCTTCTTTATCAGGGTCGCCATATTCACCCATCCAGCTTGCTCCAGCTAATAGCTTATTGAAGCGCTTCATGTCTAATAGCGGAACTTGGCACACTACGGCGTTGAACAAGTCAGGACGCATTGTTGTTACTGTTCCCACTAAAAGGCCACCGTTTGAGCCGCCACGAATACCAAGGTGTTTTGGTGAGGTGATTTTGCGTTCTACCAAGTCTTCACCAATGGCGATAAAGTCTGTGAAGGCAATATGACGGTTTTTCTTTAAAGCTGCTTGATGCCAATCTGGGCCATATTCACCACCACCACGAATATTGGCTAAGGCATAAACACCACCTTGTTCAAGCCAGTTGATGCCAATGGTTGCTGAATAGTTAGGGCGCATTGAAACTTCAAAACCACCATAGCCATAAAGTAGGGTAGGGTTCTTACCATTTAGCTTGGTATCTTTTGCCATGACTAAGAAGTAAGGAACTTTAGTACCATCTTTAGCGGTAGCAAAGTGCTGCTCAACGTTATAAGGTGAGGCATCAAAAAATGCAGGCAAGCTTTTTAATACAGTAATATCACCAGATGTATCATCAAAGTAATATAAGCTGCTAGGGGTTAAGAAGTTATTGTAATTAACAAAGAAATTATTATGTTCATCGCTGGTTCCCGCTACACCGATTGAACCGAAGTCTGGCATATCGACTTTCTCGCTTGACCACTCTCCATCGTTAAAGCTGTAGCGGTGCAATTCACTGCTAACGTCTTTAAGCAAATTCACCAATAAGTAATCTTTAGTCGAAGAAACACCTGCGATAGAGGTTTTATCATCAGGGATCAATACTTCAGTAAAATCAGTTGATCCAGCAAGATAATCATCAATGTTAATAGACAATAAAGCTGCTTGTGGATAGGTTTTGTCACCAATCGTCCAATCTGACTTAAGCTCTAACAATAATTGACCATTTAATACAGAGCTTATGCTGCTGTCTAAAGGGCGATTGATTTTCTTTAAGCCTTTATCAGTGATAAGAAAATAGTCTGAAGTATAAAAAGTTAAGCCTTGGTAAATGACCGGGTAGGACTTGTCACCATCGTGAACGACAAAGCCACCTACTGATACATCTTCTTTATTACCTTCGAAAACGAGCTTGGCTTTTTCAATGTCTTGCCCACGCTTCCATTCTTTAACTAAACGAGGGTAGCCCGAATCGGTTAAACTGCCTTCACCAAAGTCTGAGCCGACTAAAACGGTGTCTTTATCAACCCAAGCCATGCGAGTTTTCGCTTCTGGCAATTGAAAACCGTCTTTGATGAATGATTTACTGTTGACATCAAACTCACGCACCACGGTTGCATCAGCACCACCACGGGATAAGTTAATAAAACAACGATCATAGGTTGGATAAATACAGTTTGAGCCTTTATACACCCAGTTTTCGCCTTCTTTTTCGGCTAAAGCATCAATATCTAACACCGTTTCCCACTTTGGTTCATTTTTTTTGTATTCTTCAAGAGTGGTTCTGCGCCAAACGCCGCGTTCATGTTTCGCATCACGCCAGAAGTTGTAGAAATAGTCGCCCATTTGACCTACATAAGGAATGCGCTCATCTGAGTTATAAACTTCTAAGTTCTTTTGATACAGTTTTTCATAAAGAGGTTTTGATTTAAGGTAACCCAATGATTTTTCATTGTTTTTTTCAACCCACTCAAGAGCTTTTTCGCCTTCGACTTCTTCTAACCAAAGAAAAGGGTCTTCGTTTTTAGCACCTACAGCTGTGCTTAATGATAAGCCAGCAATTAATAGACTGCTCAATACAGCGTTTATTGGTTTTTTATTCATGATAACTCCTTGAAAATTAGCACTCTGAGCATAACAAACCCGTATCTATCCTGCTAGGTTACAATTGTGAATAAATATGTCTTGGAATGTTTATTACTTAAAGGCATAAAAAAAGCGCAGACCTACTGGTGTGCGCTTTAGTTGATTTGATCTTTATTTTTATTGATCGCTGTCTGCTTTATTTTTCTTGTTGGTAAATAGTTTGCCTAACCAAATAAAGCCAGCGATGATTACAAACCAGAATTTCTTTATGATTAGCAATAAGGCCGCAAAGAGGCCTGTTTTTGCCGCAACTTTGCCTGCAACTAATGCACCGATGCCATAGGCTGCAACTTTGTCATACTCTGGATTAAATTCGGCGTACGTATGGCCTGGTTTGAAATGAGCTATATGCATTACAGAGTTAATATTAGACTCAATGTCATTCAGTTGCGTCATACCAGCTATGAAGTTCATGTTCAAAACGCCTTGACGACCTAACACTCTTACATTGTAGTTTAGAGTGTTTTCTTCCTGCTCACCAAACTTTAACTCTTTAGCCCAGTGCAATTTTTTATTTTGAGCATCGTATTTAGGTGGCGCAGCCCAACCGATCAATTCTATAAGTTCATAACCTTGTTTTGCTCTTTCTTTATTCCACTCTTTAGTATCAGCTTTCATGTCTTTTAGCATGTCTTGATAATCTATATCTTGAGCATCTTCATCAGAAATATAACCAGTTTCTTCGTACTCCAAGGTGACTCCCCAAGCTTCTGCATCCAGCACCGAATATTTAGCTGGAAATAACATGCCAAGAGTAGTTTGGCCTGGAGGGTTGCCCCATAAATCAACTAAAATTTTATCCGCGTCTTGCGCAGATAGATAATAAAATCCTTCAGGAACATCTAATTGAATTTTGTTTCCAGGTAGGGTAATGGTGCCAGTTTGTTTATTGATACTATCAGCGATTTTTTGCATTTCAGCAAAATAAGCCAATTGCTCTTCGGTATATTCTTGCTCAGGTTCATTGGCAATCGAGATATAACTGATAAAGAATAAGGTTATAAGAAGTATGGTTTTTTTCATTGTATTCCCCTAATTGTATTCCTTAGTAATGGTTAGTTATGTCCTTTGACGAACTCATACTAATAAAAAAGGTGCCTTTTGGCACCTTTTTATTTCTTTTCCTTGATTATCGAGCGAGCTGCAAGTCTTCGATAACTGCGGCAAGGAAGCGGGCTGCTTCGCCGCCGGTACAGGCTCTATGATCAAAGGTTAATGATAGAGGTAGCATTTTTGCGTTGCTGATGCCCTTATCGGTTAACTTGAGCTCATTGCGGAAACGTCCTGTGCCCAAAATCGCAACTTGAGGCGGTGATACTACTGGAGTGCCATAACGACCTGCAATAGAGCCGAAGTTGGAAAGGGTAATAGTGGCGTTTTGTTGATCTTCTTGTTTCAAAGATTTAGTTTCAATCTTTTGACGCAGTTCTTGAACAACTGAGCGTACGCCAGCCATATCCATGCGATCAGCATTATGTACAACTGGAACGTATAAACCATCACCTGAATCAACCGCAATGCCCACATTCACATTTGGGTGAATAATGCGCTCAAAGTTTTGACCATCAAACCAAGCATTCATTGCTGGAACTTGTTTTGCTGCAGTTACTAATGCTCGAACGTAGCGGGCAAGAGAGTCAGTACCTTTTGGCCATGCTGAAATATCAGCATCTTCAACCAGAGTAGTAGGAACAACGGTAGCATGTGAATGGGCCATACCCATTGCCATTGCACGACGTACGCCTCGCACCGTTTCAGGCTTGATTTCCAAATGCACCGGAGGCAAACCAGACGCCTGTGCGGCTGACATAGTAGGAGCTGCTGGAGCAGGGCGAGAGCCAGTGCTTTTCGAAGCTGCTTCTACATCGTCACGGGTAATTGAGCCTTTGCGACCAGAAGCAGCACAAGAACCTAAATCAACGCCCAACTTACGCGCTAATGCACGAACAGCTGGAGACGCTTTATAAGCTAATGGGCTTGAAGTATCTGTACCTGAGATAGGAGCGGCTTCTACTTTTGCTGCAGAAGTAACTCCATTCTTAGCAGCTTCTTTAACATCTTTCTGAGTGATTTGACCCTTATCGCCAGTGCCTTTAACTTGCGCTAAATCGACTTTCAACTTACGCGCTAAGGCTTTAACTACTGCACTAGAAGTTTCTGCTACAACCGTGTTACCAACTTCGACCGCACCAACTACGGTACCGCTGTCCGCTGATTTAGTCTCCGCGGGCTTTTCAGCAGGAGCTTCTTTAGCTGGAGCAGAACCGCCAGCAGTTCCACCAAATTCAACGAGTGGAGCACCAACTTCGATTACATCGCCAGCTTGGCCGTATAATTTAGTCACAACACCCGCAACAGGAGAAGGGACTTCAACAACAGCTTTAGCAGTTTCCATTTCAACCATAGGCTGATCAACCGCAACGGTATCGCCTTCAGATACTAACCAACGCACAACTTCTGCGTCAGGTAAACCTTCGCCTAAGTCAGGCAATTTGAAAATTTCAGAAGCGCCATTCTCGTGTGAAGAAGCTGTTGGGGCTGCTGCAGGTTTTTCTTCTGCTTTAGTAGGAGCAGACTCTTCGGCTACTTCACCAGCTTCGCCGAAAGTTACTAAAACTGCTCCAACATCGATAACATCGCCAGCTTGACCGTGTAATTTAGCGATGCGTCCAGCATTTGGAGAAGGGACTTCAACCACAGCTTTAGCGGTTTCCATTTCAACCATAGGCTGATCAACAGCTACCACATCACCTTCTTTAACTAACCAGCGAACGCTCTCTGCGTCTGGTAAGCCTTCACCTAAATCGGGTAAATTAAACTGTTTCATTTGTACTCCATGATTTTGCGCGCTTCATCTAAGATGCGATCAACCGTTGGCATGTATTGTTTTTCTAATTTGTAGTATGGCATTACTGTATCATAACCTGATACGCGGCCAATGGGTGCTAATAAGCTCATAACCGCATGTTCAGCAATTTCTGCCGCAATCTCTGAGCCGATTGAGCCTGATTTCGGCGCTTCTTGAACCACGCACACACGACCAGTCTTGCGTACCGACTCTAAAATAGTTTCCATATCAATAGGGCTTACGGTTGCTACGTCAATCACTTCGGCATCAATACCTTCTGCAGCTAGTTTCTCTGCCGCTTGTAAGGTTTCATGCATCATTGCGCCCCAAGATATAAGGGTAATATCTTTACCTTCACGATCCACGAAACAGGCTTCTAATGGATACTCTTCGCCATTATCTTCAACTTCGTGTTTGACGATGCGATAAACGCGCTTTGGCTCTAAGAAAATTACTGGATCAGGATCACGAATTGCCGCCAGCATTAAACCATATGCGCGGCTTGGATTTGATGGAATAACCACTTTCAAACCAGGGATATGAGCAAATAAAGCTTCAGTTGACTCAGAGTGGTGCTCAGGTGCGTGGATACCGCCACCATAAGGTGCGCGAATAACCATTGGCATGGTTAAACGGCCACGAGTACGATTACGCATACGTGCTACTTGAGTCACGATATGCTCCATAGCAGGGAAGATAAAGCCCATGAACTGCATTTCAGCAACGGGCTTCATGCCTTGCGCAGCCATACCAACTGCTAAACCAGCAATCATAGATTCTGCTAATGGCGTGTCAATAACACGCTCTTCGCCGTAAGTCTTTTGCAGACCGTCGGTAGCGCGGAATACACCACCGTTTTTACCAACGTCTTCGCCGAATAGAATAACGTCTTTGTCATGCTCTAATTCGTGGGCTAGGGCAGCTGTAACAGCTTCAATTAAAGTAATGGCGGCCATTATTTAGCACCTCCAGCTTGATTCTTATAACGAGCAATCGCTTCTTCGCGTTGTGGTTTAGTCATTTCAGGAAGTTCTGCATATAAATGATCAAACATTAATTCTGGACCTGGTTTTGGAATAGCCATGTATTCTTCAACCGCTGCTTCAACTTCTTTAGCGATTTCAGCCATCATTTTTTCTTCGTCTTTATCCGACCAAGCCTTATTCGCTTCTAAATATTTACGTAAACGAACCATTGGCTCATTTTTCCACGCTTGATCTTTAACATCTTTATCGTCATAACGAGAAGCATCATCTGCCGTGGTATGGTCACATAAGCGGTAAGTTACTGATTCAATTACCGTTGGGCCACCACCATTACGCGCTTTTTCAACTGCATACTCAGCCACTTGGCGAACCGCAATGATGTCATTACCATCAACTTGAATACCTTCGATACCTGCAGCGATAGCTTTTTGCGCATAGGTTTCACAAGCAGTTTGAATTGCTGAAGGAACAGAAATAGCCCATTGGTTGTTATTAACCATGAACACCACGCCAAGATTCCAAACCCCAGCAACGTTAATACCTTCGTAGAAATCGCCTTCTGAAGTACCGCCCTCACCAATCTCGGTAACAACAGCACGTTTTTGCTTACGCACTTGAATGGCTTTAGCTACGCCTGCAGCGTGAATAATTTGGTTACCAATTGGAACGCAAATTGGGAAATCTTCTTTAGCAACAGAGAAATCTGAGCCGCCTTCGTCGCCACCCCAATATTGTAGGATTTCTTTCATGGTTACGCCGTGCTTTAACAAACCGCCGGTTGAGCGGTAATAAGGCACGATAACATCGTCAGCAGTTAGGCAATCGCCATAACCAATACCAATAGCTTCTTGACCTAAAGAAGCTGGATAGGTACCCATTTTACCGGTGCGTTGTAGCGCATAGGTTTTTGCATCAAATGCACGAAGTAGCGCCATATCACGATAAAGCGCACGCATTTTGTCCATATCCTTGGCAAATGCAGGTAATTCTTGTGTTGGCTTACCATCAGCATCTAAGTACTGGTGGTGCTTGATTTCGAAAGAAGCAACAGTCGTAGTCGTCAAGGCTACATTCTCCTTTATTGAAGGGGCGAATATCTATGAAATTCAGTAACTTAATTACTAAATCTAATCTAACCCCTAAGTGTTTATCTAGTATTTCGCGAGGGCGATTGTACGGATTTTTGTGCAATTTGTATAGTGAGATTTACGCAAACGTAAAGTAGGCTTAGCTAGATTTATAGGCTGACCAGCTGGGATTACAAAAACTAATCCCAGTGGTTGTGATGTACCGCTATAGTGTAACCAGTCTCGGTTATAAGGGTTGGCTACTCAACGAGCTTCTAGCACCATATTTGTAGGCGTATCGGTGGCGCGTCTGACTTGACTGAATCCAGCTTGATTTAAGACATCGGTTAAGCGCTTTTCACCAGCTTGCGCCCCTAGTCCAAGGCCAACTTCTTGGGCTTTCGAGGTTGGAACACAGACAAGGGTAGAGAAGCCGTAGAAGATACCTGACAGTGGGTTTAGGTTATCTTCTAGTTTATCTTGTGCCATAGGCTCTACCAGCATGAAGGTGCCATCAGGCTTTAGCGATTCTTTGATTTTAGCAGCAGCGCCCACTGGATCTCCCATATCATGCAGCGCATCGAAAATACAAGCCAAGTCAAAGCTATTGGAAGGAATATCTTTAGCTACTGCGACCTTAAAGCTTATATTGCTCAGGCCAGCTTCTTCAGCTTTGGCTTGTGCAGTTTTAATAGAAGGTTCGTGAAAGTCATAGCCAACAAACTGTGAGTTAGGGTAAGTTTCTGCCATTAATAGGGTGGAAGATCCAAAGCCGCAACCAATATCAGCGACTGTAGCGCCAGCTTTCAATTTATCTTCTACGCCATTTAATGACGGAATCCAATTTTCTACCAAATTCATGACATAACCTGGGCGGAAGAAGCGATCAGTGCCACAAAAACAGCAGTTACTATGCTCGCCCCAAGGTCGCCCACGTCCTGTTTTGAAAACTTCTACCGCCGTTTTATTGGTTTCATATTGGCCAACCACTGCTTGGAAAAAGCCTTGCATGCAGGTTGGGGCTCCTTCGTGCGCAAAAATCGCGGCTTGTTCAGGGCTTAGAGCGAATGTTTGGCTATTGGCATCATAATCTATATAACCCAATGCGCTATTTGATGATAGCCATTCGAGTAGGTAGCGTGGGTCGAGACTGGTTTCTTGTGCCAGCTTTTGGGCGCTACAAGGGCCATGCTGCTCCAAAGCTTGATAGACTCCTGATTGATCGCCTATATAAGCCATCAGTAAACCTATCGCTCCACTGACATCGACGAGAACTTTGCCGAATAACTCATTGAATTTATCTTCATTTATTGACTGTGCCATTTGAATCCCTCCATTTTGGACAATTGAGTTGTACAAAATTTAATCTACGCCTGGTTGGCAAGGAATTCAAACAGTTTCGAGAAAAAAGCTATTTAGCAAGTTTATGCTTTTATATCCATCTCAAAATAAGCATGGACAGGGCAGAAAGCGAGTCCTTTTACGCAGCGTTCATTACATTGTTTCCACTTGCAGGTTTCATCAGATAGGCCACCACGATTTTGCACCATTAGTTGCAAACGTATTTGCGTGGGATCCAGTGTTTTCCAACTTGCTTGATCAGGAACTTTGATACATAAGCCAATCTCATTTTGTTTGGCGATATCAATATGCCATAGTTGCCCACATTCAGAACATTGATTCAGTGTCGCCCAGCGCTCTGGTGACCATTCCAATTCTTGTAGTTCTCCAAGTGGATTATATTCATCATTACCTTGAACGATTTGAGCCAGTTGTTGACAGTTACACATTAGGTTTTGTTGTCGTTGTTTGAACAGCAGGTTATATCTAATTTCATAGAGGATTGCTACAATAAAGCGCAATTTAACGCTATTCACCGACTAAATGTAGGGAGCTGTAAAGCCTTTTTTATGAAAACCAACGAGCCAGTACAGATTAAATATCGCAAAGATTATTCACCTTCAAACTATTTGATTGATGATGTTGAACTCAAGTTCGAGTTGTTTGATGGTTATACTTTAGTGCACAGTGTTTTGCGTTTTAGAACTAATCTTGATAATCCTGGTGGTGATTTAGTGCTTGATGGTGAGCAGTTGGAATTACTCTCAATTGCGGTTGATGGGCAGGCGTTAACGGAGGCTGAATATCAAGTAACCGATGAGCTTTTAATCATTAAGCAGCCGAAACCAGAATTTACTTTAACTACTTGCGTTAAAATTTATCCAGAGAAAAATACTGCACTTGAAGGTTTATATCAATCAAGCGGTAAGTACTGTACCCAGTGTGAAGCGGAGGGGTTTCGCAAAATCACCTATTATCTCGACCGTCCTGATGTGATGAGCACATTCAAGGTGCGGATTGAGGGGGATAAACAGCAATTTCCTTATCTTTTATCCAATGGCAATAAACTAGATTCTGGTGATTTAGGTGATGGTCGCCACTTTGCGCTATGGCAAGATCCTTTCAAAAAGCCAGCCTATCTGTTTGCTTTGTGTGCTGGTGATTATGATTTATTGGAAGATGAGTTTGTCACTATGTCTGGGCGTAAAGTTTTGCTACAGATCTTTGTTGACAAGGGCAAGTTAGATCAGTGTCCACATGCTATGACATCTCTAAAGAAATCAATGGCTTGGGACGAGGAAGTATTTGGTCTGGAGTATGATCTTGATATTTACATGATTGTCGCAGTGGGCGATTTTAATATGGGCGCTATGGAAAATAAGGGCTTGAATATTTTCAACACCAAATATGTGTTAGCCGCTCAAGAAACCGCCACCGATCAAGATTTTGAAGATGTGGAAGCTGTTATTGCTCATGAATATTTTCACAATTGGACGGGCAACCGAGTCACTTGCCAAGATTGGTTCCAGTTAAGCTTAAAAGAGGGCTTAACGGTTTTTCGTGATCAGCAATTTACTGCAGATCAAACCGATCCTGCGGTCAAACGTATTGATGATGTCAAAGTAATTCGCTCGCATCAATTTGCCGAAGATGCTGGGCCAATGGCGCACCCGATCCGCCCAGATTCGTATATTGAAATGAACAATTTCTATACAGTAACCGTGTATAACAAGGGGGCTGAAATTATCCGCATGTACCATACCTTGCTCGGAGCAGAAGGGTTCAGAAAGGGTATGGATCTGTATTTTGAACGCCACGATGGACAGGCTGTGACGTGTGAGGATTTTGTCAGCGCGATGGAGGATGCTAATGATTACGATCTCAAGTTATTTCGTCATTGGTATTCACAAGCAGGCACACCTGAGGTTCGTATCATCAGTGATTATGATGAAGGGCAAAAAAAGCTAACTTTGAACGTTGAACAGACTTGTCCAGCAACTCCTGGCCAAGAGCACAAATCTCCATTTCATATCCCACTACGAATTGGCTTATTAGATGAACAGGGCAATGATATTAAGCTCAATATAGAACAAGAAAATGTGTTGCAAGATGATATATTGAACATTAAAAAAGAGAAGCAAGCTATTGTTTTTAATGGTGTTAATTCAAAACCCGTGCTGTCATTGTTGCGTAATTTCTCGGCGCCGATAAAACTTCATTACGATTATAATGATCAAGAACTTTCGTTCTTATTTGCCCATGATAATGACCCTTTCAATCGCTGGGAAGCAGGGCAAAGGCTGTTTACTCGAGTGATTTGGCAATTGTGTGAACAGCAAGCTAACGAGCACCCCATGCAGGTTCCAGAGCATGTGTTTGATGCGGTGAAAGACTTGCTGGCGGACGAGCAACTTGACGGCCAATTCAAAGCCTTGGCCTTGGGACTGCCAGATAGTAAAGCCTTAATTGAAGAAGTTAAGCAGGTCAATCTTGACCATTTATTGAGCGCGCGTAAGTTTTTGAAACAGGAATTGGCACAGCACTTAGAAATGGACTGGTTGCTGCATTATCAAGCTCATCATCATATTCCTCAGTCAATTTCGGATTTTTCACAAGATAAACAAGCTGTCGCCAAGCGCGCCTTTGCTTCTTTATGTTTAAGTTATTTGATGGCATTGGATAAAACTGAGGTTTATGAGCTAGCGCTCAATCAGCTTGAGCAAGCCAACAATATGACTGATGCTATAGCTGCGTTTCAGTTGTTAATGCATTCAAATTATCAACAAAAACATGAGGTTGCGGAAGAGTTTTATCAAAAATGGCAAAATGAAGATTTGGTGATCAATAAATGGTTAACGGTACTGGCAACGGATCCCAATGAGCAAACTATCAAAACTGTAACTCGACTACTTGATCATCCGGCTTTTGAAATAACTAATCCGAATAAGGTGCGTTCGCTGATAGGTGCTTTTGCAGGCGCTAATATGTCACAATTCCATCGTCCAGACGGGCAAGGGTATCGCTATCTCGCGCAACAGATTAAAGCGTTGTATGCGGTGAATCCGCAAACCGCGGCTCGTTTGACGGGAGCTTTCAATCGTTGGAAAAAGTTTGATGGTGGCCGTCAACAGTTGATGTGTGAGCAATTACAAGGTATTTTGCAACTTCCTGATTTATCACGCGATGTTTATGAAATTGCCAGTAAGGCGCTGGCTTAATATGAGCAATTTTGTGATAAACTAAAAGTATAGTGATTATATTTAATTGAGAAGAGTTTATTAATGGCGATTATTCGTTGTATTGTTTGCAGTAAGCGCATTTCTAATAAAGCAGAAACTTGTATGCACTGTGGCGCTATCATGAAAGGCAGCTCTGAAGAGCAGCTTGAACGTGCCGCGCACTTGCAAAAGTTGAAGAAGAACAGACGCATTCAAAGTTTCTCATTCCTTGCCATTCTGGCGTTCGTGTTGGGTTTCTTTTTGTATTATTTCAAGCCGAGTGACGGTATTTGGCGACAAGTATCGATCTACCTATTAGCCATTGGCTTTATCGGTTATATCGTGAGTAGAGCTTGGATTTTATATAATAAAAAGAAGTAGTTAACATTCTTAGTTAAAGTATTGGTTTATTATTAAGCCAAGACTTGGAGATCATAAAAGTGATTAAAGCAAATGTGGCTATCGTCGGCGCAACGGGTGCGGTTGGCGTGGTTATTCGTGAGATATTGGAAGATCGTAATTTTCCAATTGATAATTTGTATTTGTTGGCTAGTGAACGTTCAGCAGGCGAGCGAGTGATGTTTGGTGACCGCTCGGTTGTGGTAGAGAATTTAGCAGATTTTGATTTTGCCAAGGCGGATATTGCGTTGTTTTCTGCTGGTGGTGACATTTCTGCTGAATATGCTCCAAAAGCAGCCGCCGCCAATTGTATTGTGGTGGATAATACTTCGCACTTTCGATATGACGAAGATATTCCTTTGGTAGTAACGGAAGTTAATCCTGAGCGAATTGCTGATTACACCAATCGTGGCATTATCGCCAATCCAAACTGCTCGACAATGCAGTTATTGGTTGCTTTAAAGCCCATTCAAGATGCGGTGGGAATTGAGCATATTAATGTTTGTACCTATCAGGCGGTTTCAGGATCGGGACAAAAGGCGATTGAAGAGTTGGCGCGTCAAACCGCTGAATTGCTGAATGCTAAAGAAATTACTAAAAAGGTGTATGACAAACAGATTGCCTTTAATGTGTTACCGAATATTGATGCCATACAAGACAATGGTTATACCAAAGAAGAAATGAAGTTGGTGTGGGAAACTCACAAGATTTTAGAAGATGCTTCGATCAGCGTGAGCCCAACAGCGGTTAGAGTACCAGTGTTTTATGGTCATTCCGAAGCGGTGCACTTAAAAACGCGCAGTCCGTTAAGCGCTCAGCAAGCCAAAGAATTGTTGGAAAAAGCTCCAGGAGTGACTGTGATTGATGACATGAGTCAGTTAGCTTATGCCACGCCTGTGACTCATGCCAGTGGCCAAGACGATGTGTTTGTGAGCCGTATTCGCAACGATGTTGGTATTGAAAATGGCCTTGCTATGTGGGTAGTTTCGGACAATGTGCGCAAAGGTGCAGCGCTTAATACAGTGCAAATTGCTGAAATACTGGTTAAAGATTATTTATAAATCATAAAATTAAGACTTAACAACTGATAACTTAAAGTATATTCTAAGATAGAGATACTAATGGTCGCTTATATCTATGGGTTTGAGCGACTATTTCAATCAATCAAATGAATAACATAATTTGGGTAGAGAAAAGAGGGAAATCCTATGTTTCGTAAATTAGCTGCCACCGTTGCCGTGTCAACAGCACTAATTAGCTCACCAGTTTGGTCGTTGGGGCTTGGCGATATTGAAGCCAACTCTGCGCTGAATCAACCATTGAAAGCCGAAATCAACTTATTGTCTTCCAAAGGTTTTGATGAGCAAGATTTACAGGCCAAAATAGCCTCTTTCGAAGCCTACACCAAATTTGGAGTGGTTCGCCAAGCGGATCATAACAATATGCGGTTTGAGGTGTTTACTCGTCGCGATGGTAGTAAGGCCATTCGAGTGTACAGCAGTGACCCAATAAAAGAACCATTTTTGAACTTCTTGGTTGAGCTTAATTGGCCGCAAGGTAAATTACTGCGCGAATATACTTTATTATTAGATCCACCGACTTTTAATAAAACTTCGCCAACTACCACTAATACTCAAACCAGCACTGCTACACGTTCAAATACCGTGACCAATACGAGTCGCCCGAGTAGTAATACAAACACAACTTCAAGCAGCAGCACACGTCGCAGCGCCCCAGCTTTTGATGATAGTAGTTGGACAGTGCAACGTGGCGATACTTTGTGGAGAATTGCCAGTCGCGTGCGCCCGAATGGAGTCACTGTTCAGCAAACATTAGCGGCACTATATCGCAACAATCCAAATGCGTTTATCAATAATGATATTAATCGTTTAAAAGCGGGTGCGACTTTATCGGTGCCTGCAACCAGTCAAATTGATGATATTTCACAAAGTTCTGCGTTAAGCGACTTGCGATCTTCAACGCCGCAAAATGATGCTCCACTTGACGTGCGTAAAGCGGTTGATGAGACAACTGTTGATGATAGTAGCTCGCAAGGTGGTCGTTTAACGATTGCTAGCGTTGATGAGAGTTCACTAAATTCAAGTGGTGGCTCGCAAGTTGATGGACAAAACCCTGATGCAATGCAGGGTGAAATTGACTCTTTGCGTGAAGCGGTTGAAACCTTAAAGCTACAAAATCAGCAATTAAAAGAACAATTATCAGAATCAGCTGACGCTTCCGATACAGGTTTAGCGGTTGAAGACGATGCGCTGGCGGTTTTGTCTGGAAGCGCTGAAACTAATAGTGATGATTTGCAAGCCATTGATTCTGATACCAACAATGACATCGCTTCTGATGCGATTGATGAGCAGTCTGATGCGATTGATGCAGCCGCTACGGATATGGCTGCTAATAATAGTTCGGCCGATCCTGTTGATAGTGAACAAAACCAAGTCAGCCAAGCAACTCCTGCCGTTCAAGAACCTGCAAAACCAGTTTCGCAGCCAATGAAAAGTAGCGAAAAAGCATTTTATGAAGGAAAAAATTTCTGGTGGTATGTTGGTGGTGGTTTATTAGCGCTGTTGGCAGCAATTGCGGCCTTCTTATTTATGCGTAATCGCCGTGAAGATGATGAGGGAGAGGGATTGGTGCCTAACTTTGGCAATGCAAAAGTTAATGAGCCAAACCGTGATTCGTTCTTATCGGGTGATAAGCTGGCTCAACCTGAGCAAGAATCTGATCCAATTGGAGAAGCGGATATCCTTATTGCACGTGGCCGTCTAGAAGAAGCTGAAGGTATTTTAGAAGCCGCATTGGATAAAGATCCAGCTGATGATCAAGTGCGTGTAAAATTGATGGAAGTGTACGCTAGCCAACAAAAAGTGGATGAATTTAAAGCACTTAAGCGTGCATTGCCTGATGGTTTTGATCATGATTCAGAGTTGGGCTTGAAAGTGGCAAGTTTGTCTGGCTTGATAGCTCCACTTGAACAATCGAGCGAAAAGAACTATATGTCGAGTGACGATTTTGAGCTGCCAACGGAAGACGAAATTTTTGGTGATTATGACTCGGACGGCAATACTGAGGTTCCTGATGTTGATGTCAGTTCAGAGTTAGAAAACGAAGAAGTCGTTGAGACGCTTGATACGACCCTTGACGAGGCTGAGCAGGCAGTAGAAGACATTGCTGAGGAAGTGGTTGATTCTAATGAACCGTTAGAGTTTGAAGTGGATTTAAGTGAGTTTGAAAAAGAGCTTGATGAAACTTCGCAGCCTGAGATACAGCAAAGTCATGATGATAATGCTTTAGATTTTAATCTTGATGCTAATGATGATGAGGCGGAAGTTTCTACTGACGATTCACCAGCACTAGACTTATCTGATGAGCTTGATCAAGCTGATGGCGAAGGCTTAAGTGATGATGAGGCGGCAACCAAATTGGAATTAGCGCGTGCCTATATTGAAATGGGTGATGAAGAAGCAGCTAAAGACATTTTATTAGAGGTGCAGAAAGAGGGTAATGCTGCGCAAAGTGAAGAAGCTGCGCAATTATTGTCCGAACTGTAATTATTTAATGAATGGTCAAAAGCACCGGGCTTTGCCCGGTGTTGTGCTATCTACTGCTGACATTTCTCAGCGTAATTTATTGATTATTTAGAAAAATTGAAAGTGCATTATGACAACAATCGCATTGGGCATTGAGTATGACGGTAGTCATTATTGTGGCTGGCAGCGTCAGTCGCATTCACCTTCTGTGCAAGAGGCCTTAGAGCAAGTCTTGTCAAGCATTGCTGATCATGAAATTAATGTTTTTTGTGCTGGTCGAACTGACACAGGGGTTCATGCGACAGGCCAAGTGGTGCACTTTGAATTGCACAACGAACGTCCTTTGAAGGCTTGGAATATGGGAGCCAACACACGTTTACCCGACGATATCGCGGTACGCTGGGCTGTGCAGGTTGATAAAGACTTTCATGCTCGTTTTAGTGCTACAGCACGCCGCTATCGTTATATTATCGCTAATACTCATGCGCGTCCCGCGATTGCTGCAAAAGGATTAACATGGTGTCGCCAACAGCTTGATGTCGATGCTATGAATAAAGCGTGTCAGTATTTCCCTGGAGAGCAGGATTTTAGTGCTTTTCAAGCTGCCAGTTGCCAATCGCCAACCGCATTTCGCAATATCCATCATTTATTTGTGGAAAGAAAGGGCGATTATGTGGTCATAGATATTAAGGCCAATGCTTTTTTACACCATATGGTGCGAAACATTGCGGGTTCTTTAATCCAAATTGGGCGGGGCATACAACCTTATAATTGGGCTAAAACCTTGTTACAAAGTAAAGATCGTTCAATCGCAGCCGCTACAGCTAGTCCGAATGGTTTATATTTAGTGGATGTAGATTATCCTGAGCAGTATCAATTGCCTAAACTTGCTATTGGGCCATTATTTTTATAAGAAATTAAGTGAAGGGTGTGAAAATAGTTGCAGTGGTTAAACCAGACTAATGTTCCGTTTAGCCTGAAACCTGCTAAAATGCAGCGCAAATTGTTAAAGCTCCTGGTTAATAAAGACTGATGGGCTAGCAAAACTTAAAAGTGAATAAATTATGAGTTGGTTAGAAAGGTTATTACCTAAACGTAATCCAGAAGGTGCACGAAAAAAATCTATCCCTGAAGGGGTTTGGAGTAAATGCAGCGATTGTGAAGCGGTTTTGTATTATGCCGAATTACAGCGCAACCAAGCGGTGTGTCCTAAGTGTAATAAGCATATGCGCATAAATGCGCGTCAGCGTTTAGAGCTTTTTTTAGATGAGTCCGGTCGTAAAGAAATTGCGGCAAATATGAAACCTGTAGATTTATTGAAATTTAAGGATTCAAAGAAATATAAAGACCGTATTTCTAGCTCGCAAAAAAGTACGAGTGAAAATGATGCTTTGATTGCTTTTCAAGGTACGGTACATGGTGTTCCTGTTGTAGCTTGCGCCTTTAACTTTGAATTTATGGGTGGCTCGATGGGGTCTGTTGTAGGTGAAAAGTTCGTTCGTTCTGTGAACGCCGCGATTGAGAATAAATGTGCTTTGATTTGCTTTTCTGCTAGTGGCGGTGCGCGTATGCAAGAGGCTTTGGTTTCGTTGATGCAAATGGCTAAAACCAGCGCTGCTTTGGCAAAGTTAAGTGATAAGAACCTTCCTTATATTTCTGTTTTAACCGATCCGACGATGGGTGGTGTAACCGCGAGTTTGGCTATGTTAGGCGATGTTCATATTGCTGAGCCGAAAGCCTTGATTGGTTTCGCAGGTCAGCGCGTAATTGAGCAAACTATTCGCGAAACATTGCCTGAAGGCTTCCGTTTGAGTGAGTTTTGGCTTGAGCACGGCGCGATTGATATGATCGTTGATCGTCGCGATATGCGTCGAAAAGTTGCTAGTTTGTGTGCGAAATTATTGAATTTGCCGCAACCCGCCATTCATTAAGTGAACGATACGCAAAACTTCACTCAGTTATCTCAATGGCTTGCTTGGTTAGAGCAAGCCCATCCTATTCACAACATTGAACTTGGTCATGAGCGCATCAAGCAAGTGGCTAAAACACTTGGTTTATTAACGGCGCAAGTTCCTGTTGTTACTGTTGGTGGAACCAATGGTAAAGGCTCGGTAGTAGCTTGTCTTGAGGCTTTGTCGAACAGCCACCAGTTAAAAATCGGTTCCTATACTTCACCGCACTTGATCGAGTTTAATGAAAGAATAAAAATTAATGGGCAACCAGCTTCTGATCAAGTTTTGATGGATGCTTTTGCGGTTATTGCTCAAGCGCAACAAGATACTCCATTAACTTATTTTGAATTCACAACTCTTGTGGGTTTGTATATTTTTCAACAAGCAGATTTAGACCTAATTGTACTTGAAGTAGGCTTGGGCGGTCGTTTAGATGCCGTCAATATTCTTGATGCGGATATTTCGGTAATAACCTCCATAGGGCTCGATCATACCGATTGGCTTGGTGATACATTGGAAAAAATTGCACATGAAAAAGCTGGAATTATGCGCCATAACCAGCTGGCAATTATTGCAGATCCGAACATTTATTCTCTTCTACAAGATGATCTTAAACACATTCAGCCGCAAGTCAGTTTGGCTCAAGCAGACTATTATTATCAAGTGTCGGATGATAAATGGTCATTTAGCGTTGGTGATATACGATTAACAGATTTGCCATTAACGGATTTATATGTATCCAATGTGGCCGCTGCATTACGCGCTTTTAGTGCTTTGTTTGCCCATAAAGTAGTATTAGATAAAGTTAAAAATGCGCTGCAAGATATTGAATTTATTGGGCGTTTTCAAAAGTTAAGTCAACAGCCACTGATCATAGTGGATGTTGCGCACAACCCAGATTCGGCACGCTTGCTGAATGATAAGTTACTTAATTTGAAAGCAAAACAACAACTTCATATCAGCGCTATATGCGGCATGTTAAAAGATAAGGATGTTAAAAGAAGTTTGCAGCAGATGAGTGCTATTGATGATTGGCTTTTGATTGATCTGCCTGAACCGCGTGGCGCTAAAGGCCAATATTTGCTAGATATCATTAGCGAATGGCAGGGGGCAAAGCAAGATAATGCAAAAAGCTATTCTCAGTTGGTTGAAGCTTGGCAAGATTATTGGCAGGATACTGAACTTAATAAAAATAGTCAGTCCAATACAGCTGAACAGTGTAAGCGAGAGCAAGCATTAATTGTGTTTGGTTCTTTTGTAACTGTTGGTAAGATGCTTGAGTATTGGAATAAATTTCACAAAACCAACAAGTCACTTTGAAAGTGATATGATTAGATATAATCGCCAAATAACGTTAGTTTAAGGGTTAAATAGTGGACGAGAAGTTAAAACATCGCTTAGTAGGGGCTGCAGTCATCTTGGCATTAGCTGCTTTTTTTCTGCCACTTATCTTAGATAGCGAAAAGTATCGAACCAAAATAGTCTCTCAAATACCTGAAATGCCGCAAGCTGCATCCTCTGAATATGCTGATGAACAAGTTAGCGCGCAAGAAAATTCAGATAACCTTACTGCTGTGGTGGAAAATACTGATAATTCGAGCCAAGAATTTGCCGATAATTCAAATGACAACAGGCTAAACACCAATAATGCAGAGCAAGGAGTGTTGGTCATCAATTTAGACCAAGATGAGGTGCCTGAACAAGCAACTGTTCAAACTGCGGTTGATACTCAAAAACCTCTGAATATCACTGAGCAACAAACAGTTGAACAAAACAGCACAACAAAAGCTCAACAAATTACCGCTCCAGTTGAAAGTTCGCAACAAGATAAGCCAAAAGAAACAGTTGTGGCTGTTACAGATACTGACACAAAGGCCAGCGCAGTTAATAATACAGAAAAAGTGGCTCAGGAAAAAAACGTCCAACCGCAAGCGGATGCTAAAGTTACTGAACCGAATATTACAGAATCAAAAGTTGAGCAACAAGTTGTTAGCACTAAACCCGAATTCAAAGATCAGCCTTGGCTGATACAAATTGGCAGTTTTTCTAATAAAGAAAACGCGTCTAAACTAGTGGAAAACCTCAGAAATCAAGGTTTTAGAGCTTATCAGAGGGTTGATGAGAAATTCTCTCGTGTTTATGTTGGGCCATATCCCGATAAAAAGGCGGCGCAAGATAGACAAGCAAGTTTAGAGGGAATTGTGGGTTCTAAAGTTAAACTTGTTGAATTTGATGCAATTGCTCATTAGTCGACGTTTATCCTACTCTCTGCTGAAAGTTGGAGATTAGATTTACTTTTCATCTAATTGTCATTCAGGCATTCCGCCATTGCTCTTGCTCTGTTAAAATACGCCACAATTCAATAAATTACTGCAAGAGCGACTCTACTCTATGATTTGGGTTGATTGGGTAATCCTAGCCATTATTGGTGTTTCCGCGTTGATCAGTTTGCTGCGAGGCTTCGTTAGAGAAGCGCTTTCGCTGGCCGGCTGGATTGGTGCGTTCTTCGTGGCGAAAGCCTTTTATGAACCATTTGCTGAATTATTGGTAGATCATATTCCTACTAATAGCATTCGCCTTGGCGTTGCTTGGGTCGGACTGTTCGTTATTACCTTGGTCTGTGCTGGTATCTTAAACTACATGATAGGTAAGATGATCGACAAAGTTGGCTTAAGTGGTATGGATCGGCTGTTAGGCATGTTCTTTGGCGCGGCGCGAGGAGTTTTAATTTGTGCTTTACTGGTGTTAGGTCTCAAGCAATTCACTCCTGTTCCTAAAGATGAATGGTGGGGGCAATCAAGCCTGATACCGCATATGGAAATTGTGGCCGAATGGTTCTATGATCAATTAGAAGACGTTTACCCTGATTTGAAAGAGGGTGAAGAAGATGATGGCAACCCCATAACCATTGATGAGCAAGTAATTCTTGAACAAACTATTTTGAATACTCTAGACAGCGAGCAAAATTAATATGTGTGGCATTGTTGGTATTGTTGGCAAAACGCCAGTCAATCAAAGCATCTATGATGCGTTAACTGTTCTTCAACATCGTGGTCAGGACGCTGCGGGTATCGTTACTAGCGACAATGGCCGTCTATATCTTAGAAAAGATAATGGTTTGGTGCGTGATGTGTTTCATACACGCCACATGCGTCGTTTGACGGGTAATACGGGTATTGGCCATGTACGTTACCCAACGGCCGGCAGTTCAACAAGCGCCGAAGCACAACCTTTATATGTTAACTCGCCGTACGGTATTACGCTTGCTCACAATGGTAATTTAACGAATTCTGATCAGCTCAAAAAAGAGCTGTATGAGTCGGATCGACGTCATCTCAATACCAATTCAGATTCAGAAGTGTTGCTCAACGTATTGGCGCACGAATTGCAAATCAAAGATAAAAACCGTTTGTCAGCCGATGATATTTTTGATGCCGTAGGACAGGTGTTTAGGCGTTGTAAAGGTGCTTATGCAGCGGTTGCTTTGATTAGTGGTCATGGGTTACTTTGTTTTCGTGATCCTTTTGGAATTCGCCCTGCGGTTTATGGCAAACGTGAAACAGACAATGGCACCGAGTATATGGTGGCATCCGAGTCAGTGGCTTTAGATTCGTTGGGTTTCGAGCTGATTGGCGATATTGGCGCTGGCGAAGCGGTATTTGTCAGTGAAGATGGCCAACTTCATCATAAAAAGTGTATTGAAGGAAATGTCTTAGCTCCTTGTATTTTTGAGCATGTCTATTTAGCTCGCCCTGACTCCCTTATCGATAATGTTTCGGTATATAAAGCTCGTTTGCGGATGGGTGAAAAATTAGGTGAGAAAATTCTACGCGAATGGCCTGAGCATGATATTGATGTGGTTATTCCAATTCCTGATACTTCAACGACTTCGGCTGTTGAGTTGGCGAATAAGCTGAATGTGAAAATGCGTCACGGCTTTATTAAAAACCGTTATATTGGCCGTACATTTATTATGCCTGGCCAGCAGATGCGCAAAAAAAGTGTGCGTCAAAAACTTAACGCGATTGATCTAGAGTTTAAAGACAAAAATGTGTTGTTAGTGGATGACTCAATTGTGCGAGGCACAACCTCAGAACAAATTATTCAAATGGCTCGTGAAGCTGGTGCGCGTAAAGTATACTTTGCCTCGGCAGCCCCGCCAGTTCGTTTTCCCAATGTGTACGGCATTGATATGCCAGCTGCTTCTGAATTGGTTGCACATGGTCGAACTGAAGAGGAAATTGGTCAAGTAATTGGCGCTGATAAGATGATTTATCTTGATATTCAAGGTATGGTTGAAGCTGTGCAAGAGGGGAATCCGAGCCTAAAACAGTTTGATCTATCAGTGTTTACTGGCGAATATGTTACTGGTGATATTGACGAAAACTATTTGAAGCAATTGGAACAGTTGCGTAACGATAGCGCCAAGAAAAAGAAAGATACTGATGATATAGCTGACGCAGCTATGGTTATGGATTTACATAACCAATAAAACACACTAAACGAGTACCTCAACATGCGATATATTATGCGCTTTTTTTTGCGCTTGATGGGTTGGAAAGTAGTTGGACAATTACCAGAAGAGCAGAAAAAATATGTGGTGATCTTTGCGCCGCATACATCAAATTGGGACTTTGTACTGATGTTGATGGTGCGATTTTGCTTTAAGATGAAAGTAGCTTACCTCGGTAAGCATACTCTGTTTAAACCTCCATTTGGATGGTTCTTTCGTATGTTTGGAGGGATCCCTGTAGAGCGTTCTGCTGCACATAACGTGGTCGATATGGCGGCTAATATCATTAAAGAGCGTGACGAAATCCAATTTGCTCTAGCGCCAGAAGGAACACGCAGTAAAAAACCTTATTGGAAAAGTGGTTTTTATCATATTGCCCTTAAAGCTGAAGTTCCTATTTTATTGGCCTATATGGACTCAAGCAAAGGCGTATTAGGCCTAGGTCCATTATTCTACCCAACAGGTGTTGTAGAAGAAGATTTAGAGTTTTTAAGGGATTTTTACAAGGACAAACCAGGAATTAAGCCAGAGTTAGCTAGTGACATACGGTTCAAAGAAAGAGATTAATTTTACAGTTAAAACTCAAAGGCTATGCAATCAAGTCCTGCGTAGCTTGTTCTTTTTTATTTTCATAGGTATTTTTTCACCTCTAAATGCCATCGATCTCGACCGCTATCGTTTTCATTCTTTTACTATGCAAGATGGCTTAAGCCAAAGTACCGTGACCGATATTGCGCAGGATAATTTGGGTTATATTTGGTTGGGTACGCAAAGTGGCTTAAATCGATTTGATGGCGTTAATGTCGATATATTCTTATCTGACTCAGCTAACCCGGACACCATAGAGCAGCCTTATGTGCGTAAGTTACTGTTCGACGGTGATCGAACCTTATGGATCTATGGTGACCAAACCATTGATAGCATTGATGTTCAAACCTTAAAAGTTACTCGTTGGTCTGAACGTATCTATAAACTGCATATTCGAAATCCCGATCAGGAGTATAATGCAATTCATCTGCATGATATTGCACTTAATCCAGATAACACTGTTTCAGTATTAACGTCAGAGTCATTTGTTAAACTCGATATTTATAACAATGATGCAAAGCTGAATCAACGGTTGACGGATTTTGTGAGTGATAAGCCTATTGAGAAAGTGCATATTATAGAGCAAACCGTCTATTTTCTTGATAAAAACTGTTTGCATGTTCGTGAGTTCAGTGGGGCAAGTAAACCCAGTATTTGTTCGGATGATGTTCAAGAGTTCACTAGCTTAAAAGGTGATGAAGTTCATCAAGATACAATATTATTATTCCATAAATCAGGATTTTCAATTTTTGATACCGAAACAAAAAAGCTCGAAAATATTGAAGTACTGGATGAAAATTTCAAAAATCCTGTTGAAATAACGGATGTATTATCAGTTAAAGCTGGCTATTGGTTAGCAACTGTTTCTGGGTTAAGGTTTTGGGATAAACAACAAAGTAAGATTAGCAAAAGTTTCCGCTCTAATTTCTCCGATGTTTATTCAATCAGTGCCGATTATATTTTCAGCCTGTTTCAGTCGCAAGACGGTTTGATTTGGATTGGCAATTCTGCTGGCGTGAATTACTTTAGTCAACAACAACAATTTGTGCATTTATTGCAGAAGCGTGAAACAGTTAATACCAAGTCAGAAAATTATGTTACCAGTATAACAAGAGACTATAAAGGTGACTTGTGGATTGGTACTTACAGTTCAGGTTTATATACTTACAGCAATAATTTTGCGGTGCTGTCACATATTCCTGTGGTTCCTGTAGGTGGAAAGTGGGTAACTCCAAGTTATATCAGTAAGGTTTTTGAAGACCAATCAAGAAACTTATGGATTTTATCAACTAATGGGTTGTTTATTCGTCCTTTTGGCAGTGATAGTTTTTTTCATCTTGAAGAAATAAAAACAGCAGAAACCACTTTCAAGTTACTTGATCTGGCGACAATGATTGAAGATCGGAATGGTGACATTTGGCTGGGTAGTGAAAAGGGCTTTTATAAAGTAGAAATCAGTCAGGGTATTGATGAGAGTTTTTCCTTAAACCATCTGAACTTTATTGATTATACATCTAAAATTCCAAGTGCTTTTATGGACTCTTCCTACGGTGTTTATACACTATTTGAAGATCTGCAAGGTTATATTTGGCTTGGTGGTTCAAAGGGAGTAATACGTTTTAATCCAATCAGTAACCAATATGAGCATTTCCTGAGCGAACCGCTTAATCCGCAAACGTTATCCAGTAATGACGTCAATGTAATTTATGAAGATTTATTGGGTGTGTTATGGGTAGGTACTGTCAGTGGTCTCAATAGAGTACGTTATGATGATAAAGGAAATATTTATTTCCAGAGAATCACTAAGAGTGACGGCTTCTCAGATGATTATATTTGCTCAATTTTATCGGATAAAGACGGTAACTTATGGTTATCGACAGTAAAGGGAATCTCTAAGTATCATCCTGATAGAGGCTTGCCAACTAATTTCAATTACAATGACGGCTTACAATACAGTGAGTTTTTTACCAATGCGCAATTTTCTGATACAGATGGCGGCTTGTACTTTGGTGGTTTACAGGGCATCACTTATTTTTATCCAGAAGAAATAAAAGCAAAGTTTAGTAAGCAGCAAATCAGTATCGTTTCGGTTAAGGAAAACAATCAAACTGTTCAGCTAACTCAGAATGATGGTTTGTATTTTGCTCAAGTTAACCAGAACAGCCAAGTTGGTATTCGATTTGCGGTATTAAATTACATAGATGCGAATAATATCGAGTTTCGTTATCGCATCACTGGCTTGGCGGAAGATTGGATTGAGTTAGAAGGTAAGCGTTTTATTCATTTGCATAATGTACAACAAGAGCGCTTAGATATAGAAATTCAAATGCGTTATAAGGATGGTGCTTGGGGTGTTAATACTACAAAACTCGAGCTTTTTGTTGAGCGCGCGTTTTGGTCAAGCACAGTTGGTTTTATTGTTTATTTTATTATTTTGTTAGCCGCAATTATTTCTATATCTGCCTATTTATACTATCTAATTCGACGTCGTATTCAAAATAAGGAATCACAAATTCAAGCAGAAAAAGCAAAAAGTGGTATGTTGCTCAATGATAAAAAATCATTAGTTTATCAGTTAGAAGATTTACAATATTCTATGGCGGAGCAAAGTTATCAGCTTGAGCAATTGGAAAATAAAGTTGAGCAGTCAACTATAAATGATCAACTGACAGGATTTAAAACGAAATATTATTTACGCAAAAATATTAAGCAAGAGTTGCAGTCGATAGTTCAAACATGGAGAGACAGTGAGGACTTGAAAGGTATTCATTTAGGTGTTTTTGCTATAGATATTGATAACTTGGCTGTTATTAATGCCCAACATGGACATCTATGTGGTAATGAAATTTTGCGACAAGTTGCCGAGTCATTACGTTCAATTAGTTATGGTACTGATACTTTGGTACGGTGGGAAGGTGCAACTCTTGTGATATTAAGTCGCGCAATTGCTAAGCGTGAGCAAATGGTGCAGGCAGAAAAAATTCGCAATATTATTGCTTCTAGAAAATTTGACTTAGGCAACGGTTTGAATATTGATATCACTTGCTCTATCGGCTTTACACGCTTTCCATTTATTGAAAATTCGCAAAAGCCACTAACTTGGGAACAAATTATTTTTATTGCCGAAAAAGCCTTATGGGTCGCTAAAACAAATAGTCGTAATGCTTGGGTAGGAATTTTTTCAAATCAGTTTACACGTCGTCATGAAGTGCAAACCAAGTTATCGAATGATTTGCCCGCCTTGATATTAAGCGGGCAATTGGATTATGTTTCTTCAATACCGAAATCAAAAAAACTGACTTGGCATTAAAAAAGATAGGCCTTATTTTTTTTCAGAAGAGTGCTTGCGAATTAATTTAATTTCGCTGTGCACTTCTTTTTCATCATCGCCTGATACATCACTGATTACCATGATATTGTTTTCGCCATCGCCACCATCAGGAAAAACTAAATCTTTTTGTACGCCATAAGAGTCTAAGGTGTTTTGTAGCGCTTGTTTAACTTCTTCTGAAAGGTTACCACCAATAATGAAGATTTTATCATCTGCCCCAAATGACATATTGTCGTCGCTTATCCATTCAAAGTTTGCACCAATATCACCGTCTAAGTGCATCAATTTGATATCTTCTCCGCCTAGATTAACGGTAGTGCTGCCATCAAGTTTACTAACAGTTACTGTGCTACCTGACTCAGTGACAATAGTGCGAGTTTCACCTTCAACAAGCTCTGGCAATGTAAACCTTTCCGAAGTACCATTTAGGTTAAGCTCTACAGAGGCGTCGTTATCATTTTCTTGATTGATCATGATTTCGATACGCTTTTCTTGCTCTTCAGCGGATACCGTCGCAATACTTAAACCTAATACTGCTGGCGCAACCAAAGCTAAACTGGTTAATGTTTTAATCATAGTGTTCATAATATTCTCCTGATTGTGATCAATAGTACTGTCTGTAATTAAAAAATCAAAGTTCTAAAACATGTTTCTAAAACGATGATTAACAATTAATAGATAAGCAATAATCATGCCAACTTTTACTGAGAGAAAAAATCTATGTGGGTTAATAGGTTTGCTGGGAAAAAAATTTTTAACAAAATGAAACTATATGTATTTGTGTCTTGTTATAGCCGAAAAATGTCCTTATTTCGGGATATCAGTCTGAAATAAGGAACTTTTCTATGCGATAGAGGAAAGATTTATAAGAAAGCCCTAACAATTGAGCTGCTTGTCTTTTGTTGTTACCTGTTTTGTCGAGAGCTTGTTGATACAGATGCTTTTCTAACGATGGCCAATCTATACCCTTGTCAGGCAGTTGAAAATTGGTTTTTAGTTGCTGAATAGGATCATGATTTGTTTGTAAAAAACTAAAGTCATCCTCGGTTAAATTTTTATGATCTGCTAATAACATGACTCGTTCGATGCAGTGACCAAGTTCGCGAATGTTACCTGGCCAATGATAATGGCTAAGTAGCTCAAAGGCTTGATTAGTGACATTAACTTTCTCAATGTTATGCTTGCTCGCATGTTTGTTGATAAAGAAATTCAATAGTGCAGGTAGATCTTCACACCTCTCGCGCAAAGGTGGCATGGTGATCGGTACAACATTTAATCGATACAGTAAATCTTCTCGAAATTCACCTTGAGTGACCATTTCGTGAAGGTTTTTATGGGTTGCCGATATTACTCTGACATCAACTTGAATGGGTTGATTGGCGCCGATCCGAGTAATGGTTCCGTCTTGTAAAGCGCGCAAGAGTTTAGTTTGCATTGTAAGCGGTAAATCGGCTACTTCATCCAAGAATAGGGTGCCTTTATGGGCTGCTTCGAACTTACCAATTTTTGTTGCTGTAGAGCCTGTAAAAGCTCCTTTTTCTGCACCAAATAACTCTGCCTCTGCCAACCCCTCTGGAATTGCCCCGCAGTTGATCACGATGAATGGTTTATCGCTACGATCGGATAGTTGGTGTAATGCTCTTGCTGCCAGTTCTTTACCTGTGCCAGATTCGCCAGAGATGTGTACGGTGGCTTGCGTTGCCGCCAACTTTTCAACCTGGTTGAAGATTTTTTGCATAGCTTTTGAGCTACCAACCATATCCACCAACTGTTGTCTTTCGCTAAGTTGTTGTTTTAGCGCTATATTTTGTCCTGCAAGGTAGATTTGCTTGGCTGCGCGCTCAATGGCAAAGAGCAAGGTGTCTTTAGAAAAGGGTTTGGTTATGTAATCATTGGCACCGGACTTAATAGCTTCTACTGCGTGCTCAATAGTGCCGTATGCAGTGGCAAGAATGAAGTAACAATGGGTATGTTGCTGCTTAACTTGTTGCAACAACCAAAGCCCATCTTTGTCTTTGAGCTTCCAGTCTGAGATAACCAGATCATAAGGTACCGTATTGAGTTGTTTTATGGCGTCTTCGGCGCTTTCTACCCAGAGAGCATGATAGCCTGCTGAGTTAATAATTGACTCAACTAACTGACCTTGAGCTTGTTCATCTTCAACGATTAAAATTTTTACTGTATTTTTCATCATATTTACTTTAATAACGGCAGTTTAGGCTGTTCTGCGAGTCGAAATTTTAATGATTGCCTTGGTTCCTTGTGGCTGATTGGCGACAAGCTCTATTGAGCCATTATAACGATGTTTGACGATACGTTTTGCAATATAAAGCCCCATTCCTGTGCCATAGGTCTTGTCGGTAACGTAAGGATTAAACAGCTTATCTTTGAGCTCTGGGTTTATACCCAAGCCTTGATCTTCTATAGTCACTGTAAGAACATCATTATCCACATGAGTAGTCAGTACAATAGGTAATAGTTCTGTAGCTTCTAAACTAGCCTCGTATGCATTATGCAAAACCATTTGTAATACCATAGTCAGCTCTGTTTTAACGCAATGTATTAAGTCGCTTTTAGCCAAAGTATCAGCAGCCTTAAAAGTGACCTTGGCATCAATATCGCTGAGTTGTAGCTGGCTAATGGCTTCATCAATAAGCTCTTGAATACAAACTGGTTCAGGCTCTAATCCTTGTTCCATCAGTAGCATGAAGTTCTTTAGCCAATCATCAATTCTTTGAACTTGTTGCGTGGCCAGTTGTTTGAGTTTTTTAGCAGCGCTTGGATTATTAGTATCTGGTTTAGAACCTGCTTCGCTCAATTGCTCAATGCTCAACAACAAGGTATTCAGGGGATTGCGTAAATTATGGGCTAAGCCGCGGGATATATCGCTTAACTCACGAAAATGTTCTAGTTCTTGTTGCTGCTGTTTTTGTTTGTCTAAATCAACCAATGCGTCAGACATCCGATTGAATTGAGTGACAGTTTGCTTAAAGTCGCTCGGGTATTGGTTTTCGGTCAAATCAATTTTGGCTCCTAGCTCACCCTGACTGATTTTTTGTGCGGTTTTGTTGAGCGCGCTCAAAGGTCTTAGCATGCTGTAAATAATAAAGCCTGCAATCAGAATAACTACTGCAAACAAGCCAAAAGTTAACCAAATCATCTTTGATTTGAGTTGAGCAAGCGTTGTTTCAAGAGGAGTTCGAGGGATTGGAATAGTAAATTCTAGCTCGCCACCAACGACTTTGATTTGATCATCTTTGGTGTCATCGTGAAGCAGCATTTGTAGATCACGACTTTTCGGAATAATGATGGTTTTGGTGAAAGTTTGACCGTTCTCACGATAGCTAAAGGTTTGTTTTTGTTGGAAATTATCTTGATTATAGACAAATATACTGGCGGTATCTTTACTGATTGAAAAAGCTGCTTCGCCAAATTTTTCCGCCACTTGGTCGGTGTATTGATAAAATAGCCACGTTTGTACAGCCAATAATGCCGCTAGTAAAAGTGCAAATAGTAATAAAAATTTATTTCTGATACTCATCATAATGTTATTTTAGCCATAGATATCACTATATGCATGCAAGAAGTGTGCCAATCTATAATTATCGCTCTATGATAAACACTATAATATTAAATCATCAGATAGCAAACAGTCGTCGATTCGGAATGCTGGCGTGAACACTCATTAGGCCGTGTGATTGACGACGATGGTTCAAAAGTGAATATGGTGCAGAGTGTAAAGCAGAATTAATCCCACGCAAGCGCCGACGATAAAATAGCCTTTATGGGCTATAACAAATCCATGCTTATGGTGCTGATGACCATCGCCATGATGATGATCATGAACATGACCGTGATCGTCAACATGAGGTCTATGAATAATGACATGCAGTAATGTTCCAACAACCAGCGCTTGAAAATAATCTACATAAGGGTTGTGCAGGCCGATAAGCTCTTGTTCGCCAATATAATATCCTAGGATAGTGACTATCGACATCAATAAAAATACGATGAGCGTGCGTTTATTTCCCCATAACGGTTGCACCAACCACCATAAACTAAAACCGACCACTAAGCGATGTAAAATAACGGCATAAGGCAACATTTCATTATCTTGAGTGGTGACTACGCCTGCGCCATCAATTAATGAGTGGGCAAGTAAGCCAAGTACACCTAATAACATGGCAAAACCATGAGCTTTATCGGCTGCTTTATGAAAGCTCATTTCGATCAATCCAGGGCCGAAAAAGCCAAGCAAAACCATTGGTATCATAGCTAAACCAATATGGCTCCAAAGCGCGGGGATCACATCGGTTAGTAAAATACCGCCCACTGATAACAATACAAAGGCAAAAAGAAAATTGTCTATTCTGCGATTGTATGGCAACCAACCTAATAACATTGGGCCTATAAGCAGGGATATAATACTAAGGGCTAGGAGCATATAATTTTCTTATGGGTATTAAGGTTTAATCAAACAACTTGCCTGGATTCATGATCTTATTGGGATCAAAAACGGCTTTAATGCTTTTCATATAAGATATTTCTGCATCACTACGAGAGTAGTTAAGGTAAGGTTTTTTTAATAATCCAACCCCATGCTCTGCAGAAATGCTACCACCTAATTGTTTTAGCAGCGCAAAAATTTGTGGATTGACTTGCTCACAGGCTTGAGTGAAATCGGCATAATCCATGTCTTCTGGCGCTAGAATATTCAAATGCAAATTGCCATCCCCAATATGACCAAACCATATGGCTTCGAAGGAAGGATATTGTTCACTAACGATGGTATCTACTTGAGATAAAAAATCGGTCAGCTTGTTAGGAGTTACTGCGATATCATTTTTATAGGGTTTTCGTGATGAAATAGTTTCTGAAATATACTCGCGGTATTTCCAAAGATCTTCAGCTTGTTGTTGGCTCTGGCTCATAACGCCGTCAAAAATTAATTCATTTTCAAGACCCGATTCAAAACATGCTAAGGCTTTTTCTAAAACATCATCATTAGTAGCATCAAATTCTAATAAACAATAGAAGGGCGCACGCTCAGATACCGGGCAGGGCAAATTATGATGAGCCATGACTTTATCTAAGGCTTGATCGGAAAAGAATTCATAGGCGGTTAAATCAACTTCTTTTTGGAAGCTGTTTAATAAAGGCATCAGGCTGTCTAGACTTGGGATAGCAAGTAACAAAACGGTTAAATTTGTTGGCTGGCGAGTGAGACTAAGCGTGGCCTCAGTAATGATACCTAATGTGCCTTCGCTACCAATAAATAAGTGGCGCAAATCGTAACCAGTAGCGTTCTTGATCAAGCCATTGTTGAGCTCAAGCACCTCACCTGCACCAGTAACTACGGTTAAGCCTTGCACCCAATCACGGGTTAAACCATAGCGAATGACTTTAATACCGCCCGCATTTGTTGCGATATTACCGCCAATCTGGCTTGAACCGCTGGATGCAAAATCAACGGGGTAATAGTAACCTTGATCCTGAGCAAATTGTTGCAGTTGCTCTGTGATCACGCCAGCTTGACACTTTACTTGTTTGGTAGATGCCTCAAAGTTAATAATTTTGTTCATTTTGTCCATGGCGATCACAATTTCACCATTGCTGGCTACAGCGCCACCGCTTAAACCTGTGCGGCCACCTGATGGAACTATTGCTACTTGATGTTGGTTGGCCCAATCAATAATAACTTTAACTTGGGGCGTGTTTTTAGGGAAAGCAATAGCTAATGGTGCTGGAGTATAGGAATTTGTCCAGTCTTTGCCATAGTGAGCCAATGACTCGGCATCTGTTAATAAACAATCTTGATCAAGCTGAGAACTTAGTTGCTCAAGTGCTGATAATAGGTGAGGCTGAATATTCACTGCAAGTTCCACAAAACTGGTTAAATAGCTTAAAAAGCATTAAGGCGTTGGATATGCCGCATATTGTGCCAGAGCTGACCAGTAAAAGGAATGAAATATTAGGTCGTTATACGAGTTTGAAAGCTTGATAGAAATAAAAAAGGCCTTGAATGATCAAGGCCTTTGGAATTTTTCGAATGCTGTGTTCGATAGTTGAAAGTGGTGGGTGGTACTGGGCTCGAACCAGTGACCCTCGCCTTGTAAGGGCGATGCTCTCCCAACTGAGCTAACCACCCACATTCAACAGTTCTCATGACTTCTCGGTGAGAACGGCGCGCATTTTAAGAGCGCATTAAGAATTGGTCAACCGTTTTTGCTAAAAAAATTCAAAAAAACATGAAATTGCCTAAGAAGCAACAATTGTTGATTAATAATTAATCATTTTGTCTGTTGCAACACGCAGGAAAAGTAATGCCAAGTAAAAGAAATTTAGTTAAATAGTTTTGCTCAGTGTGCGCAGTTGATAGAATAGCGCTCCTTTATTGATAATAAACAAAGATTGTTGAATATGACGGTTAAAACTCGCTTCGCTCCAAGTCCTACAGGCTATTTGCACGTTGGTGGTGCTCGTACTGCGCTTTATAGCTGGCTTTATGCTAAAAAGCACCAAGGCTCTTTTGTGTTAAGAATTGAAGATACGGATCGCGAACGTTCAACTGAAGAATCGGTACAGGCAATTTTAGATGGTATGCAATGGCTGGATTTGCAACATGATGAGGGGCCTTTCTATCAAACCCATCATTTTGATCGTTATAAAGAGCTGATTCAGCAATTAGTCGAGCAAGGCAAGGCTTATCGTTGCTATTGCTCAAAAGAACGTTTAGATGATCTGCGTGAGCAGCAGCAAGCCAGTAAGCAGCGCATTGGTTATGACGGTCATTGTCGTAATTTATCTTGTGATGAGCAGGATAGTAGTCAACCTCATGTGATCCGTTTCAAGAATCCCTTAGAAGGCTCGGTGGTATTTGATGATTTGATCAAAGGCACTATTTCAGTGAACAACAGTGAGTTAGATGATTTGATTATTGCGCGTACCGACGGCACGCCAACTTATAACTTTACTGTCGTGGTTGATGACTCAGATATGGAGATCAGCCATGTGATTCGCGGTGACGATCACGTTAATAATACGCCGCGTCAAATTAACATGATTGAAGCATTGGGCAGACAAGTGCCGAAATACGCTCATGTACCAATGATTTTAGGCGATGATGGTAAGCGCTTATCAAAACGACATGGCGCGGTTAGCGTGATGCAATATCGCGATGAAGGTTATTTGCCTCAAGCGGTTCTTAACTATCTCGTGCGTTTGGGTTGGTCTCATGGCGATCAAGAGGTGTTCTCAGTTGATGAAATGATTGAACTATTCGATCTCAAAGACGTTAACAGAGCGCCATCGGCTTTTAATACTGATAAATTGAATTGGTTAAATCAGCATTACATCAAGTCGTTGCCAGCAGAAGAAGTGCTCAAGCATTTACAATTCCATATTAATGAACAGCAGCTTGATGTGGCTAACGGTCCTGATATCAAAGATTTAATTCCAGAAATGGCAGAGCGAGTAAAAACACTTAAAGAGTTTGTGTTAGCCGTTCGTTATTTCTATCACGATTTCGATGAGTTTGATGCTAATGCGGCCAAGAAACACTTGCGTCCTGTGGCTCGTCAGCCACTTGAGTTAGCAAAGCAAAAGTTGTCTGAAACTCATGATTGGACAGCAGGTAATTTGCACAGCATAGTCAGCCAAACTGCAGAAGAGCTTGAGCTTGGTATGGGCAAAGTGGGGATGCCATTACGAGTGGCCGTGACTGGTGCCGGCATGTCTCCAGACTTGGGGATCACTCTTGAGTGGATTGGCAAAGAGCGTGTTTTATCGAGAATTGATCAAGCGCTAGATTTTATTGCGCAGCGCGAAGCGAACAGCTAGATAATCATTGGATAATAAAAAGCCTGCATTTGCAGGCTTTCTTACTTCTAGTTACAGTTAAGGTTGTAAAAGCATCGACTTCGTTTGAATACTTTGTAGAGCCTTCATAACATCATTACCCTGTTCATCAGTTAGGTAATCGACACCTGAAGTAATATTATATTTCATATCATTGGCTTGCAGATCTGCAGCCACTACAGAGCGCCAATTAGACAGTGGGAACACTTGGAAGCATTTAGTGCTTGTACGGCAGGTATAACGAGTAAAGCCTCCTGTTTTGTACTGATCGGTAAGTGGATTGTAATTTTTTTGCTTACTCATCGAGCCTGACCAGTACAACAAGGTTTTTGAAGAAAGCTCTTTTTCGCTACCACTTAAACTAAATTTACTCTTAGGTTGTGTGTAACCGCTGATAACCATATGCACGGCTTTGTTTTTAATAGTGTAGCTAACGTAACCTTTTGGCATAGTACCTTGAATGACTTGCCATTTGCTTGGAATGGTCATGTAAACATTGCTACCAATATTAATTTCTTTGTAGGTTTTTACGGGTTTTGGCGGCGGAGGTGGTGGAGGTGTTTCTTTAACGACGGGGGCGCTTTTACAAGAAATCATTAGCGCAGTAGTCGCTGCAATAGAAAATATTTTAGCCAAACGTTTATAGTTTTGCATGTTGGAAACAGTTATTGTCATTAAGTCATACCCTAAAAGTTAAAACAAAAAGTAAACGGCTTATGGAGTTATTGTTGTTAAGCCCAGTGTTCGTCGTATGCTTTTTTCTCACCAGCCTTGAAACGTGCGCCTTGGGCAAGAATGTGCATTTGCAGTCCAAATAACGAGATAGGATCTCCACTACCAGCAGAGCCCATGGACGAGTATTGTAAATTACTTGGGTCGATCAATGTTGCGGCACCGTTCCCAAAAACTTCTAAATCATCGTTTGGACTGATAAATAATGCCGTTCCATCGTCAATTCCCACTCCGATAGTGAATGGATTATAGGATAGGGCAGTTAATAGTCGGCCTAACCGACCTTGCTGTTTGAAATGATAATCGACCATAAAGCGGTTGGTTAATCCTAATCCAGGCGCCATAGTCACACCGTCTTGTTTTGGAATAGTTGCTTCTTGACCGCCTGCAATCATATGCTCGCTTAGTAATGCTGCGGCACCAAAAGTACCAACCACATGAGTTCCATCGGCGTTGAGTTTACGAATCTGTTTGGCAATGGGCGTTCCGCCTATGATCGTTGAAACTTGCAAAGGTCTTTGTCCAACCAATACAATCAAGTCAACACCTGCCAGGTGCTGTAAAATCAATGGGTTATTGGCTTGCTGTCGATTATTGATGGATTGAATGTCACACTCATCAAAGCCGTTTTCTAATAGCTGATTACTCAGTTTATGCTCAAGTGGCTGATCACAAATATTAAGAACCACAGCTTTTGCCGAGGCATTGAGGCAGATGCTTCTGAGTTTTTCTGCGACTTGTGGGCTGATACTGTTTTCACAGCCGCCAATAGGGATGATATAGCCTCGTTCAAAATTTCCGCTACCTTGTGATGGCATAATTATTCCTGTGTTGATGCTGTATATGAATTTTTGTCTATACTTTCAATAAGTTGTTGTTTTTGTTTATCGCGTAATATGCTATTGAGCGACATGCTAATACCAAGGGTAGCATATAAAACTCCACCAAATGGGCATAAATTCGCCGGTAGAGCCAAGGTGGTGATTAATGCTAATAAAGCGGTTCCACTCATAATGAGCCAACCTCGATAATGGGTTTTGCTTTCGTATAGTTCTATGTCATCTAATTGCAACTCGACTTTGTTCTTCAGAGCATGATGATATAACCATAATAAAATTAAACACATAGATAAAAATGCTATATGAAAAACGGAGAAAAATAACTTTAACTGTTCAAGTTTGAAATTAATTGGACTAGGTAGCTCACCGCCAGAGAGCCAATGAAAAAATGTGGCGTAACTGATCTTGAGAGGGAACACGAAAACCAATACACAAAAGATTAATAAACAGCTAATAAATACGGTTTTAAGATCCTCTAGTCCGTACCGCTGGCTCCACACACGGTGTCCGTACCAAAAGAACACGAGTTGCGCAAAGCTCGCCGCAAAAGCAGGAATATCCTTTAAGGCGGTAATAAATTCCTCATAGTTGGATGGGAGGCTGTCGATAGACACAACAAGTAGCGTCACTGCAAAAGCGAAGGCTGCATCGGTAAAAACCTCAATGCGAGTCATATTTTCACCGCGTATTCTAAAGTGATCTCTGATCGGAAAATGCGCTAATTGATGTGCGTATTTATCTTTGTAACTCATTGAATTCATTATAATACCTGCCTTGGTACATTTAACACGCTTGAAATGATCTGGTCAATAACTTTGCCTTTGTTGCGCTATATTTTACATCTTTACCCGATAACTGTGGCGAATTACTTTCTCATTATCCTTTGATATGGTTAAATATTGCCCCTCACAGAAGAACTCGATGAAAAGCAAACTATTAATGAGTATCCGTATGAATAAATTAATTTTAGCCACTGCGCTATCTAGCTTAGCTTTAGGAGCTTTAACCGCTTGTCAAAATGATGATAATAATAAGGTTGTAGAGCAGTCTAGCAAGCTTGAGCAGACTAGCGCTAATTCTGTAGCGAAACAAGAAACATCAAGCACAGCTGTTCATAAAACTAAACAAGTGCGCCCTGATGAGCACTCTTATGCCAATTTTGATCAAGTAAAATTAACCCACTTGGATCTCGATCTTGATGTTGTTTTTGCAGAAAAGTCATTGCAAGGCACTGTAGATTTGAGCTTTGAGCGTATCAAAGAGGGCGCGGATAGCTTAGTTCTGGATACGCGCGATATTATTATTGAGCAGGTAGAAATAGAGAAAGAAGGGCAATGGGTGCCAACCCAGTTTGATCTAGCGGATAAAGATGATGTTTTAGGCTCAAAGCTTAGCATTGCTTTAGTTGAAGGTAGTGACAAGGTGCGAGTTCATTATAAAACTCAACCCCAAGCTAGTGGCTTACAATGGTTAACGCCTGAGCAAACAGCGGGTAAAAAGCATCCTTTTATGTACAGCCAAGCGCAAGCCATTCATGCACGTAGCTTTATTCCTGTGCAAGATACTCCTGCTGTTCGTGTGACTTATACCGCTAATATTCGTACTCCAAAAGAGTTGTTGGCTGTAATGAGTGCTTTCAATGAGCCAGATACTGAACTTGATGGCGATTACCATTTTGAAATGCCGCAAGCGATCCCACCATATTTGATTGCCATTGGGGTAGGTGATCTACGTTTTAAAGCAATGAGTGACAGAACGGGTGTTTATTCGGAAGAGGTTTATTTAGACGCAGCGGTTGCTGAGTTTGATGACACTGAAGAAATGGTTCAGGTAACTGAAAAAATGTACGGCCCTTATCGTTGGGGACGTTACGATTTATTAATTTTACCACCTAGTTTCCCATTCGGTGGTATGGAAAATCCACGCTTGTCGTTTATCACACCAACAGTTATTGCTGGTGATAAGAGTTTGGTAAACCTTATCGCACATGAACTTGCCCATTCTTGGTCAGGTAACTTGGTAACTAATGCCTCGTGGCGTGATTTGTGGTTGAACGAAGGCTTCACTTCATACGTTGAAAACCGCATTATGGAAGAGTTATTTGGTGAAAAACGTGCGATTATGGAACAAGCTTTGTCAGTACAAGATTTACGTGCTGAAGTTCAAGATTTGCCGAAGGGTGACACTGTATTGCATTTAGAACTTAATGGTCGTGATCCAGATGACGCGTTTTCAGGCGTGCCTTATACCAAAGGACAAATGTTTTTAGTCTATCTTGAAAAGAAATTTGGACGTGAAACTTTTGATAAATTCTTAGTTAAGTATTTTAATGATCACGCCTTCCAAAGTTTAACGACATCCGAGTTTAAACAGTACTTAAATGATAATTTGTTGGCTGAAAATAGTGATCTAGTTTCAAAAGCAGATATCGAAACATGGTTGCATGAGCCAATGTTACCAGAAACTATGCCAAACCCGACTTCAGATGCTTTTGTTATCATTGATGGGGCAACTAAATCTTGGTTAAGCGATGAAAAGACGATAGAACAATTAGATAGTGATAACTGGACAGTTCATGAGTGGCTGCATTTTATTAATAACTTGCCGGAAGACTTATCATTAGAACGTATGAATCAGTTAGACACTAGTTTTGAGCTAACTCAATCTACTAATAATGAGATTGCTCATGCTTGGTTACTATTAGCGCTAAAACGTGGCTATGAGCCGGTTATGGAGCGTTTAGAAAGCTATTTGATAAACATTGGTCGTCGCAAATTGATTGTTCCTCTATACAAGCAATTGGCAAAAACTGAAGACGGTTTGGCATTTGCTAAACGTGTGTATCAAGTCGCTCGACCTGGTTATCATCCGTTAGCCCAAGGTACGGTTGACGCTATCGTTAATGCTGATAACAATTAAATTTTTGCCTTTAGCAAGACTTTGAGCAAAGGCTTTCTTCGGAAAGCCTTTTTTGTAATAAATTTGAGTTTATTTACTCTTTACTAAATAAAACAAGATCAACAATATCAATTAAATATAGGAGAAAGGTATGGCCTTTTTAAAACCACTAGATAAAAATCTGCATCCTGATTTAGCCGCCGATTTTCAAATTTTTGAAGAAATTCTGGGTTTTGTACCTAATAGCTTATTAACTATGCAGCGCCGCCCTGAAATTGTTAAGGGGTTTGGGGTTTTAACTAAAGCTGTGATGCCAAAAGATGGCGAAGTGGATTTGGGATTCAAGCGTTTGGTTGCACATTTCGCAAGCCGTGCAGTTGGTTGCCAATATTGTGAAGCTCATTCGTTAGTAGCGGCTAACATTCATGGAATCAGCCAAGAAAAGTTGGATAAAATCTGGGAGTATCAGACTTCTGATTTATATACCGAAGCAGAGCGTGTTGCATTAGATTATGCATTAGCGGCAGGTTCAGTTCCAAATGCAGTCGATCAAGAATTGGTTGATCGTATGAAAGAGCATTGGAGTGAAAGTCAAATCGTTGAGATTTTGGGTGTTGTATGTTTGTACGGTTTCCTAAACCGCTGGAATGATTCCATGGCTACTGATCTAGAAGAGTCTCCAAAAGCAATGGGGGATAGAGTGTTAGCTTCTGGTGGTTGGACGGGTGGTAAACACGTATAACTTTTTTGCTTAATATTGTGTTAAATAATGTTTTTAGTTTTAGTTAGTTACAAAAATAAACTCTTAATCTAAAAACATTATTTGTCGCATTGAAATGGCAAAAAATATTTAATGATTATTCATCTCTCGAAGTGTATTGCTTTTCAGCTCTTCTATACTTTATTTCAGCGCTATGCCACATAAACAAGCCAAATAAAGCGCCTATGATTAGATTAATTCCAAATAAGAATAAAGCATTTTTTAGGTCAAGGTGAGGGTGATGTAGTATATATTTAGTTGCTAATTGCGCGATACTAAGTAGTAATCCAAACCCTATAACACCGTAAATGATTACAAAGCGTAGCTTTCCTTTTTGACGTGTTTTTTGCCATTTTTGCATGTGTTTTTCGTTCACTGATAAACTTCTCCTTTATGAATAATCTTGCCACCTTGTCTTAACCCATTAGGGTCATGATGGGTCCAGTGAATAACCCCGCCTTGAGGATTCCATTCATATTGGCCAGTAATTTCGAGCTGATCGCCTTCATTTAGGCCTGTAACTCGTGGTGCGAGATCAATGTTGTGAGTAATCAAAACCGTATGTTTATTACTGAGCCCAACAATAAAACGTTGATGTCTTGGCTCATGAATATCATCGGATAGTATTTTTGTAACAACAGCTTGTATCTTGACCATTTTTCCAGATTGTTTTTGCTTAAAATATTGCTGTACTTTTTGCTCATCAAAAGTTTGAGATGAGGTTTTGTTTGAGCTGTGATCGTGGTATTGCTGAAAGTACCATAATAACGCTAACAATAGAACGAAGAATATTTTAGGAGCTATGTTTTTCATTGTTTTCTTGCTTGAATAAAAAAAGAAGCCCCGCAGGACTTCTCTTTATTACACAATGTTGATTATTGTGAAACGCCTAACTTATCAAGAACTGCCAAAGTTAATTGACCGCTAGCTAGGTTGTTATCTTTCTGATAGCGAATAACCGCATCCATAGTAGATTGTCCTAACACGCCGTCAACAGTACCTGCGTTGTAGCCTTCATCATTAAGTGCACGTTGCAAGCGAGAAATTAAACCTGGAGTAGTGTTGGTTTCACATAAAATTTCACGCCACTCTAAACGAGAGTCAGTGATCAACTTACGTGTAGCAACGGTTTTATACTCTTCAGGAATTGAAATTTCACGAGTCTCAGCTGGCTTAACAAGCTTTCGAACAGATACAGTATCGTATTTTGCTGGGATAGTTACTGTTTGTGTTGATGCAGGCTGATCAACAACAGTTCTTGTCACTGTTTTGTACTGAGCTGGGATAACGTCCTCAACAGTACGTGCAGCGCTCTTTACTACAGTCTTGGTTACCGTAGTATATTCAGCTGGTACTTCTACTAAACACATGATTTCGCCAGTCGATTCATCAATTTTCTCGATAGGACCACGGCCTTTTTTCCAAGTTGTATAAGCTGGACGAACTAAGATTTGCTCAGTTACAGTCTCATACTCGGCAGGAATTTCACGGATGATGGTTTTTTCAGGTTCTACCATAATTTCTTCAGTAACCGTTTTATAGGTCGCTGGAATAACTTCAAGCTTAGTAGATTCTTCTTGTACCAAGATAGTTTCTTCAACCATACCGTACTCAGCTGGGATCACTTCGATACGAGAACTAGCAGCACGTGCTAGAACTGTTTCTTCACCTGACTCATATTGAGCAGGAACTAGAACACGAGAGTAACATTCACCAGGTTTAGCATTAGGTGGTAATAAATCACCGCCGCCAGTGTAAACCGTTTGCGTTGTTGTGCTTGAAGATTGCGCGTTAGCAAGTTGCTCACGTAATTGGGCTGCTTCAGCTTCCTTACGAGCGGCTTCTGCACGCGCTGCATCTAATTCTGCTTGAAGAGCTGCTGAGTCAGATGTTGATGCATTTTGAGTGGCGCAACCGCCAAGAAGTGTTAGAGAGCTAGCAATAGCAAGTGCTAAGGGAAGTTTTTTCATGGGTGTCCTCCTTCGAATTCCATGAGACTGATTAATACCTTCTAATCGTACCACTTCCATCTTAGATCTAAACCGTATGATTGTAAAATATAAGTAAAAATGTAATTAAAATTCATTAACTTAACGGAAATGTAAAAAAGTGAATAATCCTAGATATTTGGCTTGGTTTGCTTGAATTTTTATGCAAAATGAGTAACTATTCTTGTGTGGGGCTAAATGGTTAGCCAGAACTATTAATAATCAGAGGTAAAATACAATGGCAGGTAAATTTGTAGTTTCAAAAGGAAAAGATGGAAAAGATTATTTTGTACTGAAAGCAGGCAATGGCGAAGTGATTTTACAAAGCCAAGGTTACTCTTCTAGTTCTGGTTGCGAGAACGGTATTGATTCTGTTCGTCGTAATTCGCAAAATGCAGATCGCTTTGAAAAGAAAACAGCATCAGATGGTCGTTTCTACTTTGTTTTGAATGCGTCAAATGGCCAACAAGTTGGTAAAAGCCAAATGTACAAATCTGAAAGTGGCCGTAATAACGGTATTGAATCAGTAGCAAAAAATGCTCCTGATGCAGCAGTTGTTGAAGAATAAAAGCTTTTTTGAGAAAAAGGCCGCGTAATGCGGCCTTTTTTATTGGTGACTTAATGGTTTGATTTACTAGTTAAATAGTCCATAACAGCGAACAATAAGCCTGAAATTACGAAGGTGGCGTGAATTAACAGTTTCCACTTCACAATTTCAGGGCTGATGTTGGTTTCTGGCTCATCTAAAATCATGTATGTTCGCAATAAATCAATACCAGAAATAGCGACAATCGAGCTGATCAATTTGACTTTTAATGTCGAAAAGCCCACTTTACCCATCCAACCAGGACGATCTTCATGATCAGCTACGTCAATTTTAGATACAAAACTCTCGTAACCACTAAAAATGATGATGATAAGCAAATTAGCTAATAAAGTCATATCGACCAAGGCTAAAATCCCAAGGATAGTATCTTTTTCGCTCAAAGAACCAAAGTGACTAACTAAGTGCCATAATTCCTTACCAAATCCACCAAGCAAAACAACAATCGATGCTATTAAGCCAATAAAAAAAGGCGTTAGAATCCAGCGACTGGAAAATAGAGCGCGCTCAAATTTATTTTCTAAGGTTTTCATAATATTTTTAATTAGAAGTAATGAGGTTATTGTAAATAAATATAGGAGACTGTAAAGGTGGTATTTGTACAATAAAATGGCGCACCCGACAGGAGTCGAACCTGTGGCCTTCGCCTCCGGAGGGCGACGCTCTATCCAGCTGAGCTACGGGTGCCTTGATTTGTTTATTGCAATTTCGGCGCGTATTTTGGCAATTAGTTCGTTACTATTCAAGCTAAAAAGGGCAACTTGATCGTGTTGTGACTAATTGTTGGGTTTTTGGGTGAGTAAAACTGAGTTCTTCAGCATGAAGTAGTAAACGATTGGCTTTATGCTGTGAATTGTTTTTGGCATATAAATGACAACCAAGAATAGGGTGGCCGAGTTCAAAGCAATGTAAGCGTAATTGATGACTTCTACCTGTTACTGGTTTGAGATTCAGTCGTGTCCAGTTACGCATTGTGTTACGCTCAAGCACTTGCCATTCGGTAATAGCTTTCTTGCCTGTTTCATGGCAGATCTTTTGTTTTGGACGGTTGGGCCAATCTGCAATCATCGGCAAATCAATAATTCCTGAGTCTTCTTCGACAATGCCATCAACAATGGCGACATAGTGTTTATCAGTTTGTCTAAGTTCGAATTGTTTACTGATTTCGCGATGGGCAAACTTGCTCAAAGCAATGACCATTATTCCAGAGGTGGCCATATCCAAACGGTGCACAATTGAGGCCGTATTTGATTTTGGATGATTCTGTAGGCGAGTAACGACACAGTCTTTATTTTCTTCATGCCGTCCAGGAATACTTAAAAGCCCTGCGGGTTTATTGACCAGCAAAAAGTGCTTATCAGGCCGAATGATGCGCACTGGCTCTGGGCAAAAAGGAACAATATGATAATCTTTCTCAGACATGGTGGGCTCTATTTTTTACTCGCTCGTGTTGCAATCATGACTGCACGTTTAGGTGCTGGATAGCCTTCAATGGTGCGGTTTGGATCCTGCGGGTCAAGATAATCAGGCAATGACTGAAAGGTCATCCATTCGGTTGCTCGTTGTTCATCAGTGCTGGTACTTGATACATTGGCTATTTGCACATTTTCAAAATTACACTTTTGTAGCCAGTTCTTTAGCATTCCTGTGGTTGGAATAAACCAGACATTATTCATTTGAGCATAACGGTCACTTGGAATAAGACATTGGTCATCATCACCGTCAATCACCAGAGTTTCTAGTACCAGCTCTCCGCCAGGGCGTAATAGTTTTTTAAGATGCAATATATGATCAATGGGTGAGCGTCTATGATAAAGCACACCCATGGAAAAAATCGTGTCAAAACCCTGATCGGATAAATTCTCAGGCAGGTACTCAAAACCAATCGGTAGAAAATGTACAGGGTTAACATCTACAGCTTGTTCGATATATTGTTGCATAATGGCAAACTGCATCAAAAACAATTGCGATGGATCTATGCCTAGTACCAATTGTGGCTTATCAGCGGCCATGCGCCAGCAGTGATAACCATTACCACAGCCAACGTCCAGAACTATACGATCTTTTAACGGCGAAATATGATCTTTTAAGCGTTCCCATTTCCAATCTGATCGCCATTCGGTGTCAATGTGAGTACCAAACAAGTGGAATGGTCCTTTACGCCATGGATGGAACTTCATCAACAGTTCTTTGAGTTCAGCTTGTTGATCTTGACTAAGTTGCTCAGCGCTGCCTATGGATACTTTCTGATTTAGCTCGAGGCGATCAGGCTTGATATCAGGAAACTGCTTGAGTAGTTCTATCCATTGATTGATGTTGCCATGAGTATAATCGTCCATGCGTTGATGGACACCAGCTTTAATTTGCTCTAACCAAGGGTGTAAGCGAGTATTAGCAATGGCTTGATAGGTGCGGCTAAAATTAATCATAAATTTATGTCTGAGTCTAAAATTACCGTACTAGAGCTTCTTTCACGGCTAAGAATGATGCGAAATTGTAATGCTGAAACCAAGTATCAAATTGGCTAAATCCTGCCTGAGCGAAACGTTGGTAATGCTTCTCACGTGAATCAGGCAAGAGTACGTTTTCTAAAGCCGCACGCTTTTGCGCTATCTCCATATCGCTATAGCCATTGGATTTCTTAAAATCGTGATGTAGGTCAATGATATGCTGATCAAGCTCATCATGCTGCAATGACAGTTTTTCAGAAAGCACCAAACAACCGCCTGGGTTAAGACCACGATATATCTTTTCAATCAATGGCTTACGTTGACCTCGAGGCAAAAATTGAAGTGTGAAATTGAGAATGACCATGCTGGCATTATTAATCTCAATATCATTAATATCAGCTTCAATTACTTCAATAGAAGTTTCAAAATTATAGCCACTCTGTATTAAGCGGCAGCGCTCAACCATTGCTGATGAATTGTCTATCGCAATGATTGAACAGCTTTTAGCATTAACTGCTTGCCGGATGGACAAAGAAGCTGCACCTAATGAGCAACCTAAATCGTAGATCTGGCTTCCGTCTTTAACGAACCGTTGGGCTATTTCGCCAATACCGTTGATGATGGTGGTATAGCCTGGCACTGAGCGCTTAATCATGTCTGGAAAGACTTCTACCACCTTGTCATCAAACTGGAAATCTTGCACTTGGCCAAGCGGTTCAGCGAAAATAGTGTCGGTTTTGCTCATATTCTTTCTAAAATACAACTATTAAAGATCATAATTAATGCCAATATTACTATAATAGTGTGTATGAACCCATGAGTTTTTTACAAGTCATTGAGCAATATGGAAAAAGTTGATGAAGAAAATCAATCAAATTCGCCAACAGATTGATGCTGTTGATCAAAAATTAGTCGAACTCATTGAGCAGAGAGCCGAGTTGGTGCTAGCCATTAGTGTCGAAAAGCAAGCTCTTGGCCTTGATGCGCATATTCCAGAAAGGGAACAGCAGATTGTGGAGTCTTTGCACCAAAGATTTGGTGACAAGTTTAGCTTACAGGAGCTTCAAGAAGTCTATCAGGCTATTTTCAAAGCCAGCGTTAGGATTCAGAAATCATAAAAAATCAGATAAAAAAAAGCCCCCTGGGGAGGGGGCTAACGTTGCGTCTCAAAATGAGAAGGAGGTATTTTGAGATGCGGGACCAGTACTAGGGGTAGTCATCTGAGCCCACATTCGCACTTTACCAAACCTGACTGCGCTGGCAATTTTCCAAATGTAACAACCCATTACACTTTTAACAGACTTTACAAATCCAACCATTGGCAGATTCGCTGGAAGTCTGTTGTGATTTTTATTAAGCTACTGGCTTCGCTAAAAACAAAAGAGAGTTTTGATGAAAAAGTCATTGATTTTTATAGCTTTTATTTCAATGGTATTCGCTGGCGCGGTCAACGCAGCCGGTATGACCTTAGAAGATATTGCTAAAGTTAAAAGTGTTCGCTCGATTAATATTTCGCCAAATGGCCAGTGGGTTGCCTTTACAAAAAGTAAACCGCGTACGCCCTATAAAGACGAAGATGGAACGGCTTGGTCAGAGCTTTATGTGATGCCTTTAGGTGGTGAACCTAAGCCATTTATTACTGGCAAGGTTTCAATTGCTGGTGTTAGTTGGTCAAGTGATAGCAAATCCATTTATTATACTGCGAAACGTGGCGATGATAAAAAGCCAGCGTTATACGCCATTCCAGTTGATGGGGGGGAATCTCAGCAAGTTTTGACCTTCAAGTCAGGTATTGGCGCATACAGCATTAACGCTAAAGGCGACAAAGTCGTTTTCTTGGCTGGTGAAGAAAAGCCAAAGCATATTGAAAAGTTATCCAAGAAGGGTTTTAAAGCAAAGGTTTATGAAGAAGATATCCAAAATACTTTTGCCTGGTTAGCCGATCTTCCTGCTCAAAATGATCAAGCCGATCAAGGAGAAGAGGCGGCAAAGCCAGAGAAAATTGCGATTGATGGTCATGTGATCAGCGCTAAGTTTAGCCCAGTCAAAGACGAGTTATTGGTGCAGGTTTCACCGACTTCTTTGATTGATGATGTGTATATGTTGAAAACATTGCAGATTGTTGATTTAAAAGGAAAAGTTAAGGCTAAATTTGATACAAAAGGTAAGCAGGGCAAAGCCATTTGGTCGTCAGACGGTAAGCAGGTGGCTTTCTTAGGCGCTAATGATTACAACGACCCAACTAATGGTGCTTTGTATGTTGGTGATGCTTCATCTGGTAAATACGATAAAGTTATTGCTAATGATGATAGCCATATTATGAATATCGAATGGGCTGGCGATAAATTATATTACGTCGAGCACAAAGATGCTGAAAGTCGTATTGCGGGTTTCAATATGTCCGGCAAGCGCTCTGGCTTTGAAGTTGTTCCATACGGCAATGGCATTCAAGGTGCCTTGAGTGTGAGTAACACAGGTAGTGTAGTGGCTTCAAATAATACGGCTAATCATCCTTCGGAGATTTATGTAGCTAGTAAAAATGGTTTTATGCGTAAGACCAACAGCAACCCATGGTTAGATAAGGTAGATTTAGGTAAGCAGGAAGTCTTTAACTATAAAGCAACCGATGGCTTAGATTTACAGGGCGTTTTGGTTTACCCAGTGAACTACAAAAAGGGTAAGCGTTACCCAATGATTGCTTTCGTTCACGGTGGTCCAGAAGCGCATCGCTCAAACGGTTGGAATACTCGCTACGCAGATCCGATTCAAGTGGCAGCAGCAAACGGTTATGTATCCTTTATTCCTAACTATCGTGGTTCGACTGGGCGTGGTGACGAATTTGCACGCGCTGATCAACATGCTTATGCCGATCCTGAGTTTAGCGATATTGTCGATGGTAAAAATGCTTTGGTAGAAAAAGGCATTGTTGATAATGATAAAGTTGGTATCACTGGTGGATCTTATGGTGGATTTGCTACTGCTTGGTCAGCGACAGCACTTTCTGAGCACTATGCCGCAGGCGTGATGTTTGTGGGCATTTCAAACCAATTATCAAAGTTTGGCACGACTGATATTCCAAACGAAATGCACGCCGTTCATGCTCGTGCATGGCCTTGGGATGATTTCCAGTGGATGCTTGAGCGTAGCCCAATTTATCATGTCAAAAAGGCCAAAACACCATTATTGATTATGCATGGTGAAAACGATACCCGTGTTCACCCTTCACAATCAATGGAAATGTACCGTTACCTGAAAACCTTAGGACAAGCACCAGTTCGATTAGTGCTTTATCCAGGCGAAGGCCACGGTAATCGAAAAGCGGCCGCGCAATTGGATTATTCGATGCGCTTGATGCGTTGGATGGATCATTACCTTAAAGGTGATGGTGGCGAACCACCAGCTTATGATTTGAAGCATGAAGAAAAGCTGGAAAGCAAAAAAGATAAAGAAGAGAAATAAACTTACTCTTCTTGGAAATAGGTTATCAAAATAAGGGTAGGGTCATTTGGTAATGATATTCGTTACCATTTATCTCCGACCCTTTGTATGCAACCTTTTATATGTGACTTAAAACTATATTTTTAAGGAAAATAAGATGAAATCAACTACAACAGTTATATTCATGCTAGGTATTACTTGTTTCCTATCGGCTTGCGGAACTGTACCGAAATCTAGGATGCATTTTATTGAGCTTATGAAGGAAGAGTCTGGAGTTGGTCCTTGGAAACGAATGGCATTTAGCAAAACAATTGAAAAACCTTTTCAGAAGGCTTTTGATAACATCAATGATAAGCTCCTTGGTTGCGTTCCAGGTGGCTATCAAACCGTAACTATGCGTGGGAGTAGTATGAGCTCTCAATCAGTGAATAACAATAGTCGAATTGAAAAGGTTGGCTCAGATAAAGCTGAAATTACCATACAGCAATATCATAGCGGCACGGTAATGCAATCAGATGGCGGGTTTTATTTGCTGGCAGTAGATATGGCGCGGGTAGGCGAACAATCTGTTAGATTGGACTTTTTTGTAGGCAAGCATTACTTAGGTCTTGCTGAGGCTGTTGAGCATTGGGCTAATGGTAGTGAGAAATGTCATGGAATTGGCGGCAACCCGTAAGAAGACCCTACCAGCTTAGCTTCTGGCGATAAAACAGGTGTTAAAAATTGCTGATAAATTAAGTAATCTCCAATTTAGGCGCAAAATTCATGCCAGAGTAATTAAAATATTACAAGCCAGCACTTCGCTGGCTTTTCTTTGACTGTGATTAGGAGAATTAATAGTAAGCTTCGGAGTGTTTTCTGGTTTGGGTTGCGATGCTTGGGCGTTTTGGTTCGGAAGTTGAGGCGATGCCTGTATTCGGCCCATACTATGAATTAATATCACTGCTTCAGTCATATAGTTTTTTTGAGTGTCTTTGAGTTACTTCCATTCTACTTTGACTGGTCTGAGCAGAACAGCTAGATTTAATTTTATTCTGTAAATCGAGTTCAAGTTAGAGTTGCTTTGAATAATAAAAGGTATAATGGTCAAATGTTTGTATTTGTTCTTATTTTGTGCAAATATCGTTAATATTCTTCTTTAATATCTCTTTCTAATGATAAAATCTTCTCAAGAATTAAGTGGTTTGGATGCTGTTGATAAACAAATCCTTGAAATTTTGCAAAGTGAAGGGCGTTTAGCTAATTCTGAGCTGGCGAAAAGAGTACATTTATCGCCGCCAGCTACTCATGGCCGCGTTAAGCGTTTAGAGCAAGAAGGTTACATTCGTCAGTATGTTGCTTTGCTTGATAGACACAGGGTTGGCTATGACAATCTATGCTTTGTTGAGTTTAGCTTGCAGTTGCATCATCACGATAAAATTCAAACCATTTTGAACACAGTAACATCATGGCCAGAAGTTTTGGAGTGCCATAACGTTACTGGCGAGTACGATTATTTGCTCAAGATTGTGGTTAAGAATACCCAAGCCCTTGAGCAGTTTATTTCGCAGCGCATGATCCCATTGGAAGGGGTTGCCAAAATTCACACCAGTTTAGTGTTGAAGGAGGTTAAAGCCACGACGGCTATTGCGACCGATTAATAATAAATTAATGTAGAGTTATAGCCGTATGTCAGATAAAAAATTTACTAATCTTGAAACTAAAGCGATCCATGCTGGACGCGTAGGCGATCCTAGCTTTGGTTCTTTAGCCACTCCAATTCATCAAACATCAACCTTTGTATTTGATAATGTTCAGCAGGGTGCTAATCGCTTTGCTGGCGAAGAGGCTGGTTATATTTATTCTCGTTTAGGTAATCCAACAGTGCGCGAGCTTGAGCAGCGCATGGCTGCGCTTGAAAATACAGAAGATGCAGCGGCGTTTGGCTCTGGTATGGGTGCAGTTTCGGCAACCTTATTAGCCAATTTGCAAAAAGGTGACCACCTTGTGGCTTCTGCCGCCTTATACGGCTGTACTTTTGCCTTAATTAACCACAAGTTTGCTCAGTTTGGCATTGAGGTCACTTTTGTTGATATTACCAATGCTGAAGAAGTTGAAGCGGCTATCCAAGAAAACACCAAGCTGATCTATTTTGAAACACCAATTAATCCTAACTTAGTCTGTGTAAATATGGCTGAAATTAGCCGTGTTGCGAAGAAGCATAATTTGTTAACGGTAATGGACAATACGTTTATGTCGCCAGTATTACAGCAGCCTAGCAATTATGGCATGAACTTGATCATTCATAGTGCTACTAAGTATTTGAATGGTCATGGTGATGTGATTGCCGGTATTGTTTGTGGCGGTGCAGAACAGATTGAAAACATTAAGTTAACCACATTGAAAGATATGGGCGCTGTGATGAGCCCAAATGATGCATGGTTGATTACCCGTGGCTTAAAAACCTTGTCAGTTCGCGTTGAGCGTCATTGTGATAATGCTGAAAAAGTGGCTGATTTCCTTGATAATCATTCAGGCATTAAGCAAGTGTATTATCCAGGCCTAAAACATCATCCCGCAAATCACCTAGTTGGCACGCAAATGAAGCGAGCGGGTGGAGTTATTGCTTTTGAAGTCGATGGCTCATTCGATGATGCGGTACGTTTTATGAATAATCTGAAAATGTGCCGTATTGCAGTCAGTTTGGGCGATGCTGAAACACTTATTCAACATCCTGCGTCAATGACTCACTCACCTTACACTCCAGAAGAGCGTGCAGCGGCAGGTATCAGCGAAACATTAATTCGTATATCAGTTGGTCTTGAGCATGTGGATGATATTATTGAAGACTTAGAGCAAGCTCTTAAAGTTATTCAAATTAAAGCCGCTTAGTTGTATTGATCAAAAAAAGCCCAGCAATTGCTGGGCTTTTTTTCGTGAACTGTATTAAATTACAACAGCAAAGAGATCATGTTGATCAGCCGCTTCAATTTTTACCATCACAAATTGACCCTCAGTTAAGTTTTCAAACCCTTGATCTATAATGACCTTGCCGTCTATCTCTGGAGCGTCGGCAGAAGAGCGAGCAATTGCACAATCTTCATATAGCTCATCAACTAAAACTTGAATGCTTTGACCAATTTTGTTTTGTAGTTTTTGTGCGCTAATTTCTTCTTGAACCTGCATAAAGCGAGCCAAACGCTCTTCTTTAATTTCCTCAGAAACAGGGTTTGGTAAGTCATTAGCTGTTGCACCCTCAACATCTGAGTACTTAAAACAGCCTACGCGATCCAATTGTGCTTGTTGTAAGAAATCTAACAGTTCTTGAAACTCTTCTTCTGTTTCGCCTGGGAAACCTACAATGAAAGTGCTGCGAATAGTAATGTCCGGACAAACTTCACGCCAACTTTTGATTCGCTCTAAAGTGTTTTCTATGTTGCCTGGGCGTTTCATTAATTTCAAAATCCGCGGACTGGCGTGTTGAAATGGAATATCAAGGTAAGGCAAAATTTTACCTTCTGCCATCAATGGAATAATTTCATCAACATGAGGATAAGGGTAAACATAGTGCAAACGTACCCAGACTTTATCTTCACCAGATTGTAATTGAGAAAGTGCTTCACACATTTCCTTCATACGAGTTTTTACTGGTTGGCCTTGCCAAAAATCCAGCTGATACTTTCTATCTACACCGTAAGCGCTAGTATCTTGTGAGACAATTAATAACTCTTTTACACCTGCCTTTGTTAAGCGTTCTGCTTCATCTAAAACTTGGCCGACCGGACGACTGTCCAACTTTCCACGCATTGAAGGAATAATGCAGAAAGTACATTTATGATTACAGCCTTCTGAAATTTTCAAATATGCATAATGGCGAGGTGTTAACTTAATTCCTTGTGGGGGCACTAGGTCGACAAATGGATCGTGTTCTTGTTTAGGTGGACAATATTCATGAACTGCCTTGAGAACCTGCTCATATTGCGCGGGACCGCTGACACTTAAAACGCCTGGATGAATTTCACGAATATCATTCTCTTGAGCGCCTAAGCAGCCTGTAACGATGACTTTGCCATTTTCATTAAGTGCTTCACCAATGGCATCCAAAGATTCTTGTTTTGCAGCATCAATAAAACCGCAAGTATTGACCACTACTAGATCAGCGCCTTCATAGCTTGGGACAATATCGTATCCTTCTGTGCGCAGTTGAGTAAGAATTCGCTCAGAATCCACTAAAGCCTTAGGGCAGCCTAAACTAACAAAACCAATACTGTGACCAGTTGATAACTCCATGATTTCTCCTTCTTTTAAGGTCTTAGCTGGAGCATCTAAAGTGGTGGTTTGTTTAGTTGGTTCCTGTTTTGGATCAAATGTTTTAACTGACATGGGTGGCTCAAAAGTACAAATAAAGGGGTATTTTACCCCAATCTAGTAAGATTAGGGAGTATGAAAGTTACAAGGTTTATTAGTTCTTTAACTGATAACATGGTTTATAGTTAGCAAAGTCTAACTTCATACGTTTTTGTTCAACAAAGGCTTTGAGCAAGGCATCGAGTTTTTGCATGATTTCTGAGTCGCCATCAAGTTGATAAGGGCCGTATTCGTTTACTGCTCGAATACCTTGTTCTTTGACATTACCAGCTACGATCCCCGAAAAGGCTTTACGTAAATTGGCGGCTAACAAGTGTAACTCTTGATTCTTGTTAAGGTTTAAGTTGGCCATATTCTCGTGCGTAGGTTGGAATTCCTCTTGGAAATCCCAATCAATATGCAGCTGCCAATTAAAATGATAAGCATCATGGGTATCTTTACGGTAATTGCGCACTTTGCTGATACCTTTTTGCATTGCTTTTGCTACTTTGATCGGATCGTCAATAATGATTTGGTATTTGTTTTGAGCTTCTTTGCCTAATGTTGCGGCAATGAATTCATCAATTTGGTGGAAATAGTCAGCAGCTTCTGGCGGCCCTGTAAAAATAAGAGGGAAGGGGATATTTACATTTTTTGGGTGCATTAAAATGCCTAAAATATATAAAATCTCTTCTGCAGTTCCAACACCTCCTGGGAATACTACAAACCCGTGCCCTAAACGAACGAAGGCCTCAAGGCGCTTTTCGATGTCAGGCATGATGATTAGCTCATTGACAATAGGGTTAGGTGATTCTGCAGCGATAATTCCAGGTTCAGTGATTCCAATATAGCGTCCATTACAGATACGTTGCTTTGAATGTGCAATAAGTGCACCTTTCATTGGGCCTTTCATGGCTCCAATACCACAGCCTGTAATAATGTTTAGTCCACGTAGGCCAAGCCTATAGCCTACTTCTTTGGTGTATTGGTATTCATGTTCAGGAATAGCGTGACCACCCCAGCAGACCACCATTTTTGGATCTTCACCTGCGACAAGTGCTTTCGCATTGCGTAGCACATGGAAAATGGCATTCGTGCAACCACTACTAGTTTTGAAGTCGATGCGTGAATTAGCTTCGAGTTCTTGTTTTAAGAATACGATATCGCGTAATACGCTAAATACTTGTTCTTTTAAGCCTTGGATCATTACTCCGTCAACAAAAGCGCCGTCAGGAGCATTGGTGATTTTTAGTTTAACGCCTTTGTTCAGTTGTATTACTTCAATGTCAAAGTTATCAAGTAAATCATGGACATGAGAAATATCGTCAGTAATTTTAGTGCTGCTTAATACAGCTAAAACACATTTCTTGAATAACTCATAGTCACTACCTTTTGAATGGTCGCTAAGTTTTTGTATTTCGTCATTAGTTAATAGCTCAAGTCCAGACTCGGCAGTTATTTCGGTATTGATCAAGTTGTTAGTATTGGCGAGTTTCATAGCGTGTCTTATAGGTGTTGTTGAGTGAATTATAACCTTATCCATTAAAAAAGGCCGCATAAAGCGGCCTTGATTGTAGCACGACTATTTATGCTGTCGCACCTGCTAAAAAAGCGATGACAAATTTAATAATAATCCACAAGACGGTCATTAAGATTGAAACAATGGCGCCTTTTTGCATGCCAATAGCACCGCTGCTACTTTTGATTTTTTGCCCGTATAACCAAGCACCAACTAAGAAAGTGATGATTGCGGCAATAAGCCCATCCATTCCCATTTTAGATAGGATGTAGCTGGCAATGGCTGTAAGCAATGACACGATAAATACAATTACAAAAGCTGTTTTGAAGTCTAAGTTTGCTTGCGCAACGCCTTTGGCAATAGGAGGTAAAATTAATCCACCGACAACCGCATAGATAACTAATTCAAGAATAAAATCTAACATGTTAACTCCCTAATTATTAAGAATAATAAAAAACAGAACTTAAACTTTTATCATAAATAACAACAAGTTGTAAATTAACTAAAGTTTATATTGAATGATTTTACATTCTTATCACAAACATTGATTATCAACGCTTTGTGAGGTTCGTACACGCCCTGACTTGCTAATAATAATTGCCCGGTTGAGCGTTGGATAATGTTTATGGCATAGATAGAGAGTGCCATTTTGATGGTTAGTAAAACCATTGGGCTTAAATTCTAACTGAGACTTGCGTTGAAAAGCGCTCCATAATACTTGCGAATAGTTAGCGCTAAGAGTGTCACGATAAAGTAAGTCTTTATTAGCATTGAAAACACTTAAGACTTTCCATTGACGCGAGCATTGCTCCGCTTGAATGCCACAAAGGTGAATATTTTCACGTTGACTTATAGCATGTCCTCGCGCACTTGAAATGGCGCTGATTATTTTACTTATATCGGCAGTGACTTTTTGTCGCTCTACAAATTTCCCATAGAAACCACCTGAAGATAGCAAGACTATGCTTGATATTGCTAGTGTTACGATTAGTTCAATTAAGGTAAATCCTTTTACCATAGGTATATCCTCCATAATTCAAAGGCTATACTAATTTTTTCCAATTGTTATGGCTATCGGTTAATGCAACCGATGCCTGTAAGATATTTCTGAAGATGTTTTGAGTTTATAGTATTGAAATGTTAATTATTCGATACCTAGTTTTTTCATTTTATAGCGGATGGTTCTAAAGCTAACACCTAGTAATTTAGCTGCTTCGGTTCGATTCCAGCGAGTTTTATCCAAAGCCTTTTCAATTTCTATTCGTTCAATTTGTTCGATGTATTCATCTAAAGGTTGTTCGCCGCGATCAGAAAGAGGGGTGGTATTTTTGGTTGTGTTTTCATTAACGATCAATTGCTCGGATTCAGCAATTAATATATCGTGCTCGTCAATATTTTCGTCATCAGCTAAAGCACTGGCTTTTTCTAAAGTATTTTCAAGCTCACGGTAGTTAAAAGGAAAGGAATAAAGGCCAAGTTTTAGTTTTGCTTTATTAGTGAGCGTTTTGTTTTCACCAAATTCTGCTAAATAGCTGTCGATTAGTAAATTGAGATCTTGTGGCCTTTGACTGATTGAGGGTATTTTCAAATCAATTACATTGAGGCGGAAAAATAAGTCTTCTCGTAGCTGACCTGATTGAACAAATGTTTGTAAGGGTAGGTCTGTACATACAATAATGCGCACATCAATAGCGATGTCTTCAGCACTACTTTCAAGATAAAGTTTCTTTTCTTCCAGTATTTGCAGCAACTTTTTCTGACTATTACTATTCAATAAGTGAATATTGCTGATGATTAGCGTGCCATGATTACTGCTGGTTAGAATATTATTTTGCCCTTCGATATGACTGAACAATTTACTTTCTGTAATATCCGGTTCTAGCGTACTGCAATCAAAATAGGTTTCGGAGCTTTCTGAGCGAGAGCTTTGAGAATGAATAATATGGGCTAAACGTTCTTTTTCAGTGCCTTTTGCACCTTCAATAACCACAGGCGCCTGCGAGCCTCTAATCTTTTTGATTTGCTTGCGTAAGTTTTGAATAGTATCACTGTCGCCAACCAAATAATGCAGAGTTTGATGCTGTTCAACTTCTTCTTTAGGATTGAATTTGAAGGCGTGTTTGAGTAATTGACGTAAATGTGAAAGGTCGATTGGCTTGGCCAGAAAATCAAAAGCACCGAGCTTCATGGCTTCAACTGCATTGTCCGTGCTGCCAAATGCGGTTACAACTGCAATGGGCATCGTTGGGTAGTGCTGTTTGACATATTTTACAATGTCTAGACCATTGCCATCAGGTAATTTTAAGTCAGTTAAACAAAAACTAAAGGCTTCTTGATTGAGGATTAGCTTGGCTTCAGCAACATCTTTAGCACTAGCAACGTCCATCCCCATTTGTAATAAAGTCATGGTCAACAAATGGCGAATATCGGCTTCGTCGTCAATCACTAATATTTTAGGTTTATCCGTTTCACTCATAACTAATTATTGGTTATCCTTGGTCGTAGCTTTCAAAGCTTATGCGAAAACAGGCACCGCCGAATGCTACAGGAATACAATCCAATCTGGCATGATTGGCTTCACATAATTCTTTAGAAATATATAAACCAAGTCCAGTGCCATCATGATTGGTGGTGTAAAAAGGCTCGAAAATCTTATCTTTTTCTTCTATAGAAACACCAACCCCTTCATCAATAATATCAAGAAAAAGACTTTCACTAACGGGATCTTTGCCAGCCGATAAATGAACTCGATAATGATTGGTGTTAATAAAACTATACTTAAGTGCATTATCGAATAAGTTGTTTAACACTTGCTTTAATTGGCTTTGATCGAAAACTACCATTAGATCGGGCTCAACCGAGTTGAGAGAAATTTCAGCATTAAATTGTAAACCTTGCTGATATTCCTTGATAAAACTAGCTAGGAAGCGGTCAAGCAACAAAGCCTGTCGATTCGCGGGTTTGCGTTTGGAAACTTTTTGGATGTTATCAATGATTTCATTAATTCTTTTAGATTGTCGCTCAATAATATCCACGAGATCTTTTTCTTGTTCATTGACGCTATCTCGCTCAGAAAGCAGTTGGCTGGCTTGATTTATGGCACTCAAAGGATTGCGAATTTCATGTGCAATACTGGCAGTTAATTGACCTAGCGAGGCGAGTTTGAGTTGTTGCGCTTTTTTGATCACTTCTGAGTAGTTATCTAAGGTGATCATGGTCATTTTTTCGTCTATAAGACTAACAAAACGAGGTAACAGTTGAGGTCCAGTGTTCGTAGCGCGAAAGGGTAGCCCTTCCTTTATTTTATTGCTGTTTTTCAAGTTGCTTCGATCAAATTGATAGTCCAACTCATCAGCAATCGCTTTTAACGGCTTACCAATGGCGTTTTCAGGTAATCCAAGGCCATACCATGCGGTTTGGTTGATATGCAATATGTTTTTGTTTTGATCAACAACAATGACACCTCGATTCATTTTTTCGATGATTTGCGCGTTTAATCGGTGCATATTGGCAATGGATTGCCTTTGTTCGGCTGTCTCATCTTCATAATGAGTTAGGCGTCGCGCTAATATATTGCCCAAAAGAGTGACCGCTAAAATTGCGGCAATTTGCAAGCTGAGTGCAGATAAGTCGGCTTGAGTGAGGCTTTCTTCACGGTATTTGGCGACCAACACAATGCTGATACACACTAATAGACCATAAATTAAGCCTAATCTGTGACGCACCAATAACAAACCAAAAATAGCGACCAAGGCCATTAGAATTAGATAGCCAGCAGTGTTCTCTTGGCCAGAATAAGCCAAAAGGCTGAGCATAATGATGTCTGTGAGCGGTTGAACAAAGGATTGGACCTTGAGTTGATGCTCAACGAATGACAAGAATAGCAGCAGACTAGCAAGGATCACATAACTGATGGCTGCGCTTGTATAAAGGTCGTTATCGAACAGTTGTGCCTCGGTCTTGGCAATAAAAGGCAACAATAACAGTAATAGCGTGATCAACAGTCTGATCACCGAGTAGTAGCGTAAAAACTGCCAACCAAAGTCTATTTTCTTATTGTTATCAAGCACTAACGGCTCCAATGTCATTCCGCTTGTGATTAAGGTTATGCCCTCAATCATCACATTTCAAGCATTTCGGTCATAACTCATTGAAAAAAATTAAAATTATTGGACAATAGTGGCAATTTCATTGATTAGATTGGAACTTTTGCGATGCGGATAGCGATTGCTCAGAATAATTATATCGTCGGCGATATTGCCTATAATCTAGAATTAATTAAAAAATCAGTCCTTCAGGCTGAGTCGGAAAGATGCGATGTGGTGGTGTTCTCAGAGTTGGCACTTTGCGGCTATCCGCCTGAAGACCTCTTGCTACGACCTGATTTATATAAAATTATCGATAAAGCGTTGAAGGAGTTATTAGCGCTAGATACCTCTGTTGCTATGCTTGTTGGGCATCCTGAGCAAAAAGAGGGGAAGCTCTATAATTCGGCGAGTTTTATTGCTGATCAGCAAATACTGACCACTTATCAAAAACAGCTTTTGCCCAATTATTCGGTATTCGATGAAAAACGTTATTTTAGCGCAGGGGATAAGGACTGTGTTATCACTTATAAGGGCGTCAATATAGGTGTAGTGATCTGTGAGGATTTGTGGTTTCCAGAGCCTGTAAAACAAGCCAAACAGGCTGGCGCGCAAATCATTTTGAGTCCTAATGCATCGCCTTACTACTATGGCAAAGACCATCGACGCCAAGAAAAAGTGGGGGCTCGAGCCAAGGATAATCAAATCCCAGTGCTTTATGTCAATCAAATCGGTGGCCAAGATGAGCTGTTATTTGATGGAGCATCAATAGCTTACAATGCGTTAGGTGAGTCAATTTTTGTGGCTAATGAATTTGCTGAGGATTTTGCAGTATTTGAGTTTGATGAAGCGACTAATCAATTAACTACCGACAGAACAGATTCAGTTGAATTGCATGATGAAGCTGAAATTTGGCAGGCGTTAGTGTTAGGTACTCGTGATTATATTCATAAAAACGGCATGAAAGGTGCATTATTAGGGCTTTCAGGTGGTATTGATTCGGCAGTAACCTTGGCGGTGGCGGTTGATGCTTTAGGCGCTGAGAACGTCAATGCAGTGATGATGCCATTCAAATATACTGCCAGTATGAGCATTGAAGATGCTACTCAAGAAGCTGAAGCCTTAGGAATTGAGTTTGATGTGATTTCGATTGAGCCTATGTATGAAGCCTTTATGCAGCAGTTAGCGCCAAAGCTCGAAGGAACACAGCCAGATGTCACAGAGCAGAATATACAAGCTCGTGCAAGGGGTGTTTTATTGATGGCTTTATCCAATAAATTTGGTCGTATTGTGCTGACTACGGGCAATAAATCGGAAGTGGCTGTGGGTTATTGCACTTTGTATGGTGATATGTGTGGTGGTTTTAATCCCTTAAAAGATGTGCCAAAAACATTAGTCTACAAACTAGCGGAATATCGCAATACTATTTCTGCTGTAATACCCGAACGAGTTATCACACGAGCGCCGTCTGCTGAATTAGCGCCTGATCAAAAAGATGAGGATAACTTACCTCCTTATGAGGTGCTTGACCCCATTTTACAGGCTTATGTTGAGCAAGATAAAAGTATTGCTGATATAGTAGCTATGGGTTATGACGAAGCTGTGGTGCGTCGAGTGATTTGGCTTGTAGATATTAATGAGCACAAACGTCGCCAAGCGGCTCCAGGTGTGAGAATTAGCTCACGAGCATTTGGCCGTGACCGTCGCTATCCGATCACTTCGGGCTTTGGCCGCCAGTTTAGGTAGTTTTTTAGTTTGCTGACTGATTTATAGATTATATTTATACCGCTTATCTTTTGGGGATTGGGACAAAATCATGAAAAAAATAGAAGCCATTATCAAACCATTTAAATTGGATGATATTCGTGAAGCCTTAACCGAGCTTGGCGTCAATGGTATGACGGTTACTGAAGTTAAGGGGTTTGGTCGTCAAAAAGGCCATACCGAGTTGTATCGCGGTGCAGAATATATGGTGGACTTTCTACCAAAAGCTAAAGTTGAAATTATCGTCAATGATGATTTGGTGGAAAAGTGTGTAGAAACCATCATTGAAGTGGCGCGTACAGGAAAAATTGGTGATGGTAAAATCTTTGTGAGCAATATTGAACGTGCTGTGCGTATTCGTACCGGTGAAGAGGGCAGTGATGCCGTTTAGTTCGCTATCGGAATGGATATTATATGGTTCAATTGCATGCGCACTTATATTACTACTTTTATTGTGTGTTTGGCTCTTACTAAGACAGTACAAATTTGAAAAGGCTTGGCCAGTAATTATTGTCAGGGTAATGATATTTGCAGTTCTTTTTACTTTGATTTTTTTAACTTGGTTTTATTTTGATCTTTTAATAAATGGTATTTGTTGCCATTAAAAAAGCGAGCACTAGGCTCGCTTTTTTGTATTTCTATAGTAGCAGATTAATAATCTGCTAACTCATAGTTAGGATAGTTCAATAGCAATACTTTGCGATATTGTTCGGCTAATTCAGGTAATTCTAAAACTTTATAAGCGCTGATTAAAATATCCAAAGCTTTTGGCACTGCAGGTGTTTTAGGATAGTTTTCTACCACATATTTAGCGCGGTTAGCTGCGCCGATATAACTATCGCGCTCCATGTAGAATTTAGCTACATGCAATTCATAATCCGCCAAAATATTGCGAATTTGAATCATACGTTGACGTGAATCTGGTGCATATTTACTTTCAGGATAAACTTGCACTAGAGCTTTGAAGTTTTCGAATGAAGCCTTCAAGTTAGTAGTGTCACGCGTATGGATATCGGCATTGAAAAGTTCTTTGAAGAATCCAACTTCTTGCTCGTAGTGCATCACACCTTTCATGTAGTATACATAATCAAGATTGTTGTGCTGTGGGTGTTGGCGCACAAAGCGATCTGCTAAGGCTTGGCCTGATTCATAATCGCCTTTTTTGAAGTAAGCGTAGATTAAATCTAATTTTGCTTGCTCTGAGATACGACCGAAAGGATAGCGTGTATCAATTTCTTCTAACAACTCAATCGCACGCGCGTAGTTGCCACCTTTTAAAGATCCTTTGGCTTGATCGAACAATTCTTGAGCTGTTAGCGTTTCTACTTCATTGAGCTCATCTATTTCTTTATCTGGGCTGCTTGAGCATCCTGCAAGGGTTAAACCAAGGCTTGCAACCAATATTAATAGTGTTTTTTGCATATTTATTTCTTTCTGTTTGTGTTCAGCCTGATACAATGTGGCTCATTCTAACTGACCCAGACAGTAAGGCCAATCTTTTTACGCGAATTTACAGTTTCGGCTGCTTTATGCGCAAAACTGAGATGGCTTTAAGCATTAAAAGCCTATGAGCACACAATCTATTGCACTCAGACACACATTTGACGAAAAAGTTTACTCAATGCGTTTGGATGCTGCCTTATCGCAACATTTTACCGATTATTCTCGCTCACGTATTCAAGAATGGATCAAAAATGGTTATGTTTTAGTCAATAATGAGGTCATAACTTCAACCAAGCATAAAATGCAGGGGTATGAAGAGATTGAAATCAATGCTGAGATTGAAGTGGTTGGCGATTGGAAGCCACAAGCGATCCAGCTAGACATAGTCTATGAAGATGATGATTTGTTAGTGGTCAATAAACCCGCCGGTTTAGTGGTTCATCCTGGAGCTGGAAATCAAGATGGTACCTTGGTCAATGCTTTATTGCACCATGCACCGCAACTGGCTAATTTACCGCGTGCAGGCATCATTCACCGTCTCGATAAAGAAACCACAGGTTTGTTGGTGGTGGCAAAGACCATTGCCGCTCACACCAGTTTAGTGGAACAATTGCAAAGAAGAGCATTTACCCGTGAATATGATGCGGTCGCTAATAGAGTGATGGTTTCTGGTGGAACGATTGATGCGCCAATCGCTCGGCATCCAACAAAACGTACCGCAATGGCGGTAGTACCAGACGGTAAAAGAGCTATTACTCATTATCGAATTGTTGAGAAGTTTCTTGACCATACTCACTTGAAGTTGCGCTTAGAAACGGGACGCACTCACCAAATTCGTGTACATATGGCACATTTGAAATTCCCTTTGATTGGCGATCCGCTTTATGGTGGCCGTTATCGCAAGCCCACTCAAATTACCGAAAAATTGGCTGCTCAAATGTCTTCCTTTCGTCGTCAGGCCTTACACGCTAGTTTGCTAGGCTTGCAGCATCCGACTACTGATGAATATATTGAATGGCGTGCTCCAATGCCCGAAGATATGACACAACTGCTAATAGCACTTCGTGAAAATAAGCATCACTATCAAAGTGAGCAAGGTTAGTTTAAGGGTTAGGTTAAGAATTAGGTTAAGGTTAAAGTTTGACGATGCAAAAAGCTTCACCCAGTTTAATTATTCCCAATTGGCCTGCACCGAATATTATTCGAGCGTTTTCCAGCACTCGCATAGGAGGCGTCTCACAGGCTTGCTATCAGGGACTAAACTTAGCCCAGCATGTGAATGATGAAGTTGTTTGTGTGGAGCAAAACCGTCAGCAACTACAGCAATTAACACAATATCCACCAGCTTTATGGCTAGAGCAGGTACATAGCAATATTGCCATTGAATACGATCTTAAAGCGCTTAACAGTCAAGTTGACGCCTCTTTCACCCAGCACAGTCAACAAACTTGTGTGGTGATGACTGCAGACTGTTTGCCAGTTTTATTCTGCAATCAAGCGGGCGACTGGATAGCCGCAGCTCATGCAGGATGGCGGGGTTTAGCCGATGGGGTATTGCTTAATACTTTAAAAAACTATAGCGGAACTTCCTCATTAATGGCTTGGATAGGGCCTGCGATAAGTCAAAAATACTTTGAAGTTGGTGATGACGTAAAGCAAGTGTTTATCGAGCAAGATAGTGATAATAGTCAATTTTTTGTTGAAAAGGCTAATGGCAAGTGGTTGTGCGATTTAGCCGGTATTGCCAAGCAGCAACTACAGAATAATGGCGTAGAGGTCTATTTGAGTAATCTATGCAGTTTTTCTGATAGCGAGCACTTTTATTCGTACCGCAGAGATGGCCGAACAGGTCGTATGGCCAGTTTGATTTGGATAGACACAAATGCCCCTAATGGAGCGAGCAATGATTAATGGAACAATGGTCTTTTCTGTTGTTTTGTTGTTCTTAGTCGCCTTATGCGTAGCTTGGCTAAGCTACATTGCAGTTATGGCTAAAAGGCATAATCACATTGATTGGGGCGGCAAACTGTATAACTTTCTCGATGGACTGTTTCGTTTTTATTGTTATCGTTTTCATGGTTTGGCAGATGACAAAATAGACTTACCTAAACAGGGAGGGGCTATTGTCGTTTCCAATCATGTTTCTGGTATTGATCCTTTGATTCTTATTGCTTGTTGTGATCGTCCATTGCGTTTTATGATTGCTAAAGAAGAATACGAGCGTTTCGGTTTGAAATGGCTATTCAAAGGCGCTGGCTGTATCCCTGTTGACCGCAAAGGTCGCGCCGATATTGCTTTTCGACAAGCTAAGCGAGCACTGGATAATGGTGAAGTATTGGCCTTGTTTCCGCATGGTAAAATCCATCTTGATCATGAACAGCCTTATCGCGTAAAGCCTGGAATTAAGCGCCTTGCTGAACTTTCGGGCAGTGATATTTACCTTTCAAGAATCACTGGCGTACGCGGGCAGGGCAGTGTTTTTGCTCCCATCTTTTTACGTTCACAAAGTCACATTCAGCAATTTCCATCGATTAATCAAGAGTTCTTCGAGCGCAGTGATGCCTTATTAGAGCTTGGGGAGTTGTTGCTGGGGCATCGTCAGTCTCTAGAATAAACTTCCTTATTATTGATTTAGATCAGTTTGCAGTTCCTTGTCCGCCCTTGAAAAGGGGGGGTGATAACCTCATCTTTATTTCCAAGATATGATTAAAGATGCTATTAGCATCAAGGTTTATTAGGTGACTCAAGATGAGAATGGAAAAATTTACTAGCAAATTTCAAGTGGCATTAGCTGATGCGCAATCGCTTGCTATTGGCCGTGATCATCAATACATCGAACCTCTACATTTATTGCAAGCTATGTTGCAGCAACAAGGCAATAGTGTAGCAGCGATTTTGGCCCAAATTGGTGTTCAACCAGCAGTATTAATGAATGCTATTGAAAGTGATTTATCGCGTTTGCCACAAGTTAGTGGCAATGCGGGAGAAGTCCACGTTTCGCAAGATTTAGCAAAACTTTTGAATGTGTGCGACAAGATTGCTCAGCAGCGCAATGACCAATACATTTCATCAGAATTATTTTTATTGGCAGCTCTGGAAAGTAAGTCCAGCCTGACTAATTTATTGACTCAAAATGGCGTCACTAAAAAGATGGTTGAAGAGGCCATTAACCAGATCCGTGGTGGTCAAAATGTTAACGATCCGAATGCTGAAGATAATCGACAAGCACTTGAAAAATATACTATTGATCTGACCGAGAGAGCTGAAAGTGGCAAACTTGATCCCGTCATTGGTCGTGATGATGAAATTCGTCGCTGTATTCAAGTGTTGCAACGCCGTACAAAAAACAATCCTGTGCTAATTGGTGCACCTGGGGTGGGTAAAACCGCAATTGTTGAAGGCTTAGCACAACGAATTATTAATGGGGAAGTACCAGAAGGATTGAAAAATAAACATGTCCTTTCATTGGACATGGGTGCGTTAGTTGCTGGTGCAAAATTCCGTGGAGAGTTTGAGGAGCGTTTAAAAGCGGTACTTAGCGATTTATCAAAACAAGAAGGTCAGGTCATTCTGTTTATTGATGAGTTACATACAATGGTTGGCGCTGGTAAAGCCGAAGGAGCTATGGATGCGGGCAATATGCTCAAGCCTGCTTTGGCTCGAGGAGAGTTACATTGTGTGGGGGCAACTACATTAAATGAGTATCGCCAATATGTAGAAAAGGATGCTGCGTTAGAACGTCGTTTTCAGAAAGTATTGGTGGATGAGCCAACTACCGAAGATACCATTGCCATTTTGCGTGGCTTAAAAGAGCGTTATGAAGTGCACCATGGCGTTGAAATCACTGACCCTGCAATCGTTGCTGCGACAACTTTATCGCAGCGCTACATAACAGATCGACAGTTGCCAGATAAAGCGATTGACTTGATTGATGAAGCTGCTAGTCGTATTCGAATGGAAATTGACTCAAAACCCGAGGCAATGGACAAGCTAGAGCGCCGCTTAATTCAGTTGAAAATTCAACGAGAAGCCTTGAATAAAGAAGAAGATGAAAGCTCCAAAAAACGTTTAGAGGATTTAGAGCAAAATATTTCAGAATTGGAAAAAGAGTTTGCCGAGCTTGACGAAATTTGGAGTGCAGAAAAAGCTTCGGTGCATGGTGCGCAAAATATTAAAGCTGAGTTAGATAAGGCTCGCGTGGAGTTAGAAGCTGCTCAGCGTGCTGGTGATTTGACAAAAATGTCTGAGCTGCAATATGGTAAAATTCCAGAACTAGAAGCGCAACTTGTTAAAGTTTCTGAACAAGAAACGATGGAAATGCAGTTGCTTAGAAATAAAGTCACTGATGTTGAAATTGCGGAAGTGGTCTCTAAATGGACGGGAATTCCTGTATCGAAAATGTTGCAGGGTGAGCGTGAAAAACTGTTGCAAATGGAACAGGTATTGCATCAACGAGTGATTGGTCAAGATGAAGCTGTAACGGCTGTTTCAAATGCTATTCGACGTTCGCGCGCAGGACTTTCTGATCCGAACCGACCTAATGGCTCTTTCTTATTTTTAGGGCCAACAGGTGTGGGTAAAACTGAATTGTGTAAATCATTGGCACAATTCATGTTTGATACTGAAGATGCCATGATTCGTATTGATATGTCTGAGTTTATGGAGAAGCATTCGGTTGCTCGTTTAATTGGAGCCCCTCCAGGCTATGTCGGTTATGATCAAGGCGGTTATCTAACTGAAGCTGTGCGCAGAAAACCCTATTCGGTGGTATTGTTTGATGAAGTTGAAAAAGCCCATGCTGATGTATTCAATGTCCTTTTGCAAGTGCTTGAAGATGGTCGACTTACCGATAGCCAAGGCAGAACAATAGATTTTAAGAACACTGTGATTGTGATGACTTCCAATTTAGGTTCTGACTTGATCCAAGCTGCGTCTCAAGATGATGCTCAGCAAAAAAGTGACAATCTTAAGGATGAGCTTTTGGATATAGTGGGTAAATTTTTTAGACCAGAATTTATCAACCGAATAGATGAAACGGTAATATTTCATAGCTTAAGTAAAGCTAATGTACGGAGTATTGCAGATATACAATTAGCCAACCTGAATAAGCGTTTAGCAGATGTCGGGTTAGCCATTGAGTTTTCGACTGCTGCGATGGACTTTTTGGCTGATGTTGGATTTGATCCTGTTTATGGGGCGAGGCCTTTGAAACGAGCTATTCAAAACTATCTGGAGAATCCGCTCGCCCAAAAGATTTTACAGGGCGAGTTTGAAACTGGAAAGTTGATTCGAGTAGAAGTTAGTAATTCAAACTTGATCTTTCTTTAACGGCTAAGTAACAAAAAAGCGAGCTCTAGCTCGCTTTTTTTGTGGGTAGTTTAATGATTATTGTTCACAAAACTTACTGACATTTTCTTTGGCTTTAGTGAGTCGCTCGGCACGTTCTTCATCACTTAACATACGGCGCTCACCATTTTCTTCTACTTGCACACGACTACGTGTTTCTAATACTTCCAAGTTATTTTTAGCAATAGTGCAGTTTTTACGGTTGATTTCTTGATTTGCTGAGTTAACGCGTTTTTTCTCAGCTTCTTGCTGGGCGATTATTTCATCTTGTTTGCTGGTTGCAGACGCTGCTTGCTCAGATGCTTGTGGAGCAGGCGATGAGCTGGCTCTGGAGTCACGATTTTTAATAGTAACGTAAGCGGTGCCAGCAGGTGGTTTAGTCTGCGTATATTTTAAGTTGCCTTTGGCATCTTTCCACTTATAAATGGTTTGTCCTGCAATAACGCTTGTGCTCATTAAAGCTATCATCACAGAAAAAATAACGGTCTTAATCATGGCCATAATTTTGAATCTCTTGTCATCATTGGGTGAGTTCAATTTGAGTAAGCAACCAACTATTGGTCATCTTGCTCAATTACCTCTAATTTATTCGTTTTCGCAAAATCAAGCAACTGTTTGAATAAACTGGGATGCTCTAATGATAACTGGTTGGAAATTAACACGCACTTAACGCCGTCGATTACGGCAGGACGAAGCAGGGGAGAGTACACCATGCGACGATTTCGGAAAGTACACAGGTTGCCGCACATTCTTTCCGCCCAATCACTAGGACGGAATTTTTGACCTGATTCGGTTAATCCTTTAATAATGTAGCGTTTTGTGATCGACAAATCGTTCATAATCAGGTTCTTGCTTGAAAAATTTCGCGTATATTGACAGAATTCGCGTCTCTGTCAATAACTAGCTCAACAACGAGCATTGACGTAGATCGCAAACTATCTTGCTTAACAAGTAAAACTAAGCACTACTAAAGTAACACTGTATAAAAGACTTCTCCAGTAGTTCTTTAGTATGTTAATGTAATTATATTAAAAATAACGATTTTTAACTGGAAAAACTCTATTTATGAAAGTCAGTAAGCCCTTATCTAATCGTCGCGGCATCTATTTATTGCCAAATCTGCTGACAACGGCAGGCTTGTTTGCTGGCTTTTATGCTGTGATAGCTTCAATGCAAGGACGTTTTGAACATGCCGCAATTGCTATCTTTATCGCTATGATCATGGATGGTTTGGATGGTCGTATAGCGCGCATCACTAATACTCAAAGTGATTTTGGGGCAGAATACGACTCAATGGCAGATATGGTTTCTTTCGGTATAGCGCCTTCTTTAGTGGTGTATAATTGGGCGTTATTAGACAGTGGCAAACTCGGTTGGTTAGCTGCTTTTGTTTATGTTGTAGGTGCGGCATTACGTTTAGCACGCTTTAATACGCAAGTCGGAATCGCTGATAAACGTTATTTTCAAGGTTTAGCAAGCCCCTCTGCGGCTGCTATTTTAGCAGGTTTGGTTTGGTTAGGCACAGAATATCAGTGGCAAATCAAGCCTTGGTCTGTTTATGTTGCCTTTTTAACAATGATTGTTGGCTTGTTGATGGTGAGCAATTTCCGCTACTCCAGCTTCAAAGAAGTGGATTGGAAGGGCAAAATTCCTTTTATCGGCATCCTAATAATGGTTTTAATCTTCGTGTTAATCGCATCTGAGCCACCATTAGTCCTGTTTGCAGGCTTTGCCATATATGCCTTATCTGGTCCAATATTAACCCTATGGCAACTTAAGGATATTCGAGAAGAGCGACGCCAACGTCGTCATACCGAGCAACAACTACCAGAAAGTGCGGATGACTCTAACTCAGAAAGCTAATTGAAACTGCTATTTAAGCTGTTAATTAACTCATTCTTGATTTATTGCCCCTATCAATAAGCGGTTTTATTACAAATCATTAGTTAAGCTAATCATATAGCATAAAAATTGCTTACTTTTTATACGGTTTGGCGTTATAATAACCAGCTCGAAAAAAATTCAAAAAAAGTTCAAGAAAGTGCTTGCCAAGGGTTAAAAAGCTCTTATAATGCGCACCACTTTCAAGGCACAGCCAAGAACTGAACTTGAAAAGAAAAGACTAGGAAAGTCGCTTAAGAAACAAAAACTTAGCTTAGTTTAATTAAGATTAAAAAAAGTTAATAAAAAGTTTCTTAAAAGTGTTGACAGGCAGTTAGGGCGATATATAATGTGCGCCCACTTGAGCAGAGCGAGTTCTCTGACAAGACGTTCTTTAACAGTATAGATAAGACAATTTGTGTGGGCACTTATGTCGAAGAATGCAACGCATTATCGATGA
>JABXIQ010000061.1 GCA_013373015.1 Kangiellaceae bacterium
GATGGCAAAACCAGATGGCTCGATTATCGAAATGCCAATTAAGGCGAACTTCCGTGAAGGTCTAGATGTATCGCAATACTTCATCTCGACTCACGGTGCTCGTAAAGGTTTGGCCGATACCGCATTGAAAACAGCAAACTCAGGTTACTTAACCCGTCGTTTGGTTGATGTTGCGCAAGATATGGTTGTAACTGAACATGATTGTGGTACTGAAGAAGGCCTAGTCATGACACCTTTGATTGAAGGTGGTGATGTTGTTGAGCCATTGCGTGAGCGTGTATTGGGTCGTGTGGTTGCTGAGCATGTCTATATTCCTGGTACTGATGATGTATTAGCAGAAGCTGGTACCTTATTAGATGAAAAATGGGTAGAAGAGCTAGAGCTTAACTCTGTTGACCAAGTTCGAGTTCGTTCGGTTATTACTTGTGATACTCGTACAGGTGTATGTGCGGCTTGTTATGGCCGTGACCTAGCACGTGGTCACTTGATTAACCAGGGTGAAGCAGTCGGTGTTGTAGCTGCTCAATCGATTGGTGAGCCAGGCACTCAGTTAACGATGCGTACGTTCCACATTGGTGGTGCGGCTTCGCGTGCGTCTGCGGACAACAACGTTCAAATTAAGAGCGATGGCGTAATTCGTTTACGTAACGCTAAAACTGTTGAGCGTAATGATGGCAAGTTAGTGATCATTTCTCGTTCTGCAGAGTTAACGGTAATTGATGAGTTTGGACGTGAGCGTGAGCGTTATAAAGTTCCTTACGGTGCGGTATTGAGCCAACAAGAAGGTAACAAAGTTGCTGGTGGCGATATCGTAGCAAACTGGGATCCGCATACACACCCAATTATTGCTGAGCTTGGTGGTAAGATCCAATTCGTTGACATGCTTGAAGGCGTCAACATGGAGCGTCAGACTGATGAATTAACTGGTTTGAGCTCAATTGTAATTACTGAGAACAAGCAACGTTCGGGCAGTAAATCTGCGGACGTTAAACCAGCAATCAAATTGGTTGACAAGAAAGGTAAAGAGTTATGTATTCCAGGTACTGAAGTACCTGCGGTTTACTTCTTGCCTGCAAACGCTATCGTCAACCTTGAAGACGGCTCGGAAGTTAATATTGGTGATGCGATTGCTCGTATCCCACAAGAAAGCTCGAAGACCAAGGATATTACGGGTGGTCTTCCTCGAGTTGCAGATTTATTCGAAGCTCGTAAACCAAAAGAGTCTGCTATTTTGGCAGAAATCTCAGGTACTGTGAGTTTCGGTAAAGAAACTAAAGGTAAGCGTCGCTTAGTCATTACTCCTCAAGACGGTGGTGATGTTTACGAAGAACTTATCCCTAAATGGCGTAATATCAACGTTTTCGAAGGTGAGAAAGTTGAGAAAGGTGAGGTGGTATCAGACGGTGCTGATAATCCACATGACATCTTACGCTTGAAGGGTGTAACTGAATTGGCTCGTTACATTGTAAACGAAGTTCAAGAGGTTTATCGCTTACAGGGTGTTGGCATTAACGATAAGCACATTGAAGCGGTTATCCGTCAGATGTTGCGTAAGTGTATCGTCACTAACCCAGGCGACTCTAAGATGCTAAAAGGCGATCAGATGGAAGTGGTTCGCGTGTTGGAAGAAAACGACAAGTTGGCAGCGCAAGGTAAAGAACTAGTAGAATTCGAGCGAGTTCTAATGGGTATTACCAAAGCGTCGCTTGCAACTGAATCGTTCATTTCGGCAGCATCGTTCCAAGAAACTACGCGTGTTCTTACCGAAGCGGCTGTAAACGGTAAAATGGACGATTTGCGTGGCTTAAAGGAAAACGTGATCGTAGGTCGATTGATCCCAGCAGGTACTGGTTTGACTTATCACGAAGAGCGTCGTAAAAAGCGAGCAAAGAAAGCTTTGATGGAAGAGTTAGGCCCATCGACCGATGAAGTCGAACAGGCACTTTCAGAAGAGTTAAGTTCGATAGAAGAAAACGAGGCCTAAGTCTAGGTAAATTAAGCGAAAAGCTCAGATTTTGATCGATTGATTAGTTTCTGAGCTGGCTTGACATTAGACTTTGACCTATTTAGAATAGCGCGCCCTAGGGATTTGCCCTGAAAGATTTATTACTTTTTGGTGCGCTAATTAGCGTAAACAAGATTTAGAGACGAAATTAATGGCTACTATTAATCAGCTAGTAAGAAAGCCTCGCGTTAAGCAGGTTAAGAAAACTAACGTTCCTGCGCTTGAAGCTTGTCCTCAGCGTCGCGGCGTTTGTACACGTGTTTACACAACTACACCGAAAAAGCCAAACTCAGCTTTACGTAAAGTAGCTCGTGTACGTTTAACAAACGGTTATGAAGTATCTTCATACATCGGTGGTGAAGGCCACAACCTTCAAGAGCACAGTGTTGTACTAATCCGTGGCGGTCGTGTAAAAGATTTGCCAGGTGTACGTTACCACTGTGTACGCGGTACTTTAGACTTGGCTGGCGTGAAAGATCGTAAGCAAGGTCGTTCTAAGTACGGTGCTAAACGCCCTAAAGGCTAATAAATTACTAATTGCGGCGTTAATTGAATTTTTATTGCAGCAACTCGTTGGCTATCGCCAACTTCGCTTTATAAAAATCCAATTGCCTTGCATTAGAAATTTATTGGGTATGATGTTCATCATGTCAGGCCCAAAAGCTTTAATAAAAGTTAAATATTAAAGCGATACAATTAGAGAATAGTCTAGTAGCTGATCATTCGATCGGCTATTTCACTATGTGAGTAAGGCCAGATAAGATTCGTAACTGCTTATTCTGGATAATCCTGAAGTTACACATGCATGAGGAAAATGACATGCCAAGAAGACGTGTTGTCGCAAAACGCGAAATCCTTCCTGATCCTAAATTCGGATCGGAAATGTTAGCAAAGTTCATCAACATCTTGATGCTTGACGGTAAAAAGTCAACTGCAGAAAAGATCGTTTATGGCGCTTTAGACATCATCACTGCTAAGAAAGGTGAAGGTGAGCCTGTTGAATTATTTGAGCAAGGTCTAGACAAGATTCGCCCTATGGTGGAAGTAAAGTCTCGCCGTGTAGGTGGTTCAACTTACC
>JABXIQ010000047.1 GCA_013373015.1 Kangiellaceae bacterium
AAAGCCCTTTCGGGCTTTTATCAGATTATAGGCAATAACTTAGCTTGTGCTGAATGGAGCTTATTATCTAAAGCTCCACCAGAAAAGCTCTACTGCATCACATCTCCGTCTTCAATAACTTCCTCTATAATCATAGTCTCGGAAATAGGCGTTACAGTTTTTGTACGCTCCACATAGTCTTGATATGCTGGAATAGCCACTGCAGCCAGAATACCAATCACAGCAATTGATTCCATGCCACCGCCTGCGTGGAATAAATCTAAAGGACTTTGCTCAAGAACAAGCTCTAAAACCAGTTGATTTTCTGTCGAGTCAATTTGAAAACCTAAGGCTCCAGTTTCAGAAAAGCCTAATTTATCCGCTGTTGGTAATTCAAACACATCCATATCAGAATCAACTAACTCGGAAAATAGCAACATCATTTCAATATAAGTATGGTATGCATTTCGTGACAAGTCTTCAAAAGAACCGCTAACAGCAAAAAGAGAATGCTTTGTATTTTGCCCTTGTTTTGTGGATAACCAGCTGGCTATATCTTGGCTCGCTCCACGCTCAAGTCTCTCCAACAGTGGTTGTGGCACTGAAGAGAAGATTAAATACCCATCCTGCTCTATCCAAAACATATTGCTATTCATTGCGTTGAGAGCCTCTAATATAGGATTATTAGGTGCTATCTCAGAAAGACCTTGATTAAACAAAGACATAAAACGCAAATGGTTAACCTCTTGCCCATTGATATTACGTGCAAAGTAAGAACCATAACCTGAAGAAGTTAATTGATTAATCAGCTTCAATAACTTTGTCTTATCATTTAAACGCACAGCCACAAATGAGCTTACTTGGTCATGGAAGAAAACTAATTCAGGCCCTAGAATTGAACTCAAATCCTTAAAGTTCATATCCAATTTATTGATAAGTTCTTGATCAAGTTCCAGCAAAAGACGTTTAGCCTGCTCACGATCATCCTTAACTCGCTCAATAATTTTCACCCACTGGTCATGCGTTGGAATTGATAGCATGGCAAATGAGCTAGGTTTACCAACTGTTTTTAGCTCAACAGAGTTATTTACTGCCGGTAGAAACTCTCTAAGCCCAACATGCGGCATATCTAAAATAACTTTTAATCGACTTTTTTCCGCTGCAGTACCATAGCCAAATGCTAAAGCATTAAGTTGTTCTAAATTCAAGTTCTTTAATGAGTTTGATAACTCTGGCGGTAGCATCATATTGATACTCGGCATCAAATCTTTACCATTCAACCAAGCAAATAATCCCAGCCCACTACTATCAATCTGTTGCTGCATTGCAAGCATTGGATGCTGGCCATTAGCTTGTAACTGCGACTCTGCTTTTTCTAATTTTGACACATCAAACATGCCAAAAATCATTCTGAAATCACCGCTGGCTGAATCAAAATGGTATCTCAAATTTAACCCATTAATATTCAACACTCCGATTCCACTCTGATTGATCGCCGCTATTTCCTGTATTACAGGCACATCCTGAACAAGCTTTGCAAAAAGCTCTTTAAATTCATCAGTACTTGCAAAATTTAATTGTGTTGCCATGACCATAATTGGCATAACTTGCCCAGGTCGCTCTTCAATTATGGCTAATTCGAGTGGCGCAGACAGATGCTCAAATAAAAATCTAAGCGGGGGCTGAACCGAGGGCTCAAACGCTGTAACAATATTTCTCATGAAGCCTTGGCGAAGAGCTTCAAACTGTTGATTATGCTGCTTATTCGACTGCGCATACTCGAAGCCATTTTCTTGACCAGAAAACAAAAACCAAGGGTTTGGCACCCTAAAATAAGCTAACGTATTATCAGGCAGCTGCTGGTGTAACTTAGCCTCCTTAACGATAGTTTGCTTTTCTATGGTTATTTGCGGCTTACTAACACCCGATTTCTCATCATTGCTACAGGATGTTAACCCAAGGCTACAAACCAAGATTAACGCTAAAGCTTTTATGTTCATTGTAATTTTCCTTTATTTATTTTAAGCAAATTATATACAACAGCTTGATTTATTTGAACTTATTATCGAATCCAATGCCTATAAGAACAATCTTCAATCATTACTAGTAGCATGAATTCAAAACGTCTGACTCTAATCATTGTGATCTGTTTATTTTTGCAAGCCTGCGGTATTAAGTTTTGGTATAACCGTCTCGACTGGCTAGTACCTTGGTATGTAGATGACTACGTGGAACTCACCTCGAGCCAAGAGTCTGCACTTGAACAATTGATGCTTGATAAAACCCAATGGCATCGCACAACGCAGCTACCTTTATACATCAACATGCTTGAAAATATGATTGCCGATGTTGAATCAAACAATATTGCCAATAGCTATGATCAATATGCCGAACAGATGAAGCAGTTTTATCAAAGCATTGCCAACCAATTGATTGATGACTTAATGGTGCAAATGGCACAGCTTTCCGATCAGCAAGTCACTGAACTTCTCGACAACTTGAGTAAAGAAGCCAACAAGCAACAAAAAAAATATCAAAAGCACAGTCCTGAACAGCGATTAGCTAAAGTTATTGATAATCTGGAAGATAATTACTCTGATTGGACTGGACGCTTATCAAAAGCCCAAAAATCGTTAATCAAAGAGTGGGCACAACAAATAAAACCTACCGCTGATCTGGTCTATGAGTTTCGGGCGCAGTGGCGCGATGCCTTACTAACTTCATTACGAGAAAGAAGCACACCCACTGGACAAAAGGTCATAAAACAACTGTTACTGGATTCTCAGCAATTGAAATCTGAACAATTAAATAACCATCAAACCTTCAACGAGCAGCTAGAAAAGCAATATATGTTGAAGTTGCTTGATAGCTTATCTGAAAAACAAAAAAAGAAAGTGATAAAAAAATTGCGTGATTATCAAGAGGATTTTGAAGACTTGCTTTCTCAAGATTAAGAAGCAAAAAAAATCCATAACCTATTGATTTTAATGAAAAATCAACTCGCCAGTTTGATAGGAATACGGCTATCTTGAAAACGCTCAATATATTGACAACGCTGACATAGTTTCTCTACCAACTGGCGCTGCTTAAAGCCTTTTAAAATCTCTTGAGCTCGTCGTGAGGCTAAAATATCTAAAATAGGCTGCTGATTGGCATCGCCCAAAGGAATCGCTGCTTCTTTATCTAAACAACATGGCACAACAGTACCATCCGCTAAAATACCAAAGTGAGAAGAAAGACCGTAACATGTTCCTTTTGTGCCCAATACGGGTAAATCTAAACTGGGCCAAATAAACTCGGTGTCGAAGTGCAAATAAAGCCTATCACGTATTTTAATGCTTTTATTTTTGCGCACATCAATTTCATCAGCTTTAGGCGCGGTAAAATCAAAGCGTTCACAAATCCGATCCAACATCCCGGTATTCTGTGTTTGGCTACCTAGAGGATCATTCAAATTCCATAAACGATAGTTCAAAAATAATTCTGGCCGCTCTGCTAATGCTCTTTCAGTAAAACTGAATATCCGCTCAAGATATTTACTAGGATCTTTCTCGGGAAAATTATCAAAGAAGCTATGTAAAGAGAAGTTGATCTGATAAAAACGAGGATGCAGCAGTAAATCAAACTTCTCTGGCTTTATCAAAACGCCATTAGTCACCAGAAAAATATTGGCCTCATAACGATCGCAAATCTCCACCATCTCAGCTAACTTAGGGTGAACTAAAGGATCGCCCATCAAATGCAGGCAAATCAGCTCAGTTATAGGAGCAACCTGCTTAACGATACTCTCAAACAGCTCCAGATCCATCATCTTATTATCCCGTACCACAGGCGGACAAAAGCTACACTGCAAATTGCAAATGTTGCTGATTTCTATATGGACTTTATGGAAACGCTTACGCTGCTTGCGACTCAAGTGATACTCTAGCTCTAATGGCCTACTAATAAACTCTAGATCCTAAAGCGAAGACCTCTAAATAGCAATCATCCATTAGGGAACTATCATTTAATCAACTCGTCATGCCAACACAAACCGTAGCAAATACACTCCCTTTCACAAATATAATACCCACAAGCAAACACTTAACTAGAGCAATCTACTCAAGCCTGATAAAATAACTCCATAGACAACCTACACCCACTTCAGACAATGGCAGCTTCACTTCAAGACCAACTGTTGAGCAAAGGCTTAATCAATAAAAATAAAGCCAAGAAAATCCAACAGGAACAACAGCAAAAGAAAAAAATTAGTCGTAAGCATAAAACAGAATATGTGGACGAAGCCAAACTGGCTGCTGAACAAGCTCAAAAAGCTAAAGCCGAACTAGATAAGAAGCTTAACCAGGAGCTCAAAGCCAAAGCTGAGGAAAAAGCCATAGCCGCCCAGATTAAACAACTGATCGACAATAACAGTATTGAAGTCACCTCAAAAGAAGTAGCATTTACCTTTCAACATGCAGGCAAATCACAATCCCTGGTGGTAGAAAGAGCGCAAGAAGCGCAAATCAAAAAAGGCCGCCTAGTCATCGTGCAACAGGTCGAAGCCAAAGATAGTGGCAACTACCTACTCGTTGCAAGCCAAGTAGCTGACAAAATCGCCAGCCGTAACGCTAGCTATATCGCCTACCAAGCAGACCTACAGCAGCTAGAGCAAGACGAAGAAGATCCTTATGCAGGATACGAAATCCCTGATGATTTGATGTGGTAGTAGCTTATTACAAGAATTAGAAGTACTTACTCTATTTTAGTCTTCTGCAAGGTTTTATGGATCTCGTTAACTTGCATCAAGGCAGCTGAGCCATAGTATTGAGTGAGTTGATAGTCAAAGATACCTGCTTTGACTGCGGGGTCGGTTTTGACGAGGTTTTCTGCTTCTTCTAGGGTTGTGACGTTAAGGATAAACAAACCACGTTTTGGTGGGTCTTGCATCAAGGGGCCAGCAAGTACGAGTTTGCCCTGCTCGGCTAGTGTGCCCATATTGGCGAAGTGTCCACGGAATAGTTCGCTGCGTTGTTCTTTGTCGGTTATTTCTGCATCTTTGGGGCCTGTGACGAGAATGACGAGCACATAGGATTTCATGCCGTATTGGTCAGCGCCGAGCTGCTTGGCTAGCTCTGCATTATAATGACTTTCATTGGCATTTTGGTTGGAAGCCTGTTGTTGCTGTGTGCTTTGGCAAGCTGATAGCATGATTGCTGTTAGTAATATCAATAATTTATTCATCATGGTTCGCTTTCTCCTCTTGCATTCCTTTTCCGCTCTTTTTTCTTTTTGCTTTTTTGTTCTTTTACCCTCTTTTAGCAATTTTGCTTAATACTTTTATCTTGCCAAATCAGGCTTAAATTAAACTTAAATTAAGCCAATGGCATATATATAACCCATACCAATTAACAGGGCCATACCGAAGCTAATCAAAGTACCAATCAGGATATATTCGGTGAGCTTCCTGTCGTGGGCTTCTTTGAGATCGCCAAAGCGAAAGACGGATTTAGCGGCGAGTAGAAAGCCGACGCCTTCCCAATGGTTAGTAATGATAAAGACAAAAATAAACAATCGCTCAAGAATACCGATAAAACTGCCTGCATTGGCAAGCGAATGTTCACCATCGTGAGCATTAAGAGGCGTCCAGCGCGAGATCATGACTTTGATCACAACGGAAGAAACATGGGTCAGCATGATCAGAGCAACTAGCATGAGCCACAATTTTTCACTGCTAAAACCTACTGATTGTAAATCCAATGGTTGATAGTAATGAACCACCCACAGGATCACCGCAATATGCAATAGTTGGTCAAGTAAAAATAAGGTTCGACGGTTAAATAAACCCAATCTGTTTTCTAGCCGATCGGCAATAGGATTCAACCAACATTTTAAGCCATCAATCAAATAATGGCTCACCACCAACACTATAAAACCTAGCCAATATCGCGGAGCAAATTTCAGCACAATGGCATATAGCAAGGCGTGAACCAGTGTGTGTAGCAGTAGTTTGCTTGAGGCAAAGGACTTTTGTTCTTTATCTTTAACCCAAGATAAAGGCTGGATCACAAAGTCTGCAACCAGGTGTGCAAAAAGTAATTGTAGTAATAAAAGCATGATGGTATCCCACAGCTACAAGCCATTTTATAAAGGCTTTTTCATAACAGATTTTTTTATAACCTGTTTTTATAACGCATTGTTTTCTAGGTTATTTTATTGCGAATAATAGCACTGATTAGCACTTTATACCCTTTTCTTGATCACAATTCCATTCTGCATTAATTCGCGGCAGTAGAGTTCCATTTGCATAATTGGCTCATAGCCCGCCCTATCCAATCCCTCACTAACTCTACTTTGAGGAATACCAAGTTTTTCTGCGACTTGAGATTGGGTTGCATCAGGCATTTGCATGCTGGCGGCAACGATCTTGGCACTATTTGCGGTCCAACGATCAATGCTCAATAACGCTAACTGGAGAAAGATATTAAGTTGTTCATCAAGTTCTTGCCAAGGCGTCTTTATGGCAAGTGTGTTTTTCTTCAATTGGTCAAATAAAGTACCCGAATTGATAAAGGCAGGGCCATTAGATTCGATCACCTGTTCCGCCTCGTAATCCGCCGCACCAATGCCAATCGCCATTCGCAAATCAAGCCCTTTAATGCCTAAAGAGCGGATCATGGCTTTTAACCAAATAGCTACTGCGATAGCACTTTCTGGTGCATTAATACGTAGCTGAAAGCTGTCGCCTCGATATATTTGCCAATCATTGGGCGTTGAGCCAAGCGTAGATAGCGCAGCTTTAAGCTGCCCCAGCCATTCAATACTCTTATGATTCTGTACGGAATGACTAGTCACATAAGCGCTTGAACGCTCATGAATGCTTTTTGTATGTTGAGTAGAATTCACCACATCGCCAGTAATGACAGCGATCATGGATTCATTAAGCTGTTTCATAAGACAATTTATACGCTTAAAATTGTATTTTGTCAAATATACATCAAATAACGTATTATCAATAATAATACAATTTTAAGTGTATAAATTACTCTATAGGAAGATAAATAATAGTGACTAATTCAGACTCAGGAACCTGAGGAAAGAAATTTTTGTATTCAAAGAAACAAGGATAGCTGCGGAGTGACTCGCCTGATTGGGGTAGCCAATCGCGATAAAGATAATATATCTTATCCCCCATCAGGTCATGGGAGCCATAATGGATCAGAGTAGCGCAGCGACCATGAGGGATAATGCTGTTGGTTACTCCTTGCGGGTTTTCGCTAATGGCTTCTGTCACACTGGCACAAACATCAAACTTAAAGTCCTCCTCGGCAACAGCATTAGGATCATTATAAGCAATACCGAAAGTGCGGCTGGTGGTGATGGGAGAATAATTAGTAGATTTACGCCATTCGATAAAATTGGCAATAGAATGATTCAGCTTTTTAGGTGCTCCTGTGTGAGATAACAAGGCGACCTGAAGCTGATTAAAATCAATAATATGTACTTCTTGATGATTATGATGTGCAGGATTAGCAGGCATATATTCTCCCTCTTGGTAATTACTCTGCTGAAAACGGTACTTATCCATCCAATCTTCCCATTGCGGTTTTGCGCGAAATTGTGAGGGAGATTGCTGGTAGATTTTCTTAAAAGCTCGACTGAATGCTTCATGACTTTCAAACCCTGCATCAAGTGCAATATCAATAATTTTTAGTGCAGGCTCAAAAGCCAAATGATAAGAGGCCTTTTTGAGTCTTAATAATTGAATATACTTATGCAGCGTTACCCCAGTATAGGCTTGAAACACACGATGAAAATGGTACTTTGAAAAGCCAGCGATGTTACTAATCACATCGATTGACAGCTGATGGGACTGTTCCGCAGCAAGATTGGCATAAATATGCTCGATAACTTTATCCATGTGTTGAAAAGGATTAGCCATGATTTCCCGCCTTATAAACATTGAAGCGCTGGCGCCATTTTGGAAAAAACATCCAATGACCAACAAAGCCGAGCACTAAAACACCTAGGCTTGCCCAGAACACCATTTTATAAAAAGGTGTTTCAGGAATACGAGTAAAGACTTCCGAAAATAATGCCATATACAGTCCAATCACCGACCAATACATAAAGTTAATATGCAACAGCTTATAATTATTTCTTGGTCGTTTGAACCACATCGGTAACATTCCAACTGCCAAAACGATAGTGGCGAACACCGACATATAATGGAAAGTTCCAAAACGCCCATACAAGCGATAGGTCATAAAAGAAGTCAGCAACATGAAGCTCATGCTCACCACATAAGCCATGCCAATTTTTCTATGAAATCGTGTGGCTTTCTTTTGTAACAAAACTAAAGAGCCAAAAGTAAGTGCCAAAATTGCACTGGCAAAGTGTAAATTGCCCATCAATTGCTGCATAAAAACAATTAAAGTTGTGTTGTCATGTTCTAAGTATATAAATTTCTGAACACCAGCACTTGATAGATATTGCTATTTAATAACATTTTGCAGGAGTAGAGTAAGGATAATAGCAGCGCTCTTCTTTTACTTGCTCACGCATCTGCATGAGCCAGCCATCATGTTCTTCGCACCAAATACTTTTGTTCATACCATCATGTTCCAAACATTTTATGATAATCATCGTAAGCCTTGCCTACCAGCCACCGGCAATTGGTATTGTTATTACGTTTTTTCAACTCATATTTCGATAAACCTGATGAGGAGCGAGCGTATTGGACTTTTCTTGCTTTTCGCTTTTTAACGGGTTGAGCTTGCTCCATTTCGACAATTGTTAAGTTGTTTTGGTTTATTGGCTCAATAGCAAAACGGTTATTTTGCGACTTTTTACTAGAAAATACCCAGTTACCATTGCTGTTTTTATACTTATACAACACTGTAGGCTGCGTGTTGGATTGCGGGACTTTACGTGGACGTGAAGAATAACGAGTCGTCCCCTGGACTTGCGTTAAGGGTGTGGCACGAGTAGATGGTTCAACTATAGATGGCGTGGCATCAGACTGATTGACGTTAGACTGAGTGACATACGCGGAGGACTTTATGTTTTGCTCGTAGTGAAGGTAATACCAAGCCGCTAAAAAACTCAATGATACAACAACGCCTATTAAGGCTCCAATAACATAGCGCATAACAATCCTTGTCTATTAAACATCAACCTGTTTTTTGATTGTAATAGGATTAGATTATTTATCAATAAAAACGGCAGCCGAAGCTGCCATTTTACTGTAGATCAATTTTTGAAATTGACTAGTTTGGTACGATTAGAAATTCAAAAACTGATTACATTTCTATTGGGCTAAAACCGCCATTTGAGTTTGATCACGCAATTGCACCTGATCAAGACTAAATGGTGCTTTCAAACCTGATTTAGCCAGTAACGCTGTATCAAATTGCATTACAATAGCACCATTACCTGCGGATAAATTAGCGGCACTATGAGTCACCATCACTGGAACTCTTTGACCTTTATGATTAGTCGCGTACAAAACCCCGCGAACCTCATACCGTCCATCTGAAACTGCTTGTACTGGAACCATGGCTGTTAAATTATCAGCAGCCCCCATAAGCTGTGCAGAGCCAGCAAATTTAGCGGTTTGATAAGTATAAGCAAAAGGTACTCGACCATTACGCTTAACCATCTGCCCATCGACCATAGTTTCCACTTCAGTCTCTAGCTCCCATAAAACTCCAGGTTTTTTGCTAGCAGGCATATTCAGTGGCATATTAACTTGATAACCGTCAGCAGACTTACTAAAAATCACGTTATGAGTGCTGCCATCGGGAGAAACAATTTGCCCATTGATGTGACGAATCTTTTGTGTATCGCCTTGATCGAAAACTTTTGCACTGACGTGTAGTTTATCGCTTTGTAAATAGGCATTTTTATTAGCCGTAAGATGCAACTCAGTATCACTATTTTTATCAAACACATTGATACGATAACGTGAGTTTGCATTGACATCTTTACCCGCTTTTAAGGTAAATTGACCTTGCCCAAGGTTATCAGCCATCTTGAATCCTGTTGTCCCGCGCTGAAACCCCATTCCTGTTTTTTGCATTGCCTGACTATCTACAATTGTGTCGAAACCAGAGCCTTTAGCAAATGTGGTTTGCTTACCGGCTTTATGGCTAATGATATCTAAACTACGCGGCTCAATAGCACTTTTACCATCAAAAGCAGAAATACGAACTAAAGCACCTTTGCCTGATGTTGAAAGATTAATCCCTTTTTGTAATTGCGCTCCAGTTACATCCATACTGAACTCTCGAGATTGAGTATGTGATTGTTTTTGGCTCATATCAAGCATGCGCGGATCAGTAATAGCAAAGCTGTAACTAACCGAATTAAAAGCATTGGTATTCATAGGCAAGTTAGCAACACCACGCTCAAAGTCTTGCTCACTATACACATAACCAGTATTGGCTTTGACGTTTTGTACACTATTTTGTGCAATTGCAGTTGTTGAGGCCAAAGCCAACGCCAAACTTGCGGTAATCGTTAATTTTCTCATGTTTGGCTCCTTATATACGGTCACGTAGGAAACGATCTAAATAAAAACATTTACGACGACTTTGTTGATGACTCAAAGGCTCACGACCTTTAGTTTTTGACTTATCTCGGAACCATAAAGAGCCAGCTGCTTCTTGCGAGCTACAATTTAAGAAGCCATCAGAACAGCTGTCCAGCCAATTTTGCGTAAACTCCAATCCAACCTGCTGCGAATAGCCTCCACAGTAACTATCAGAATCCCAAATAGCAGAATCAACATCAGTACCGACAACATTCACAAATGGCTTAGGTAATGATGGACGACCAGATGTACCGTATAACCAGTTGGCATTGTAGCTCGCCATCCAAGATACTTGCTGCATGCGTACCGCATCATTCTTGTAGCCTAGTAACCAACCTAAAGAAGCCTCAAAAGCATTTCCTGCAATCACAGCATCTGCTAAAGGAGTGCCAGCACTAGAAGCTGCTAAAGCAATAACTTCTTTAGTTTTGTTAATGATATTTGGATAACGGCTGTCCCATGTTGGGTTTGACAAGATCCAGCGTACTACGTTACCACCATTTGAGTGCGTGATAAGCGTCATTTGGGTAATGCCTTTAGCATTGATGAAATCGGTCAACTGTTGAGCAAGACAACCTGATGCACGCGAATCCCACATATATTGTGTGAAATCACAATTGATCACTGTGTAATTGTTTGAGTTTGGAAGCCCTTGAACTATCGATTGTATGTTTGAACCTGTCCAATAATCATTATATGCATCCGTTGCATGTCCAGTTCCATGTACAAACGCTACTCCAACGTTTGCTTGTGCGGCTTGCATGTATAATGCCGCCATAGCCAGCGTAGCTGACACCAACACTTTCTTCAGCATAACTCTACCCCCTAAGTAGATCCTATGAAAAAATAATTGCCTTGAACTTTGAATTAGAATTTCTAAGGCGAAACTGGTTATACCATTAAATTGATTTGGTGTAAAAAACAATGGTTTAAAACAAAACAAACTGGTACGACCATTAGATTTAATACAAAAGCAAAGCTGTAACCTACTGTTAAACAAAGTGTTTTTTCTATTTTTCAAACGGTTAGCTAAAATAATCAATAGATTTTCAAACAAAAAAATTAAGGCGCAAACAAGAAAAGCATATATAAACTATTGTTTTTATTGAAGATTTTACAATTGCGCGAGCTAGAGCGGATGAAATTTAAACAAATTGTGACATTAATCACATTTGAAACAGTCGCAAATAAAATTAATGTAAAAAAACCGCAGTATCTCTACTGCGGTTCAGTTTAATTGATGGAAAGCTTTAGATAATTATAGCTTTCTTCTGCCGACACCAAACAATGCCAGCAATAGAAGTCCTAACAAACTTAAACTACCGCCACCACCTGAGTTTGACTTTGGTGGCTCTGTAACAGTAACAGAAGCGCTGGCCGTTTGTTCTACTCCAGTCCCATCAGTAACTTTTAATGTAACTGTATAAGTTCCTGCTGCGGAATAGGTATGGTTTGGATTAGCGGCAGTCGAAGTCGCTTGATCGCCAAAATTCCATTCATAACTGTAACTACCATCACCACCTGCCACTTGACTGCTAAAGTTAGCGGTTAGATTGTTACGAGATGATGTAAAACTCGCTGTCATCGGTACAACTACATCAACCACTTTAGTCACTGTTAGCGTCTGCTGATCAGAACTAGTAATCGTTGCAGTAATTGTATATTGACCTGTTCGTGAGTAATTATGGTTGGCTTGTGAACCTGAGTCAGTATTGCCATCACCAAAATCCCAAGCAACGCTAGGATTAACGCCACCGGTAATATTTGCGCTTACCGAAACAGAGGCACCATTTACAGTCTCATTGATTGTTGCAACAAGCTGTTCAGCAATATTAACCGTTTTTTCAATGACACTCACCGTATTATCAAGGTCGGTAACAGTCAAACTTACCTGATATTGACCACTTGACGCATAACTGTGGCTTGGTGACTGTTGCGTGCTGATAGCAGAGCCATCACCAAAGTTCCAACTGTAGCTATAGTCTGGATTACCTCCAGCTGAATTATCATTGAAACTCACTGTTCTAAAATTAATATCAAAATTAAAATCAGCAGTTAAGGCTAGTGGCGCAGCGTTTAGTCTTACAGTCGCTGTAGCACTATTGGTTGCCTGCTCAATAACTTCCATGGTTAAACCATGTTGAGGCAAGATCATGCCTGACTCTGGCTGCTCGGGGAAGCTATAATCATTGCTATCATCGAATGTGGTGATGGCCAAACGACTATCATCGCCACTGGTTGCTTTTTGAGCATATCGACCAAATGCAGCATCTCTAATCTGAGAAGAAGTTGAAGCTGTTCTTATACCACTTTTTATAACACCTTGATCAGCATCAACCACACCGACTAAACCTTGTCCTGGGTGATCGCTTGAATTGTTATCATCCATATTAAAATCTGCGAACCAGACCAAAACGCCAGGACTATAGGATGAATTGTTTAACCCTTGATCAATATCGCTAAATCCACGCAACTGAATCCAATAATTTTGTTCTGCCGCAGGGCGTTTATCAGTGACTCGCAAAAAACCATCTAATGTCACTTGATTAGTATCTTCACCACCATCATTAAAAATAGCATTAGCACCACTGGTAACTTGTATATCATCGGCAACGAAGCCGTAGCCACCTACAGCTGGGTCAGTAACATATTGAATTTTAACGGTAATGTTCTGCCCTGCATATGAAGATAGATCAAAGGTCAGATCAACCCAACCCAGAGCACCTTCAGCACCTGTAATCGATTTTGATTTATCAGTAATAAAATTCTTAACCGTTGAATGAAATTGATTGTTTACCTTAGTGTGATTACCCGCAATAGGCGTATCATTCACTAAAACTTGAACATAGTCGTAATCCAACTCAATATCCCAATGTGCTTTCATGGCGAGTTGAGCTGCTGCCCCCGCTGGAAGATCTACCGCGAATTGCATACTATTGCTCATTAAATGCCCTTGATCTGAGTAGTATTGATAACTACCGCTATAAGGAGCATAGAAGTCAATTGTTGGTTTAGGTAAATTCACCTTAATTTGATTCAACGCCGAATGATTTACTGCAGACACTAAGTCCACATCCATGTTGGTAAGGTCTTCTAAGTTATAAGACTGTTCACTAACCCAGTTACCACCATATTTAGCTTGTAAATACGCCTTGCCATAAGGACTAAAACCTGTCGGTTGAGTTCCTGGTATCGAACCTACCCATGAACCACCTGACATCACAGACCAAGCGCCAACAGGAGAACCTGCGGCATTACTACCGGCGCTATTACCATTTGTATCATAAAGATCTGGCAAACCTAAATCATGTCCAAACTCATGCACAACAACACCCGCAGCTGCGTCAATAGGCTGAATAACGTAACCAAACAATTTCTTATTAGTACCAGGAATCGTATATCCGTTACGAGATGCGTCCACAAAGAAACGGTGCGACCAAATAGCATCTTCGGCTAAGTTACCACCACCAGCTTCTTCACCAATACTTGAATGAAAAATAGAAACATGGTCAATCAAGCCATCGGGTTCTTCCAAATTACCATCACCGTCCAGATCGTAAGGGTCTTCAATATCGTAATCTGCTAAATTGATATTGTTTTGTTGTACCGCTTTGGTCACGGCTTCCTTGATCAATGCTGTTGGATTTTTATCATTATCATTATCATCTGGATCGTTGCCACCATAAAAGTCAGCATTGTTATCCGCTGTCACCCAACCAAAAGTATTTCCGGTAAAGCTAAAAGTGCCACCAGACTCTGCTTGATAGTATTGGTACGCAGACATTAAATTTTGATTGCTAGGGCCAGCATAACCGGTCGTAGAAAACATTAAATCGTTATAATGTGAAACACTATAGTTACTATAAAACATTCCAGTGTCACTAGCAGTTAAACCATTATTGTTATATTTCAAATCTGGAAAATCGATCAAAACAGTTAACACCTTAACTGTTTTGTTTTGACCATTTTTTTGCAATACATCCTTTTTCAAGCTCTGTTTGAGGTGTGCTTGCTCTGTTTGTAAGACAACCTTTGGGGTATGGCTTGCACGATTAGCCTTTATAGCTTTATTAACATAACTTTGATAAGCAACTTCTTGTTCTTGCAATGAAGCTTTCGCTGGCAAGGATCCATTTTTGGTCAGCCAATAAATAATTTGCTGTTTATTGGCCAAAGCAATGTCTTTTGGCGCTGATTGATAATTGACATCTTTTGCATTAGCGACAAAACCAGTAGCAAATAATGATGCTAATAAGAGAGACTTTTTGAAATTATTGTTCATAGACTTAACCATTATTTTCCTTGATTGCATTTTTGATATTGTTCATTTTTTTTCGCTATATAACTTCGAATGATTTTTTCTTTTTCATCACGATTCATATCGGCTTTAATCAATCCTTTCTCTGTTAACATTGGCTCAAGTTTCCATATATCTTGAACCATTCTTGGCGTATTACAGGTAACTTTAATAGGATTAGAAGCATTATCTACTTGAATAGCACTAGAGTCTTGATTGTCCGCACTTTGAGGCGATTTACATCCAGCAAGTAAACAAAGGCTTATCATTAAAATTTTTTTATTCAGCATAGAAGATGTCCATTGTATGTTTATCGCGCCATTCAATCTTATTCCAAACAGCTTGTAAAGCCAGAATACCAAACACCTAAACAGCAACACATTCCGATACAATGAATTTAATTCAGATACAAAAAAAGGCCCTGAATTGCTTCAAGGCCTTAGATAAGATGGTACCAGAGGCCGGACTCGAACCGGCACGCTTTTAAGGGCGGGGGATTTTGAATCCCCTGTGTATACCAATTTCACCACTCTGGCTTTTCATTTGAGCATTGAATTTGCTCTAGAAAGTGCGTCGCATTATAAACAAACAAAGGGGTTTTGCAATAGTCTGTAGTGTGTTTTTTCGCTCTATTCTAACTCGACTCAGCACTCGCAACCAGGCTAAAAACCTCTTCCACAGGGACTTTGAAGTATTTAGCTATTTTTAACGCAATGACGGTCGATGGTACAAAACGTCCAACCTCAATGGTGCTAATCGTTTTACGCGATACCCCTATGGCTTCTGCTAAGTCAGCCTGACTCATACGGTGTTCAGCTCGAAAGACTCGAATACGGTTGTCTAATTCACTCATTACACCTCCTCCAAGTCATCCAGTCCATCGTTTCTCGTTAAATATAAAAAGCTTAAAGCTGCACTAGAGGCCATAAATCCAAACAATACAATCAAGTAAAATGATATTTCAAAGGCTAAATCATCTAACTTGTTTTGTATTGATAATAAAACCACAACAAATAGCATGGTTGCTAACCAAGAGTTCTTAAAACTTGCATGCATGGCCTCAGTCATAAAACTCTCTGGTTCTTTTTTTATCATAAACTTTCCAGCAAACTTTAACCGTATTACTGGCCACATCCCTAAAAATACCACAAGAACTGTTAAGAAAACTCCAATTGCTCTTGCTACATCAAGATAATCATTAAATGGCTGCTGCTCGAAAACCTGTTCCGCCGCGACTATAAAATAAGTAATACCGCAGATTAGCATTCCCCACGCTATATATTTGTGCATCCGATCTATCGCTTCTGCACAATTTATTGTTTTGCTCATGTTCTTCTCCTCAAATTCATTAATTTCAAAAGCACTCAGCAGAAACCCTGAACACCCTAAAAGATACCTTAAGGTATCATTATGAAACAAACACATCCCTTAGATCAAGTTTTTTATTAATTTATTAGCAAAAAGAAAAACCTTACTTTACTTATACGGGCATAGTACTGCCTTGCTCTGAAGTAAAATAAGGTTTTGATCATCTAATGATTCAAGGTTATTTAGCTTTAACCTGTTTTATGAATTGTTCTATTTGTTGCTCTAACACTGATAAAGGCACTGAGCCCTGACCTAGAACAGCATCGTGAAATTGACGAATGTCGAAATCATCGCCTAATTCTTTTTCAGCCTTTGCTCGAAGCTCGCGAATTTTTATTTCGCCCAACTTATAAGATAACGCTTGTCCTGGCCAACTAATATAGCGATCGATTTCGGTACGAACATTGTGGGTCGATAACGCAGTATTTTCTTCCATCAATTTAATGGCCTCATCACGACTCATGCCCATCGCGTGCATTCCAGTATCCACCACCAAACGCATGGCTCGCCACATTTCGTAGGTTAATCGGCCAAAATTAGAATAAGGATCAGTATAAAAACCAGCTTCTAAACCCAAACGCTCAGAGTATAAACCCCAGCCTTCACCAAACGCTGAAATATAAGTATTTTGACGAAACTTTGGTAAATCTGTTAACTCTTGCGCTAACGCTGTTTGTAGATGATGACCGGGCACAGCTTCATGCAATGTTAAGGCTTCTAAATTATACAAGGGTCGCTTTTCCAGTGCGTAAGTATTAACCCAATACTCCCCTGCTCGATCGCTAGAGATAGGTGCGCCTGAATATCGACCTGTCGTATATTTTGGCGCAATTTCGGGAGCGACTGGAACGACACCATAGGGTTGACGAGGTAACTTGCCAAAAAATTTCGGTAATTGGTGATCCATCTTTTTCGACATGTAAGCAGCTTCTTTTAATAACTGCTCTGGTGTTTCAGCATAAAACTGCGGATCTGTACGCAAGAAATGTAAAAACTCAGCGAAATCACCTTCAAACCCTGTCTCTTCTATCACCTGTTCCATTTCAGCACGAATGCGTTTGACTTCCAGCCAGCCAATTGCATTAATCTCTTCTGCGCTCAAATCTAATGTGGTATAGCGTTTAATCTGGCTTTGGTAAAAGTCCTTTCCATTTGGATAATCAATGGCGGCAATGCTTTTTTTAGCCGCTGGCAAGTATTCATTTTCAAAAAATTGATAATACTTTTTATAAGCAACTAAAACATTTTTATTAATAACTTCAATAGCTTGCTGTTTAAGAGCTTGCTGTTGAGCCTCATCCAGTGATATACGCATATTTGAAAACGGCTTAAACCAAACGGTATCTTCAGCCTTATCTTGAATATACACTTTAATTCCATCAGAGTAGCCGTCCAATACTAATCTGGGCACCGTAAAACCTCGCTCCATACCGGCGCGCATATTGCTAATATTCTGCTCAAAGAAAACAGGTACTTGCTTTAATAGTTCAAGATAGTTTTGATAATCCGCATACTTATTCAATGATACTTGATTCGCTAAACCCGCCATTTCCACATGAAATCCCCATTCAGCGGTCAAAGGCATTTGATAGGTTCGATAATCAACATCTTCAATTGCTTCTAAACGTTGCGTTTTGAACATGTCATAACTAATTTGATCGGTTAGGCTAAGTTGCGCACGGTCAATTGCTTCTAGTCTATTCAAAAAGACTAGTTGCTGCTTTTTTTGTCGTTCATAGCTTGCAGGATCCACTTGACGTAATTTTCCCTTTGCCTTGTCGTCACCCATACGAGCAGCGAACACAGGATTTTGCGCAATATCCCATTGATACACTTCTTCAAACAACTGATGCAACTGCTGAGTTTCCGCATTAGTCGTAATCGCTTCATCATGCGCCATAACCACCGACGGTGTAAGCAGCACGAAAAATACTGCTATTGCGGAACTAAGTATAATTTTTTTTAACATATTGTATTCTCTGCATTTTCCATACACTTCGTGAATAATGTTATATCAGGAAATCACTCACTAAAAAACCATACCAGTAATTATTTATCACCTACAGTGTAGAGCGAGCGTGTTTGCTTTAATATGGAGTTCACGCGGCCAATTTGCTAGACTAGCGCCAATTTCAACAAGCTATCGCGATTCATGTCACAGCATATTGTCACAACCCCTGCTCCTCTCAGCAAAAAATTAGGCGCTTGGCTATATGATATTTTGATCACCATTGCCATTTGGTTTTTATGGGGATTATTTACTTTTCCATTGATCCGATGGATATTAGGGGTCGATGACATGTCCGCAGACACCGAATGGAAAAATAGCCTGACCTATCAAATCTATTCGTTACTTCCAACATTATTAGTTATTACCTATTTTGTCGGCAGCCATGTTCGTTTTGGACAAACTGTCGGGATGAGCGCGTGGAAATTAATGGTGGTGCAAGATAATGGAAAACCTATTACTTTAGGAAAAGCCTTGCCTAGAGCGCTATTATCAATCTTGGGAATTGGTATGTTGTTCAGCGTTTTCAACAGCAAGAAACTTGGCTGGCATGACCTTGCCACAGGAACACGAGTAGTTGCTTTACCCGATAAAAAATAACTGATTTTAGGCTTTAAAGCAGGTTTATTTAACCCGCTTTCTTCAGCATATACCAAGCCGCAAAAGCAAAAAGTAACGGCGGTAACAGCGCACCAAAAAATGCTGGCAACCCAAAAACCAAGCTGACTGGACCAAATGTGCGGATGGCAAAGAAGTACATCATCCCAGTCAAAACTCCGACCAATACTCGCGCACCCATTGACACACTACGCATCGGGCCAAAGATGAATGATGCGGCCAAAACAATCATAACAGCAATACTGATCGGCTGTATGATCTTGCGCCAAAAAGCTAAATCATACGCTTGGGTATCTAAGCCATTGTTATGCAGATAATTGCGATATTCATATAAACTACGAATATTTAGCGTTTCAGGTTCTAACTTTAGGACTGATAAATGATCAAGATTGATACTGGTCGGCCACTGCTTGGCATCAAAAAGCGACTGTACAATTTGCTGTGAGGAAATAACGCTTTGCTGACCATTAATTAAGGTCCAGCCACTATCGGTCAACTCAGCCGAGGCAGCTTGTGTCAGCTGCTTCAATTGTTGCTGCTCATTGAATTGATAAATGGAAACATCTTTGAGTTTTGAAGCTCCTATTACTTCGCTGATGTGAACCATATTTTGGCCATCTTTGACCCACAAGCCTTGAGTAGATTTCAGCAGACGGTCGCCATAAATAGCTCGATTACGAATGTCTTCAGCCATTTGGGTGGTTTTAGGCGCAACATATTCACCCAGCAAAATAGCTACTGCAATCAAAATCATGCCATAACTCAGTGCAGCGCCAACAATTTGCCCCGTGGTTTTGCCTGCCGCACGCATCACGGTCAATTCGCTACGCGATGCCAAAATACCTAAACCAGCAATCGATCCGATTAGAATTGCCATGGGGAAAAATTCGTAAATATACTTTGGCGCTAATAGTAAAGCGTATGAAATACCATCAATAAATTGATAGCTTCCTTTACCAAAATCGCTACTTTCATCAATTAAAGAAAATAATACTCGAATAACGGCCAGCACTACTAAGGTCATAATTGACGAAGCTAAGATGGTTTTGCCAATATAAAAGCGTAGTATATTCATCACTGAACCCCAGCTCTCTTCACTTTTTTATTGGTATTGGCACGATTATGTAAATACAGCAACCTTGCCGCCAACAAACCCATCATTAAATAAATTGGAATGAATCCCAACCATCCAGGAATTTTTTCAGCTTCGATCCATCGTCTAAATACCACAATCAAAATAATATAGGCTATATAGATCATCAAAGCAGGTAACATTTTGGCAAACTTACCTTCACGAGGCCGTACACGACTTAAAGGGATGGCTAAAAAAAGCAAAAAAGGTACCGATAGCGGCACTGCCAAACGCCAATGAAACTCAGCCCAACTTTGAGCATCTTGAGCTTTGAGCAAAGCTGGCGTAGAAGTAGCCGTTATTTTGCGACGCGAAACAATCGAGCGCTCCGCTTCAAGACGCGCGTAATAATGCTCAAACTGAGTAACTTTCTTTATTCGATTATCTTTATCAATTTCGTATACATAGCCTTGATTGAGCTGTAAAAAATTTTTATCAAGCTGCTCATCATAGAACCTTTGCGCGGATTGCGCGGACACAATACGGGTATGGTCTTGCACATTGTCTTGTTCAGCGATTTCTGCCAAAAAGAAATTGCCTAGTCGGTTAGCTTGTTCGGAAGAGTCAGCATAAACGACCCCCTCTCCTTCTTGAAACACTTGGAAGCGACCGGGTGTCAACATATTCAACTCTAATTTTGAGGCATGTTCATCGCGAATTTGATAAGTGATTTCATTGGCCATTGGTGAAAGCCATAAAGTTACCGCCCCACCAATTAAAGCGATGATAATCGCGATAGGCAGTAACATATGAATAAGGTTTTTCTCACTCACGCCAACTGAGCGCAAAACAGCCATTTCGCTATCCACATACAATCGACTAAATGCTAATAAGCAGCCCAAGAAGAAGGCTAACGGCAATAAAAAACCTATCAAAACAGGTGAATAAAGACCTACCATTTGCCACACCATTTGCCCAGAAATATCGCCTGCGGCTGCTTGGCCAAGATACTTAACGATTCGCTGGCTAATAAAAATCGCGAATAACACACCTAAAATAGCTGCGGTACTGGTAAAAACTTCGCGATTAAGGTAACGGCTTATTATCAATGGAGATCCTTACATTGTCTCAACGGTTAGCGACTGATTTCTTATGGGTAAACCCGCCATTGCTTAAAACTTAAACAACTTGGCTCAGGTTACAAGTCTACAACCTCATAAAACACGCCAATACTGGCATAAATCATAATATCAGTTACACTATGGCAAACTTAAAAAAGCATTAATAGGCAAACAGAGCCTACGCCAATCTATTGGCATTATAAACTAAAATCAACTATTTGCAGGTGATCTATGGAATTCTTTGTAAAAAGCGGTAGCCCAGAAAAACAAAAAACAGGCTGCCTTATTGTCGGTGTGTTTGAATCGCGTAAATTATCAGCACAGGCACAACAAATTGATGATATCAGCGAAGGCTATATTAGCAGTATTGTGCGTCGCGGCGATATGGAAGGCAAATTCGGACAAACTTTGCTTTTACATTCAGTTCCTAATACTAACTGTGAACGAGTATTGTTAGTTGGCTTGGGCAAAGAACGTGAGTTTGATGCCAGCAAATACAAAAAAGTTTGCAGCAAAGTCATTAAAATGTTGCATGAAACGGGCTCTACAGATGCCATTAGTTGTCTGGCTTTACTCAATGTTAAAGGACAAGATCTGTATTGGAAAGTTCGCTCGGCCGTTGAAGCAGCCAATGATAGTTTGTACTTATTTGAAGAGTTAAAAAGTAAAAAATCTGAAACGCGCCGTCCATTGCGCAAAATCACCTTGTTTATTGAGTCTCGCTCTGAGTTAACCCAAGGTGAGCAAGCCATCGAACATGCTTTAGCCATTAGTTCAGGTCAATCATTGACCAAAGATTTAGCTAACTTACCCGGTAATATCTGTCATCCTACCTATCTTGCGCAGCGTGCCGAACAACTTGCACAAACTTATAATAACTTCAATGCCCATATTCTTGATGAATCTGAGTTAAAAGCAATGGGAGCTGGTGCTTTTGTTTCGGTTTCTCAAGGTTCAGATCAGCCAGGCAAATTAATCTGTATGGAATATATGGCTGGTCAACAAGATGAAAAGCCGGTGGTGTTTGTTGGTAAAGGCGTAACTTTCGATACGGGTGGTATTTCAATCAAACCCTCAGCGTCAATGGATGAAATGAAGTTTGATATGGGTGGCGCAGCATCTGTTTTCGGTGTCATGAAGGCGGTAGCAGAGATGAAGCTACCAATTAATGTTATTGGGGTTGTCGCCGCAGCTGAAAATATGCCAAGTGGTAATGCTTCTCGCCCAGGCGATGTGGTTACTTCACTGTCCGGACAAACTATTGAAATCTTAAATACTGATGCCGAAGGTCGCTTGGTGTTGTGCGATGCGTTAACCTATATCGAGAAATACGATCCTGATATCGTTATTGACGTTGCGACTTTAACTGGCGCAATTATCATTGCCTTAGGCCACGAAGCCAGCGGTATGATGAGTAACCACAACGGTTTGGCTAACGAAATCGAGTCAGCGGCCGAAGCCACTCATGATCGCGTATGGCGCATGCCCATTTGGGATGAGTACCACCAAGCATTGAAAAGTAACGTAGCTGATTTTACAAACCTAGGTGGCCGAGCAGCAGGGTCGATTACCGCCGCATGTTTCTTATCGAAATTTACTAAGAAATACCGCTGGGCTCATTTGGATATTGCCGGCACTGCGTGGAATTCTGGCGCTAAAAAAGGCGCTACCGGCCGTCCAGTACCCTTATTGTCGCAAATCCTTTTGAACCGCGTAAATAAAGTATAAAGCTCGTAATCCATTATGACCCAAGTAGAATTTCATATTCTCGAAACTCAATCAGGCGAAGAAGCACATCTTCGCCTAGTAGCTCAGTGCATTCAGGCCTTGTACCGTCAAGGCCGTAAAGTTTATGTTCATGCCAAAGATCAACAACAAGCTCATGCTGTTGATGAATGGTTATGGACGCAAGATTTACAGGATTTTATTCCTCATAATTTGGTCGGCGAAGGTCCCAACAAAGCACCTCCAGTTCAAATTGGAACTCAACAGCCACCTGAAAACCAGCACGACTGTCTAATCAACTTAAGCAACGAAGTGCAACCTTTTTTCAGTTATTTCCTAAAATGCTACGAAATAGTAGCCAATGAAGAAGCGGACAAAGAGTCAGCTAGAGAACGCTATAAGTTCTATCGCGGCCGAAACTACCCTCTCAAGCATAAAAAGCATTGATGGGCTTGCTTTGACCTCTTTCACTAAATATGCACTGAAAAATTTGAAACTCACTGGCAGTGTTATTCCCAGTTCACGATTTCTGGCTAACAAAATCGCCCAGCAAATACCTAAAGAGAGTCGAACCATTGTAGAACTTGGTGCTGGTGATGGCGTTATCACCCGCTACTTGCTCAAACATATGCCTGAGCAGGCACATTTAACCTCTTATGAAATATCTAAACAATTGCTACCTCATCTTGCCAAAATAGACCACCCCCGCTTTTTGGTATCAAACCACTCAGCATTAGAATTAGATAATGACTTTGCACAAAGCACTGTAGATGTTGTGATTTCATCCCTACCCATAGCGCTTTTTGATCAAGCTATGAAGCAACAACTGCTTAGTCAAATTCGCAAAGTGCTCACTACAAATGGACTGTTCATTCAATATCAATACTTACCGAAAGATAAAAAATTGATCTTGCAGTACTTCCCCGATACCAAAACGCTATGGTCAGCACTTAACGTTCCGCCCGCCTTTATTTATATCAGTAGAAATTCAGCAAAATAAATCGCTTTCTTAGCTAGACCTGAGTGTCACAAGCGCTATAATTCTAGGTTTTAGCGTAATTTATCAAACGGCTCGCCATAGCCAACAACCAAAAGACCTGAACCATGGATAAAGCATACGATCCGCAAGCTATTGAACAAAATCTATATCAGCAATGGGAACAGCAAGGCTATTTTGCCTCTGAAAATCATAATGCCGAAGGACAAGACAGCTATTGTATTATGATACCACCACCTAATGTCACGGGTAGTTTGCATATGGGTCATGCTTTCCAGCATACAATTATGGATGCGCTAACCCGCTATCATCGCATGAAAGGTGATAATACTTTATGGCAACCAGGTACTGATCACGCGGGAATAGCGACGCAAATGGTGGTTGAGCGATTATTGGATCGTGATGGGATCAGCCGCCACGACTTAGGTCGTGAACAATTTATTGATCGCGTTTGGCAATGGAAAGAAGAGTCGGGCGGCACTATTACGCGACAAATGCGTCGTTTAGGTGATTCATGCGACTGGTCACGCGAAGCCTTTACCATGGATGATGATTTATCTGGAGCCGTGCTAGAAGTTTTTGTACAACTCTATGAAGAAGGGTTGATCTATCGTGGTCAACGCTTGGTTAACTGGGATCCAAAACTACTGACGGCAGTTTCAGATTTAGAAGTTGAGTCTGTAGAAGCCGATGGACACTTATGGCATCTACGCTATCCGCTTGCAGATGGCTCAGGCCATTTAGTGGTTGCTACAACGCGCCCAGAAACCATGTTGGGCGATACTGCGGTAGCAGTCCATCCCGATGACGAACGCTACCAACACTTAATTGGAAAAATGATCAAACTACCGTTAACCGATCGTGAAATTCCAATTATTGCCGATGATTATGTTGAAAAAGACTTTGGCTCTGGTTGCGTAAAAATTACGCCAGCCCACGATTTCAACGATTATGAAATGGGAAAACGTCATGATTTACCCATGATCAACATTTTAACACCAACCGCTTTTATTAATGATAACGCACCTGATGCCTATCGCGGACTTGAGCGTTATGAAGCGCGTAAAAAGATTATCGAAGATTTTGAAAATTTAGGTCTTCTAGAAAAAATTGAACCTCATAAGCTCAAAGTACCTAAAGGTGATCGCTCAGGTGTAGTTATCGAGCCCTATTTAACCGACCAATGGTATGTGAAAATTGTTCCTTTGGCAGAACCAGCCTTAGCAGCGGTCAAAAATGGAGATATTAAATTTGTTCCTGAAAACTGGTCAAATACTTATTACCATTGGATGGAAAACATTCAAGATTGGTGTATTTCTCGTCAATTATGGTGGGGACATCAAATTCCAGCTTGGTATGATAACCAAGGAAATGTCTACGTTGGCCGTAATGAGCAAGAGGTTCGAGAAAAGCATCAGTTAGGTGATATTGATTTAACTCGTGATCAAGATGTTTTAGACACATGGTTTTCATCTGCATTATGGCCATTTGCAACGTTGGGTTGGCCAGAAGAAAAACCTGAGTTAGAAACCTTTTTACCTACCAATGTGCTTGTGACTGGCTTCGATATCATTTTCTTCTGGGTTGCCAGAATGATCATGATGGGTTTGAAGTTTACTGACAAGGTTCCTTTCAAAGAAATTTACATCACAGGCCTTATTCGAGATGAGCAAGGCCAAAAAATGTCAAAATCAAAAGGTAATGTACTGGATCCAATTGATATTATTGATGGTATCGACCTTGAAGCACTCGTTGAAAAACGAACATACGGTATGATGAACCCTCAAGCTGCAGATAAAATTGCCAAACGCACTCGTAAGCAGTTCCCAGATGGTATCGCTGCTTATGGCACAGACGCTATGCGCTTTACTTTCTGCGCCATGGCTTCAACTTCTCGTGATATTAATTTCGACTTAAACCGTGTAGAAGGCTATCGCAATTTCTGTAATAAAATTTGGAATGCTGCGCGTTATGTTCTGATGAACACTGAAGGACAAGATACGGGCATAGAAAATGATGAAAAAATATTTAGCGTAGCCGATCGCTGGATCCAAAATGAATTACAGAAAACCATTCAAGAATTTGACAAAGCTATTGCCGGTTATCGTTTTGATTTGGCTGCCAATACTTTGTATGAATTTACTTGGAACACCTATTGTGATTGGTATTTAGAGCTTTCAAAACCTATATTATATGGTGATGAATATAGCGCGAAGGAAAAGCGCGGTACCCGCTATACCTTGGTAAATATTTTAGAACAACTGATGCGCTTATTACATCCATTTATGCCATTTATCACGGAAGAAATTTGGCAAAAAGTTGCGCCGTTAGCTGGTATATTCTCTGAAAGCAAGCAAAGCATTATGCTGCAAAGTTTTCCAAAAGCCGATGACACATTGAAAGATAGTGAAGCTGAAGCAGATATTGATTGGTTCAAGAAAGTAATGTTAGGCGTACGCAATATTCGTGGTGAAATGAACATTGCCCCTGGCAAACCTCTTAATGCGTTGTTCAGAAATGGTTCAAATGAAGACAAACAGCGTTTAACTGACTACGAAAACTTTTTAAGCAAACTGGCAAAACTGGACAACATTGAATGGGTGGAAGCGAATCAAGAAACCCCCATGTCTGCAACCGCTCTAGCAGGCGATATGGAAATCTTAATACCAATGGCAGGGTTGATTGATGTTGAGCAGGAAGTAGCACGACTGAGCAAAGAGTTAGAAAAGGTGGAGAAAGACCGCCAACGTACAGCTGGTAAACTTAGCAACCCTAATTTTACAGACAAAGCTCCCGCAGCGGTAGTTGATAAAGAAAAAGCTAAGCTAGCGGAAATGGAAAATACTTTGAATAAAATTCAGCAGCAAATTTCTGAATTAAATTCCTTATGAAAAAGCTATTAACATGTAACTTCACAATGATCAGCCTAGCACTGCTACAGTCTTGTAGCAGTGCTAACACAAATACACCTCTACCAATTCCGCAAATAACAAAACCAACGAAACACTTAGGCTTTTTAAAAATCAACTCTAAAGAAACAGACGAAGTCTGCTTTGAGCTTACCCAAGGCCAAGCATTGTCTTATAAGATCACATCAAGCTCACCAACACTATTTAATATTCACTATCACAAAAATAACAATACTCGCTATCCTGTCGCAAATCAGGAAACAACAATCAACTCAGCAACAATAGCAGTTGAAGATTCTGCTACCTACTGCTTAATGTGGCAAGGAAGAACCAATAACACTTCCATTGAGTACGAATATACTATTTACTGATTCACTCAGAGCTTGCTATACAGACCTCTTCTGCTGGTGGTCGCATATTATAATGGTTAGACATCACATAACCATAAGCACCTGCATTATCAATTAAGATCAAGTCACCCTCTTGAGTCACTGGAAAAGGTATTTCTACACCAAGTTTATCAGTACTTTCGCAAATTGGGCCAACCACTGTCGCTAACATATTTTTTTCATCATTAAATCGCGTCAGATTATGAATGGAATGATAAGAACCATAAAGTGCTGGACGCATCAAAGAATTCATTCCAGTATTTAATCCTACATAATAATAGTTTTGCTTATGTTTAACCTGCGTCACTTTAGCCACTAAAATGCCAGCATTAGCAGTAATGTATCGACCTGGCTCTATCCAAAATTGATATTGAGGATACTGAGTCTTTATCGAATCAAGTGCCTTATCAATGTCTCGCATGGTTAGCTCAGTTTGTTGTTCTCGCTCTTTGATGCCAAAGCCTCCACCCAAGTTTAAGAACTTTACTTTTGGAAACTTTTGTGCCGTTTCTGCTAATAATTGAGCATGCTCTGCCCAATGCTCATTAGTAAGAATTCCGCTACCCGCATGAGCATGTAAACCATTAACGGTAATATTATATTGCTCTAGTATTGGCTTTATAGTTTCTAATTCATAAATCGGGATACCAAACTTTGAAGTTGATCCTGCCGTACGCACGTTTTCATGATGACCTTTACCGATGTCGGGATCAATCCGCAAAAAGACCTTGGAGTTTGCAAAGTCCTCAGCCCAATTTTGTAGCGGGTAAATGCTATCTAGCGATAAGTTAATGCCAAGTTGTATAGCTTGCTGATACTCTCTTCTCTGTGCAAAATTTGGTGTAAAGTAAATACGACTTCTATCCAATTCTGGATATTTACCGATAATAGTATTTACTTCATGGATTGAGACTGTTTCAAAACCACAGCCTTGCTCATACACCATATCAAGAATCTGAGAATTATTATTTGATTTCATGGCAAAATATATTTGCTCAACTGATTTAATGGATTGTAGGTTAAGCACATTATATTTAACCTTATCAAGGTTATAGATATACGCACTTTCCTTGTCCTTCATCAAACTTTCAATTGTTGGAACTTTCTGCTGCCACCACTTTTCTTCTATAGAAATAAACTCCTGCTGCTTTAACTCCTCAGCTGTCGGACCTAATATTTCGCTATTTGGATTATTGCTAATCAGCAGCTCATGCAACGATGCAATAACTTTATTACAATGTTCATCATCAATAACAAAAGTTAAATTCAAATCAGATGCAGCTTGTGAAAGCAAATACACTTTATAGGTTTCGAAAATAGCCAATGCAGGTGCAATTTTATGTAATATTGCTCGTACATTTTTTCCAACAATTGAAACCGCTGAGCAGTTACCTAATATTTTCACTCTACAGAAACTTGATAATTCGTCACTGAGTTTACTCAAAGTTTTACTGTGCACCACTTGAGTTAAACTGTCTAAACTCACCGTCACATTGGTTTCTGAAGTAGAGACTAAATCTACCGAAACTTGATATTTTTTGAAAACAGCGAATAAATCTGCTAAGAAACCTGCCTGCTGCCACATCCCTTGGCTTTCCATAGAAATAAGAGTAATGCCCTGCTTTGCAGTAATAGCTTTAATCAATCCAGCTTTCGTTTCGAGCTCATGGATGATAGTACCTTCAATTTCAGGTTCGATCGTTGAACGTATATATAAAGGTATTTTTGTTGTTTTTAATGGTCGTATAGTTCTTGGATGTAAAACCTTCGCTCCTGCCGAGGCCATTTCTTGAGCTTCATCATAATCTAAATGTTTTAATAAGCGAGCATTTTGAACTTGGTTTGGGTTTGCGGTAAAAACCCCAGGAACATCCGTCCAAATTTCTAAGCGCGATGCTGAAATTTTTGCGGCGAAATTAGCAGCAGAAGTATCAGAACCACCTCGACCTAACAATAAAGTCTCTCCTGCTTCATTACTACCTATAAAACCTTGAGTAATAACCAATTGTGCACTTTTAACGGTTTCTAGTAATTGATGATCTTTTTGATATCCGCAACTAACTGCTAGATAATTATCTTCACTCGGTCCATCCGATAGCATAAACTGTCGAGCATCTAACCAAAACGGATGCGGATTACAATGCTCTTTAAGATAGGCTTGTCCAATCAAGGTTGCCCATAACTCACCTTGAGCCATAATCACAGCCTTAATACGATCACTTGCTTCGCCAAGTAAACTTACACCATCAATTAAACGCCTTAAATGTTGATAATGCTCATCCAAGTAATTATCTTGTAAACCAAGTTCTGCAAGTAATACTTTGTGCTTGTTGATAATATCATCTAGCGCAGATATATATTTATCAGAACCTACGATAAGAGCCTCATCAATTAGCTCTTCTAACTTATTTGAAACACCACTTAAAGCTGAGTGCACAACAAATACTCTTTGACCATGCTCAAGTTTGTTTTTAATTATGCAGACAATATTTTCCCAATTAGCTTTAGATGAAACACTAGTTCCGCCAAACTTCAACACTTGCCATTGATTCACATCATTATCACGATTACTCATACCAACCTCATCATGCTCTACCATTGCATATACTCTCAAGCTAAATTATTCAGGCATAAAAAAACCCGCAGAGGTTATCCTGTGCGGGCTTTATTAAAGCTTTATATTATTCACCAAGCACAGAACCACGGGACACATTTCTTAAGTGTCTTTTTAATTGGTTTCTTTGCTTGGCTTAATGTCATATTCAGTAATGATTTGCTAAATTTATTAACAACAGTCTAATTTGAGCACAATTTTTGTCAAATGAAATTTAGTTATTTAACCCGCTTGCGCTTAAAAAATGTTTTTAGCTGAGCGCTACACTCTTCTTGTAATAAGCCAGACTGTAACTCACATTGATGATTGAAGCTGGAATTATCCAATAGATTAAGTACCGAACCAGCGGCACCCGTACGCGGATCGGCTGCCGCATAAACCACCCTAGTCACACGAGCATGCACTAATGCCATAGCACACATAGCGCAAGGTTCTAAGGTCACATAAAGGGTGGTATTGACTAAACGGTAGTTTTGAACTTGTTGACCAGCATCTCGCAAGGCTATTATTTCAGCATGAGCAGTCGGGTCATGGGTTAAAATAGGCTGATTAAAACCTTCACCAATAATAAGGTCATCTTTGACCAAAACCGCACCAACAGGAACTTCACCATTATTCTCAGCGATAGCAGCAAGCTCGAAAGCCCGCTGCATAAATTGATGATCTTGTGATGAGAACTTATCCATAATTCACAGTAATTTATTAAAAGAAAAAGTAGGGTTTTGTGAATTATAGAAAGCAAAAACCCACGCAATCAGGGAGCATACATTCAGTACATGACCGATTGAGTAGGTTTTTAACGTGCTATAATCTGCAAAAAACATTTTTTATTAAATAAATTTATTCCCATTCGATTGTAGCTGGGGGTTTACTAGAAATATCATAAGTTACGCGCGATATACCATCGACCTCATTTATAATTCGACCAGAAACATGTTCTAAGAACTCGTATGGTAAATGTGCCCAACGTGCAGTCATAAAGTCTATGGTTTCTACTGCACGTAGCGCAACAACATAATCATACTTTCGACCGTCCCCCATAACGCCAACAGAGCGTACAGGTAAAAATACGGTAAAAGCTTGGCTGGTTTTATGATATAAATCCCACTTGTAAAGCTCTTCGATATAAATCGCATCGGCTTTGCGTAATAAATCTGCAAATTCTTTTTTCACTTCACCAAGAATACGCACACCAAGACCTGGTCCTGGGAATGGATGACGATAAAGCATATCGTAAGGTAAACCCAGTTCTAAACCAATTTTGCGAACTTCATCTTTGAATAACTCGCGCAAGGGTTCAACTAGCTTTAGCTCCATATCTTCAGGCAAACCACCGACATTATGGTGTGATTTAATCACATGTGCTTTACCTGTTTTGGCACCAGCTGATTCAATTACGTCTGGATAGATTGTGCCTTGCGCCAACCATTTTGCATTAACCAATTTTTTCGATTCTTCATCAAAAATATCAACAAACACTTTACCAATGATTTTACGTTTGGCTTCTGGATCATTCTCACTTTTTAACTCTGACAAGAAACGATCTTCAGCATCAACACGGATAATATTCAAACCAAACTTACCCGCAAACATATCCATCACTTGATCGCCTTCGTTTAATCGAAGCAAACCATTATCCACGAATACACAAGTTAGGTTTTCACCAATAGCTCTGTGCAACAACATAGCAGTTACAGAAGAATCAACACCGCCAGATAAGCCTAGTACCACTTCCTCATCACCTACCATTTGCTTGATTTGAATGATAGCATCCTCAATGATGTTTGCTGATGTCCATAACTTTTCGCAACCACAAATATCCGCGACAAAACGCTCAAGAATACGACCACCTTGTTTAGTATGGGTCACTTCAGCATGAAATTGGATACCGTAAAATGGCTTTTCTTTGTGCGCCATTGCTGCAATAGGAGCATTATCACTGGAGGCAATAACTTCAAAATTTTCAGGCACAGCAACCACTTTATCGCCGTGGCTCATCCAAACATCAAGAATTGCTTTACCACCGACAATATGATCTTCAATGCCTTTTAATAAATCATTATCGGTCGCAGTAACCTCGGCATAACCAAACTCACGTTTATCTGATGAACCAACAGTTCCACCAAACTGATGAGCCATAGTTTGCATGCCATAACAAATGCCCAATACCGGAATGTCCAAATTAAAAACAACCTCTGGTGCACGCGGCGTATCATCAAGAGTTACTGACTCAGGGCCACCAGACAGGATAATTCCCTTTGGATTAAACTCGCGAATATAGTCATCATCTACATCAAATGGCACCAACTCACAGTAAACACCGATTTCTCGCACACGACGAGCGATTAATTGTGTATATTGCGAACCGAAATCCAAAATCAAAATACGATGGTCATGAATATTTGCTTGCATTGGAATTACCCTTTAATAAGTAAAAATCGTTTAATCAAAAAACCGCAGTGACATCCTGCGGCTCTTCAATTCAAAAGTTAAATTGTTTTAGTTCGCGGTGAATAGTTAATAACTTGCTAAGTTTATATTGATAAATGAACAAAATTTATTAACTATTCAACAATGAAACAAACCGTTTTAAACTATTTAACCCTATAGTTTGGCGCTTCTTTGGTAATCGAAACATCATGCACATGGCTCTCGCTCATACCTGCATTGGTCACTCTTACAAACTCAGCTTTATTACGCATATCTTCAATCGTTGCGTTACCAGTTAAGCCCATGCTTGAACGCAAACCACCCATCATTTGATGAATAATTTGATTCATAGCACCTTTATAAGGAACACGTCCTTCAATACCTTCTGGGACTAATTTATCTGCCGCGTTTGAACTTTGGAAATAACGGTCTGCGGAGCTGTTCTTCTGAGACATAGCGCCTAATGAACCCATGCCACGATACGACTTGTAAGAACGCCCCTGATATAACTCTACTTCACCTGGTGCTTCTTCTGTACCCGCTAGCATTGAGCCAACCATAACACTATAAGCACCTGCAGCTAATGCTTTACAAATATCACCAGAGAAACGAATGCCACCGTCTGCAATAAATGGAACGCCAGTACCTGCTAACTCTTTAGCTACATTAGCAATCGCAGAAATTTGAGGTACACCGACACCGGTTACGATTCGTGTGGTACAAATTGAACCAGGGCCAATACCCACTTTAACCGCATCTGCTCCAGCATCAACTAAGGCTCGAGCACCCGCCGCAGTGGCAATATTACCACCAATAACCTGTTTATCAGGGTAGTTTGCTTTAACCCACTTTACGCGATCTAACACGCCCTTTGAGTGGCCGTGTGAAGTATCTACTAAAATAATATCAACGCCTGCAGCAACGATGGCATCAATACGATCAGGAGTATCAGCACCAGTACCAACGGCGGCACCTACACGTAAATGACCATAACGGTCTTTACAAGCGTTTGGCTTAGTTTCGGCATTACGAATATCTTTAACAGTGACCAAGCCTTTGAGCACAAAGTCATCATTGACCACCAGTACCTTTTCAATGCGGTGTTTGTGTAATTTATCCAGAATTTCTTCTTGGCTGGCATCTTCTTTCACAGTAACCAAGCGCTCTTTTGGAGTCATAACCATAGAGACAGGTTGATCAAGATGAGTTTCGAAGCGAATATCTCGATTAGTCACAATACCAACTAACTTATCACCATCAACCACAGGCATACCAGAAATACCATGCTCAGAAGTCATTTGCTTAACTTGACCAATGGTTGTATCAGGTGAAATAGTGATTGGATCGCTTACGATACCACTTTCAAATTTCTTAACGCGGCGAACATGAGCTGCTTGCTGCTCAATGGTCATATTCTTGTGAATGAAGCCAATGCCACCCTCTTGTGCTAAAGCAATCGCAAGACGTGACTCGGTCACAGTGTCCATAGCTGCTGAAACAAGCGGAATGTTTAGGGAATATTCACGGGTGATTTTAGTGCGCAGGTCTGCATCAGCAGGCAATACTGTAGAGTGTGCCGGCACTAATAAAACATCGTCAAAGGTTAGAGCTTCCTCTATAATGCGCATATCGTGTACCACGTATTATGTGCCAGTTTCGTCGATAGCTAAGGAATTAGAATCACTGAGCTGGCTTGATGAAGCGCGTTATTATACCTTGTTATTTTGTTTTTGGTAAACATTTTGTTTATCTTAATAGATAAAATTTAACCTATAGTGAAAAACTCCAAAATCAGCATGATCCAGCCACTTTTACACCCTCAAAAAACGATAAAAGAGCCAACTCAGCAGCGAAAAGTCTATTCTGTTGGCGAATTAGCTTTAAAAGTGCGCAGACAACTGGAATCGGAGATTGGTCAAATTTGGATTACAGGCGAAATATCCAACCTCTCCACTCCTGGCTCAGGCCATTGGTACTTCACGTTAAAAGATGCTGATGCACAACTTAAGTGCGCTATTTTCAGAAACCGCAATCGTTCTGCGCGATTCACGCCCCAAGATGGTCAGCAAGTGCTAATGCGAGCCAAAATCAGCTTGTATGAACCACGCGGTGACTTGCAGCTGATTGGTGAATATATTGAACCCGCTGGCGAAGGCGCGCTACAGGTTGCTTTTAATCGATTGAAACAAAAACTTTCCAACGAAGGTCTCTTTGATCAAGAACATAAGCGCCCTATCCCAACCTTCCCAAACAAAATTGGTATCATCACATCACCTACAGGCGCAGCAATAAAAGATGTATTAACGGTTCTCAATCGTCGTATGCCGCAAATACCTGTTCTTATTTATCCTAGCTTAGTGCAAGGTGACAAAGCCGCGGTGAACTTGATGAAACAAATAGAAGTGGCCAATAGAGATAAACAATGTGATGTGCTATTGATTACAAGAGGCGGCGGTTCATTAGAGGATATGTGGTGTTTTAACGATGAGCATTTAGCCCGAGCTATTAGAAGCAGTGACATCCCTGTGGTTTCGGCGGTTGGGCATGAAATAGATATATCCATCAGCGATCTTGTTGCAGACTTGCGAGCTCCAACGCCGTCAGCTGCGGCTGAATTGCTAGTGCCAGATCAAGCAACACTTATTCATAAACTCAGCGTCATTACTAGACGCTTAAAAAATGAATTTGAACACCAACTGCAAGTTGCTCAAGCGTCTTTAGATAAACTATCATCTCGCATCGTTCACCCTAAGCAAAAACTAGAACAAAGCCGAAATCTATTACGTGAGACGACGCAGGAATTACTGATAGCTTATCGTGATATTGCTAATGACAAATATGCGCAACTGATTGAGTTACAATACCGACTGAAAGGCTATAAGCCTCGACAGGAACTAGAATATCGTAAATCACAATTAGCACAAACCCATAAAACACTGATTAAAAGTTTCAAAGAGTTATTAAAAGATAAAAAACAATCAGTCGCTTTTTCAGCACAACAGCTGAATGACCTAAGCCCGTTAGCAACCTTGGGACGCGGCTATACCATTACTGAAGATGAAAATGGAAAAGTTTTAACTTCGGTTAAACAAGCTAAAAAGGCTAAAGAACTAACTACTAGATTTGTGGATGGAGAGATAAAGAGCAATCCCTTAAATTAAGTCAATTATTCTTTAACTTTATATTTTTTTCCTTTTGCCAAAACTTTGTTTTCATACCCTTCAAAATAAATGGGCACGGCTAGATCAGTTTCTTTACGGACAACAAAATGAAGGTGTGGGCCACTTGAAAAGCCTGTATTACCAGAATATCCAATATGCTGTCCTTTTGTTACTACTTCACCAACCTTAACTAAAACACCTTTTGGCTGTAAATGTACATAAGATGCAAAGGTACCATCAGGGTGCTGAATAACAATCTTATTTGCCTTAAACTTTAGTTCTACACCACCGTTTTCAGTATATTTATCGACAACAAAAACCACTTTACCTTCTCTGGCAGCGAAAACGGGCTCACCTTCTTTTAAATTGAAATCTACCGCATACCGCGAATTATCATTATTGTGACTGAACTTACCGTTAAAGGATTGACTAACTTTATACCATTTTCCTTTTTTGAAGGGTAAACGGTATAAATAACTATCATCGTGTTTAATTTGACTCGGATCGCCTAGGTAGTATTTGAGGTTATACGTATCTTTAAACTCTCTAAGGGCTGTATGTTTATCTTTCCCCTCAAAATATAAAGCTTCCATTTTTTCATTATTCGACACAATAAACTCATACTCAATAGCTTTGTCGCTTTTATTATGAATTCGCACATGAATGGGCACATCAAGCCAGTTTTCCATCAGTAGTACTGCCCCTCCCTCTTTATCTATAAGAGAGAAGGTCATATCAGTATCTAATTTTTCTGCTTGTGCGCAAAATGACAGTAAAAAGAAGAATAAGAAATAAACTATATGATGATACTTTCGACTCATTACTTCTTACCGAATTTTTTAATAGCTCTTTTGCGCTTAAGTCTTTGACGACGGGTAATTTCATTTTTGCGATCTTTGAAAGGATTATCACCCTCTTTAAACTCTAAACGAATTGGGGTGCCAATTAAATTTAATTTATTGCGGAAAAAATTAATCAAATAGCGCTTGTAGCTATCGGGTAACTTGCTGCATTGGTTACCGTGGATCACAATAATTGGTGGGTTATGACCACCTGGATGTGCATAACGTAACTTTACTCGACGACTACGCACTGTTGGCGGTGGATGGCGTTCAACAGCAACTTCTAATTCGCGGGTTAACTTAGCAGCACTCATTTCAACTTGAGCCGAATCCCAAGCCTCATCAACAGATTCCCACAAATGCCCCACATTAGAGCCATGCAATGCAGAAATAAAATGAAGACGTGCAAAATCAATAAAACCTAAGCGACGATCAATTTCCGTTTTAACATCTTCTCGATCCTCTTCGGTCATGCCATCCCATTTGTTAATGGCAATCACCATAGAGCGACCCGCATCAACGATGTAACTGATTAAACTTAGATCTTGATCAGTTATCGGTTCGCGTGCATCCATCACCATTATCGCCACATTACAATCACTAATTGCTTGTAGCGTCTTAAGCACTGAGAACTTTTCAACCGCTTCTTTAACCTTGCCACGGCGGCGAACACCTGCAGTATCGATCAAAGTATAGTTTTTACCTCGACGCTCCATCTCAATATAGATACTGTCACGAGTGGTTCCTGGCATATCAAAAACCACAACCCTGTCCTCGCCCAAGAAGCGATTAACTAAGGTTGATTTACCTACATTGGGGCGACCAATAATAGCTAACTTAACCCCATTCGCTTGTTCTCTAGCAAGTCGTTGCTCTTCAATTTCCTCGTCAGACAATTCTGGAATATTCAGATGTTCGAAGATCGAATCAACAACATTATTCACTCCACGACCATGTGCGGCAGCGATTGGCATCACTTCAGGGAAACCAAAAGAAAAGTAATCAGCTATAGCCGCTTCAGCATGAATACCGTCAACTTTATTAACCAACAAGATGACTGGCTTGTTTTGACGGCGCAAATGATTGGCTACAAACTCATCAGCAGCAGTCATTCCAGTGCGAGCATCAACCAAAAACAAGATAATGTTAGCCTCGTTCATTGCTTGTAGCGACTGCTGCGCCATTAAGCCATCAATCCCTTCTTCGTCGCCGGCAATACCGCCCGTATCGACTAGCAAGAATTTCTGACCTTTTAAGATAGCTTGTCCATATTGACGATCACGGGTTAAGCCAGGCAGGTTGGCTACCAAAGCATCACGTGACTTTGTTAATCGGTTGAATAAAGTAGATTTGCCAACGTTGGGACGCCCAACGAGCGCAATGACTGGTAACATTTATCGATTCTCTAAATTAAGCTATACAGTTATATCTGACTTGGTTCGAAAATATAACACCTAGCTATAAAAGTAGACCTAGGTTTTAACTAGGTCTTTTTAATTACTCAAAAGTTTCTGCTGTTGCGCTTTCTGCTTGCGGATTATCAAAAACGTACATATAACCATAACGACTGCTAGCGATGATTTCATTGTTAGTAACAATAGGAGTATGTGATACACCATTATCATCAAGATGTTCACGAGCAACAATTGTACCCGTTTCTTTATCAAGCCAGTGCAAATAGCCTTCAAAATCACCAACAATAATATTACCACCATTGTCAGCCGCGCCAGTAAGGCTGCGATACATCAAGTCTTCTGCTTGCCATATTGGATCACCAGTAAAACGGTCTAATGCAGCAACTTTGCCATCAGTAGTAACCATATAAACGCGCGTTGCATCAACTAATAAATCTTTAGTGACAGAGGCTTCATTGCGCCACAAATAACGACCATTGGTTAAGTCCAAAGCAATCGCAAAACCATTGTAACCTGCAGCATATAAAGTGCTGCCATACACTACTGGGGTAGCATCAACGTCAACAATCCTTGATATTTCTGAGCTACCACGCGGCGCTGAAATACGTTGCTCCCACAATAAATCACCTGTTTGTAGGTTGAAAGCTGCCAACTTACCATTAGCAAAGCCTGTTAAAGCAATACCGCCAGTAGCTAATGGTGCAGAAGTACCGCGTAATGTCAGGTTTGGAATAACGCGATCATAGAACCATTCTTGTTTACCGCTGTTAATATCAAAAGCAAAAATACGGCCATCACCAGTGCGAACAACTAATTTGCCATCTTCAATGGCAGGCTTTGCCAAAACTTCACTAGAGACTTCGGCTTTCCATAACTGCTTTCCATCGTTAACATCCAATACAAAAACTTCAGCGTCTTTCGAACCAACAGCTACCACGCCTGCATTGGCTGTTACACCACCTGATAATGGTGTTTCTAAATCAGCTTCCCATAGAATATCGCCAGAAGCGCGATCAAAAGCGGTTACTAAACCTGCAACATCAGCAGTCACTACTTTATTTTCCCAGACAGCTGGTACTAAGCTATTGAATTTTCCATCGTCACCATCACCAACAGCTTCTGTCCAGCGCGAATCAACACTGAACTTTTCATCAATGTCTTGCAACTCAGTTGGTTCATTCAATGGTTCATCGGCACAAGATGCCAATAAGAAACAAGCTGCTAATGATGTCAATAAAGCGTTTTTCATGCTTTTACCTTGTTGGTTTGGTTTATAGCTTAATCGCATATATCAGTTCCAGTAATTTGTTATGTCGTTGTTATTTAACTTGCTTTTCATTGATACCAAATTCTGCCAAGCGCATAGCTAATAATGGATTGCTTACATTTTCAGCGGCATCGCGAGCTTCGATAAATGCATTTTTTGCATCTTCAATTTTTTCTTGAGCCAATAGCGCTTCACCTTTCACTAACAAGGCGCTTGATTTATAAGCATCTTCGCTAATTGAAGCAGCCGTAGAAATAGCTTTATCATATTCAGCTTGTTGCAATTGAACGCGAGCCAAACGCAACGTAGCTACCGATTCGAAGGTATCGTTACTTTGGTCAACAACCCAAGCCAATTGTTCCGCAGCTTCAGTCAATTTATTTTGCTCAACATATTGTTGCGCCAATTTCAAAGCAGATAAGGCGGCATAACTAGTATCTGAAAAGTCAGCTTTTATCGCTTCTGCTTGTTTAACAAACTCAGGATTTTCTGTTTGACCAGCCTGAATGCTTTGAAGTGCAGCCGCATAATTTTGCGAAGCCTTCTCAGCTTGTTGTTGCTTGTAATCTTTATAGTAGTTCCAACCGAACAAACCGCCAAAACCTATCACCGCACCTAAAATAATCGCAGTACCATTTTCTTTCCAAAACTGTTTGATCGCTTCGACTTGTTGTTCTTCTGTTTCGTATTGAGCCACCGTTGGCCTCCTGACTTATTACTAAATACTGTTCGTTTAATTCTAATTACTAATTTATAATCAAAATGTTATTAAAAATTCATGAGCTTGATCAAATCTGCGACTTCAGATTGTTGAACAAGCAATTGTTCTTTCTGTTCACGCAAAAACTTGATGCCAACAGTAGCGTCTTGCACTTCTTGCTCAGCGATGACCAAAGCAACTTTCGCACCACTTTTATCAGCTCGCTTAAACTGCTTCTTGAAGTTTCCAGCACCACAATTCATACGAATTCTCAACTCTGGCAACTCGTTGCGCAAATCTTCCGCTAACTGCATGGCTTTAATTTCTGCTTGCTCACCAAGCGCCACCATATAAATATCTGCGCTAGTTAGTTCTATTGGGGATAATTCCTCTAACAAAGCAACAATACGCTCGATACCCATGGCAAAGCCACTCGCAGTGGTTGCATGACCACCTAGTTGCTCAGTCAAACCATCGTATCGCCCGCCAGCACAAATAGTGCCCTGAGCACCTAACTTATCGGTAACCCATTCGAAAACGGTTCGATTGTAATAGTCTAAACCACGAACCAATTTATGGTTAATCTTATATTTTACGCCATTTGCGTCCAAAATTTGACATAAACGTGCAAAATGCAACTTAGACTCTTCGTCCAAATACTCATCAAGCCTTGGTGCACCACGTACCAATTCTTGCACCTGCGGATTTTTGCTGTCCAAAATTCGCAAAGGATTAGTTCCTAAACGACGTTGGCTATCTTCATCCAGCTGATCTTTAATCGGCGTTAAAAAGGCTACCAAAGCATCGCGGTAATTAGCTCGCGCTTCATTTGAACCCAATGAATTAAGCTCTAAATGCACCGAATCATCAATCGCAAGTGCTTTCCACAAGCGCGCGGTCATTAAAATCAATTCCGCATCAATATCAGCACCAGCCAAACCAAAGGTTTCAACCCCTAATTGATGAAACTGGCGATAACGACCTTTTTGTGGGCGTTCATGACGGAACATAGGCCCCATGTACCACAAACGCTGTTCTTGGTTGTATAAAAGGCCATGCTCAATACCTGCACGAACGCAAGATGCAGTACCTTCTGGGCGCAAGCTCAAGCTATCACCATTACGGTCGTCGAAAGTATACATTTCCTTTTCCACGATATCGGTCACTTCACCGACAGCTCGCTTAAAAAGGTTGGTTTTTTCAACGATTGGCATACGAATTTCGCTATAACCATATGACGCCATAAGCTGGCGCAGAATAGCTTCTAGTTTGTGCCAATAAGGTGTTTGCTCTGGCAGCACATCATTCATGCCGCGAATAGCTTGGATTTTTTCAGCCAAAACCAGGAAATCCTTAAGGTTAAAATCTTTGCGTAAAGTGCGAGATTATAGCGAATTTGGCGAAAAACAGTAGTGTTTTAAGGGGTATTGAGGACTTTTTTACCTGATCAGCCTGAGATCAGACACATCTCAGGCAAAGTTTACTGCTCAAAGGTATATTCAAACACATAAAAATGCTTGCCTTGTTCAATAATGATGTCCATTTGACCTTTGATACCCTTCAATTCACCTTGGCCTGAATCAGGAATAATACCCACTTCTAGCGAGCTTGCTCCTTTGTCCATCAAACCTCTGTGATATAAAGAAAAAGATCCTTTTTTCCCTTCTAACTCACCCTCAAAGTGCTCGATTGCTACATAAGCCGCAGAACCTTGAACCTCGCTACGCATACTGAGCATTTGCCCTTTGCCTGTACCTGATAAAGAACCAGAGTAGGTTTTATCTAACAGCATTCTGCCTGCGCTAATTTCATCTTGTGCTGGTTCTAAATTAACTTCAAAACTACCTTCAACTTTATTCATTGAGCTCCCCTTTGCTGTCGCTGCAATAGGACTACTGGTGCAACTAAGCAACAGTAAACCACATAGAACCGATACAAATACCTTATAGCTGCTTAACATCTAACTCAGCTTCACCTTTGGTAACCGATTGTTTTTTCTGAACTTTTTCAGCAAGTTTACGACGAATTTGTGCTTCAAGTTCATCCACCAATAACTCGTTATCAACTTTATGGCTTTTCTCACCATTCTCAAACAACATGGATTTTTTAAAACCGCCGGTCAAACCAATTTCAACTTCTTTAGCTTCGCCTGGGCCATTAACCACACAACCAATTACCGCAACATCAATGTGATCATTAACATCTTCTAACCGCTCTTCCAAAGCGTTGACAGTCTTGATTACATCAAATTGCTGACGCGAACAAGATGGACAAGCAATCAAATTTATCCCACGTTGACGAAGGCCAAGGCTTTTTAGAATATCGTAGCCTACCTTAATTTCTTCTACTGGATCAGCGGCTAATGAGACTCGAATGGTATCACCAATACCTTCAGCCAATAACATCCCTAAACCTACCGCTGATTTAACCGCTCCAGAGCGGAATGAACCAGCCTCAGTAATCCCTAAGTGCAACGGATTATCTATTTCTTTGGCCAAAATTCGATAAGCTGAAACCGTCATAAAAACATCTGAGGCCTTAAGACTGATTTTATAATCTTTGAAATTGTACTTTTCTAAATACTCGATATGCCTATAAGCCGACTCAACCAAGGCTTCTGGTGTCGGTTCGCCGTATTTTTCTTGCAAATCTTTCTCAAGTGAACCCGCATTAACACCAATCCGAATAGGAATATTACGCGCTTTAGCGGCATCAACTACGGCTTTAACACGTGCTTCCGCACCAATGTTTCCCGGGTTAATACGTAAACAATCCACACCATACTCAGCCGCTTGCAAAGCTATACGGTAATCAAAATGAATATCAGCGACCAAAGGAACTGGTGACTGTTGCTTGATCAGCTTGAAAGCCTCAGCAGCTTTCATCGTAGGTACCGAGACACGAACCAGATCAGCGCCTGTATCTGACAAAGCTCGTATTTGCCCAACAGTAGCCTCAACATCACAAGTATCAGTGTTAGTCATGCTTTGTACAGCAATTGGTGCATCACCACCAATAGGTACATTACCCACCATGATTTGGCGCGATTTACGACGAGTTATCCAAGATTGGCCTTTCATAAGTAATAATCGTTATTATAACGTGATGGTATAGAATTGTAGTCTTTATTGACCTAAAGTTAAACGAGCAGGTTTAGAATCTGAGTAATTTGATAAATCTACTTGTAGCCCGTTATAAGTCAACTCAACAACGGAAGCCTTACCGAGTGTCAATTTATAAGGCGCTTGTCCATTGAGAGCAAGACTTGAGCCTCCTTGTTTGATACCGAGCGCTAAAACCTTACCAGCGGCATCCTGAACTCGAACCCAGCAATCATCAGAAAAGACCAATGATAATTGAGCCTCAGTAGTAACTGTTAAAGCACCAGTATCTGCTATAGAACTATCAGCAGCTTCTTGCTGAACTGGAGTTAAGCCAACCTCAGTCGCTTGTTGAGCAAATTCATCGTGATTTTGAACACTCAAGTCACCTTGTTTTGAATCTAAGGCTAGCTCTTGCACGGGTTCGCCTGCATTATTTTCAGACAAAGACAGCTCATTCAAGGGAGCATCTTGGCTATTTTCTAGCGAAAGAGCGGAGCTGTTATCTAAAAGCTCTGTTTGCTCGGCAGGTTGTTTACCCAACCACTTTTGCCACACTTTCTTCTCAACCGCAAAATAATACACCGAATAAAGCAAGGCCAGGATAACGAGGCCGCTAACTAATTTCATCAACCAGTTGTTTGAATTAACCGTTTTTTCTACTTGAATTTTCTTGAAACTCGGAGCTTGACTGGCCGAAAGATTGTTACGTTTACAGAAGTTGGCAAAGTTTTCCGCGATATCATCTTCGTCAAGCCCTACTAATTCAGCATAATTGCGCAAATAGCCTCGATAAAATGCAGCCGGTAAATCGTCAGGATAATGATCAGCCTCTATTTGCTCAATTTTTTGAATGGTAAGTTTAAGTTGTTGCGCCACATCGGCAACTGACAACGACTGCTGTTCACGAGCTTGTTTTAATAAGCTGCCTGGAGCAAATTGTATATCGTTTACTTGTTCTTCTGTTTTGTCAGTCATTAGTGTTCGCTAGTTATTTGGCTTAACGCATACGCAAGTAGGTTTGTGCCTGCTCAGAGTTTGGATATAGTTGCATCAATTTTTCACCATAGCTGTTAATGGCAACTTGATCGTTTAAGCGACGGCCAATTTTATAACCCAATAACAAAGAGTCGGCTGACGGTTTACTTAATCCTTCAAAGCGCAACAAATAGGCCTCTGCACGATTATAATTACCTGATTCAAAATACACACTAGACAATCCATACAAAGACTTTGTTAAATTCGGGTTAAAATTTAAAGCTTTATTGAAATAGTTCTCAGCATCAGTATATTTTTCGGCTTTAATCGAACAAAAACCTGCATTTTCGTAAGTTGAGCCTATTTTTGTATAGTTAGGGTTATCAACCGCCTTTAAGAAATAACTAACAGATTCCTCATAAGCTTTTTTCTTATCGCATAAAAAAACACCATAAGCATTTAAGTAATTTGAATCATTTTTTGATTTATCAAGAACTTTCTGATAATAACCTTCTGCCAAATCTAGCTCATCTACAGTTTGAAAGTAATAAGCCATGCCAAAAAGCACTTCTGGTAAGTGTGGCGCATGAGTATAAGCCTTATCTAGTTGTTTTTTTGCCCATTCTAACTTCCCATTTTGTAAGTAACGCATCCCTAAAGACAAACGAATTTGGGCAGCTTCTTCCAGATCGGCCTCTTTGCCCTGAACTACCACTCGATCATTACTTGATATCTGCTCTTTAACAGTTGTTGTCGTTTCACAACCACTAATCAAAACCATAGAGGTTAATGCCGAACCTACTAGCGCCCATTTCACTAATTTCATATCCGTACTCTTTTATAATTAATCTAATGTTTCATCGAATGATTAACAACCTTAACCATTTAATTTATATACTATTTTTAGCTATTGGTTAAGTCATTGACCACAATTTCTTTATAAAATTCACGCTTATCGTATTCGCGGCGCACTTGTCGCTTAGTTTTGTCATTGATTTTACCCGCCAATTGACCACAAGCAGCATCAATATCATCACCTCTTGTGCGACGAACCACAACAACAAAACCACGTTTAATCAAATATTCGCCAAATTTATGTATATCTTGTTGGCTCGAGGTTTGATAATTCGATTGTGGGAACGGATTAAAAGGAATCAAATTGATCTTACACGGCGTATTTTTCAACAAATGGTGCAATTGCTTAGCATGCTCTAAAGTATCATTCACACCTTTTAGCATCACATATTCAATAGTTACTTTACGGGCAGCATTAGAACGCTCGAGGTAATGATGAATCGCAGGCATCAACTCTGCAATCGGGTATTTCTTATTGATAGGCACCAAAACATCGCGTAAATCATCATTCGGCGCATGTAAAGAAATAGCCAAAGCTACATCTATATCATCAATCAAACGCTTTAATTGAGGCACCATGCCTGAAGTACTTAAGGTCACTCGACGTTTAGAAAGACCATAAGCATTATCTTCCATCATCAATTGCATAGCATTGACCACTGGCTCATAGTTAGCCAATGGCTCTCCCATGCCCATCATAACCACGTTGGTAATCGCCCTGTCATCAGACTTATGTAAACCGTTCAAATGACGTGCGGCCAACCATACTTGACCAATGATTTCTGCGGTTGATAGATTTCGGTTAAACCCTTGATAGCCTGTTGAACAGAAACTACATTCTAATGCGCAGCCTACTTGCGAAGACACGCATAAGGTGCCACGTTTACCATCAGGAATAAATACCGTTTCGATAGCTTGCCCACCGGGGATATGTAGAGCCCACTTAATAGTACCATCAGCAGACTCTTGGACACTAACAATTTCAGGACCTTTAATTTCAGCCAGTTCTTGCAACTTGGCTCGGCAAGCTTTGCTGATATTAGTCATTTCGTCGAAATCTTCGACTCCAAACTGGTGGATCCATTTCAAAACCTGAATGGCACGAAATGGCTTTTCATCAAGTTCTTTGAAGAACTCCACCATTCCATCGCGCGTCAGGTTGAGTAAGTTTATTTTTTCAGTACTCATTAGTTACCTTTACACAATGTGTATTTAAGCTGTTAGACAGCAGATTTTGACTATATTTTAGGCTTTTATTAGACCAATAGCAAAATATATAGCGCCACTAAAGGCCCTAATATTTAGCCAATCAAAGTTAACATTGTAGCAATTCAAATCAAGATGATTTCATGGTGCGTTAAACAAATTTAACATTAATTGGATAGTCGCTAATAAGCAACCTAAATATCGGGCTGGCCTTCTTTTGGTAAATTTCTTAACCACGCAACAAAAGCTACTCGCAGAAAAGGCGAAGAAGACTCTTAATACAAAATATAAAGCAACTCATTAAAAAAGGCTTTCCATCGAAATGAAAAGCCTTTATATGCTTTATAAAATTTAGAGTTTTTGAGTTTAGTTCTAGGCGAAAGCTTTTCGAGTACCGCAATTTACTATAGTAAATGAGGACAAGCAGACAAAGCTTTCAACACCGAAATAAACCAAAAAGACAAATTTTATCGAGTGCGAGGGCAGATTTCATCTGCACCGAAGAAATAAGCAATCTCACGCTCTGCAGACTCAGGGCTATCAGAACCGTGAGCAGCGTTTTCGTCAACGGATACAGCATAATCTGCACGAATAGTACCGCGTAACGCTTCTGCTGGGTTAGTAGCGCCCATGATTTCACGGTTTGCTTTGATAGCATTTTCGCCTTCTAAAACTTGAACCATTACTGGGCCAGAAGTCATAAAATCAACTAAAGCACCAAAGAATGGACGCTCAGCGTGCTCTGCGTAAAAGCCTTCAGCTTTCTCACGAGACAAGTGAATCATTTTAGAAGCAACGATGCGCAAACCAGCACGCTCGAAACGGCTGTAGATTTCGCCAATTACATTTTTAGCTACTGCATCAGGTTTTACGATAGAAAAAGTACGTTCGATAGCCATTTCGG
>JABXIQ010000055.1 GCA_013373015.1 Kangiellaceae bacterium
ACGGCGGTAACAGGGGTTCGACTCCCCTACGGGATGCCACATAAAAAAGTAAAACCCTGACTTGTTCAGGGTTTTCTTGTATTTACGCCCAGTAAACTTAGCCTGCAAACAATATGATGACAGCCATGGATGGTTTAAATGCAACATTTCAGGAGCAAATTTTTGTCTCTGCTTAAGTGATATTACATCAAGAAAAGCCCAGTTTAGACTGGGCTTTTTTGTATCTGTTACACAGTGTCTCTCACATTTTGCTGCAATAACTTTAGCACTTATCGCAACAATAAGATTTATCTCAAATTAATATAACTAATTAATGTAAGGCTTTTTTTCTGTTCTATAAGCGTTTTATTTGTTTTTAATTAAGTTTTATTTTGCCGCTGTAAAAATAATTGACATATCTGTAAGTTTTTGAATTAAAAGATAATAACTTGTTTTGTATCAAATTGTATCGCTATATGTCTATTTGTTGTCTTGTCGGAACTCTGAACTGTTTCAAATTTATTATTAAAACTAATTGATTGGCTTGCTATTGATTATATTTTATGGCATTTTCAATCTGTCTTGAATGACATCCATACATTTTATAGGGGTAGTAAATATGAAAATCATTCAAAAGGCAGTTTTGCCTATCTTGGCTGTTTTCGCTTTGAGTGCGCAAGCGGCAAAGCCACAACTCGATGTTGAGCTTTCAGTGGCGGATTCTTACGTTAACGGTGGTAATGTTTATGCAACATTAAAGATCACCAACAATGGCAAAGGCCCACAAAAAGTCTTGAAATGGTACACTGATCTTGAAGAAGAGCACATTTTTAATGTGTCACGTGACGGTCAATCTGTTCAATATCAAGGCCCACACTACAAGCGTCCTGCGCCAACTGATAATGATTTTATCAAGTTAACTCCAGGGCAAACATTAGAAAAAACCTTCGAGCTATCAAGTCTTTATGACATGAGCGAAACAGGTAATTACACTGTTTCTTATGATGTTCATTCTTTCCACTTGTTTGGCAATAAAGGCCAAGCAAAGAAAGCTGAGCGTAAAGGTGTTGAAGAGTTGAAATCGAATAGCGTTTCTTTCTGGATGGATGGTATTGCTGCTAAATCACCAAAAAAAGGTGGCGGCGGTAAGCCAGGAACAGGAACTAATGACTGTGTAGACGGCACTTGCTTTACTGGTCGTTGTGATAATACTCAAAAGAACCAAATCCTTAGCGCTTTAGCCTCTGCTGATGCCATGGCGAATGATTCTGTGGCCTATTTGAATGGTAGCGTTGGTCAACGTTATGAATCTTGGTTTGGTACGCCAACTAACTCGCGTGTTAACAAAGCAAAATCAAACTTTGCTGCGATTAACGACGCGATTGATAACGAGTCTTTAACTTTCGATTGTAGTTGTAAACAAAGCTATTTCGCTTATGTGTATCCAACTCAGCCGTACAAAATTTATCTTTGCCGCGCGTTCTGGCAAGCTCGTGAAACAGGTACAGACTCACGTGCTGGTACTATCATTCATGAGTTGAGCCACTTCAACGTGGTTGCAGGTACTGATGACGTAGTTTATGGTCAATCGGGTGCTCGTAACTTAGCAAACTCTAATCCTGATCAAGCATTGAACAATGCTGATAGCCATGAGTATTTTGCTGAAAACACTCCTTATGAGAACTAAGATTAGATAGTTTTCTTCGAGTAAATGAAAAGGAGCCAATAGGCTCCTTTTTCTTGATGTGCCTATCTTTGTAAGCGATTGATTTAATAGGCTCTAGCTCTCGCTTGGACAAAGGAATAGTAGAAAACAGCATTTGGGTCATTTTTAACCTTTTCTAAGTCAGCTTTCATGCCTTTGACCACTTCTTCGTCAACCTTTCCAGCTTCAATCAATTGTGGCGCAGCGCTTAACAATAGCTCTGTCCAATATTCAATCACTTCTTTACGACGATCGGGGCTGCGGTTGTCAAGCAGCCAAGTTTTATGCTCAAGTTGAATATCCTGATATCCCAATGCTAATAACAAGTTACCAAGCTTTGCGCCGATAAAGGGATCTCCTCCCACTTCTTTTTGATGATCGTTAAAGGCCAGCCAATACTGCTGTAAATCCTGAGAATAGGGATCCATGAAGAAGCTGGCATTTTGTACTTCGTTAACATAAATAATACCACCAGGTTGTAACACGCGACGAACTTCGCTCAAAACACGCGCAGGATCAGGGATATGTTCTAATACCCAGCACAAAAAAGCGCCTTCAAAGCTATTGGATTTGAAATCCATGTTGGTGGCGTCCATTTGGTGTAATTCATATCGGTCACGCGCTAACGGTAAGCTGTTGAGGTAGCTTTTTGCAGCATTTAATTGTACTTCGCTAAAATCTATTCCTGTCAGCTTAATGTCTGGGAAGCGACGTAGCAGGATTTCTGATTGAGCGCCAACACCGCAGCCAACTTCTAATAGTTTTTCTACATGACTAAAATCAATATTTTTATAAACCTCATACTCAGAAAAACGCGATTGTTCGCGTAAACGCTGCTGCTCTTTTTCCGAAAACCCATGGATATAAGGGAATTCGCTGACTTTTTCTTGCTGTTCCATACAATAAACTACTCGTTAGGCCATTGATTATAAAATGATTAGACAGTATAAAGTGCCAACCATTACAGTTTGTTGAACTTAAATTAATAGTCAGTGACATTATAACCCAATGACATATTTAGCAATTAAGATACTGTATAGTAACTATAACTTTCAGAAATATTAGAAAGACATAAATTATGAAAAGTGAATTTATCGAAACCCTGATTAACCGTGTTTCTTGTGGTCGATTGACTCAACCAGCCCCATCAAAAGAGCACATGGACTTATTATTCCAAGCAGCTTTACGAGCGCCAGATCATAAAGGTCTAAAGCCTTGGCAATATTTAGTTTACAGTGGCTCAAATGCTTTGTGTGAATTGGGGGAAGCATTCTTAAAGGCATCCGTTGCGCAAGATCCAGAACTGCCGCTGGATAAACAACAAAGAATGCAATCATTACCACATAGAGCACCAATGGTTGTTATCGCTGTAGCCAAAAATAATGGCCATGAAAAAGTGCCGCATATTGAAGAGGTGGTTTCAACAGGGGCAGGGGTACAAAGTCTATTGCTCGGAGCTTATGAACTTGGCTATGGAGCCTATTGGCGTACAGGACCATTGGCTTACAACGAACGCTTGAAGCCACTATTGGGTTTAGAAGCGGATGATACTATTGTGGGCTTTATTTATTTAGGAACACCTGAAATTACCATGAAAGCAAAGCCCATTCCTGAAGTTAAGGACTTTGTGACATGGAAATAACTAATCAATTGTCTTTTCAGGAGCAAATGCCAAACAATCATTGTTTTGGTTGTGGCACACTTAATGATCAAGGGCTAGGCATTCAAAGCTATTGGGTGGAAGGAAAAGAAGGGCAACAGTCTGTGTGTGAGTTTATTCCGCAAGCTCATCATAATGCAGGCCCTCAACATGTTCTTAATGGCGGGATTATCTCAACGATTATTGATTGTCATTGCGTCTGTACTGCCTTTGCTAAAGCCTATGTTATGGATGGCAGGCCTATTGGAGACACGGAAAAGGGTGATTTTTTGTGGTTTGCTACAGGAACTTTAGAAGTAAGGTTTAACCGCCCAGTACCGATTGATTCGCCTGTGACTTTGCGAGCAACTATCGTCGAAGCAAAGCCTAATAAAGTAACGTTGGAATGTACGCTTGAATCAAATGGTGAAGTTTGTAACGAAGCTAAGTTAATTGCGGTAAAGGTTCCTAAGAAGTTTTTGGAAAATTAGTCGCTTTTGTATTTAGATAAAGTAGAACATATAGCGCTACTACAGTAATGAGTGGCAATATTATAATAATGTCTACAAGTTCGCTTCTACTTGAATTAATTGCGTTCATTAATATTCCAAGATTTATGGTGCACCCACTCAATATGCAGATATGTTGAAATTGTTTCACTTGTTTTAATATGAGGTTTTGATATGTGGCTTTATAGCTAAGATAAAGTGCACAAAAGAGGGCACAACCACTTAATATGTATAAAGCAAACAAGAAAACTATAATGACACTGCCAGCGCTAAATTTGAATATTCCAGTGAAAGCGTGCTGCCACGTATCTAAATTATAAGACCAAAAAAATAGTATGGGTATAAAAACTACCAATGAGGTAATGAAGTAAATATACCTAAAGTATTTCAACTAAAACTCTTCCCAAAGCTTTGATTTTTTCTCGTCATATTCTGGATTATCACGCTTCTCAATAATTTCAGCGTATTTCTTCTTTTCAGCTTGGCGTGAAGGTGAGTCAGGCTTGATTTCGTCATCAAGCTGCTTGAGAAAGTCAGTGATTTCGCTGGTGTAGGGTTTTTTGCTCATAATTACTCCTAAATTTTCGGATAGCGTATTATGGTTTTATCACTTCCATAAAACCATTCCCACTCAGGAAGTTTTATTTTTAATTCCTTGATTTCATTATTCGTCATTAAGACAATATCTTTACTGATTAAATGAAATATAACATACTCTTGAGAATACTCTAAGGCTGAGCGACAGTCCGTACCGTTACCAGCAATCCACCACCTTGAAAAAAAAGGTGTTTCTTTACCAGTACCTTTGATGTTTTTTAAGATGAAAATTTGAGCTTCACTCTTGTCTCCAATACTCTTGTAGAGCTTGCCCAATGTTATTGAGCTAGTATTGGTTAGCAAATTTTTTTTATATTCTTCTAGCTTGCTCGAATACTGCGGGTTGCTCTTATCAGCAGGGCTGCAAGCTTTTGAGTTTGAATATGTCAATAGTAATAAAAGTGTTAATACAAGCTGTTTCATTTTTTCTATAAATACTTTCCAGTTTTAAGTATTAACGCTTTTCAAGTCTAAAAGGGTTAAAAAAGGCCACTCATAAGCGGCCTGACATCACTAAAACTTAACGTTATTCGGTACGCGAGGGAATGGAATGACGTCACGAATGTTTTGCACGCCAGTAACATAAGATACGCAGCGGTCGAAACCAAGGCCAAAACCTGCGTGAGGTACTGTGCCGTAGCGACGTAAATCACGATACCACCAGTAATGCTCTTTCGGTAAGCCCATTTCATCAATTCGCGCGTCTAACATATCCAAACGCTCTTCACGCTGTGAACCACCGATGATTTCACCGATGCCTGGTGCTAGTACGTCCATAGCCGCAACGGTTTTGCCGTCGTCATTCATGCGCATGTAGAAAGCTTTGATGTCTTTCGGGTAGTCAGTGACCACTGTAGGTCGGCCAACATATTCTTCCGCAATATAACGCTCGTGCTCAGACTGTAAGTCAATACCCCATTTCACATCGAATTCGAATTTTTTATTTGATTTTTCAAGGGTTTGGATAACCTCTGTGTAAGTCATACGAGCAAAATTGTTGTTAATAACGTTTTCTAGACGGTTGATACAGTCTTTGTCTACACGTTGCTGGAAGAAAGCCATATCATCAGCACATTCGTCTAATACCGCCTTGAAAATGTATTTCATCATGGCTTCGGCTAAGTCAGCGTCTTGTGCTAAGTCGGCAAATGCAATTTCAGGTTCAACCATCCAAAACTCAGCCAAATGACGACTGGTGTTAGAGTTTTCTGCGCGGAAAGTAGGGCCAAAGGTATAAACCTTCGACATGGCCATACAATAAGCTTCAACGTTTAACTGACCCGAAACCGTTAAGAAAGATTCTTGACCAAAGAAATCTTTAGAATAGTCAATCGCGCCTTTGTCAGTTAATGGCAAGTTGGTTTGATCAAGCGTACTGACGCGGAACATTTCACCAGCACCTTCGGCATCGGAAGCGGTGATGATCGGCGTGTGAATCCAGTTAAAACCATTTTCGTGCATAAAACGGTGAATGGCTTGCGCTAAACAGTTGCGCACGCGAGTTACTGCACCAATCAAATTAGTGCGAGGTCGCAAGTGGGCATATTTACGCAGGTGTTCAACCGTATGCGGCTTCATTGGCATAGGATATGTATCAGGATCTTCAACCCAGCCTAAAACCTCAACTTCAGTTGCCTGAATTTCAAAAGATTGACCTTTGCCTTGAGATTGAACCAGAGTGCCAGTAACGCGTACTGAACAGCCCGTAGTGAGTTTAACCACTTCCGACTCGTAATTATTCACATTATTATCGACTACTGCTTGGATTGGATTAAAGCAGCTACCATCGTGAATATTGACAAACGAAAGACCAGCTTTCGAATCACGACGAGTACGTACCCAGCCTTGAACGGTGACTTGTTCACCTTCGCCGGGTTTGCCCGCTAGGGCGTCGACAATAGAAACTAACATTTGTATTTCTCTTTGTGTTGTTTAGTAAATGAATTTAAGTTATTGATTTAAAACTTTAATTTACCTTCTAGCTTAAGGCGCAAATTAACTGCTTTTTTCTGATCATCAGAAAAAGTATGCCAATTTAGCACTTCATCGAAGGTGCGTCCGCAACCACGACATACTTCGTCTCCCAGCACAGTGCTACAGGTGCCAATACAAGGAGAGTCAGTAGGTTCTCTTTTGCGCGACTTAGGAGTCAGTCGATTTTTATCGGCCAAGCCAATCTCCGAACAAGTAAAATTAAAGCTAAAATCAAACCGCGTATGTTACCGTGACAAGCTAATGATGGCTAGTGATTCTCACACTTTTTAAGCACCATTTTAGTATATTTAAATAGTCTTTCTGGCTATTTAGTAGTTAATCTCACAAAACATGAAATTTGGTTATAAAGCATTGTTTTTGCATCTTTCCTCGGCTACATTAAGGCCACTTTATTTACAGAAATTTAATAACTATGTTTGAACTTGATGTAGAGCAAATCGAAGAATATCGTAAAGATAAACCAGAATATTACCGCCAATTAGCTAGCCAGTTGGAGGCTTTGTTGGCCGAAGATACCAATTGGGTAACCAATTTGTCGCAAATGTCAGCCTTTATTTTTCAAATGCTGCCAGAGTTAAATTGGTCTGGTTTTTATCTGGTTAACCCAAAAAATCCACAAGCTTTAATTTTAGGGCCATATCAAGGCAAAGTTGCTTGTGTGCATATACCATTTGGGCGCGGAGTGTGCGGTACGGCTGCACAAACCCAAGAAACTCAATTGGTCAAAGACGTTCATGCTTTTGATGGACATATTGCATGTGACGGTGATACTAATAGTGAAGTGGTTATTCCAATGCTCGTTAATGGAGACTTGGTTGGAGTGTTGGATATTGATAGTCCAATTTACAACCGATTCGATCAAGAAGATGCAGATGGGTTAATGGAGCTAGTTAAAATACTGAAAAATAGAACCAACTTTTAATATGGAAAACTTTAAACGGAGATACAGTACTTCTAATGATAAAGTACAAACAATATCTACGGCAGTGGATGAATGCTTAAAAAGTAATCTGCGTGCTAAAGCGCAAGAAATTGCTAAATATTACTTAAAAGTATCTAAGAGTCAGTTAGATTTAAAGAAATTAATTAATATACATAACTACTATAAATCTATCGGTTGTTTTGATTTGGCAGTTGAGTCAGCGAGTGCATTAGCAAGGTTTGCAGAGGGATCTCCTCAAACTTTAGCTTATGCTGGAACAGAGTTAGGAGCTCTTCGAATTCACAACGGTGCTTTTGACTGCTTTCAAAAATTAAAAGCTCTTGCCCCAAATAATGCGGTGGCTCACTTTTTATTAGGAACAGCTGCCAATGCATGTAATAAAGTGGAGTTAGCAAAGCTATCTCTTCTGAAGGCCATAAAATTATCGCCGAATTTTTTCCCTGCTTACTTATCCTATTCTCAGCTCTCAAAGCAATCCAGCAACAATAACAACATAGAGCTATTATTAAAGAAAGTGCACCCGACGCAATTCGAGTCTATGCGTTTTATTAATTTTGCATTAGCAAAAGAGTTTGACGACTTAAATAACGTAGCTAATGCGATGCAATATTTAGAAGTAGCCAACCGCAGCGTATCAGAAAGGCAACCGTATTATCATGAGATTGAATTGAAAACGTTTAATGCAATTAAAAAGCATTTTTCTTCGTCAGTCATAGATGATCTAAATGATCTAGATAACTGTACTTCCGACTCTCCAATATTTATTGTTGGCATGCCTCGTTCAGGTACAACGTTGCTTGAGAGAATGATATCTGTTTCTAACGATACTCAAGCATGTGGCGAACTTCACGATTTTATTGGTCAGATGGTCTTTCAAAATACTGATAAAACAAATCGCTCGAATCTTTTATCAGTATTTGATACAAATAAGGAATACGATTTAAAGCTGGTTGGAATAAACTATGTGCAAGCTGTTAGAGATAGAGCAAAAGGAAAACGATCAATTGATAAAATGCCTTTTAATTTTAGGTTTTTGGGGTATATCGTTAAAGCTGTTCCAAACTGCAAGATTATCCACATAAAACGACAGCCTCAAGCTGTATTACTTAGTAATTATCAACAAAATTACAAGGACTCTATAAATTTATGGTCTTATGATAAAAATAGCGCTGTTAAATATTATAAACTATATCAAGATTATATGGAGTATTGGTCAGGTTTTAAGTTTAATAATATGCTTGAGGTTGATTATGAAGATTTAATCTCTAACCCCGAGTTTGTTTCAAAGTTGATTTATAATCATTGTAACCTCGAATGGTCTACAGAAGTGTTATCTCCTAATAAACAAAACATTCATTCTGCAACTCAAAGCGCTGCTCAAGTAAGAGAGCCTATATATAGCTCTTCAGTATATAAGTGGGAGCGATATATGCCTTTTTTTCAGGAGTGGGAGGGATTAAAAAATGAATAATATAAGACCTTTTCACCTAGCTATTCCAATGCACAATTTAGAGCTGGCGCGTGAATTTTATGGTAATGTTTTAGGCTTTGAGCAAGGGCGTTCAAGTCATCATTGGATTGACTACAATTGCTATGGACATCAATTAGTTGTTCATCTTGATGATTCAATGCAAGTTAATGCTGATAAAGCCACTAACGCGGTTGATGGGCATAATGTTCCAGTACCACATTTTGGAGTGGTCTTAGATATGCAAACATGGCAAGAATTAGCAGATAATCTTAAGCAAAAAGGTGTTAAGTTTGTCATAGAGCCTTATATTCGTTTTAAAGGAAAACCTGGCGAACAAGCCACCATGTTTTTTTATGACCCATCAGGAAATGCACTAGAGTTTAAGGGTTTTGATGATTTGAGGAGCTTGTTTGAGAAATGAAACGATCACTTTATTTCTTTTTAGGTTATTTATCAGGAGTAATCTCGATAATACTGTACTGGAGTTTCACTCATAGTAATTACGTTAGTTATAACTATGAAGACTCAGAGACAAGACAAAAAGTTATTGCCATACTTGATAAAAATAATATTTTATACAGCTATCAAATAGACCATTTAAAAAGGCATTGGATCATTCCTCAAATAGAAGATGAGGAGCTTTTTAAAGAGCTTGTAGGAAACATAGATGCTTATTAACTCCCCTTAATATTTAGCTGAGTCAATTAAAGGAATAGCAGTTGTCATCTTGGATGATGGCAACAGTGAAATCCAGCACATGGAAGTGCTGTATTTCATGGTGTGTCAATGACGTTAATTGGCAAAGGTAGTCATTCGTAGAATGACCTAAATATCTGGGGTGAGTTTCTTTGGTTCGTTTCTTTGTTCATACAAAGAAATGAACAAGGAAAAATAAGAAAGATACTTGAGAGTCAAAAAAAGCCTGAGATGAACTCAGGCATATTGACGTAAAAACTACTTCCCAAAACTCATAGCTTTAATCACTTCTTCTGGCAATTCTGGTAATGCCGATCTTGGGATCAAGAAGGTGGTTAAATTCATTAAATCTCTAAAGAATTTATTGTTATTGGTGGTTTGACGTAAATAGTCATGGCCTGATGAGCCTCCTGTACCAATTTTACTGCCAATCATGCGCATGACCATATCCACATGGCGTGAGCGCCATAGGGTAAAGTTGACGTCTAACTCGACTAAGGCTTGTAGCAAGCGGAATGGGGCGGTGAGCATGGGTTGTTCACGATAAAGGTTGATAAAGAGGGCACTTAAAGTGGCTTCTTGGCACATTCTGAAGACGCCTTGTTGCTTAAGTTCGTTGTATTTATCTTTATCAAACAGTGCGTCAAAATTAGCGCGTGTATTGGCTAAGTCATTGAGCTGGAAACGTTTTTCAGCATCGGTTAAATAATTGGCCTCTTTGAGTGTTTGTTCATCACTATCTAACATGGTGTCAACCGCGTCGCTAAACTGTTGCCAGAAGTTGAAATCACCAAACTCCAAGAAAGGCATGCGAGCCAACCAATTTTCAACCGCATCATACAGACTTGGTTGTTCTTCAAGCGCCATTAAATGATTGCGATCTTTTTCATTTAAGCGGTTATAGAATGATTCCTTATCGAAATTAATTCTAAACTCAGATTTTAAACCAAGGATAATTTCTATCTCTTTAAATTGGATCGATTGGAAACCTGATGCTGGGATTAAGTAATCTCTAAAATCTAGAAAGTCCAGCGGAGTCATGGTCTCAATAATATCAATTTGATCAACCAATACTTCTTGAATTTTATGGATGCGTTCCAAGCGTAAGTTGATGGTGCTGAGTTCTTTTTCAGGAACATGCGTTTGTGAAAGCACTGGCATGATAGCGTTTATTTCGTGCAAAATTTGTTTAAACCACAACTCATAGGCTTGGTGAACGATGATGAACAAAGTTTCATCATGTGCTTCGTTACCATAGTTTTTGCTTTCTGGGTGTTGAGCGTCTAATAATTTATCCAGCTGTAAGTAATCTGAGTAATAACATGGCTTAATATTTTTTTGCATAATAAAAAAGGGAACTGTTGAAGTTCCCTTGATTATAGACATTTGAAAAAAATAATGTCAGCAGAAATTTGAATTGATTTGATTTATATCAAGATATCAATTAACGCTTTGAAATTTCTACATAATCACGCTCAGTGGCACCAGTGTACAACTGACGTGGACGACCGATTTTACGGCTTGGTTCCCCAATCATCTCGTTCCATTGTGATACCCAGCCTACAGTACGAGCTAGGGCGAAGATCACTGTGAACATGTTGGTTGGAATACCGATTGCATCAAGAATTACGCCAGAGTAGAAGTCTACGTTAGGGTATAGCTTCTTCTCAACAAAGTATGGATCTTCTAGGGCGATCTTCTCAAGTTCAAGTGCCACTTTGAAGGTTGGGTCGTCGTGTTTGCCTAATAATTCAAGCACTTCGTATGCTGATTCGCGCATAACTTTTGCACGTGGGTCGAAGTTTTTATAGACGCGGTGACCAAAGCCCATGAGACGGAATGGATCCGATTTGTCTTTGGCACGAGCGATGAACTCAGGAATACGGCTTACGTCACCAATTTCACGCAGCATATTCAAACATGCTTCGTTCGCACCACCGTGCGCAGGACCCCATAAACAAGCGATACCAGAAGCGATAGCTGCGAATGGATTAGCGCCAGAAGAGCCTGCTAAACGAACGGTTGAGGTTGAAGCATTTTGTTCGTGATCAGCGTGAAGAGTGAAAATACGATCCATTGCTTTGACTAAAATTGGATCGGGTTCCCAGTCGTTTGTTGGTTGGCTGAACATCATGTTTAAGAAGTTCCAAGCCAAGCTCTTGTCATTGTTTGGATAGACAAACGGATGACCTACAGAATAGCGGTAGCACATTGCGGCAATGGTTGGCACTTTTGCGATCAGACGCATTGCACTAATTTCGCGATGCTGAGGGTCGTTAATATCTAACGAGTCATGATAGAAGGCAGAAAGCGCACCAACTACAGCAATCATAATGGCCATTGGGTGTGCATCGCGGCGGAAACCGTTAAAGAAGTTCATCATTTGCTGGTGAACCATTGTGTGGTTATGGATTTTCGCCACAAATGCTTCATATTCTTCTTTGTTTGGTAATTCACCGTTTAATAACAAGTAAGCAACTTCTTCAAAGTTTGATTGATCCGCCAACTGTTCGATTGGATAACCGCGGTAAAGCAGCTGTCCTTTGCCACCATCAATGAAGGTGATTTTTGATTCACAAGCGCCAGTTGATACATAGCCTGGGTCGTAGGTGAAATAGCCTGCTTTGCCTAATGCTCTAACGTCAATGACGTCTTTACCCATAGTTGGGGAAAGTACGGTCAATTCTAATTCTTCGCCATTCGGTAAGCTTAATTTAGCTGTTTTATCCGACATAAAGTCTCCTTGGGACCAATAATTGCTTACTTTTTAATCAGTTTTCTTGAGAAATTGTGAGATTTCACATTTAAGAGGGCATTCTACAAAATTTTGCGCCATTTTCATAAGATAATTTTATGACGCTTGATCTGAATCAATAGAAATTCAATTTATTGGTTAAATTGTCTCATAAAAGATAAGGGAAATAATTGTAATCGAGTTCAAGCACTTATATAATTTCGCACCTGTACTTTGTATCACTTATGGGGAGTCCTGCAAGCAGCATTGTAAGGTCGTAATAATGCTTTTTTGCTTGTATGTGACGCTTTAACTCACGCTTTCGACCAAAGCATCAATTGAAAAAGATACGTCGTGAATCAAAATAGACCTAAAAACCTGAATCTTATGACTGTAAGATTCCCTGTAACGGCAATTTCTTCGATTTTGCATCGTATTACAGGCGTTATCCTGTTCTTTGCTATCCCTGTGTTATTGTGGGCATTGCAAAAATCTTTTAACCCAGCTGGCTTTGCCGAACTTAAAGAAGGCTTGAACAATCACTTTTTGTGTCAGTTTGCTTTATGGGCGGTTACGACTGCTGTTGCCTATCATGTGATTGCAGGTGTTCGTCACTTGTTAATGGATATGGGCATCGGTGAGTCGTTAGAAGGCGGTACCCGTGGCGCTTGGATGGTGATTATCCTTTCAGCTATTGTGGCAGTTCTATTAGGAGTTTGGGTATGGTAGCAACAGTAACAAGTTTAGGCCGCTCAGGCTTACACGATTGGGTTATCCAGCGTTTGTCTGCGTTGGTGATGCTAGCTTATGCTTTGTATATTGTTTATTTCGTAGTGTCTACTGGCGATATAACATATGAAGCTTGGCACGGCTTATTTGCGACTACTTTTATGAAAGTGTTTACACTAGTAACGCTTTTATCAATGGTATTTCATATGTGGATTGGTATGTGGATTGTATCGACTGATTATATGCCAAAACTAAGTATTCGATTCACATTCCAATTAATCATGATTGTTTATTGTTTAGCCCTGATCATCTGGGGTATTCAAGTTATTGGGAGCATTTAAGGCATGTCTGAAGCTATCTCATCTATTCCAACTTATACCTTTGACGCGGTAATCGTTGGTGGCGGTGGCGCTGGCATGCGTGCATCGTTGCAATTGGCTCAAAGCGGTCAAAAAGTTGCATTAATTTCAAAAGTATTCCCAACTCGCTCGCATACCGTATCAGCGCAGGGTGGTATTACCGTTGCGTTAGGCAACTCGCATCCTGACGATTGGCGTTGGCACATGTTTGATACCGTAAAAGGTTCGGACTATATTGGTGACCAAGACGCGATTGAATATATGTGTGAAAACGGCCCAGCGGCTGTATATGAGCTTGAGCACATGGGCTTACCATTCTCACGTTTAGACAACGGTAAAATTTATCAGCGTCCATTCGGTGGCCAATCTAAAGAGTTTGGTGGCGAGCAAGCTGCACGTACTGCAGCAGCGGCTGACCGTACTGGTCATGCTTTATTACACACCTTATATCAAGCGAACTTAGCCGCTAACACTCAATTCTTTAATGAGTGGTATGCGATGGATTTAGTGCGCAATGAAGAGGGTGATGTGTGTGGTGTTACTGCTATGTCAATTGAGACAGGTGAAATCGCATTATTCAAATCTCGCGCAACCGTATTCGCAACAGGCGGCTCTGGTCGTATCTATGCATCAACAACTAATGCCTTGATTAACACAGGTGATGGTGTTGGCATGGCATTGCGTGCAGGTTTGCCCGTCCAAGACATCGAAATGTGGCAGTTCCACCCAACTGGTATTGCTGGTGCGGGTGTATTGGTCACAGAAGGTTGTCGTGGCGAAGGTGGTTATTTGATCAATAAAAATGGCGAGCGTTTCATGGAGCGTTATGCGCCAAATGCCAAAGATTTGGCTTCGCGTGACGTTGTAGCTCGTTCAATGATGAAAGAAATTTTAGCGGGTAATGGTTGTGGGCCTAATGGTGACCACGTTTACTTGAAGCTTGATCACTTAGGTGAAGAAGTGCTTAACAAGCGTTTGCCAGGCATTTGTGAGCTTTCTAAGACTTTCGGTCATGCAGATCCTGTCAAAGAGCCAATTCCGGTCGTACCAACTTGTCACTACATGATGGGTGGTATTCCAACCAATAAATATGGCCAAGTTATTGATCGTAACCCTGACGGCACTGAAAATGTGGTTAAAGGCTTCTATGCGGTGGGTGAGGTTGCTTGTGTGTCCGTACACGGTGCTAACCGCTTAGGTGGCAACTCATTATTAGACCTAGTGGTCTTTGGTCGTGCGGCAGGTATGCACCTTGAAGAGTCATTGGTAAATGGTTTGCCTCATTCTAAGTTAACGGATTCTGACGCTGAGCGTGCAATGGCTCGTTATAACCGTTGGGATGCTTCAAATGCTTCTGATGCAAATGCTGAAGATCCAGTAGTCTTACGTCGCGAATTGCAAAATACTATGCAAAATCACTTCGGCGTATTCCGTACTGGTGAATTGATGAAAGAAGGTTTGGATAAGGTTAAAGCATTACGTGAGCGTCTTAAAAATGCTTATCTTAAAGACAAGTCTAAAGCCTTCAATACGGAACGTGTTGAGTGTTTAGAGCTTGAAAATCTAATGGAAGTGGCTTACGCAACAGCAATGGCTGCGGAATTCCGTACCGAGTCTCGTGGTGCGCACTCGCGTGAAGACTTCCCAGATCGTGACGATGAAAACTGGTTAGCACACTCTGTGTATTACCCAGAAACAGAAGAAATGGGCAAGCGTGAAGTGAACATGGCTCCAGAAAAGATTGAAGCTTTCCCACCGAAAGCTCGTACGTACTAATAGGGGATAATGACAATGAAATTTAGTATTTACCGTTATAACCCTGAAACTGATAAAAAGCCGTATATGCAAGAGTTTGATCTGGATATTCCAGAAGGCTCAGA
>JABXIQ010000021.1 GCA_013373015.1 Kangiellaceae bacterium
CACCACCCACAGACGTCCAAGCCAAACCCGTCACTTGACCAACTTTGTTCTCTTCACCAGCACGTCCATAATCAAATCGTTGCACGCCAAGATACTTGTCGATATTCGACTCGGTTACCTTGATAGTCTTTTTGGCTTTTTTGGCTAATAACTGTTCTTTTACGGTTTTACGGCACACTTTCGAGATTTCACGTTCAAGGTTGCGCACACCCGATTCGCGCGTGTAGTAACGAATAATACTGCGTATAGCGTTTTCAGAAAGCAGTAATTCGTTTTCTTTCAAACCCGCATTATCCATTTGCTTAGGCAGCAAATAGCGTTTAGCAATTTCCGTTTTCTCATCTTCGGTATAACCTGGAATTCGGATCACTTCCATACGATCCAATAAGGGTGCAGGTATATTCATAGAGTTTGATGTCGCAATGAACATCACTTCCGATAAATCATAGTCCACTTCAAGGTAATGATCGTTGAAAGTATGGTTTTGCTCAGGATCAAGCACTTCTAACAAGGCCGAAGAGGGATCACCGCGCATATCCATCGACATTTTGTCGATTTCATCTAACAAAAACAGCGGGTTTTTAACCGATGCTTTGCTCATCTTTTGCATCAACTTACCTGGCATAGCACCAATATAAGTTCGACGGTGACCACGAATTTCTGCTTCGTCACGCACACCGCCCAAGGCCATACGCACATATTTACGGCCAGTTGCCTTGGCAATAGATTGACCAAGTGAAGTTTTACCCACCCCTGGAGGGCCAACTAAACACAATACAGGACCTTTTAATTTCTTTACCCGCTGCTGAACGGCCAAATATTCCAAAATACGCTCTTTAACCTTCTCTAAACCATAATGGTCTGCATCAAGAGTTTCCTGCGCATTTTGTAAATTATGTTTTACTTTGGTGCGTTTCTTCCAAGGCACGCCAAGCAACCAATCAATGTAACCACGCACAACGGTTGCTTCAGCTGACATAGGCGACATCATTTTTAGCTTTTTCAATTCAGCCTCAGCTTTTTCACGAGCTTCTTTAGTCATGCCTGATTTAGCGATTTTTTCTGCTAATTCTTCATGTTCGGATGCAGTTTCTTCGCCATCACCCAGTTCTTTTTGAATCGCTTTAATTTGCTCATTCAAATAATATTCGCGCTGATTTTTCTCCATTTGATGCTTTACGCGACCACGAATACGCTTTTCGACCTCCAGCAAATCCATCTCACTTTCCATCTTACCCATCAAATGCTCAAGACGGTCAGTCACCCCTTCCATCTCAAGAATGATTTGCTTATCTTCTATTTTCAAAGACATATGCGCAGCAATGCTATCGGCCAAGCGGCTTGGATTTTCAATGCCAGATAATGAGGTTAAAATTTCGCTCGGTACTTTCTTATTCAGTTTGACGTATTTATCAAAGCTGCTTAAAGCTGCTCGCGCCAAAGCATCTTCTTTTTCGCTGCGCTCGGCAGTGTTTGGAATAATTTCAATATCAGCCACAAACATGGGCTCGGTTTCAACAAAACGAGTGACTTTTGCTCGCTGTACACCTTCCACTAAAACTTTGACGTTACCATCAGGTAATTTCAACATCTGCAATATAGTGGCTACACAACCATAATCGTAAACTTGATCCGCATCAGGCATATCTTCTGTGGCTTCACGCTGCGCCACCAACATAACTTGCTTATCGCCATTGGTCGCTTCTTCCAAGGCTAAGATGGATTTTTCTCGGCCAACAAATAAAGGGATGACCATATGAGGAAACACCACCACATCACGCAAAGGCAATAGCGGTAGTTGCTTTAACTTATCATCCTCATGCGCTTCTAATTCGCTTTTTAATGGGCTTTTCTTTTCGTTTGTGTCGGACATTAATATCAAATCCTAAGTCTGAAGTTTACATAGCGTCACGGCAATACTCTTAAATAACGCCAGTGACAAAAAAGGGTAGCCAAGCCACCCTTTCAGTTATTTACTCTGCCGCAGCTTGCGATTGAGTTTCGGGCTCTTGATTCTCGTACATCAGTAACGGCTCGGCCTCTCCCTTTACCGCTGCTGCATCAATACATACCTTACTGACACCTTCCAAAGAAGGTAAGGTATACATGGTGTCTAAAAGAATTTCTTCAAGGATAGAACGCAATCCACGCGCACCGGTTCTGCGCTGCATCGCTTTTTTGGCAATTGCCAGCAACGCATCTTGACGGAACTCTAGATCGACGTTTTCCAAAGAAAATAACTTGCTATACTGTTTGGTCAAAGCATTCTTTGGCTCAGTTAAAATACGCACCAACGCAGTTTCATCAAGCTCTTGCAAAGTTGCCACGATCGGTAAACGACCGATAAACTCAGGGATCAAACCAAACTTAACCAAGTCATCAGGCTCTACGTTTTTCAACATCTCACCAATTGACTTACCATCATTGACCTGCTTTACGTCGGCACCAAAGCCAATTCCGCCCTTTTCAGTACGCTCTTGGATAACTTTTTCCAATCCAGCAAACGCACCACCACACACAAACAAGATATTAGAAGTATCAACTTGTAAAAACTCTTGCTGAGGATGTTTACGACCACCTTGTGGCGGCACTGAAGCTACAGTACCTTCGATTAGTTTCAACAGGGCTTGTTGCACCCCTTCGCCAGACACATCGCGAGTTATCGAAGGATTATCAGATTTACGCGAAATCTTATCAATTTCATCAATATAGACAATGCCACGCTGTGCTTTCTCTACATCGTAATCACATTTTTGCAGTAGCTTCTGGATGATATTCTCAACATCTTCACCCACGTAACCCGCTTCAGTAAGCGTGGTTGCATCAGCCATAGTAAAAGGCACATCCAACATACGCGCTAGGGTTTGCGCCAGTAATGTCTTACCCGAACCGGTTGGCCCAATCAGCAAGATATTACTTTTACCAAGCTCAACATCAACATGCTCACTTGACGCAGGCTCATGCTCTAAGCGCTTATAGTGGTTATAAACAGCTACCGATAGAACTTTTTTGGCTTGTTCTTGGCCAATAACATACTGCTCAAGAAAATCAGAAATTTCCTGAGGCTTTGGTAAATTCTTATTCGCTTCTTTAGCTGCTATTTCTTGGATTTCTTCTACAATGATGTCATTACACAGATCCACGCATTCATTACAAATAAAGACACGTGGGCCTGCGATTAATTTTTTGACTTCATGCTGGCTTTTGCCGCAGAAAGAACAATAAAGCGTTTTTTTATCTGAGTTATCGCTACTCATTATTACCTCGAGAGTTCCTCAAAAGTGTTTCCTTAAAATCACTCATCTGAGTCATTGTTCGGTTGTTAACCAACCAATACTATAGGGAATGTAACCAAACTCAAATAGCTGAGCGAGTACACATCATAAGGCCTAAAGTGTGGGCAAGCATAGAATTTTCAAGGCATTGCACGCATTTTGCCTTTTTATAAGTTAACAGTACCAAAATCTTGCCTTGAACAAAAGCAAAAACCTAGTAACTTCTGTTGATATAACAAATTACCCTGAAATTCGTTTATTTCTTCATCAAAATTGCTAATAAGTGTTCAATTTGAGCGTCAAAGAAGCATTTCCATGAAAATAAATATGCTACATTAGCCAGCAAATACTAATGAGTTAGATTCATGGATAAAAGTTTGTTCGCAAAAATTATTACCCTTCCACTAGCATTGTTGAGCTTATTATTCGCAAATAGCCACGCCAGCGATAACCCTGCCACCGATGAACCAGCGTCCGATTATGCTGCAACTTATGTTGTCACCGACGTTCATGGTGATTATCACACCTTAATTAAACTGCTGCGTCACGCCAAGATTATTGATCATAACAATCAGTGGATAGCCAAGAGTAGCCAACTAATCAGTCTTGGCGATAATCTTGATCGCGGACCCGACTCACGCAAAGTGCTTGATTTATGGATAGATCTTGAGCAGCAGGCAAAAAAAGCTGGTGGGCAGTTCCTGATGGTGCTTGGAAATCATGAAGTTATGAATATTCGGGGCGATCTTCGTTATGTGGCACTCGAAGAGTTTGCCGCATTTCAAGACATGGAAGATACAAGTTACCGTCAACAAATCTACCAAGACTTCTTAATAGATACTAAACAGCAGGACAACCCAGAGAGCAAAAAAGCCTTTTTAGAGCTTTATCCACCCGGTTTTTTTGGTCTTGTCCAAGCCTATTCTCCATCAGGATATTATGGCCAATGGCTGGTTAATAAACCTGTCGCACTCCATTTTCAAGAAAGGCTATTTGCACATGGTGGCTACTCCCAACAATTACTCGACTTAGAGCTAGGATTAGATGAACTTAACCAGCAATTCCAACAAGACATCATCAACTATGCAAACTTATATAGAGAATTGACCGATGCAGGTCTTTTCAAACATTACCATAGTAAGCGAGACCGCCATAAAATTGCTCAAGCTCTAATTAATGACGAAGATTTGACTAATCAACTGGATTCGCAAACCGTTAAAAAGAAAGCAGCGGACTTCGTAAAAGCCAGCAACTCATTAGTCTTCAACCGCTTTGGCCCTACTTGGTATCGAGGTAATGTCTATTGTCATCAATATGCTGAACAGCAGGTGATTGATAACACATTAAAACGGTTTAATGCCAAGCAAATATTAGTAGGACATACCCCAGATTCCAGCAGGTTAGTGCGTTCTCGTTTTAATGATACATTCATCATGCTTGATACGGGAATGCTGCAAAGTCATTATCAAGGCAACCCAAGTTTAGTTCGAATAGTCAATGAGCAACTCAGCGTTATCAATTTACACGACCCTGAAAATCAACAACCTACTTCAGATCCTATCCGACAACCGCCCTACCCTAATGAATTAAGCGATGGTTATTTGGAAGATTTTTTTAATCATGCAATGGTACTCGAACAAGAGCAGCTTGAAAGAAAGCTGATTGGAAAAGGCTCGGCTCAAGCCACAACATTGACTTTCAAGTTAGACGAGCAAATTCATTCGGCTAATTTTTTCTTCACTAACTCAGAATCAAACGCCAACCAATCCATTAATTACCACCATGAATTAGCTGCATATAAACTTGATAGACTACTCGGTTTGCAAATGGTGCCATTCACCATGCCCTATTCAATTGGCACCGTTAATGGTATTTTGCAGTATAAAGTTGAAGATGCTCTCAGCAAAGCAGAGCTGTCAAAGAAACAACTGCAGCCCAGTGGATTTTGTTCTCACGAAGCAGAGCAAGCTCTCATGCAACTATTTGACCAGTTAATCCATAATACTGAACGAGATTTAAGTAACCAATTATTGAGCACGAAGGATGGCTTGCTTTGGTTAACCTCACATAGCAAAGCATTCCGCGCAGACAAACAATTGCTTGAAAGCTCAAAAACACCACCGCAATATCTGGCCGATGACTTTAAGAATAAGTTACTAGCATTAAATAAAAGCTCATTGGAGCAACAAATCGGCGATATTTTAAGTGCTCAACAAATAGAAGCCTTGTTAATTCGACGCGATAAAATACTTGCTCGATTCAACTAACCTTTAATTTGCGCTATTAATGATCACAAAAAAGCCCGCAAGTTGCGGGCTTGATTTAACTGTCCATAAGAAATTATTTACGAGAATGAATAATGGAATCAATCAAACCATAACTAACAGCTTCTTCCGCTGAAAGGAAATTATCACGATCAGTATCTCGCTCTAAATCCTCTACTGGGCGACCACAATGCTCAGCCATAATACGGTTAAGCTTTGCTTTTAATTCAATAATTTCTTTAGCATGGATCTCGATATCAGAGGCTTGGCCTTGGAAACCGCCTAATGGCTGATGGATCATCATACGCGAATTGGGTAAGCAATGACGCTTGCCTTTAGCACCGCCAGACAATAGGAAAGCACCCATACTAGCAGCTTGACCAACACACACAGTACTCACATCAGGCTTAATAAACTGCATAGTATCGTAAATTGCCATACCCGAAGTAACCACGCCGCCTGGCGAGTTGATATAAAGATAAATATCTTTTTCAGGATTTTCAGACTCTAGGAACAGCATTTGAGCAATGATTGAGTTAGCCATATAGTCTTCAACTGGGCCAACCAAGAAAATCACACGCTCTTTTAATAAACGCGAATAAATATCATAAGAGCGCTCGCCACGCGAGGTTTGCTCAACAACCATTGGAATTAAGCCTGTTGCATAGGGCTCAACTTTATCACTCATAATAGTATCCTTATTCTTTTTTAGTTATTACCTATATAGTGGCAAATAACAAAAACAAAAGAAGCGGAACAAGTCCGCTTCTAATTGATATGCTTGGTACGAATCAACTTATCGTTTTTGATTCAATACTTCGTCGAAGCTAACAGAATTCTCTGTTACTTTAGCTTTTTCCAGCACCAAGTCAACTACTGTATCTTCAAGCACCAAAGACTCAACTTCGCGCAAACGCTGCGGATCGCCATAGTACCAATCGATAACATCTTGTGGTTGCTCGTAAACTGCAGCTAAATCTTCAACTTGTGCACGAACTTTATCGGCATCAGCCTTTAACTTTTCAGACTTAATGATTTCAGCAACAACTAAACCTAGCTTTACACGGCGAGTTGCTTGCTCTTCAAACAAAGCCGCTGGTAAATCAGGGGTTTCACCTTGTGGTGCACGCATCTGTTGAACCATTTCTTGACGCATACGCTCGATTTCTTGGTCGATCATTGCTTTTGGAGTATCAAATTCATGCTTTGATACCAACTGATCCATAACCTGACCTTTAACACGCGCTTTAAGAGCATTTTTCAATTCACGCTCCATATTCGATTTAACGTCTTCTTTCAAAGAGTTAATATCATCAGCACCTAACTGCTCAGCTAGCTCAGTCACTGTTGGCAATTCTTTTTTGTTAACCGCATGAACGTGAGTTTCAAAAACAGCATCTTTACCTTTCAAATCTTCAACGTGATAATCTTCAGGGAAAGCTACTTTAACTTCAACATCGCTACCAGCACCAGCACCAACTAACTGCTCTTCAAATCCAGGAATCATACTGTTCGAACCAAGCACCAATGGGAAGTTTGTTGCTTCTCCACCTTGGAATGCTTCACCGTCGATCATACCTTTGAAGTCAATAACCACTTGGTCGCCGTCTTTTGCTTTACGCTTAACTTCAGTCCAAGATGCACGTTGCTCACGCAAAGTATCCATCATTTTAGACAAATCTTCGTCAGCAACTTCTGCAACATCTTTAGCGATTTCAACACTTGATAAGTCTGTCAGTTCAACTTCTGGGTATACTTCAAATGTTGCTGCGAATTTAAGATTTGCACCATCTTTATTCTCAATCAACTCAAGCTGCGGATAGCCAGCAGGCATCAACTTTTCTTGTTGTACCGCTTCGAAATAATGACGCTGCATTACTTCACCAAGCACTTCTTGACGCACAGACGAACCATAGCGCTTCTTAACTACGCTGAATGGGACTTTACCAGGACGGAAGCCGTTCATTTTTACAGTACGCGCTAATTCCTGAAGACGTTTTTGTACAGCACCATCAATATTCTCAGAAGGAACATCAATGATCATTTTTCTTTCTAAACCGTTGCTGGTTTCAACTGAAACTTGCATTCGCTGATCTCCGCTACGCTAAGTCAATAGCTTTTTTTCAAATTCAAAAAGACGTCCTGTTAGCACAGCACGTCTAATAAATAAGTATTTCAGATGAAGACTTGAAGGGATGACCATTTACCGCTTACGCTTTGTAAATGGTGCGAAAGGAGAGACTCGAACTCTCACGCCTCGCGGCACTGGAACCTAAATCCAGCGTGTCTACCAATTCCACCACTCTCGCATTTTGATTGCGGGCTTTGCTCTTTTGGCTTTTTAGCCCTAAATTCAACATGCCCTCATCGAACCATATTGTTATTTTGCAAATACGGCTTCATTAAAGAAACAGTATGCAAAAATCTGGGGTGGACGATGGGATTTGAACCCACGACAACCGGAATCACAATCC
>JABXIQ010000035.1 GCA_013373015.1 Kangiellaceae bacterium
GCAGAATTGAACTGCCGACACAAGGATTTTCAATCCTCCGCTCTACCAACTGAGCTACCAAGCCAATGGACGCGTATTAAACCGATTCAGAGGCTTTTAGTCAAGCCCCTTTTTGTCAAAAAAGCAAAATTAATGGCGGTTTTTCTACCCAGGACTATTCTCGCCGGAAGTATCGTTAGGAGTATAGCCTTCAGGCTTTTCGTAATCGCCCCCAAATAGAAATAATTCCATCTGCTCGGCGAGGTATGTTTGTGCTGCTGGGTCGATTAAACTCAGGCGTTTTTCATTGATCATCATGGTTTGATGGCTCAGCCAAAGCATCCAGCCTTCTTGTGAGATTTCTTTCATGATGCGTTCGCCCAACTCACCTGGATAGGGTTGAAAAGTCAGTGCAGGGGCTTCTTTTTGAAGTTTGGTACAAAAAACGGTGTCGGTCATATTAGTCGAGATTCTGTTTAAGCTGTTCAAGTAAATTACTCACTGGCGTCGGCAGGCCAACGCTTAGCGGTTCGGCAAGCGAGTACCATTGCTGTGAGCTGGGCTCCATGATACTGATATTGGGCTTTTTTTGCATTAGCAAAGGGTAAATATGCAAATCATAATGGCTAAATTTATGCAAAATGGCATCCAGTTGCCGTTCGCTGCTGTACTGCTTTTGCACTTTTGCCTCTATTTCTATTTCTGGCAATGACCAGAGGCCGCCCCAAATGCCGCTGGGGGGTCTTTTTTGCAATAAAATCTGCCCTTTATCAAGATAAATTAGCCAATAAACACTTTTGCTTGGACGAGCTTTTTTCGGCTTTCTATGTGGTAGTTCGGCAATTCTATCTTGTTGCAAGGCTTGGCATTTTTGCGCAAGAGGACACTCAGAACACAATGGTTTGTTGCGCTTACAGACCACAGCGCCGAGATCCATCATGGCTTGATTAAAGGCGGCGGTTTCGTTTTTCGAGGTCAGTTTTTCTGATAAATCCCACAGTTTATTGAGCACCTTAGTTTGGCCATACCAGCCTTCGATGGCAAAGCAGCGAGCAAGCACCCGTTTAACGTTACCATCTAAAATAGCGGCGGGTTTGTCAAAAGCAAAGGCGGCGATTGCGCCAGCGGTGGAGCGACCTACACCAGGTAACGACTCTAACTCTGCTTGGCTCTGCGGAAATTCACCTTGATGTTCATCGCGCACCATTTGCGCAGCTTTATGCAAATTTCTTGCGCGGCTGTAGTAACCAAGACCACTCCATAAATGCAAAACCTCGTCCAATTCGGCATTGGCTAAATCCAATACATTAGGGAAGGCTTTGAGGAATTTTTGGTAGTAAGGGATGACGGTTTTAACTTGAGTTTGCTGCAGCATAATTTCAGATAACCAGATCCGATATGGATCTTTGGTATTATGCCATGGCAAGTCTTTGCGACCTTTTTCATGATAGTAAGCAATAACTTGCTTAGCGAAAGACCGTGGCTTCCACTCTGATGTCATTTGAAGTTAGAAGCCGTAGATAATAGGTAGAATAATCGACAAGCTGATCCACATGATCAGCACCAGCGGTACGCCTATTTTGACGAAGTCAGAGAATTTGTAACCGCCGGCATTCATCACCAATAGATTGGTTTTATAGGCCATTGGAGTAGCGAAACTCATATTGGCACCAAACAGAACCGCAATGATAAATGGCTCTGGCGGCAAATTTAGCTGCGTTGCCACGCTATAGGCAATCGGTGTGCCAATGACCGCAGCTGCGTTATTGGAAACTACGTTGGTCAACAAGGCGAGCAACAGCATCAAGCCACTTAGAATGATCATTGGCGGGGTGCCAGCGGTGGCCCATACGAAAATTTCAGCAATGTATTCGGCGCCATCGGTTTCGGTCATGGCGGTACCGAGCGCTAAACTTGAGGCGACGATCAGCACCACTTGTGCAGAGAGTGCGTTCAGTGCATCACGCCAACTAATGCAATGAGTCAAAATCATCAATAGTGCACCAGCTAGCGCGCTGATCGCAATGGGCAAGATCCCAACAGCGGCAAAGAAAATGACCCCAAGCATGATCCACAAGGCGCGTGGCGCACGATGTGAGCGTGGTAGATCAGTAGTAGCATCAAGGATTAAGATTTCGCCGCGCTTTTTAAACTCGGCAATTTCTCTTTGTCCGCCTTGCACTAACAATACATCACCAACGTGCAATATAACTTTGCCCAAGCCTTTGTTGTGCATATCCACCACTTTATCGGCGCGGTGTAGGGCGATGGCAACTAGTCCATACTCGTTAATAAAGCTGACGTCTTTTAGGGTTTTTCCTGCTAAGGGCGAGCCTGGAGTTACTACTAACTCAGAAAGTTGCTGATTTTCGGCGGTTAAAGGGTGATCGTCATCTACTTGATGACCTTTTTTGAATAGCTTAGCCCCCAAAACCTGCTCGTATTCTTTGAGTTTATCAGGGTTATCCATCACTCTGAGCTTATCGCCAGCTTTGATCTTGGCATCCGGCATGGGAACGATAGTCGCGTCGGAGCCACGCTGAATACGCGAAACCTTCATTTGGCCTTCGGTCTTATTAATCACTTCTGCCAGTGTTTTTCCAACCGCCCAGCTATCTTCAGCGATATGCAGTTGCGCCGTGAACACCCGTGGCGAAGTGTTTTTCATGGCCGCTTGACGCTGTGGAATGATCTTAGGTGCGATCAACCACAAGTAAATAATGGCAATAACCCCAGCCAATGAGGCAGGAAGTAAAAAGTCGAACATGCCGAACTTTTCCAAACCCAGATCGGCGGCAACAGAAACTACTAATAAGTTGGTAGAAGTACCGATAGTGGTAGCCATACCACCAACTAAAGTAGCAAAACCCATGGGCATTAATAGACTTGATGGGCTGGTATTGGCGCGCAGGGCAACACTAATTAAAATCGGTAAAAGTAAGACAACGATCGGCGTATTGTTGACAAAAGCACTTAAAATCGCAGCAATTAACAAAGTTAACAATAGTGAAAATAGCGGTGAAGTCTTCCATATTCGTCCTAGGAAGCGGCCAATTGGCTCTAAAGCGCCGGTTCTGACCAAGCCTTGCCCCGCGACCATTAAGGCGCACACGGCAATCAGTGCTTCATGCCCAAAGCCTGTGAAAAACTCCATCGGTTCAAGATGGCCATTATGGTTGTAAAAAGGAACTAGGGTGAAACCAATGGTCAGCAACAAGAGTACGATCACGCAGGAAGTTTCCAGCGGAATATCATCGCGGCGGAATAAAAATAGCGCTACAACCGTTAAAACCAGCACAAATAGTGCATGGTAGTTGGGTAATTCTGGAAACGGCATTCCTTAGCTTACCCCCAAGTTACGAATCATTCGTTATTTTTAGAGTTTTCACACAGTCGAACTTCAAACTCTACTGATTTTGACGACACTAGGCAACGACTTTTATGTAAATTCAAACGCTTAGCTTGGGATAAGTTTGGGATAAAGCTCAACTTAGGTGAATGGCCTATGGTAAAATCTCGCCAATTCAGTGCCATGAGAAGCAAGTCTGTGAGTGAAAAATCAAACGTGGAAGCCGATGTTGAGTTTAATCAAGATGGCAAGCGTGTTCGTAAAATCAAAAGTTTTGTATTAAGAGAAGGCCGTCTGACCAAGGGGCAACAAAGAGCCATGGATGAGCTTTTCCCAAAACTTGGCTTAGAGTTTCAACGCCAACCTTATGATTTAAAACAGGTTTTTGGTCGTGAAGCAGAAAAAATATTAGAAATTGGCTTTGGCATGGGCAAGTCCCTAGCAGAGCAAGCCAGTTGTGAGCGGGATAAAGATTTTGTCGGTATTGAGGTACATAAACCTGGTGTTGGCGCTTGTCTTTTATTGGCCGAAGAATATGGCATCGATAATATTCGGGTGATTCATCATGATGCGGTTGAAATTATTGATTATGCCATTGCTGATCATTCGCTCGATAAAATTCAAATCTTCTTCCCAGATCCTTGGCATAAGAAAAAACACCATAAAAGACGTATCGTGCAAACAGAGTTTTGCCAGAAGTTGCACAAGAAGTTAAAGCCAGGCGGAGTTTTACATTTAGCCACAGATTGGGAAAACTATGCCGAGCATATGTTGGAAGTGTTAGCGCCAATGGCTGAGTACGAAAATTTATCGGAAGCTGGTGATTATGTGCCAAGACCTGATTCGAGGCCTTTGACAAAATTCGAACAGCGGGGGCATCGGTTAGGTCATGGGGTCTGGGATCTGATGTTTTTAGCTAAATAAAATTGCCTATTTTGCTTATTTCTTTGTTATTAAAAAATTATGAGCCGGTCATTAACGAATTGTTAACTCCGCTCCCCATAATTTTTAAATGCCTCGAACTAAACAAAATATTTCAATTTTAGGGCTCTAGGTATGATAGAAAAAATAAACAAGATAGAGATCTTAGATTCTGGAGAGCTATATTTGTGTTTGGTTTCGGGTGAGCGAGCAAGCTATCAACATATTTATAGAGATGGGCGTGAGGTTTATTGGGATAATGATAAGCAAGGTTTCAAGAGCCCTAAACCAAGGAAATGGAGCTACTTTGATTGGTATAAACATATTTGCTTGGTGGTTTCTCAAAGTATGAATTTGACATTAGAGCTGGCAAAAACAGTCGAGTGGAAAAATATTTCTTCAGAGTTGCAGTTAAAAATAATCAACCATGATCAATCTGCACATCATTAGGAAAAGGCTGGCCTTGGCCTTTTTCAAGCAAGTCTTTCAGGCTTAATAAGAACACAGCCCATTTTAAATTGCAGTGGGCAAAGAATGGTGTTTCTTCTTCCCAGTCGTATTGTTTGAAGTGAATAAAAACTTGTTCGTCAGTTTGCTCTAACTCAAAAGAAACGTGGGTGGGCGTCCAGGCTTCAGGCATATCGGCGTGGTGTTTCCAAACCACTTTTTTATTTGGAACTAATTCGGCTACTTCAAACTGCACCACAATTTCATTAAAGCGGAAGTTGATAATGGAGCCGACATCACCTGCGCCATCGGTGGTGCTGGTCCACCAGCCGCTTAATCCTTGATCGGTGGTTAGTGCTTCATAAATAGCGTCCGTTGAGGCTTTTACACCAACTTTATGGTAAATCGTGGCCATGGCTTACTCCTTTCGCTAAAGTGATTTGATGGATATTGTTTTGTGTTTTGCGTCTTGCTCTATAATAAAACGTTCTAACAACTCATTCAAAAACAATGAGCCTTTGGCGCTAGGCTTGATCCAGTTATCCATGTTCTCTAACAAACCATCCTGCTTAGCTTCAGTTAACATTGGAGCAATATCTTGCAGTAACAAACCTGTTCTTTGCGAATAGATATTGGCAGGCACACCTTCCACCAGCCGCAACGCATTGAGCATAAATTCAAAGGGTAATTCATGACTAGGAATGGATTTGGTTTCAGTAACTTGCGTCCAATCCTGAGTTAAATAATCTTTCGGATGGCGCTTGTTGTTGGTGCGCTGAATTTCATTCAGATCTATTCTGGTAACTTTGCCATGAGCGCCTGCGCCAATACCTAAGTAATCGCCGAATTGCCAATAATTAAGATTATGACGAGATTGATAGTGAAAATCTTGAGCATAAGCTGAAATTTCATATTGGTTAAAACCATTATTAGCTAGCAACTGCTGCCCAGCTTCTTGAATATCCCAAAGAGTTTCATCTTGCGGTAAGCTCGGTGGCTGTTGATAAAACAGTGTGTTTGGCTCAAGGGTTAATTGATACCAAGAAATGTGTTGTGGCTTTAAGTCAATGGCGGTTTGTAGATCGCTTAATGCTTGCTCGGTAGTTTGATTGGGCAAGCCGTGCATTAAGTCTAAATTAAAAGATTTAAAACCAGCCTTATGGGCAAATTCGGCTGCCGCAATAGCTTGCTCAGGATCATGCACCCGTCCAAGCTGTTGTAAATGCTTCGCATTAAAACTTTGCACGCCAATGGATAGGCGATTTATTCCTGCTTGGCGAAAACCTAAAAACTTATCCGCTTCAAAAGTACCAGGATTGGCTTCCATGGTGATTTCAATGTCGCCTTCGAACGGAATTAAAGCGCGCACGCCGCTGATGAGCTTATCGATGGCGGATGCAGAAAACAAGCTGGGTGTGCCGCCGCCAATAAAAATGCTGTGCAACTTTCTGCCCCATACTGTAGGCACTTGTTGGGCTAAATCTTCCAGTAAACGATCCACATAAAGTGTTTCGGGAATATCGGCAATCGAGTCGCCTTGTTTAATGCCGTGAGAATTAAAGTCGCAATAGGGACATTTTTTGATGCACCATGGGATATGGATATACAGCGATAAGGGCGGGTTGCTGAGCATAATTTATAAATACTCTGGCAACTTTGCCATTAATTCGCGCAAGGCTTTGCCTCGATGACTAATCTCGGCTTTCTGCTCAGGCGTTAACTCGGCAGAAGCGCACTGGTGCTCAGGAGACCAAAACAAAGGGTCATAACCAAAGCCATTAGTCCCAACTTCTTGGTCAAGAATTTTGCCTTGCCAAGCGCCATGACAAATTAAGGGAGTGGGATCTGCGGCATGTCGCATAAAAACCAAAATACATTGATAGCGGCCAGTGCGCTTTGATGCTTCGACACCTTGCAGTTTTTCCACTAACAGATCGTTATTGGCTTGATCCCAGTCGCCATTGGGCGGATTGGTTACGCCATTCATTTTGGCAAAACGCGCCGAATAAATTCCAGGTTGGCCTTTCAAGTAATCGATTTCAATACCCGAATCATCAGCTATCGCAGGCAAACCAGTAACTTCAGCAGCATGGCGCGCTTTAATAATGGCATTCTCAACAAAAGTCGTGCCAGTTTCGGGCACATCTTCAACGCCAAGTTCTTTTTGCGGAATAATTTGATAATTAAAAGGCGCTAATAATTCGGTTAGCTCTTTTACCTTTTTTTTATTGCCTGATGCCAGTACGATTTTCTGCATAATGCTTTGCCAATTATTGTTACGGCGATTTATAAGGGATTATAAAACAAAAAGGCCGCTAATTAGCGACCTTAATAAAATTTTAATGCTTAATCTTTATAAAACTTTTTATCCAGTTCCAATTCAATCGGTTCGACTTCGCCTGGAATGCGAATGATAAATTGGAGTTCGGTTTCTTCTTTGGGACGAAATTGAAAATCTGCCAAATAATAAATGGCGCTGTCTTCTTTGATTTCTCTGAAAGCCAACTCCTCAAATTGCGACAATTGGTTTTTAGCTCGGCCTTGAACATTGGCACTGATGGCGTCGGGGCGGTTTTCAGCATTGGCTTTGTGGATGGCAATGTTTAAGACGCCAGTGGTTCCTGAGCGTGAAATATTGTAAGTCTTGGCGACATTCGGCTGTAGAAAAGAGCTGTTAAAAGCATTGTAATAAACAATATAGTCGCCAACGCGCTTTTCTTCTGCATGCAGATTTGGGGCAAAAAACACTGCAAACAAAAGCGTCGAAAATAAAATTAAACCTAGTGTTTTCATAAAGTAACTCCTTGTTAGGTTGCTGGCCTTAATGTTAGACGCTTCAATTGTCGATAAGTTACCTGCTATTGCACTAATCGCAGCCCAAACTCCATTAAAGCCTTTTGTAAATAGAGTAGCACAAACAGTAAGATCATGGGCGTGATATCTATCGCACCACCGATAGGCGGAATGATTTTTTGTAGTGGTCTTAGCAGTGGTCGGGTAACTTGATGAAAAAACATCAGCGCTGGGTTGTATTGGCCGCCTGCTAGAAAGCTAGTAACCATTAGACCGATAAAAAGAACCGTGAGTAGGGTTACCAATATCGATATGAATCCAGCTAATTGAATGTAACCAGGGTTCAGATAAGCGATAAAAGTGCCTATGATTAGCTGGTTACCATTCAAAGGTAATCCAAATCCGAAATGAAAAATGCCGAGCTTGATTAGAATCACAACTAAAATGATGAGCAGAGCTGCAGTATTAAACTTGCCCAAATCTGGGATGACCGAGCGCAAAGGGTTGATTGCAGGATAGGTAAATTTATGCACGAATTGCGAAATTGGATTGTTAAAATCGGCTTGGGCAATCTGCAATAAAATGCGCACCATAAACACCATGCAAATTAAGTTACCTAAGTGTTCGATTAATTGGACTAATAAATTCATAGAGTTCTCAGTATTATCATTTTTCGTTGTTGATTTGCTTGTCGGTTTGCTTATTAGCTTCTTTGGCGATTTGTGCTAGTTCTTTACCGCGCCTTACCGATGCTTTGAGCGCTGTATCTATTATCTCAGCAAAATCATGAGTTTGGAATGACTCGATGGCTGCGGCGGTAGTGCCGCCTGGCGAAGTTACGTTGGCTCTTAGCTCGGCTATATCCGTGGCAGAATTTTGAGAAACCATTTGTGCAGCGCCAAGTGCCGTTTGAACTGCCAATTGTTTGGCTGTCTCAGCATCCATACCTTGTTCGACGGCGCTTTGAATGACGGCTTCTAAAAATAAAAAATAATGGGCAGGACCGCTGCCTGAAACCGCGGTCACCAGATCCATTTGTTGCTCATCCAGAATCCAAACACTGTTGCCAACGGCATTAAAAACCGTTTCGGCTTGTTGTTTTTGCAATTGGCTAACTTGGCCATTGGCGTATAAACCTGTAGCGCCCAGGCCAATGGTGGCAGGGGTGTTAGGCATGGCGCGCACAATGGCGACAGTTTGCTGTAATTGCTGCTCGATAGCATCAGTTTCAACTCCAGCGGCCACCGAAACCAGTAGCTTTTGGCTAAAATCAAATCCAGAAATTGATGCTAGCGCTTTGCTCATCATTTGCGGTTTCACTGCCAACAGCAGAATATCCGATCGCTCGGCAACTGTGGCATTGTGTTGGTAAACATTGAGAGTCGAATATTGCTGACGAAGACGATCCAATTTAGGTTGGCTTGGATTTGAGCAATGGATACTGGCTGGGGCTATACCAGCTTGAGCTAAGCCATGGATAATGGCCTGCGCCATATTGCCAGCGCCAATAAAGCCGATGGCTTTTTGTTCCAGCGCTGAGATTGAGTGACAATTTTTGCTAGCCATAAATTAATTTAATTCCGTATCTTGTCTTGCGCCAAATAAAGCAGTGCCGACCCTAATCATAGTCGAGCCAGCCAAAATCGCGGCTTGAAAATCATTCGACATCCCCATGGAAAGTGTGTCCATCTTTGGGTATTGTTGCTTTAAATGCTGATAAAAGTCATTAATTTCATCAAATTGTTGTTTCTGATTGGAAAACGTCGTTTGTTTTGGCGGTAACACCATTAATCCACGAAGTTTCAAGTTTGGCATTTCGGTTATCATTTTCGCCAAAGTTTCCACCTCATTAGGCTTGGCGCCAGACTTTTGCGGCTCATCAAAATAGTTTAGCTGAATGCACACATTCAAAGGCGATAATTCTGTTGGTCTGGCATCATTTAGCTTGCTAATGAGCTTCTCTCGATCGACCGATTGCACCCAATCAAAATGCTCTGCAATGGCCTTGCATTTGCGGCTTTGAATCGCTCCAATAAAGTGCCATTTTACTGATAAATCAGTTAGTTGCGACATCTTATCTAAGGCTTCTTGCAGCTGGTTTTCGGCAAATTCTGATTGACCTTGTGCTGCTAGCTGACGAATTTTAGCCGCCGATTGGCGTTTACTAACAGCGATTAAACGCACATTTTCCTGAAAAATCTTACCTTTAGCGCAGGTTTTTGCGATTTCTAGTTGCAGATCTTCTAGTGTAAAGGCTATTCTATTCATAGGTTATAAGAATTATCAAATATGGGGTCTAACATATGGATATTACAGAACTTTTAGCATTTAGTGTTAAGAATAATGCTTCTGATTTACACATATCGGCTGGGATGCCGCCACTGATCCGCGTTGATGGTGATATTCGCAAGATTAACTTGCCGCCACTCGAGGATAAAGAAGTTCATTCATTAATTTATGACATTATGAATGATAAGCAGCGTAAAGACTATGAAGAGTTTTTAGAGGCTGATTTCTCTTTCGAAATCAAAGACATTGCCCGCTTCCGTGTCAATGCTTATGTACAGAATCGTGGTCGCGCGGCCGTTTTTAGAACCATTCCTTCGCGCGTATTAACCTTAGAAGAAATTAACGCGCCAAAAATTTTCCAAGATATTTCGATGCAGCCGCGTGGATTGGTATTGGTAACAGGACCAACGGGTTCTGGTAAATCAACCACTCTTGCCGCCATGATGGATTATGTCAACGAGCAAAAGCACGAACACATTTTGACCATTGAAGACCCAATCGAATTCGTGCATGAATCAAAAAAATGTTTGGTCAATCAGCGTGAAGTTCATCGTGATACCCATAGTTTCTCTAATGCATTGCGTTCAGCACTGCGTGAAGACCCGGATATTATTCTGGTTGGTGAGATGCGTGATTTGGAGACCATTCGTTTGGCGCTGACCGCGGCAGAAACGGGTCACTTGGTATTCGGCACTCTGCATACTACCTCAGCAGCAAAAACCATTGACCGTGTGATTGACGTATTCCCAGCGGGTGAAAAAGCCATGGTGCGCTCGATGCTTTCTGAGTCTTTACAAGCGGTAATTGCACAAACCCTACTCAAGAAAAATGGTGGTGGTCGTTGTGCGGCACATGAAATCATGATTGGTACTCCAGCGATTCGTAACTTGATCCGTGAAGATAAAATCGCCCAAATGTATTCGGCGATGCAAACTGGTATGTCGCTAGGGATGCAGACGCTTGATCACGGTCTCAAGCAGTTAGTGCAAAAAGGCATGGTGTCGCGCGCTGATGCTCGATTGAAAGCTAAGAATCCAGATGATTTTTAACAAGGAGTTGTTATGTTAATTGAACCATTGCTAAAAGCATTAATGGACAATAAGGGCTCGGATTTATTTATTACGGTGCATAGACCGCCGAGTATCAAAATTAACGGTAAAATTCGTCCAGCTTCAAAGTCGATGCTGACGCCGAAACAGGTGATTGAGTTAATTCATTCGTCCATGACGGAAAAGCAAAAGCAGGAGTTTGAAGATACTAGCGAATGCCAGTATGCGATTTCGGTGGAAAATGTAGGTCGTTTTCGTGCTTCAGCATTTATGCAACGAAATCAACCAGGCTTAATTATTCGACGTATCGAAACCAAAATTCCGACGACTACGGATCTAAAAATCCCAGAAATTTTAAATGATTTGGTTATGTCTAAGCGTGGCATCATTATTTTCGTGGGCGCAACGGGTACGGGTAAATCGACTTCTTTGGCCGCCATGATTGGTCATCGCAACAGAAATTCGCAAGGTCATATTATTTCGGTGGAAGATCCAATTGAGTATGTGCATCGTCATGATCAGTGCATCATCACGCAACGTGAAGTAGGGATTGATACTGAATCATTTGAAGTGGCGCTGAAAAATACGCTGCGTCAAGCACCTGATGTGATCTTGATTGGTGAGGTGCGTTCGCACGAAACCATGTCGAATGCGATTACATTCGCTGAAACAGGTCACTTATGTTTATGTACTTTACACGCCAACAACGCTAACCAAGCGATTGACCGTATTTTGCACTTCTTCCCGAAAGAAGAGCATACTCGGGTATTAATGGATTTATCCATGAATTTGAAGGCGATTATTGCACAACAATTGGTTCCAACCATCGACGGTAAAGGTCGTCGTGCGGCGGTTGAAATTATGATCAATACGCCATTGATGTCGGATCATGTGCGCAAAGGTGAAGTGCACTTAATGAAAGAGTTGATGGCGCGTTCTCGTGAAGCCGGCATGCAGACTTTCGATCAGGCATTATTTGATTTATATGTTGAAGGCTTTATTAGTTATGACGATGCGTTACTGCATGCTGATTCTGCCAATGATCTACGTCTACGAATCAAGTTGCATGAAAAAGATGCTTCGGCGTTAGAAGATTCTACCGATGGCTTAACCATGCAGGCCGATGAAGATGTTTCGGTGAATATGTTTTAATGAAGTTTGAGGAAAAAGGCCCAGCAATAGCTGGGCTTTTTTATGTTTTATTCAAATTTTCAAAGAAGCTTTTCAGGATTAGCTCTGCAGCATAAGCATCGATGTCTTGCTGTAGCTTTTTATAGCCGCCTATTTCAAATAAGTATTCTTTCACTTCGGCTGAGCTTAATCGCTCGTCGTGGAAAAAAATAGGTAAGCCAAAACGACCATGTAAGCGGTTACCAAATTTTTTGGCTTTTTGGGTAATAAGTTGTTCGCTATCATCCATGTTTAAGGGCAAGCCAACCACAAAAGCCTCGACTTGCCACTCTTTAATAATAGCCTCGACTTCAAGCCAATTGGGCTGCTCATTTTGGCAATTTAAGATGGTTAAGGCTTGGGTACTCGCTAGCTGCAAATTACCTGTGGCAACGCCAATCCTTTTTTCACCATAGTCGAAAGCTAAAAATCGATTCAAGGTTTTTTCGGCGATCACTAGGCGTGTCCTTCTTGGCTGCTGAGCTGGGTCCAATCGATGCCTAACAACTGGGTTGCTTTTTGCCATATTTGATCTACAGGCGTTTCAAACAACAGAGATTCACTTGCTTTAACGAACAACCATGAATTTTCTTCGATTTCTTTTTCCAGTTGGCCTTTTTCCCAGCCAGCATAACCCAGTGCAATTCGAGCTTTATCAGGGCCTTGGTTTAAAGCGATGGCGGTTAGTATATCTTCAGAAGTAGATAAGGCGATTTCATCTGTAACCGTTAAACTTGAATCCCAATTGCCAATCGGGCTGTGCAAAATAAACCCGCGCTCAGGCGATACGGGGCCACCAGCAAGTAGCTTGTTTTGCAAATCAGGAGTATCTAAAGTGGCAAACTTGAGATGAGAAAATAGTTCTGCGTAAGTCGCTTCAAGCGGTGAATTCAATACGATGCCCAAAGCGCCTTCGCTGCTGTGCTCACAGATATAGGTAACACTTCTACCAAAAAAGGGATCTTCTAAGTTGGGCATGGCGATCAACAGGTGATCGGCTAAAGAATCAATTTGTTGCATGGGCTGATTATAACAGTTATTAGATTGCAGAAATAAGAAATTATTTATTGGAGTTACTGCTGACGCCTGAACCTGGATCGAAATCCATGCGACGGACAAATTCTAACTGATTGCCTTTTTTCAATACCGATTCGGGTAAAGGATCGTATGGTGCCGCTAAGCGGATCAGTTCTTTGGCAGTTTCGTCGATTAAGGTATTGCCCGAACTTTTTTGTAGTAAAACCGATACTAACTGACCTTCACGTCCGATAATCACTTTGATGGTTGGAGAGCCATAACCGAGTTTATGTGAAATAGGTACATAATGTTGATTACCAATATCTAAAACCTTGTTGCGCCACTTCTCTAAATATGGCGCTTCCTCAGGTGATGCAATGACTGAGGCGGCGATACCTTGTTCCTTTTCCCCGCGCGTGGCGATGTTATCATTAATTGATTGCTCTAGATTTAGTTGTTTCAACAGTTCAGGCTCAGGACTTTCTTGAGTTACCTGCTCAATTTCCTGTTCGAGTTCTTTTGGATTTTCTTCCAATGATTGATGTACTTTAAATTCACTGTTGCCATTGGTCGTAAGAATGGTTTTGTTAGACTCGATTTTCGCTTGCTCTGGGATCACTTCTAAACTCGGTGTGGTCGTCACGCCTTCTGTGGATTTAAAATGTTCTAATTCAGTTGCTGGTCTTTCTGCTACTTCATTCTTGCCAGCGCCAATCTGATTATTCTGGCCAATAAAATCGGCATCTTCTGGAGCTTCAAGACTGGAGCGATGGGCGAGGGTCACATCAAGTGATAATGGAATTGGGCTCGATTCAGCACTAGGCAAAACAAAGCGTACTCCAAAAATTACGATAAAATGCAGGGCTAAAGCAAAGAAAATAGCAAAGCGTAGCCGATCCGATTCAGTGACCGGAGAACTCTTGAGTTTTATTAGATCCTTGCTTTTCGCTATATTCTCGCCAGACATAAAATGTTAGCTACTGATTTTCTGCTCGATGGCATCAAACAAAATACCAGCGATATTGATTTCAAATTCGTTTTCTAATTCTCGCATACAAGTTGGGCTGGTTACATTGATCTCAGTAACATATTCGCCAATCATGTCTAAGCCCACAAAATAAAGCCCACGCTTCATCAGCTCAGGAGCAATTTGCTCAGCAATGGCTTTTTCCGCCTCAGTAATCGGCATAGGAACACCGCTACCGCCAGCCGCTAAGTTGCCGCGGGTTTCGCCTTTTGAAGGAATACGAGCCAAGGTGTAGGGAATTACTTGACCGATGACCACCAAGATACGCTTATCGCCATAAACAATTTCAGGAATGAATTGCTGCGCCATGGCCAGTTGCTGACCATGTGCCGTTAAAGTTTCAATGATCACTGAAACATTGGGATCACTCGCCTTAACCTTAAAAATAGAAGCGCCACCCATGCCGTCCAATGGTTTTAAAATAACGTCTTGCTGCTTGGCGATAAAGGCTTTGAGTTTGTCTTTGTTGGCAGATACTAGAGTTTTTGGCGTAAACTGCGGAAACCAAGCTGTAAACAGCTTTTCATTGCAATCGCGTAAGCTGCGGGGGTGATTGACTACTAAAGTTCCCGCTTCTTGGGCCAATTCCAGCAAATAGGTGCTGTAAATATAATCCATATCAAATGGTGGATCTTTGCGCATGAAAACCGTGCTGAACTCAGATACAGTTCTAGTTTCAAGGTCATTGACTTGATAGTGAGCGCCAACTTCATTGGCAACACTAATATTAGAGCATTCAGCTACAACTTGGTTGTTTTCGAGGCTTAGATCTTGCGGTTGACAGTAAAATAGCTGCCAGCCACGCCGCTGCGCCTCAAGTAGAAAGCCGAAACTGGTGTCTTTTTTAATGTTAATGGACTCAATCGGGTCCATAATCATCAGTAGTGAGTGACTCATGCCAATCGTCATATTAGGAATCAATGGCTTAGGGTATCATTAAAGCCAAAATTGGATCTACGAATTATAGACTTTCAAGCTGTAAAAAAATCTGACGCAGATCAAATAAAACAGTTGCAACTAATGCGCTAGCGCTTTAGGCTATATTTAAATAGGAGCTTTACTAGCTACAGAAAAGTATGTTAGAAAGGATTGGTTAGAAAAATATTTAAGTTTTTTAGCTAAGCTGTTATTTAATCTAGTTATTTTTATTTGGGTAACCCTAGAATGAGCGATTTATTTTCAGGACTAAAGGTCATGGTGGTTGACGATAGTAAGACCATTCGTCGTACTGCTGAGACTTTATTGAAAAAACAAGGATGTGAAGTGGTGACAGGTGTAGATGGATATGACGCCTTATCCAAGATTGCCGACTATAAACCTGACATAATTTTCATCGATATTATGATGCCACGTTTAGATGGTTATCAGACGTGCGCGTTAGTAAAAAGTAATAAGGAATTTGGCAAAACTCCTATTATCATGCTGTCCAGTAAAGACGGCGTTTTCGATAAAGCAAAAGGTCGAGTGGTGGGTTCGGATAATTATCTGACCAAACCTTTTAGCCGAGATGAATTGTTAAATGCCATCAGCGGCCAGCTAGACCAGAGCTCGTCTTAATTCGACGACACAATTTTTTGTTAGTGGTTGTTGACCGCTACTTATTTATGCAATTTGAGAGGTAATATTGATATGGCGCGAGTATTAATTGTGGACGATTCTCCCACAGAAGCACATATCCTTACGGGAATTTTAGAAAAGAATGGACATCAGGTGATCACAGCGCCAGACGGTGAGTCTGGAATAGTGTCAGCCAAGGCTAATCATCCCGATGTGATTTTAATGGACGTAGTTATGCCAGGTTTGAATGGCTTCCAAGCCACCAGGCAATTGAAAAAAGACGGCACTACCTCTTCGATACCGGTGATCATCGTATCCACCAAATCTCAGGCCACCGATAGAGTCTGGGGAATGCGACAAGGGGCTAATGATTACATTACCAAACCTGTCGATGAAAAAGCCTTAATTGAGTCTTTGAATAACGTACTAGGTGGATAATCATTATGGCAGAGCAGAACAGTAATACATCGATGGAATTGGTTGAACTGTTAACGACGATCGTTGATCGTAGTCGTAGCCATAAAGATTCATTACCCGAACATGACGTTCGAGGTACTTCCTTCTGGAGTGGAGTCAGTTTTACATTGAGTGGCGTTGAATATTTGGCGCCACTGGATGAAATCCACGAAATTATCCCCGTTCCAGAAACAACAAAAGTGCCAGGGGTCAAACCTTGGTTAAAGGGCGTCACCAACTTGCGTGGTGTCCTTTTAACTCTAATCGATCTACAAGAGTTCTTAGGTCGTCCCACTTCCAGAAATGTATTAAGACAACGTGTATTGGTGCTTGATCAGCAAGGCTCTTACTTAGGGTTAATTGTTGACGAAGTAGTTGGTATGCAGCATTTCGACCAAGACGACATAAAAGAAGAAGGATTAACTGCGGATGCCGCAGTAGCGCCCTATGTGGTAGGTGCATTTGAGCGCGATCAGGGGTTATGGCGAATATTTGGTATGAAAGAGTTGGCAGAAAGCGCCGCCATTCACCAAATTGCCGTCGTATAGGTTTAGCTAGATTTAAAAAAACGAAATTGTTATTTGATTAACGTCTCGGGAGCAACTCATGAGTGAGACCACAGTAAAAAAAGGCCGTTCAGGCTCTAACTTTATCATTTTCCTATTGGTATTGGTGCTAATCGCATTCGCCGCCAACGCAATTTATGGCGCAATCCAATCGGGCAATGTAACCAAGCGTATCGCATTAGCTTCAGAAATGAAGGTATTGTCGCAGCAGATTTCAACCAACGCCACTGAGGCCGCTAAAGGTACACAGGCAGCGTTTAGTGAGTTGGATGAAGCCTCTAACAAGTTTAACGCAAACCTGCGTAACTTGATGGATGGTGACAATATTGCAGGTCTGCCTGCTGCACCAGCATCGATTAAGAATAATCAGTTGGCTGCGCTAAATACTTTGTGGTCAGACGTTAAAGCTAATACAGACCGCATTCTTGAAAACCGTACTGTGGTAAATCAAATGTTTACCAACTCGAATGAGTTGGATAGCTTGATCCCTAGCATGCAGGATAAGTACACCGATGTAGTTGATATCCTACTCAACTCGCGTGCCAGTGGTGATGAAGTGCATCAAGCTACGCGTCAGAATTGGTTAGCCGAGCGTATCTCATCGGGTTTGCAGAAAGTATTCCGTGGTGGTGAAGAAGCTCAGCGTTCAGCCCAAAAGTTCGGTGAAGACGTGGGAACCTTCGGTGATAACTTAGAAGGCCAGCTTAATGGTGACGATATTTTGGACATTCGACGAGTAGCCAATGCTAATGCCCGCTCCGCATTAGAGTCTATCGTTGATGATTATCAGCAAGTTAGTGACCGTGTTGATTACATTGTATTCAGTACGCCAAAACTGTTCCAAGTACAGGCTGCTTCAGATGCAATTTTCGCCAACTCAGAAGGTTTACTGTCTTCTACTGAGGCGGTAGAGAATGCATTCAGTAGCACCACCACCAGTTTAACTGACTTTGGTAGTAACGCTATTTCGTTAGCCTTATTCGTGTTGATTCTTTTGATGCTGGTTTTACTTTATTTGAGTCAACGTAAAGCGGAAAAAGCGCGTTTAGCTGAAACTGAAATTGCAGCAGAGAAAGAAAAAGAAGAAAACGCTCAGAACCAGGAAGCGATTATTCGTCTACTGGATGAGATTGATGCATTAGCAGATGGTGACTTGACGGTTAAAGCAACAGTAACCGAGGACTTCACGGGTGCGATTGCTGATTCCTTTAACTTAACCATTGATCAGCTGCGTGGCGTGGTAGGCACCATTAACACGGCGGTAAAACAGGTAACAAAATCTACAGAGGATACCCAGCAAACCTCGATGGCGCTAGCAGAAGCATCGCGTCAACAAGCACAAGAAATTACGGGAGCTTCGGCGGCGATTAACGAAATGGCAATGTCCATTGAGCAGGTATCTACCAACGCAGCGGAATCATCTCAGGTTGCGGAAAAGTCGGTAGAAATCGCGAAAAAAGGCGGCGAAGTTGTACGTAATACGATTAAGGGTATGGACACGATTCGTGAGCAGATCCAAGAGACATCGAAACGTATTAAACGTCTAGGTGAGTCATCGCAAGAGATTGGTAACATCGTATCGCTTATTAACGATATTGCTGACCAAACGAACATTCTGGCATTGAACGCGGCGATTCAGGCATCGGCAGCGGGTGAGGCCGGTCGTGGTTTCGCGGTTGTTGCGGATGAGGTACAGCGACTGGCGGAACGTTCTGGTAACGCGACTAAACAGATTGAAGCTCTGGTAAAAACCATTCAAACGGATACTAACGAAGCGGTAATTTCGATGGAAGATACCACTTCTGAGGTTGTTCGTGGGGCTCGATTGGCACAAGACGCGGGTGTTGCACTGGAAGAAATTGAGTCAGTATCAACTAATCTGGCGGACTTGATTCAGTCGATTTCGAATGCAGCACGTCAACAGGCGGCATCTGCAGGTCATGTATCAAATACGATGACAGTTATTCAGGAAATTACGACTCAAACTTCGGAAGGTACTCAAGAAACCGCTAAGTCGATTGGTCAGCTGGCTGAGTTGTCTGATGAATTGCGTCGCTCTGTTGCAGGTTTCAAATTGGATTCGACGAATGATGATTTCTACAGCTCATCGGATTCAGATTATGTTGCAGAAAGTTTCGACGAAGACGTTTCAATTGAGGAAATGTTAGAGCATGGCGAAGCCACGTTTGATGAAGATGCTCAAGAGTTTGAAGAGTCGTTAGATGAATCTTTAGAAGAGTTATCAGAAGAAGTCGATGCGTTAGAAGATAGCGTTGAAGAGTTACAAGACTTGGAAGCTGAGCTTGAGCAGTCTCTAGATAACTTGGAAGATTCTAACGAAGAACTTGAAGACTTTTTGGCAGAGACTGAAGAGACTTTTGAAGAGTTAGAAGATATGACTTCAGACAGTGACGATGCTTATAAGCCTCGTGACTAAACGACGAATTGTTTAACAGAGTCGAGACAAGTCATTGAGTCATAATTCATTAACTCATGTACCGGAAATGGAGCTTGGTAGTTTTAAGCGCTGGCAGGCTCTGATCCGTAAATATTCAGGTATTTGGATACCTTCGCACCGCGAAATATTTCTAAAAACCAGTTTATTAAAGCGTATTCGTGAGTTGCATTTAACGGGTTATGACGAGTATTACCAAAAATTACAGGATAAAAATTGGGCTTCTTTAGAATGGTTTCAGCTGATAGATGCTTTGACCATTCATGAAACTAGTTTTTTCCGCCACAAAGAATCATTTGATTTAGTGCAGCACGTTTGCCAACAAAAAATAGTGCAATCGGCTAACGCAGAAAGTGACTGTAATATTCAACTTTGGAGTGTAGGTTGCTCAACTGGAGAAGAACCTTACAGTTTAGCCATTGCGTTAGAAGAACTGAGCGTTAAAACTTTGAATGAAAAAGGCTTACGCTTTTTCTATGGGATTACTGGCATTGATATCAGTTATCCAGCGTTAAGCTCTGCACGACAAGCGATATACAGTGAGCGTAAGTTGCACATGATGTCGCAACAGATTAAAGAAAAGTATTTTAATCGACACGATGATCAACATTGGCAAGTGAAAGAAGATATTCGTAATCGCGTGTTGTTTTTGCAATCTAATTTGAATGAGATTGCAAAAGCTCCAAAACGAAATTATGACGTGATTTATTGCCAGAATGTGCTGATTTATTTTCAGCCAGAAGATCGCATCAAGATTCTTGAGGCTTTGGTAGAAAGATTAATCCCCGGAGGGGTTTTGATTTTGGGCGTGGGTGAGATTATTAATTGGAATCATCCTTTATTGTCCAGAATTAATGATAAGAATTGTTTGGCGTATCAACGACAAATATAGCTACAAAAAACACGGTGTAGGTATGAAAGATAATCAAACAAAAGTAGCTTTGAATTGGGTTAAGGACGAAGTTGAGGGCACATTAGAGCAAGCTCAACTAGCGATCAAAGCGTTTGCTGAAGATGAATCAGATAAAACGCAAATCCATTTTTGTGCTAACTGTATGCATCAGATCCGAGGCACCATGCAAATGCTGGAGTTTTTCGGTGCTGCTTTAATGGCAGAAGAGATGGAAGCATTAGCCGAAGCGATAGGTGAAGGAAAAGTTGATTCAAATGAGCAGGCGTATGAAGTCTTTTTATCGGCTATTTTACGCTTTAAAAGTTACTTAGCACGATATGGTGAAGATAAGCCAGATTTGCCAGTAATTTTATTGCCAATCATTAATGATATGCGCACCTGCCGTAACGAAGAATTGTTAGGCGTGGGTAATTTGATCACCATCCCAACTGAAGGTGTGGATGTTCCAGTAGCCCCTGTGCGCACAGAATTACAGGGTGATATTTTAGCCGAAGTAAAGGCATTGCGATTGAAATATCAGCAAGGGTTATTAGGCGTTATTCGTGATGTTGATGTCGATACTAATTTGGAGCGAATGCAAGGAGTTACGCAGTCATTATGGGGTTTAGGTAACCGTGTACCTTACGAAGCTCTGTGGTGGGTTGCTAGCGTATTCTTAAAGCAAGTCAAAGCTGTACACAGTCAAGACAATGTTGCTGTAAAAGGTCTATTAGGACAGATTGATCGTCGTATTCGAGAGTTAATTGAGCAAAATGTTAATCAGCAAGATGCTGATAAGTTACTGACTAATTTATTATTTTATGTGGCTCAATTTGATATTGATGATGAGCAAGTTCACCTAGTTCAAGAAAGTTATAAATTAAACCAATTACTAGCTTCGTTGGGTGATCTGGAAGATGAATCTAAAGATCTTGCTGGTCCCGATGCAAGCAGTATGCGTATCGTATTAACAGCCATACAAGAAGACTTAACAGAAATTAAAGAATCGCTGGATTTATATATCCGCACTAACTCGCAAGATAGTGAGCAGCTTGAAGAGTTATTGCCTGCGATGCAGAAAATTTCAGACACTATGGCAATTCTAAGTTTAGGTCAGTCGCGGAACTTGATTCAAGAGCAAATGACCGCGGTGAACAATCTTATAGATGGTACTCAGCCAGACCGCACTCAGGGCTTGGTTTCTATCGCGGAAGCCGTACTCAAACTTGAAGATTATATCGAACGCGCCATGTCCATGGATAGCAAGCAGCTTGCTAATGAAACGGAAGGTTTGGGTGATGGTGAGTCATTACAAGTGGTTAATGCACGCTATCAATTAGTGCAAGAGTCGCGCGGTAATTTGCATAAAGTTAAAGATGCCATTTCAGATTATCTAGATGAAAACCATAATATTGATCGATTAGTTAATGTTCCTGAATTACTGAAAGAAGCCGAAGGTGCCTTAAGTTTTGCGCAACTTGATAATTTGTTGGAAGTGGTTGCAAAAACAAACAACTTTATCAGCAAATATTTGGTTAGTGACAAAGTCGTATTGAGTGAAGATGAAGTTTCAACGCTGGCCGATGCTTTAAGCTCTGTTGATTATTATCTTGAAGGTTTAATGTCTTCTGGCTTACATGGTTTGCCAATTATTTTGCAGCGTGCAACTGATAGCATAAATGAGTTGGAAGCACACTATGGCGCGCTTGAAGAAGAAACCCTTCCTGTGTTGGAAGATTCTTTTGATATGCCAGAAATTGAAATGGTTGAGTTGGAGCCTGTGGAAGCAGAGCCAGAGGAAGACGATGATGACTTGATTGATGATGAGGTTCGTGAAATTTTCATTGAAGAAGCTGAAGAAGTTTTGGAGGAAATGCACCGCTTGCTTCCAGTTTTGAAGCAAGATACTCACAATCAAGAAGCTCTTTCAACGGTACGTCGTAACTTCCATACGCTAAAAGGCAGCGGCCGTATGGTTGGCGCAACCGATATTGGTGAGTTAGCTTGGTCAATTGAAAATATGCTCAATCGTTGGATAGATAATAGTATTGAGTACAGTCCAGCAGTATTAATTACTATGGAGCAAGCGGCGCATTTAATTCCTGCAATGGTCATAGATTTTGCTGAGGGAAATAAAACGAATTTCCCAGAAGAGCTTGCGGATAGAGCGCATCGCATTAGTAAAGGCGAAATCATTACCGATCTCGAGCCAGCTATTGAAGTTGAAGCAGAACCAGAAATGACCCCTGAGCAAGAGCTGTTTGAAATCTTTAAGCAGGAAGCAGAGGGCCATGTAACCAATCTCGAAATGTTTGCAAACCAGCGTGTGCAAGGTATCACGCAAAGTCATATCAGTGACAATCTACTGCGTTCGTTACATACCCTAAAAGGGGTTGCGCATATCGCGAATATTCAATCGCTGAGTAATGTTATCGTACCTGTTGAAAGCTATTTCCAAGAGCTTAAAACGCGTGAGTTGATGGCTGAAGAAGGCGATATGGGATTGATTGCTCATACCAAAGATCTATTGAAGCACATTATTGAGACGCCTGATGATGAGCAAGTCATAACGGCTCATGAAGAAGCAATTATTTACCAATTATCATCATTACAAACCCGCTTCGATGAAGAGTTGCAAACAGATGAAGATATGGGGCGCGATCCTGAGCTAATCAAAGATGTGTTCAATGTTGCCGCTGATGTGTTGGCGGATATTGAAGGTAATAGCTTACAAGAAACGGTTGAAGATCAACGTTTAGATTCAGTTTCCTATCTAATGGCTTCTACGGACCGCTTGCGCAATGTATTAATGGCTGCGGACATTCCAGAAATTGAAGTAATCGTGACTGCCATGGGTGATGCTTTGCAACGCAATATGACAGCTTTGGCAGTTGATCCAAGTCTTGATGAGTTGCTTAACACCTCGCACAGCCAACTAGAAAATCAATTCGATTGCTTAGCGGCTAACTTATCTATTCCTGAAGCTCCTGATTTAGTCAAAGCGTTACAAGAGTGGCAACCTGAGGTTGTTATGGTTGAGCTATCTGAATCAGACGTTGTTGAAGATCAAAGCGTTGAACTTGAACTGGTTGATGAATTAGCAGATAGTTCGCAAGAACAAGAATTTGCTAAGACCATTAGCCTTGATCTGGATATGGACGATGAGCTACTAGAAATCTTTACGGAAGAAGCGGAAGAGTTATTCGATAGTGATGCTGGTTTATTGCAACGCTTACGTCAAGACCCCGCAGATAAGAGCGTTATTGCTGAATTGCAAAGAAACTTGCACACCTTAAAAGGTAGTGCTCGTATGGCTGGCTTTACGCCTATTGGTGATTTAGCGCACGGTATTGAAGACTTATATACTGCTATTACCGATCAGTTAATTCCACCGTCGAAAGAAGCTGTAAATTTGGCGGAGAAAGCTGAAGATAAATTACTGGCTATTTTCTCAGCAAGAACAACGCCACATATGATCCCTTCACCAGAAGGAATGCTTGCAGAAATTAATCAATTTATTCTGGATCAAAAATCAGCTCCGAGAGTTGATGCTGATGATGTAATCGAAGATGCGATCGATGAGTTAGAAGTCGAGCTTTCTGAGGTAACTAATGATCATATTACGATTGATGATATCGAGCTTGAAACTGAGATCGGACAACAAGATTCAGATGATGAGTCGTTAATTGACTTTGATCTTGAGCAAGACGATAGTGCTGATGAAGAAATCGAGATTGAAGAAACTCTTGAATCGACCATTGAGCAAGATGATGAAGATAGTATTGAAGAACTTGCCGAAGAAATCGTTGATGAGTCGATCGAAGAGATAGTTGAAGAAAGTTTAGAGTCGGCAGGTGAGCTACAAGAAGATGAAGTCGACTCTGATGAAATACTTGAGCAGCTTGAAGAAACCATTGACGAGTTGGATCAAGATACAGCAGAAACAGTTGTAGAAGAGCTAGAAGAAGTTGCTGAATCACTGACTGAAAACCTTGAGAGTTTAGACGAAAGTGTTGATGAAGCAGTCGAAGACATCGTTGAAGAGACCACTGAGTCAGTGGAAGATGCTGACTGGAATCAAGAGCTGGCTGAATTATTCTTGGGTGAAGCTACCGAGTTGCTTGCTTCTTATGATGAAGCTGTTGAGCGCTGGGCTACTGATAACCATGATACAGATCATTTGCGCGCAGCTATGCGTAGTCTACACACCTTAAAGTCGGGAGCTCGTTTAGCGGCCATTTCCCCAATTGGTGACTTGACCCACAAGTTGGAATCTGTACTAGAAGTGTTGGCGCGTGATAACCGTCTGGGGCAAACTCGCTGGGTTGACATGTTACGTCATAGTCATGATGAAATTCATGCAATGGTCAATAGTGTGCGCGATGGTCGTATGCCTGCTGAACCTGAGGAGTTACTGCGTAAGCTAGAGAATGACAAATCAATCATAGAAGCGCAAATTGAACAACTTGAAAAACGTGATTTAGCAGAGTCCGGCGAACAAGCTGAAGTTAAGGTTATTTCTCTCGCTGAGCGTCAAAGACAAAAAGATGAGGCGGCTAAAGAAGCGGCAAATCGTGACGTCATTCGTGTTCGTTCCGAAGTGTTAGATAACCTCGTAAACTTATCGGGTGAGGCATCAATTTTCCGCTCACGTCTTGAGCAGCAGGTTGCAGACTTAAACTTCAACTTACATGAGATGTCGTCAACTGTTGAGCGTTTGCGTGATCAGTTGCGTAATATGGAAATTGAAACCGAAGCGCAGGTATCTTATCGTAAAGAAGTTGAAGGTGTGGATTTAGACGATTTCGATCCACTTGAAATGGACCGTTATACCCGTCAACAAGAATTAACTCGAAGCCTGTTAGAGGCTGCTAGTGACTTATTGTCTATTCAAGAAACACTTGAAACGAAAGTAGGTGATGCCGAAGCAACCTTGCTTGCTCAGGGGCGAGTGAATACCGAGTTACAAGATCGATTAATGCGCACACGCATGGTTCCGTTTAACAGTATCGAATCACGTTTGCGACGCATGGTACGTCAGATTGCTAATGAACTTGGCAAAGAAGTTGAATTAGATTTGCGTTCCGAAGGTGAAATGGATAGAACCGTTATTGAGCGAATGGTTGCGCCACTTGATCATATGCTGCGCAACGCCATTGACCACGGTATTGAATCGAAAGAGGAACGTCAAAAAGCGGGTAAGCCAGCAGTGGGTAAGGTCACAGTGGACTTAACTCGTCGCGGTAATGAGGTCTTTATCCAAATTCAAGATGACGGTGCAGGTATTCGTAAAGATAAGGTTAAGCAGCGAGCAGTAGCTCAAGGCATGATTGATGAAAGTTACGAACCTACGGATCGTGAATTATATCGTTTGATTTTACAGCCAGGTTTCTCCACAGCAGAAAAGGTCACTCAGATTTCTGGTCGCGGTGTCGGTATGGACGTTGTGCACAGCGAAATTTTGCAGCTAGGTGGTTCGTTGCAAGTCTCATCGGAGACTAATCAAGGCACAACCATGACAGTGCGTTTGCCGTTTACCTTATCTTCGAACCAAGCGTTAATGGTCAAAGTTAAAGGTGAAAATTTTGCAATTCCTTTGTCAAATATCACAACAGTTGCCCGTGTAAGTGCGCAAGAAATTGTTGATATTTATCAAAATAAGGACAAAAGCTTTAATCATCTAGGGCAAGAGTATGAATTACGCTATCTGGGTCAGATTCTTGATCGAAATTCTGACATTTTAGCTCCTGCCGATGAATTTGTTCCTGTCTTGATCATTCAAGGTGAAGAAAAGCCGATAGCGGTTCATGTTGATGAGCTCTTAGGTAGCCGCGAGATTGTGGTGAAGAGTGTTGGTCGTCAATTATCAACAGTACCTGGTATGTCAGGCGCTTCGATCCTTGGTGATGGTAGCGTTGTACTGATTCTTGATATGCAAACCTTGGTTGATCGTTTCCATGAGTGGGATTTTGCTCACGAAGCAGGAATGGCCGAAGAAATTCCAGTGGAAGATCGTGTGCCAACCGTTATGGTGGTGGACGACTCGATTACGGTACGTAAAGTTACGGCTCGTCTATTACAGCGTCATCAGTTCCAAGTGATGACCGCCAAAGATGGTGTCGATGCTTTAACTCAGCTGCATGATGATGTGCCTGATGTTATGTTGCTGGATATTGAAATGCCTCGTATGGATGGTTTCGAGTTGGCGACAATTATTCGACACGATGAGCGCTTGAAACACTTACCAATCATCATGATTACTTCTCGTACAGGTGAAAAACACCGTGAGCGTGCTGAGCAGATTGGCGTCAATCGTTATTTAGGAAAGCCGTATAATGAAGACACCTTGTTAGGTACCATCAGCGAGATGTTGGAAAAAGACGAGGAATAGGCGCACGGCCGCAACAGCGATGGATACGATGTTAGTGTTGTTGGGTGCTTCAACGGGAGGCCCAGCAGCGGTTAAAGAATTTATTGATGCTTTACCGCATCAGCCGTTGCCAGCGTGTTTTGTGTTAGCAAATCATATTACGCAAGATTTTTTATCCAACTTACAAGACATGTTGAATGAGCATCCTAATATTGATGCTGAAATTATTGACGGGCGGAAGCCTATTCAAGGTGGCAAGTTATACATTGCGCCTGTCGATAGAAAAATTGCATTTAGTAATTCTGGTTATTTAGAGTTACTAAATGAAGAGTGGAGTAAACCGTATGCTCCGAATATTAATGATGTGTTTAACGCGTCGCTTGAATTGAACGACATCGAAACGCTTGCCATTGTATTTAGTGGCATGGATGATGATGGTACGCAAAGCGCGGATGCTTTAGCAGACAAAGGAGTTGAAATATGGTGTCAAAGTATAGAGAGCTGTGTTCAATCTTCGATGCCAGAAAGCATTATTAAAACGGGCAAAGTAATTTATAAAGACGATCCGCAAGGTCTAGCTAGACAATTAGCCGACTTGTTAGAGATGGTCTACCCTATTGATCAATATGCGTGAGAATAAACATGAGTGAAAAAATAAAAGACGTTTACAGCTTCTTAATTCCTATTTTGGAGCACAGTTTATTATTACCTAATACCACGGTTGCTGAAATCGTGCCATTCATGAATGTGACCTTGTTTGATGATGCATTGTCGTCTGATAAAGCGCATGTGGGAACGGTGATTTGGAGAAACTTGGATATTCCCGTATTGTCTTTAGAGCGTGTTGCAGGCAGACAGGATCTAGGCGAAGTGCGTCGTTCACGTATTGCGATTATCTATACCTTGAATGGCAATGAGAAAGTACCTTATGTGGCGGTGATGGTGCAAGGTATTCCTCGTTTGGTGCCAGTCGATGAAAACAATAGTCAGATGGTGGATGCCAACCCTTCGGATAAAGGCGTTAAAGCGTGGGTTGATATTGACGGTAAGCGCGCTATGATTCCTGATATTGACCTATTAGAAGATATGATGGCAGGCTAGATAAGGATTGCTGTACAAGTCAGTTTAATAATCACCCCAAACTGTATTGATTGAGGCAACGGCGGCTAAGGCTGCCGTTTCTGTTCTTAGCACTCTTGGTCCTAATTGAACGGGTGTACAACCTTTGCTTTTGACTTGTGTAACTTCGCTGTCACTAAAACCACCTTCTGGTCCTACCCATAGTTGTATTGATAAATCTGTATCGGGTTTCTTGAGACTGGCAAAGCGATGCTCGGCATGCGGATCAAGAAATAAACTTTGAGCATTTAAGTCGTCTAATGCTTCTGCAAAAGATTTAACCGTGTGTAGTTGCGGGATGATATTACGTCCTGATTGCTCGCAAGCGCTGCGAATAACTTTTTGCCAATGGTCTAACTTTTTTTGCCAACGTTTGGCATCAAGTTTTACGCCACAGCGTTCAGTTATAATCGGAGTGAATTGTTTTACGCCAAGCTCTACAGCTTTTTGTAACGTTAAATCCATTTTATCACCGCGAGACACGCCTTGGAAAAGGTGCAAATCAAGTGGAGATTCATTATCAACAGCTAGCTTATTAAGAATGTGCGCACTAACTTGATTGCGTTCTATAGATAAAATTTGGGCGTTATAACTGAAACCATCGCCATTAAATAGCTCAAGCTCGTTACCAACATTTAATCGCAAAACGTGGCTGATATGATTGCTCGGATCTTTATCAAGAGCTACAGCTTGTCCAAGAATCAATTCTTGGTTACTAAAGATCCGAGTAATACGCATAACTAACAGTTACAGATTAATAACGATAATGTTCAGGCTTATAAGGCCCTTCGACTGCAACGTTAATATAATCTGCTTGATCTTTGCTTAGCGTGGTTAATTTCGCGCCAATACGATCGAGATGCAAGCGAGCAACTTTTTCGTCAAGATGCTTTGGTAAAACATACACATCGTTGTTGTATTGCTCACCTTTGTTCCATAATTCAATTTGTGCTAAGACTTGATTGGTAAACGAATTTGACATGACAAAACTCGGATGACCCGTTGCGCAGCCTAAGTTCACCAAGCGACCTTGTGCTAATAAAATAATGCGCTTACCATCTGGAAACTCAATGTGGTCAACTTGATCTTTGATATTTTCCCATTTGTATTTTGATAAACTCGCAACATCAATTTCATTGTCGAAGTGACCAATGTTACTAACAATAGCTTGATCTTTCATACGTGCCATATGGTCGTGGCGAATAACATCTTTGTTGCCTGTCGCTGTGACAAAAATATCAGCTTGCTCAATAACTCCAGGCTCTTCTATGTCAACGACACGATAACCTTCCATTGCAGCTTGCAAAGCACATATTGGATCGATTTCAGTAACCCATACGTTGGCTCCTAAGCCTCGTAAAGATTGAGCAGAGCCTTTGCCAACGTCACCAAAACCACAAACGATAGCAACTTTACCCGCAACCATTACGTCAGTTGCACGTTTAATTCCATCAACCAGTGATTCACGACAGCCATATAAGTTGTCGAATTTAGATTTAGTAACTGAATCGTTAACGTTAATTGCAGGGAAAGGAAGCTCACCGCGATCACGCATTTGATAGAGACGAGCAACGCCAGTTGTAGTCTCTTCTGTCACACCCTGAATATTTGCCAAAGTGCGCGAATAGAATGTAGCGTCTTCAGCGAGCTTTGCTTTGATTGATTTAAACAAGGCAATTTCTTCTTCACTACCGGGTTTGTCTAATACTGATAAATCCTGCTCTGCTCGGGTACCAAGAATTAGCAACATAGTAGCATCGCCACCATCATCTAAGATCATGTTAGGCGCGCCACCATCGTGCCAAGTCATTAAGCGATGAGTGTAATCCCAATATTCATCTAAAGTTTCACCTTTATAGGCGAAAACAGGAATGCCTTGATCGGCAATTGCCGCTGCAGCATGGTCTTGAGTTGAGAAAATGTTACACGAAACCCAGCGTACTTCAGCACCCAAAGCGATCAATGTTTCGATCAACATAGCCGTTTGGATTGTCATGTGCAAAGAGCCAGCAATACGTGCGCCTTTTAATGGTTGTTGGCTGCCATACTCTTCGCGAATGGCCATTAAACCAGGCATTTCACTCTTGGCAATTTCGATTTCTTTATGGCCCCAAGGTGCGAGGTTAATATCTTTAATGATGTAATCGTTCATAATTTTCTCAATCTAATTTGTGCTCATCGCAGAAAAAACTCTGCAAAATAAAAGCTCAAAACCGCAATACGGCTTGAGCTTTATTGAATAGTTATAGACCTGCTGCAGCGCGTAGTTCGTCAGCTTTATCGGTTCTTTCCCAAGTGAAAGTATCTTCGGTACGTCCAAAGTGGCCGTATGCCGCTGTTGGCAAGTAGATTGGTTGTAAAAGATCTAACATTTTAGTTAAACCACGTGGACGCAAATCGAAATGTTCACGAACTAGCTCAACCAATCTTTGCTCAGAAACTTTGCCCGTTCCAAAAGTGTTGATACTGATAGAAGTCGGTTCTGCAACACCAATGGCATAAGATACTTGGATTTCACAGCGATCAGCTAATCCGGCAGCAACGATGTTCTTAGCAACATAACGTCCAGCGTAAGCAGCACTGCGATCCACCTTAGAAGGATCTTTACCAGAGAAGGCTCCACCACCATGACGAGCCATACCGCCATAAGTATCAACAATGATTTTACGACCTGTTAAACCACAATCACCCATTGGACCGCCAATCACGAAATTACCCGTTGGATTAACGAAATACTTGGTGTTGCTATCGATCCAATCACTTGGCAATACAGGCTTAATAATTTCTTCAATAACGGCTTCTTGCAAATCAGATAATTTGATATCAGGAGTATGCTGTGTTGATAACACAACCGCTTCAATACCTACTGGCTTATCATTCTCATAGCGGAATGTTAATTGGCTTTTTGCATCAGGGCGCAACCATGGTAGCTGACCATTCTTACGAAGCTCGGCTTGCTTTTGTACTAAACGGTGCGAGTAGCTGATTGGGGCAGGCATTAAAACGTCAGTTTCGTTGGTCGCGTAACCAAACATTAAACCTTGGTCACCAGCGCCTTGCGCTTCAGGGTTATCACGATCTACACCTTGAGCAATGTCTGGGCTTTGCTTACCAATCGCATTAAGCACCGCACAAGATTCCCAATCGAAGCCCATATCTGAGCTGCTGTAACCAATTTGCTTGATGGTATCGCGCGCTAGTTGCTCAATATCTACCCAGGCAGAAGTTGCTACTTCTCCAGCTACAATAACCATACCTGTTTTGACCATGGTCTCAACAGCAACACGTGCATTAATATCTTGGGCTAAAATAGCATCAAGAACTGCATCAGAAATTTGGTCAGCAATTTTATCAGGATGTCCCTCGGACACAGACTCTGATGTGAATACAGAATAATTACTCATCTTTTTAATTTACCTTTTACGTAAACTAGGCGTTTACTTAATAATCGCGCAAAATCGGCTGGTTAAAAATTAGGCGGATTTTACACATTTTACTCATCTAAATCACGCATTTTCGGCCTTAACAGGTGAAAATTCGATGAATGACAATTATAAGGGATAATGGAATCAGTATGACATTATAAGGTCAAGTTAAGAGAATAAAACCCATAGAAAGTTACAGATTATGCTGCTGAACTGTTAATATATTCGCAAATTATAAAGAAATGCCTAACAGTAAGGGCTGCAGAAAAATTAGCATTCGCTAATCTTATAAGGTTTATAGCCGTTATTACTTAAGAGCATAACAAAATAGGCATTATTACACTAAAAAAGCAAGAGAAAGGCTATTAATGAAAAATTATCGACCACACGATTTTGACAAAGGGGAGCCACTTGTACCTTGGCGTGAGAAAATACATGAAGTGATTTTTGAAGCTGAAACGCCAGCGGGTAAAGCATTTGATGTGGTGCTGATCATATCAATATTTGCTAGTGTCATAGCGGTAATGTTGGATAGTGTGGAGTCAATTGCTACTCAGTATGGAACAGTTTTGTTCATTGCTGAATGGGCTTTTACTATTTTATTCACCATTGAATATATCTTGCGCTTGATCAGTGTGCGCAGACCTTTGCTTTATGCACGATCTTTTTATGGTATTGTCGATCTCTTATCGATTATTCCTACTTATCTGACGCTATTCCTAGTCGATGCCAAATACTTCTTGGTCATTCGAATCTTAAGAGTGTTGCGTATTTTCCGAATCTTCAAATTAGCAAGCTATATGGGCGAGGCCAATTTAATGGTGGACGCGCTTAAAAATAGCCGCGAAAAAATCAGCGTGTTTTTGTATGCAGTAATACTCATGGTGGTCATTTTCGGCTCGATCATGTACGTGCTGGAAGGCCCTGAGAATGGTTTTCATAATATCCCACAAGCGGTATATTGGGCGATTGTGACATTAACCACCGTCGGTTATGGCGACATAGCGCCACATACACCGCTTGGCCAGTTTATTGCTTCGGCAATTATGATTATGGGCTATGGGATAATTGCTGTACCAACTGGCATCTATAGCGCTGAGTTAACTCGCCAAGTATTGAAAGAAAAAGATATCACCAATAATGCTTGTCCATCGTGTTCATTTGAGGGGCATGATAAGGATGCGGTGCATTGTAAGAAGTGTGGTACGAAACTATAAACCACTTTTAGTCGGATGTTTCGTAAAGGTTGATTATGATGAATGTTACTTATAAGTAATAAACACTCTTAGTCATTACTTTGGACATTAGGGTCATAGCACCTTTAATCGGTGCTGGAAGTTCTGCGCCGCCATGCTCTAGTGCGACAGTGGCGTGTTTTAATTCTTCTTCCTTCATTTGCTCAAGAATAGCTTGGCTTTTTTTATCTTGCGACGGCAATTTTTCTAAGTGTTCATCAAGATGGCGGCACACTTGATGCTCAGTTTCAGCAACAAAGCCCAAACTCCATTTATCGCCAGCGATACCAGCTAAAGCACCAATGCTAAAAGACATGCCATACCATAATGGGTTTAGGTAGCTTTCACGGCTATTTAGCTGCTTGATTCGTTCGCTACACCAAGCTAGGTGGTCAATTTCTTCATCCGCAGCTTGTTCCATCTTTTGGCGGATATTGGGTAATTTGGCGGTTAAAGCTTGTCCTTGATAGAGGGCTTGTGCACACACTTCACCTGTGTGGTTGATGCGCATGAGGCTGGCAGCATGTTTTTGCTCTTGTTCACTCAGCTCTACATCATCAATATCAGCCGCCGGGCTGGTGCGAGGCTGCATATCATAAATGCCAACAGTGGTTTTAAGCGCTGAGTCGGCAACCATACAAAGTCGATCAAAAAAGCTGAATTGACGCATAATTCTGGTAAGCTATAGTGAAATCAGTGAAGCCATTTTAGCGCTTTTTTAAGCTAAAAGAAATTGAGCTAGATCATGACTAGCCAGTAGAACCAATAAGAATCTTGAATTAATGGGCAGTAAAACTGAACAAAATGACTTAACACTACTGATTAAGTCAAAAAATCCAATTATTGTTATAGAAACGCACGAAGAGCAGCGTGCTTTGGAGTTGCTCACAAAAATCGCAATTAGCCAAAATATGCCCTTGTTTGGCTGGCATGTGACCGAAGGCTTACGTCGGGTGGAGATGCAAAATGAAAATTTTGCACCATTAAAAGATACTGCTGAGCCTACGGCATGTTTGCAACATATACGCAGAATGGAACGCAAAGGCATTTATGTTTTGTGTGATTTTCACCCGTTTGTGGATAAAGAGCACCCGCAAAATATAAGGCTCTTGAAGGATATTGCTTTAAGTTTTAAAGACCATCAGCAAACATTGATTTTGATCAGTCATGACTTACGTTTGCCTGATGAAGTTCGCAAGTTTGGCGCAACATTTGAGTTATCTTTGCCTGATTCGCAGCAATTGGGAAAACTTATCAAACAAGAAGCCATTCGATGGTCAATGGAGCATCAGGGTAAAAAAGTGCGGACTGACCAAAAGACAATGCAACGCTTGATTCAAAACTTAATGGGTTTGACTTATGACGATGCGCGGCAAATTATCAGAAATTTGATTTATGATGATGGCGCTATTACTGATGATGAAATGGAAAAAGTCAATAAAGCACGCTATCAGCTACTAGATTTGGATGGTGCAGTACATTATGAATATGAAACTGCCCATTTTGCCGAAGTCGGTGGTATGCAGCGTTTAAAGAAGTGGTTACAACTCAGACAGAAAATATTTATCGAAGAAAATAAGTTTGGTTTGGATAAGCCAAAAGGGATCATGTTGGTCGGCGTGCAAGGCGGTGGTAAATCATTGGCCGCGAAGGCGGTAGCAGGGATGTGGGGCGTGCCATTGCTACGTTTAGATTTTGGAGCTTTATATAATAAATGGCATGGAGAAAGTGAGAAAAACTTGCGTAATTCTTTGAAGCTGGCTGAAATGATGTCGCCTTGTGTATTATGGCTTGATGAGGTGGAGAAGGGTATATCAACGGGTGACAACGACAGTGGAACCTCAAAACGTGTTCTTGGTACTCTATTAACCTTTATGCAAGAAAATAATTTTCCTGTGTTTATCGTGGCAACTGCTAATGATATTTCAGCGTTACCGCCCGAATTTGTACGAAAAGGTCGTTTAGACGAAATCTTTTTTGTCGATTTGCCTGATGAACAAACCCGCCAAGAAATTTTCAGAATACACTTAGATAAAAGACGCCAAGAAAGTATCGAATTTGACTTGCTGAAATTAGCAAAAGCTACAGAAGGTTTTAGTGGTGCTGAGATTGAGCAAGCTATTGTGGCAGGGTTATATGCCTCGCTGTATCACGATAATAAGCTAGACACCGAAACTATTTTGCAAGAAATTGATAGCACCAGTCCTTTGTCGCAGGTAATGTCTGAGAAAATGGTTATATTGCGGCAATGGGCAGAAGGACGTGCGGTGTTAGCTAACTAACTCAAGTACCAAGCACAGGTAATAACTATGACCATGCAACTCATTTATTCTACTGCCTCACCGTATGCGCGAACTGCGCGTATAGTGGTTCGAGAATTAAGCTTACTCAATCAAGTGGAAGAAGTGTTCCAGCATCCTTTTGAGAACCCGGAGTTATTGATTACTGCAAACCCTCTATGCAAAGTGCCATGTTTGGTGGTGGATGGGAATGGTTTGTTTGATAGCCAGGTTATTTGTGAATACTTGGATTCATTGGCAGGTGATAAATTATTTGCTGAAATTAGTAAGAACTGGCAACTTAAAACCTTATATTCATTAACTCGTGGAATACTGGATTCTTGTGTTGCTTGGCAACAAGATAAAATGCGCGATCAATCACAACGTTCCGAGTTTTGGCAGCAACGTTTTATAAGCAGTATTGAAAGAGGGTTAGAGCATTTTGCTGGCAGATTAGATGAGCTTCCAAAAGGCTTTTCAGCTTTGCACATCAATCTGGTCACTGCGCTAGAGTATTTAAGCTTTCGCCATTCTGAGTATCAGTGGCAACAAAAGCACCCACAATTGATAGATTGGTACCAAAAATACAAAAGCCGTACCAGCATAACTGATACGGCTCCTGAATAACGGACTTAATAGTGCAGGTTATTTCTTTTTCCAAACACCATCGACACTAATGTAATGTCCTGCGCTGGTTTTATCCAAATTACGCTTAGCTGCGATAGCTTCAACTTCAGCAAGGCTGAGGTTGTTTTTCTTTGCTTGTGACTCATAGATAGATTTACGTTTAGTATTGATACCATTGACGTAAGCTACTAGTTCGCTGTCAGGGCTTTTGATGACGATGCCAACATAGCCGTTATCGAGCTCACCGACCACGCCTTGATCTTTTAATGAACTGATATCTAATGCCAATGCTTGAGCGGCCAATAATAAAGCTGCTGAAAGGGTTAATGTTAATTTTGAAACAGTTTTAATAAATGTTCGCATAAGGATTCTCCTAGAATAATCCTGAATCTTCGCTCAAGGCTTGATCCAATTCTTTTTCTACCTTAACTACAATTTCATGTTTGATAGTAAAATCACCAATAATATGAATGGGTTTATCGGGTGCTTCTAACTTGACGGTACAAGCTGATGCAAATAGCGATAAACTAACAGCCGCTAAAAGCGTTTTTAAACTAGGTTTGGTCATAAGCGATCTCACAAATCTATTACGTTAAGTTTATTGTATAACAATAACATGAATTATGGCTGAATGTTGAGAGATTGTTTTTGTTTTATATCATCTAAAACAGGCTTGGCCATATCACCAGTAATTAACATCGAATACAGCAGATCAGGTAACTGGCCGCGTAAAGTCAAATCAAGCTGAACTGGGAAACCATCGTATAGATCTGGATTGGAGCCTAGCAAGTCCAAAACTATCCTATAATTGCCTTCTTTGTCATAATTTATAGTGCCATTAAACTTTTTATAGTGAAAGTTTTCCAGCGCTTGATATGCAATGTTGGCTTCTTTGCCATCTTTGTTCTTGATTTTGAGGACTCCAGAACCACGGCTAGAAAATGTTCCATCGGTAATTTGCTGGTTTTTGTCGCCTATAGTGATGGGTAAATTAAAATCAAAACGGCCATCAATTGATAAGGTCTCACTTTCTAACGCACTTAACAGGCTTTGCATATCGATATTATTGAGCCGCGCGACAAAGGGCTGGATGGAGCCTTCATTGATGGTTAACTGGGGAACATCAATGGAGCCTTTAAGTAATTTTCCAGTAAATTGACGGATGATAAATGCTGTTAGACTATGTTGTAATTTGAAGCTGATATCGGTTATTGAAATACCCGCAGCCACCTCAATCGACTCGATTCTGTTAACGGTGTTGCCGTTAAAGCTACTGCTGGAATTAAGCAGATCTTTGACCTGCCAATTGTTAACTTTTAGCTCGTCATAGGATAAATCAATATTGCTACCCGAGAGTGAGCCATCGAATAATAGCTCAAGTGGATCACCAGTAATGGTATCGATGGTCAAGTCGCCCGTACTAATATTGAGGTTAGGGTAGTTCTTGAAAATTTTGAGCCAGCTTTTAACGGTACGCAATGGCAGTTGAGTTTGATCAATCGACAATTGGTGCTTTTCTTGTTCAAGATCCAGCTTATAAGTAAATGGTACTTGGTTTTGCGATTGATTTAGTTTTCCTTTCGCCGAAAATATTTCACCTTGCTTAATCCAGTTGGCTTGTCCACTGATGTAGTTGATATCAAGTTGTTCAGATTGATAGGCGATATTATCAAAGCTGGTTTTGCCCTGTGTAATCATGTTATCAAGATTGATATTTATGTTACCTGTCACCTTTTTAACGATAAGCGGTTGTTGCTTAAAGTTAAGCTGATTTGCAGAGTAGTTGCCAGTGATAATTTTCGGGCTTGTGCTAGGTTTAATTTTACTGCTTATAGAAAAGTCTTTTAGATCAATGGTTTCTTTGTCTAAAACCAAGCGCGCACTAACAGGCTGATGTAAAGATAGATCAATTGATTGCTCTTTAATGGATAACTGATCTAAGTCATCAATCAACCAATGGCCTCTTGCTTGCCATTGAGTTGAAGGTAATATCAATAAATAGGTTTTATCTTTAATGCGTAAAGGATCGAGTGATAATTTCCAGTTACTGGTGGTGAACTTAGCTTCACCATCTGCTACCAAAAAATCCCCCGATAGTTGATTATCTAACTTGGCAAACTTTCCAATCAAAGTGTCTTGTTGGTATTGCAGATCTTGGCCAATGAAGTTAAGAGTAACCGAACTCTCAACTATTTGTTTCGGATCAGTCAAGTCGTGTTCTAGCCAAAGAGATAAAGCGGTTATATCGCTGCTAAACGAGAGTACCGGGTGAGCAAAATCAGTAAGGATTTGTCCTTGTTCAAGCGTGAATTGCTTGGCTGACGTAGAATAAGCAAGCTGACTATCTTGTGTAATATTAATTTCAAGCAGAGCAACTTGTTCTGATGATAACGCTGGAATTGTTGCGTTAACACCCTCATTGGATAGAAAGTCTTTGATAGTATTTTGCAAATTTAACTCAGACAGAATAATGGGTAGTTTTATCCAGTTTTGTTGTTCACCCGTAAAATCGATAAGATTTCTTATTTCGCTTGAGTTTTGAGTTGCACTGCTCATTCCATTGACAAGTTGCTGGGTTAATAATCCCTGTAAGTTAAATGAAACAGTTTGTAAGCCGTTGATTGCCGAATAATTATTGACATCAAGAGTACCTTGGCTAGACCATTGCCATTGAAACTCGTCATTTTTATTGGGCGTCAGAGAAAGGGTTAGAGTATCTTGTTGCTGCTTGATGCTGGCGGTCAGTGATCTTAGTAAATTATTTTCAGATAATGCCTGAGCCTTTACAGCAAACTGGTAATTAAAAAAATCAACCTGACTTTCAATAGAGTAACTTTGCTCGTGATAATCAAGCTGCAATTCATACAAAGCAATATCTTGCACTAAAAAGCCTTTTAGCAACAATCGCTCAATATCTAATGATTCTAAAGGTAGCTGTGGTAGTGGAATTTTATTAGAGACTCTGGATGCTGCAGCAGGTCTATCACTAACTTTTTTGCTTATTTCTGCATAGTCAGCGCTGATACTGTTCAGTTTTTTGTCCCACAGTGAGTAATGCAGAGTGGCACCTGTAAGTGAAACATGAATAGGCTCGTTGGTTTGTATAATTAACTCAAGCTGCTTGATCGATGCTGAGGTCAAGTCTGGTCTTTCTAAAGATGCCTCTTGTAGCTGTATGTTATCTGGCAAAAATTTAGCAATTTGTTGCGGAACCCAATAGGGGGTCGAAAGGTATAGACCCATCAAGGTTACCAATAAAAAGAGCAATAATATGCTTGTCCATTTAAGTATTTTTTTTATCACGTGTGTACTGTTTCTTATATGGTCTTGATTTGCGTCATTAAAAAAGCCCTACACTGTTTAGTGTAAGGCTTTCGAGTTTTTGTTCAAATTATTCTTTGTTTTTTGCTTGCTGTATCAATAAGTGCAGCAGTTTTGAGATGTTTCTAACTGTTTTCGCGAGCAATCGCTCTATGGCCAATATCAGTACGATAATAAACCTTATCCCAAGATACTTGTTTGACGGCCTGATATGCTTTGCTTTGTGCTTCTGTTACGGTATCACCCAAAGCCACAACACAGAGCACGCGACCGCCATTTGTTACAACTTGGCCGTCCTTTTCAGCAGTGCCTGCATGAAATACTTTACCTTCGGTAACATCATTAAGGCCATTGATTACATCGCCTTTTGGATAGTTATCAGGATAACCACCTGCAGCCATTACAACGCCAACTGCTGCGCGAGCATCCCACTGCGCCGTTGTGCTATCAAGTTTACCATCAAGGGCAGCTAAGCAGAGTTCGCTTAAATCGGACTGTAAACGGCTCATGATCGGCTGGGTTTCAGGATCACCAAAGCGGCAGTTGTATTCAAGCACTTTAGGCACACCGTCTTTGTCGATCATCACACCTGCATATAAAAAGCCAGTGTAAGGATGACCTTCAGCAGCCATACCTTCAACGGTTGGAATGATCACTTGTTGCATAATACGATCATGCATTTCAGGGGTTACCACAGGAGCTGGTGAGTAAGCACCCATACCGCCAGTATTGGGACCTTTATCGCCATTATCGCGAGCTTTGTGATCTTGTGAAGTGGCTAAAGGTAAAATATTTTTGCCGTCGACCATGACGATGAAGCTGGCTTCTTCGCCTTGCAAGAACTCTTCGATAACCACGCGATGACCTGCGTCGCCAAACTTGTTGCCTGCTAACATATCGTCAATCGCAGCGTCTGCTTGCTCGATGTTTTCAGCAATAATGACGCCTTTACCGGCAGCTAAACCATCGGCTTTAATCACGATAGGTGTGCCCATGTCGCGAACATAGGCTTTAGCTGGTTCAATTTCTGTAAAGTTTTGATAAGCTGCCGTCGGTATATTATGACGAGCCAAAAAGTCTTTAGTGAAAGCTTTTGATCCTTCTAATTGTGCTGCACCTTTGCTTGGGCCAAAACACTTCAAACCTGCTTCGGTAAAAGCATCGACCACGCCAATAACTAAAGGTGCCTCAGGGCCAACAATGGTCAATGCAACATTGTTGTCTTGCGCAAAAGTGATTAAAGCTTCAATGTCTTCCGAACCAATGGCAACATTTTCAACTTTGTTTTCTAACCCTGTACCTGCATTGCCAGGCGCGACAAATACTTTTGAAACTTTGTCTGATTGGGCGGTTTTCCATGCCAAAGCATGCTCGCGCCCACCACTACCGATAATTAGTACATTCATTGAAAAAGCTCCTAATTAATGTCTAAAGTGACGCATTCCGGTGAACACCATAGCCATGTCGTGCTCATTGGCCGCTTCGATCACTTCATCGTCGCGAATAGAGCCGCCTGGCTGGATCACTGCGGTAATGCCCGCTTCAGCAGCAGCATCAATACCGTCACGGAATGGGAAGAAAGCATCTGATGCCATTACAGAGCCTTTAACTTCCAGATTTTCATCTGCTGCTTTTATACCAGCAATTTTAGCAGAGTAAACACGGCTCATTTGACCTGCGCCAACGCCAATAGTTTGTCCATCACGCGCGTAAACAATGGCGTTTGATTTTACAAACTTAGCCACTTTCCAACAGAACATGAGATCACGCATTTCTTGGGCGCTCGGTTGGCGCTTTGAGACAATGCGTAAATCATCTTCGAATACCATGCCTAAATCACGGTCTTGAACCAATAAGCCACCATTAACACGCTTAAAGTCGTAGGCTGCTTGCGGTTGCGACCATTGGCCACACTCTAATAAACGCACATTTTTCTTTTCAGCAACTGCGGCTTTAGCTTCTTCAGAAACGCTTGGCGCAATGATGACCTCGACAAATTGACGATCAACAATCGCTTGAGCAGTTTCGCCGTCTAACTCGCGGTTAAAAGCGATAATGCCACCAAAAGCTGACGTTGGGTCGGTTGCAAATGCTAAGTCATAGGCTTGCTTGATGTTGTCGGCAATGGCAACGCCACAAGGATTGGCATGCTTTACGATCACACAAGCTGGCTCATCAAAGCTCTTAACACACTCAAGTGCAGCATCAGTATCGGCAACATTGTTGAACGATAATTCTTTGCCTTGAATTTGTTTAGCGGTTGAAACACTTGCTTCTTGCGCTGAATGCTCAACATAGAAAGCAGCACCTTGATGTGGATTTTCACCATAACGCATATCTTGTGCTTTTTTGTATTGCACAGAATATGTTGGCGGGTAATCACTGTCATCATCGGCAGCTTGTACGCCAAGGTAGTTCGAAATTGCAGAATCGTAACGAGCAGTATGAGCAAAAGCTTTTGCTGCTAGGCGGAAACGTGTTGGTTTATCAACACCGCCATGCTCAGTAATTTGACGAGCTACTTCTGTGAAGTCTTCATTTTCAACAACAATAGTTACATCTTGATGATTTTTTGCTGCAGAGCGAACCATTGCAGGGCCGCCAATATCAATATTTTCGATAGCATCTTCCAAAGTTGCATCGGCACGCGCGATAGTGCTTTCAAAAGGATATAAATTGACTACGACCAAGTCGATGCCAATGATGCCATGTTCAGCCATGATTTCATCATCCATGCCACGACGACCTAAAATTGCACCGTGAACTTTTGGATGAAGGGTTTTTACACGCCCCGCCATCATTTCTGGGAATTGTGTATATTCAGCAACGTCTGTTACTGTAATGTCGTTAGCGCGTAATAATTTTGCAGTACCACCAGTTGATAAGATTTCAACGCCTTTGGCAGTTAGAGATTGGGCAAATTCAACTACCCCGTTTTTATCTGAAACGCTGATTAAAGCGCGCTTCACTGGGCGATAGTTTGGCATCAATAGTTCCTCGCTGTGCTATGGGAAAATTCCCAAACGATAATTAGAGCTTGAAAATAAAAGGGTTCTTAAAAGAACCCTGATTGTAAAAAGTTATTGTTACAGTAAGTCGTAACGCTTTAACTTTTTACGCAATGTTCCACGGTTCAAACCTAGAACTTGCGCTGCTTTAGTTTGGTTATTGCGCGTATGTTCCATGATTGCGCGTAATAAAGGTTCTTCAACTTGGCTTAATACCAAGTCATACACTTCATTGAGTGGCTGACCGTGCATTTGCTTTAAGTAATGTTGCATAGAAATGGCAACGTGCTCGCGCAATGTAGGGTTTGAAGAAAAAGAAGCAGAATCTGCTTGTAAGTTGTCACTTGAATGAGTGTTCATATTGCTAGAATGGTTGTTAGTGTCAAAAATAGTCATGCTGCTATAGCCTGTTTTTGTTCAAAATAATGGTTTAAAACTTCTAATTGTTGAGCACCTTCATCAATGGCGTTGAAAGTGGCTCTAAACTGTTTGTATTCTGCCAGTTGCGAAGCATCATCTTCATTTACTTGCGCTGGCAAATACCAATCTACGTGCTTCCTGGCGATCCGTGGACCCATGACCTCACCGTAAAAATCATGCAAAGCCAAAACATGTCCCAAAAGCACTTGGTGAACTTGTTGCCAACTTGGCGGCGCCAAAAGTTCACCGGTTTGCAAATAATGCCAAACCTCATCAAAAATCCACGGGTTACCTTGCGCTCCACGGCCAATCATCAAACCATCGACTTTGGTGTAATCCAAAACACGCTTGGCTTTTTGTGGACTGGTAATGTCGCCATTGGCAACTACCGGAATCGATACCGCCTGCTTAATCGCTGCAATGGTATCGTATTCTGCATAACCCAGATATTTACAAGCTCGCGTTCGGCCATGTACCGCTAAGGCTTGAATGCCATTGCCTTGAGCAATTTTGGCAATCTCAACGCCATTGCGATTATCAGGGTTCCAGCCCGTACGGATTTTTAACGTAACTGGTACATCAACCGCATTGACCACTGCACGTAAGATCTGATCAACCAATATAGGATCTTGCAGAAGTGCTGAACCAGCAGCTTTCTTGCACACCTTTTTGGCTGGACAGCCCATATTAATGTCAATGATTTGCGCACCGTTTTGCACATTATATTGCGCCGCTTCTGCCATCATCTGTGGTTCTGCGCCAGCAATTTGTACCGAACGAATACCAGGTTCTCCATGATGATTACTGCGTAGCAGGCTTTTGCGCGTGTTTCGTAATTGTGGATTGGAAGCCACCATTTCCGAAACTGTCATGCCCGCACCCAGCTCTTTGCAGAGCTTACGGAATGGCCTATCGGTCACCCCAGCCATTGGTGCCAAAATCAAAGGTTTGTCGAGCTGATAAGGACCAATTTGCATTATTACGCTTAACCATCATGCTTGTTCATTCGTTCAAATTTCTAATCTCTACTTGAATATCGGTATGCAATATTCGTTGCAGGGCGAAATTTGAGGTCGCGATCATACACGCTTTGCAACACGATTTGAATGGAAATTGATTAAAAAATCATCAATATTTTTCTTGACAAACCAGCCATCAATCACTTAACAGAGTAGCTAGCTAATCAAGGTGAGAAAAAGCAAATAGGATGAGCTATTAAGCGTTGGGCTAATTGACCAACTCTACCTGATAGCCGCTATAGGTTCTTTGATCACTATTAAAACTAAAAGCGATTTGTACCGACTGATTGGGCTGGATCAAGGCGTTGTGATTGAGCTCTGGCAAATATTGTTCAGGTGTATAGATAGGCGTAGCGAACTGATTACCTTTAATATCGCTAAGAATGACTCGCATTTTAGGGAACGGTTGGGCGAAATTGGCGTTATTTTTCAACACCATAGTGACTTTTTTCTGACCGCCGCTGCTATCAGAAACATCAATCGCGCTGACTCGATATTGCTCAAGATCTTGCAACGGTGGAACCTGGCACTGCAATATTGAACAGGAAAATTGCAATACAGGTCGCCAGCTTGCATCTTGCGCCAAGGCGGATTTGTTAGGCCATAAATACAAATACCAGAAAGCTAGAAAGCTTAATGCGATTACTGGAATGGCATAGGCTACCCATTTCAGGAGATTTGTCGTAGAGCTTTCGGCTTGTGCACTACCGTCGAGTTCATAGTGTTCAGACTTATCTTGATCGGTTAGCTCTGGGATCAACTTTTCAAATAATTTCTCTTCGGCTTTATCAACCGTATCTTCCATCTGCGCTTTTTGGGTTTCCTTTTCCAAAGATACTAACGAGTCGGTGGCTAAAAACAATGAGCGACAATTGCCACAACGCACATGACCCGAAGCAACTTCGAGGTGCTCTTTGCGCAGCTTAAACACTGATTTGCAGTGTGGGCAATTGGTTAAAAAGGTTTCACTCATGGATAGTTTTTCGCGTCTTATGGTTTAATTTTTCAAGTGTTAGTTTTTTTGCCCAGAAAGCCGCGCCCAATCTTCTTGGTGCTGAGCTGGATCCATTCTAAACCATTGTTGGTAAATGGATAATAACTCTGGAGCCTGACTTCCAAGCAAGCCCGATAATACCAGATTGCCGCCAGATTTCACCGAATTTGCAATAGATTCTGCCAACTGGCGCAAAGGTTCAGCCAAAATATTGGCGAGCAGGATATCTGCTTGCGGTAATTCCACTTGTTCAGGCAAGCCAAGCACCAATCGATCACTACTGATGCCATTGCGCTCAAGGTTTTGCTTGGTGGCTTCGATAGCTTGTGGATCAATATCTACTGCATAGACCTTTTCAGCGCCCAACAATAAAGCAGCAATTGCTAGAATACCCGAACCACACCCATAATCGATGACCGTCTTGCCAGCCAAATCAGCCCCATCGAGCCATTGTAAACATAAAGCAGTTGTTGGGTGAGTGCCTGTGCCGAAAGCTAACCCTGGATCAAGTTTGATATTTACCGCACCTGGATCAGGCGCATCGCTCCAACTTGGCACGATCCACACCCGCTGACCAAATTGCATCGGCTTGAAATTCTCCATCCAAGCGCGCTCCCAATCTTGGTCACGAATAATTTCCCACTGATAGATGTGCTCATTACTAAGCGGGTTAAGGGATATATATTGCGAAAAATTACTATTTTCGATGACTTTATCTATCAAAGCCGTATCCGCATCAGCGTTGAATAGCGCCAATACGATCAAATGATCCCACAAAGGCGTTTCACCTGGCTTTGGCTCCAAAATGGGCTTGTCTTCCGCATCAAGAAAAGTCACTGCTAGCGCACCTAACTCCATTAAGTAATCACTCAACGAGTCAGCATCAGGGTTTTGATAATCAAATTTTAACTGGATCCAAGCCATAACTAGGGACATAACAAAAGAATGATGAGTCTATTATAAAGACTAATTGAGATAAGGGTAATAAAAGCTACGGTAACTTGTCCATAGAGTGTTTGAAGGCCGTGTATAACTGTACAGCTAAAGGCAACCTTTGCTCTCTGTATTTGGCGTAGAAATATTTGTCTACATATGTTTTAGGTGATGACTCTAATAAAACGCAGTGCAACCGAATCTTCTGCGCGTACTTGTTAAGCCTTTTTCCAAGACCAAAATGTAAAATGTCCTTCTCTTTCTTCGACCTTATAAAGTGAGTTGCATTTAGTACATTTACACATGTAATAATCAATCCATTTACCATCAATCTTTGCGATTTCTGAAATGTTAATACTACATGCTTTTTCTTCATTAATTGGGTTGAAAAATATGTACTCAGGATAAAGGGAGCAAAGACAACTTTTTCTTCTCTTTACTAGACGCAGCTTTTTTAACGCAAACTCTAAATGATAACTATTGGGGCAGAAACCACCTCCTAGATCTATATCTGCAGTTGCTTGCTCAATGATCTCCAGATCGTCTGAAATAGAATCCAGTAATTCTAAGTTATTAGATTTGGCTATTTCACAGCTGGCAGACCAAATCTGATCAGGGTTTCCAGACATAAATTTTCTAAGAATATTCATACATACTCTTGAGGTTTAACATATTATTATATGAATTCGATTTAACAGCATAATTTATAGAAAGAACTTTGTCATTCCCGCGAGAGCGGGAATCCATAGTAAGACAAGCAAAGTCTTTTGGAACAGGATTCCCTTAAAGGGATTCTCATTGGTCACGCGGCGACCACAATGAGTGCCAACGGTAAATGACGTCACTATGTATAAAAATATTGAAGATTAATGCTCCAGCCAAACTTCTTTAGCCCAATGCCAAATGGAAGGCCATGTATCTTCATGCTGTTCATCGGCTTGCCATAATGTGACTTCACCAGTTTTTTCGATGCAGTAAAATTGATCACCCTCTTCGTTGTAGATTTGGCAAATAGGTATTAGGTGACGTGGTACACCTTGATCCCATGCGGTCGCGGCAACTTCTGGCAGATAACTGTGTGAGTAGGGATCAGTAACGGTGACGGGTTCCAATGAGCCGATAATGAGGTCACTAACTTCAAGTAGAAATAGACGTAAATCATCGGGTAGTGAGATAAATAGTTGCTCTTCGATTTCGACGAGCAAATCATCGTCGGGCAGTTCCATACCGTAATTTTGTTGTTGTGCGCTGTCGCGTAATAATTCTATGACGTCTTCCAAGTGGCGGCCCGATTAATGTGTATTTGATTAAAGGATTGTAGTAGAAGATTGGGTGTGAGCCAATGATGATTTATTTCAAGCATAAAAAAAGCAGACCGAAGTCTGCTTTCTATAGTCGTATCTAATGCAGAGAATGATGATTAATGTTCATCACCAAACATTTTGCGTTCCAAATAGTGGATATTGGTGCCACCTTTTTGGAAGTTTGCATCGGCAAGAATACGCTTTTGTAGAGCAATATTGGTTTTGATGCCATCAATTACGATTTCTTCAAGCGCCATTTGCATACGCGCAATCGCTACTTCACGAGTTTCGCCATGAGTGATCAGTTTGCCGATCATTGAGTCATAGTGTGGCGGAACTTTGTAGCTGGCATATATATGTGAATCCATACGAATGCCTGGACCACCTGGTGCATGGTAGCGGGTGATAGTGCCTGGTGATGGAATAAATGTATCTGGATCTTCAGCATTGATACGACATTCGATAGAGTGGCCATTAAGCACAATATCTTCTTGCTTGAAGGATAAGGGTTGATTACTGGCGATACGTAATTGTTCTTTAATGATATCGACACCAGTGATTAGTTCAGAAACAGGATGCTCTACCTGAACACGGGTGTTCATTTCAATAAAGTAAAACTCACCTTTTTCGAACAAGAACTCGAAAGTGCCTGCACCGCGATAGCCAATTTCACGACAGGCTTGAGTACAGCGCTCACCAATATGACGACGCATTTGTTCAGTAATGCCTGGTGCTGGCGCTTCTTCAACCACTTTTTGGTGACGGCGCTGCATTGAGCAGTCGCGTTCGCCAAGGTGAATAGCGTTACCATGACCGTCAGCCAATACTTGGATTTCAACGTGACGTGGGTTTTCTAGGAATTTCTCCATATATACCATGTCATTACCAAAAGCTGCGCCTGCTTCGGCTTTGGTCAACTCGATTGAGCGGAGCAATTCTTGTTCTTTATGAACTACGCGCATACCGCGTCCACCGCCGCCGCCGGCAGCCTTGATGATCACTGGATAACCGATACGCTTGGCCATTGCCATGTTATCTTTATCGTTATCTCCGAGAGGGCCGTCGGAGCCTGGAACACAAGGCACGCCAGCTTTTTTCATGGCGGCAATTGCGGATACTTTATCACCCATCAAGCGGATCACATCAGCGCTAGGGCCAATAAAGGTGAAACCACTTTTTTCAACTTGTTCTGCAAAATCAGCATTTTCTGCTAAAAAGCCGTAACCTGGATGGATGCCTACAGCATCGGTAATTTCGGCTGCAGAAATAATGGCTGGAATATTCAAATAGCTTTGATGGGCTGGGGCTGGGCCAATACAAACCGACTCATCAGCGAGGCGAACGTGCATCAAGTCTTCGTCGGCAGTAGAGTGCACGGCGACTGTTTTAATTCCCAGCTCGCGACAAGCGCGCAGAATGCGTAAAGCAATTTCTCCGCGGTTTGCTATGACTACTTTTTCTAACATAGTAGTGTCCTATAAATAGTACTTTTGAGGGTACTTAATTTGATAATTGTCGTTAATAACTAGGGATTACTCGATAATGAACATTGGTTCATCGTATTCAACGGGTTCACCATTGCTTAGCAAGATGGCTTTAACCGTACCAGATACGTCTGACTCAATTTGGTTCATCATTTTCATGGCTTCAACGATACACAACACATCGCCTGCTTTAACTTGCTGACCAACGGTAACGAAATCTTTAGCGCCTGGCGATGGTGCAGCGTAAAAAGTACCAACCATTGGCGAGCGAATTGCATGGCCTGAAGTCTCTTCCGCCACTGGAGCTGCAACTTCAGCAACTGGAGCCGCGGTTGGAGCTGGCATGGCCGCAGGTGCTGCAAAATGCTGAATAGGGGCTGGAGCGGTAGAGCTAGAGCGAGAAATACGTACCGACTCTTCACCTTCTTGGATCTCAAGTTCAGCAATACCAGATTCTTCTACTAACTCGATTAATTTTTTGATTTTTCGTAAATCCATAATAGTAATACCTATTAACTAGCGCTTTGGCTTTGGGTTAGGGTTTTTGAATGTATTTAATAGCTGCATCAATCGCATAACGATAGCTATCGGCGCCACAACCAGCGATAACCGCTAAGGCTTTATCGCTGAAATACGAATGACGACGGAAGTTTTCGCGTGTATGCGGATTAGAAAGATGCACCTCTATAAAAGGGATTGCCACAGCAAGCAGAGCATCGCGTAAAGCAACGCTGGTATGGGTAAAAGCTGCGGGGTTAAAGACAATTAGCGACACCTTATCGACTTTTGCCTGATGTATTCTTTGAATAAGCTCTGATTCAGAGTTGGACTGTAGGCTAGAAAACTGCATATCAGCCTGCTCAACTTGAGCTTTTGCCGCATTATTGATGCTATTTAGGTCAATATCACCATAAATCGAGGTTTCTCGTTGGCCAAGAAGGTTTAGATTAGGACCTTGTAACAATAAAATATGTGGCATTAAGTGCTCTTTCATTGGATTATAATCGCTTAAATGTTGTTAAATGACAACGATAATCGGTTATTTTCCGCTAAAATATGATTTTAATCTTAATCTAGTATTTGGCAACAAGAATATGATTAAAGTCAGTTGTAATATTTAAGATGGTGCATTTTACAGTAATTTCACTGCAAATAACTACATTTATCGACTTTGGTCGGAGCAGTGGTATCGAGTAAAAAAACGCTGTACTATAAAAAAATGAACAAAGCGTCTAATTATTTTACATTTGTTTAAATTCTAATCGCATTTTTGCGTATAGAATATAAGGACTGTTCAAGGGTATTGCGCAAGGTATGGTTTTAGTTCGCAAGACGCAATATCGAATGGAATAGAGTAAGTTATTACAATAAATGTCGTTCTTCATACTTTATTAATCTGAGTATAGTTGAGCGCAAAATGGAGCAAGCATGTCAGATCGAATCAGAGTCCTCTATTTAGAAGATGAACCAACTCAAGCGGAAGCAATGCAATCAGTATTGCGTGATGCGGGTTTTGAGTGTACCCATTGTGATTTGGGCGAAACGTTTCTAAAAAAATTAGAAAATAGTGAATACGATCTCTTAATTTTGGATTGGGAAGTACCTGATAAATCTGGTGTTGAAGTTCTAGAGCAAGTGCGTTCTTTTTACCAATGGAAAGGTCCTATCTTGTTTGTAACCAACCGTGACGCGGAACAAGATATTGTCTCAGCGCTGGAAAAAGGTGCTGATGATTATATGATCAAACCATTTCGTCGTTCAGAATTAGCTGCCAGATTAACGGCATTAGTACGTCGCGCTGGACTGCTTGATGAGAAAGGTGACCTTGAAATTGGTCCTTTTACTATTTCTCAAGCACACCGTGAGATTTTAGTTGAGGGTAAAGCGGTTGCTTTGACTACTAAAGAGTACGAGTTAGGACTCTTGTTATTAAAGAACGTTGGTCGTTTATATTCGCGAAAATACTTGTTAAAAAACATCTGGGGTATTGATTCAGATATCAGTACACGCACAGTTGATGCTCATGTGAGTTCGCTACGTCGTAAGCTCAATATTCGTGCAGCAAGCGGCTACCGTATCAAAACTGTCTACCAGCATGGATATCGTTTAGAAAAACTGTTAGAGTCAGAGGCAGTTGCGTAAATTCTAAACACTCAAGTAAATCTATGAAAAAAATATTGGTTTGGTTTCTAGTAGCACTCACACTGTGGTTGGGTGCTTTATCCTCTGTATTAGCAGAAGATTGGATCTACACGGTTCGTCGTGGTGATACCATTTGGGGATTGTCACATAAGTATTTGAAAGAACCTCTGAAATTCAAAGAAATCCAAGATTACAATCAGGTTACTTTTGACCGCCAAATCCCGCCCGGCACTATCTTAAAATTCCCGCTCGAATACCTAAAGTTTGGTCCAGCAGAGGTTTCAGTAATCGCCATTCAAGGTCAAGCAAGTTTTATTCGACGCCAACAAACTTCAACACTTACTTTGCAACAAAGCTTGACCGTTGATGATGTGGTGGTGACAAGTGCTGATTCAAGTGTGGCGCTGCGTTTTGCAGACGGTTCGGAATTACTGTTGGGTGAAAATTCAGAATTGATTTTTGATGTACAAACCCAGTATGGCGAAACAGGTATGGTTGACAGCCGTATGCGATTGAATAAAGGGAGTGCTGAGGGTCGAGTAAAAAAACTGATTGGTCCTGGATCGCATTTCGAGGTTCATACTCCATCGGCGGTGGCAACAGTGCGTGGTACAGAGTTTAGGGTGCGTGTTGATGCAGCAGATAATTCAGTAGTGTTTAATGAAGTCAGTGAAGGGAAGGTTGCGGTTAACCTGGAGCAAGACAGTAAATTGGTAAACCAAGGTTTTGGTTTGCGGGCTTCAAAAAACCAACCATTGGTAGAGCCTAAACCGTTGTTAGCAAAACCGATTTTGAGTGGGGTTTTAGACAGTTACCCAGGCCATCCTGTGATTTTGGATTGGGACCTTATTGATGGAGCGGTTAGCTATCAAGTAGAAATATTCTCAGACAGTAATTTAACTCGCTTGACGCAAAAATTTGACACAGCTGATCATCAATTACAGCTGCCTTTAATTGAGCCTGATACTTATTATGCTCGTATTAAAGGAATTGATAGCGAGGCCTACCAAGGTTTAGCAGCGGTACAAAAATTTACCATTGCTAAAGTATTGGCTGTGCCAAAAAATATCGATCTAGAAGAGCAAATAGAATCAGATCAAACGCTAGAAGTAAGTTGGCAAGCGGTACCTCAAGCAACTTCTTACCAATGGCAAGTTGCCGCTGACAGCGAGTTTAATCAGATACTCACTCATGGTGAAGTGAACGAGCCTTTTGTTTCAATTGATAATTTACAACAACAACCGCTTTACTTTAGAGTGGCCGCCAAAGGACCTTATCAAGAGCTTGCTTATAGTCAGGGCAAACCATTTGAGGTGGTAGAGGCAGATAATGGCAAAACCAAGTTTAGCCTAGCCTCTGTGTTATTGTTTATTTTATTGCTTTAGGTAAAACATTGGCTAACTCTGCCAATACATCTTTTTTTAGCTCTAGCTGGTTGTACGCAGGTGTTGCCGCGCTACTGACTTTTTGCTTGAGCTATTTTCAAATCTTTCAACCAATAGAGTATTTGGCCTACGACCGTTTGCTCAGAGTGCAGTCTGAAGCACCTGACAATGAGGTTGTGATCATTGCCATGGATGAAAAAAGCCTACAGCGATTTGGTCCTTTGCCGTGGCCTCGGGATGTTCATGCACAAATGATTAATGTGTTAACTCAAGCGCAAGTGACTGCCATTGGATACGATGTGTTATTTGATAAGGCTCGAGACCCCTCTGACAAAAATTTAATTCAGGCAGTAAAAAATAATAAAAAAATCGTTTTCCCTGTGGTAATTGAAAATCTTAAACAAGATGGCCAGTTGTTGGAGCTGCAACCTTTTGCTCAACTCAATCAAGTCACGCCAAGTCTAGGATTGGTTCACTTTCAATTAAGTGATGACAATATATCGCGTGGAGTTTATTTGCGAGGGGGCTTGGGAGAACCCTTTTGGAGAGCTTTTTCTGCAGAGGTGTTGGATATTGCCAATGGTGAACAGGAGTATATCCTACCGCTACAGGAGCAGAAGATCAGCAAGCCATCATTTGATCTGAAAAAAATAGAGCAGAGTCAATATGTGATGATTCCTTTCAAGGAAGATAAACACTTTTTCAAACGCATAAGTTTTGTAGAGTTATTAGACAATCAAGAGTTTGCAGCAGAGTTGAAGGACAAAGTGGTTTTTGTAGGGGTAACAGCAACGGCAGCCAGAAACGCAGATTTTTTACCTGTACCAATTAGTCGAGATGGGCAAATAATGCCCGGTGTTGAAATCAATGCAACTTTATACCATGCGCTAAAACATGAGCATTATATTGTGCCAATCAACAAATGGGTTATAGCAATCCTTTCAGCTTTAATCGTTTTTTGTGCATTCACATTATTACCAATTTCTTTGCCACGAAGGAATTTTTATTATTTCTTATTAGGTATTCTTGGTGTTGCCAGCTTGATGTGGTTAGCACTCCATTTAATGCATCAGTGGTGGCCTTTGGTTACACCTCTGATTGTTATGACTACTGGATATTTGTTCTGGGTCTGGCGCAAAGTAGTCGGAAATATGACATTTTTCAATCAAACCATTAACCGCTTACAACATGAAGCAGCAAATGCCATTGAATTAGAGCGAAATACATCGTTACATGACAAATTTAAGTTTTGGCATCATCTAAAATTAATTAAGCAATGGCGTTCTTCAGATCAACGTGAAGGTGTTTATCAACAATCTGTTCCTGTTTTAATTGATGGAAAAGAGTGGTTGTTAGAGCCTGAAAATTTAAGTAAGAAAGAGCAGCGACTTTTTAACAAGTTATTGGCTCAAACCTTGTCAAAACCTGTTGAGCATAAACAGCAATTGGCAGGGGTGATTGAAAATCGTATCGTGCAAGTTGAAGACGCCATTACGAAGATGAATTTCTTACGCCGTTTTGTAGAAAAAAGTATGGATAAACTTACTGATGGCGTGATATTGGCAGATAATGACGGACAAGTATTCTATAGCAATATTGAAGCTAACAACCTTTTGCCTGAGTTGCGTAATAAAGATCAAATAGATTTGTTAGATATTTTGAATGGCCTAACTCTTGTTGGTAACAGTAATTGGCAATATTTATTGAAACAAGTGTTGTTAGAGGGCATTGGTCGAGAAATTCAAGCTATTACGTCGAATAAAAGAGACTTAAAAGTTGGTTTGTCATTATTGAGTAATGTTGCGGGCAAAGACTTTGTGATCATTAATTTATCTGACATCACGACTATCAAGCGCGAACAGCGTCGTCAGTTGGAAATGATTGACTTTATTTCGCATGATTTACGATCGCCGATGACTTCGATTTTGGCGTTACTCAGTCGCTATCAAAGTCATCCTGAAGAGTTTGAAGAAAAACAGTTGAGCGCTGATATCGAACGTCTTACTCGATCCAGTTTGTCGTTGGCAGAGCATTTCTTAATGTTATCGCGAACGGAAAGTCATATTGAAATTGCTTTGTATCCCGTTGAATTGTTAAACAGCATTGATAATGCTTTGGCCGTTATTATGCCGTTGGCGAAAGAGAAAAATATCGAAATTGCATTCGATTTTATGGCTTATGATGATATTTGGCTTAATGCAAATGAGGATTTGTTAGGTCGGGTGATTACCAACTTATTAACTAATGCTGTGAAATATTCTCCGCAAGGCTCTTTTGTTAATCTTGATATTGAGCAGGATTCAACTGGTTTAAGGTTAAGAGTACAAGATCAAGGTGAGGGCATTGACAAAGAGCAAATGACGACGATTTTCAAACCCTTTACGCGAATGCAACGTCATGAGATGGCTAAGGTTAAAGGTATTGGATTAGGCTTGCGCTTTGTGCGAGCAGCCATGTTGCGTTTTGGGGGTTCTGTTGGCGTGGAGAGTGAGCCAGGCAAAGGCAGTTGTTTTATTTTGAAGTTCCCTGCCTCATCAATTATCGAAGATTGATAGAGCTCAACCTCAAGTAAGATTACTTTTTTTCATGATAATGATGAAAAAAGATCGTTTTTCTAATCTGTTTACTATTTATACAATGCGTTTCTTTAAGACTTGATATTTTTGAGGCGCATATGCAACAAGCTCGTCAAACACAATTAGCTATATTCGGACTGGTGGCTGCTATCGTTTTATGGTCAGCTTCTTTTGTTGCCATGAAGTATGCGATTGCTGAATTTGGCCCAATACTGACGGTGTTCTTGCGCATGATCCTAGCCGCAGCAGTGTTGATATTCTTTTTGCCGCCAATGGCAAAAAAGCAGAAATATCAGCAAGGTGATTGGTGGTTGCTAGGTTTGTTGGCTTTGTGCGAGCCATGCCTATATTTTATTTTTGAAAGCTATGCCTTGACCTACACCACTGCTTCAGAAGCAGGCATGGTCACAGCTCTTCAGCCTTTAATGGTTGCGATCACTGCATACTATTTCTTAAAAGAACAGATCAGCGGTCGGTTAATCGTAGGCTGTTTACTGGCAGTAGTCGGCGTGGTTTGGTTAACGCTAGCGGGCACCTCAAGTGAACACGCTTCCAATCCTTGGCTAGGTAATGCTTTAGAGTTTGGGGCGATTTGTGCCGCAACGGGTTACAGCTTATTAGCGCGCAAACTTTCCCAGCGTTATTCGCCAATATTCTTGACCTTATTGCAAACCATTATGGGCAGTGTGTTTTTCTTGCCATTAATTTTTTGGCAAGGAGCTAGCATCAGTTTAGATGTTTCTGCAGAAGCCATTATGGCGATACTGTTTTTAGCATTTGGAGTGAATATTTTTGCTTTTACTTGTTACAATTTTGCTTTTAAAACGATGCCAGCTAGTCAAGTAGGCAGCTTAATGAATTTGTTGCCGATTGGTACTTTATTCTTCGGTTGGTTAATGTTAGGTGAACAACTTAATGGTATGCAGTATATGGCTGCAGGCTTGGTATTGCTTGGCGTTATTTGGTCGCAGACTAAACCGCGTCATAAAACAATATTTATTGAGCAGGAATTGGCTGGCCGCTCTTTGAGACAAAGAGCTAAAGCTGGATTGAAGCGAGGTTTGGGTTTAAGCCGAGCACATTAATTTTATTAGAGTTCGATTTATAACGAACAAAAAGGCATTCATTTGAATGCCTTTTTGCTGAGTTACTAGCTGTGCGAGTTATGCTGTGGGTGCAGAGATTTAGCCAAAATATGCTCATCATTTTTAATGATGGTATTGGCATTTCCCACTATTAATGGGTCAGGTTTACGAACTATTCGAGTATTTTTGTTCGGATAATCCAGCTGCGACAAGAAGTGCAACATACAATTAATTCGAGCACGTTTCTTATCATCTGATTTCACCACTGTCCAAGGTGCATCGGCGGTATGAGTATAGAAAAACATGGCTTCTTTGGCTTCTGTATAATCATCCCATTTGTCCAGCGACTGTACATCAATAGGACTGAGCTTCCATTGTTTTAGCGGGTCAACTTTACGCTTGGTGAAACGCATTTTTTGCTCGGGTTGGCTTACCGAGAACCAATACTTAAACAGCATAATATCACTGCGAACTAGCATTCTTTCGAGGTCTGGGACTTGGCGCATGAACTCTAAATATTCCGAAGGCTGGCAAAAATTCATCACTCGCTCTACACCCGCGCGGTTATACCAGCTACGATCAAATAATACCATTTCACCGTTAGTGGGTAGGTGCTTGATATAACGTTGGAAATACCATTGGCCTTTTTCTTCTTCGGTGGGCTTTTCTAAAGCCACTACTCGTGCCGCACGCGGGTTAAGATGTTCCATAAATCTTTTGATAGTACCGCCTTTACCTGCAGCATCACGTCCTTCAAAGATTAAAACAATCTTTTTGCCACTCTCTTTAACCCAGCGCTGTACTTTTAATAATTCAACCTGAAGTTCTTGTTTGTGATTTTCATAGGTAGAGCGTTTAATTTTCGTTCTGTAGGGATATTCAGAAGAGTAAAAGCTTTTCTCGATGGCGGCTTTATCGTGCTTTATTTCAGCTAATTTATGACGTAGCTCTCCACCATGTAATTCTTCCTTGTCCTGTGCGGGGTTTTTAGATGTAGGCTCAGTTTTTTGTTTTGTGTTCAATGATACAGAGTTTGATGTTGGACTAGACATTCGATTACCTCGCAGTTATTAACTCATATTGCTAGTATAGAAAAAACTGTTGGTGAGCTGTAGCACACAAAGGGCTTGACTTGATCTAGATCAATAGAAAATAGACGAATAAAGGAATTTCGTAGCGGTTTATTATCAAGCTAGACAAATTAATGGAATTGTCATTAAAATTCACTGTTCTCAACCTTGGTCTTTGCGTGAGCCTTTTATCAAACCATGAGCGCTAATTTTTGTATGACTTGCGGTGCCTGTTGTGCAACCTTTCGGGTGTCATTCTATTGGGGTGAAACTGATGATTCTTATTTTGGCACTGTTCCCCAGCAATTGACACAAAAACTCAATCATCAGCGTGTTTGCATGAGTGGCACTAATCAAAAACAGCCGCGCTGTGTAGCTTTAGTTGGAGAGGTTGGACAGGAAGTGTCATGCTCCATTTATCAACAACGTCCAAGCCCTTGCCGTGAGTTTTTAGCTAATCAAGATGGGGTTAACCCTGATTGTGATAAAGCGCGAGCTCGATACGGTTTAGTCCCTATTCATGTAATAGATATCGAGCCTAGCAATGGCGAGCAGGAAATTGTGGCGTAAAGCCTCAGTGCAGGATCATGGGTTAAAAGCTGCTTTTATTCTCTTTTCAAAAGTTTGAGCATCTTCAAAACCTGTAGCTCTAAACTTAGGCAACTCATTGCCTTGAGCATCAAAAAACATAATGCTTGGTAAGCCTAGTACTTCAAAGGCTTCCATCAGTTCTACATCAGCTGCGTCATTAGCGGTTACGTCAGCTTGTAACAAAAGTGTATTGGATAAAGCGGCTGCAACTTTTGCGTCGCTGAACACAAGCGCTTCAAATTCGTAACAGGCAGCACACCATTCAGCAAAAAAATCAAGCATTACGGTTTTACCTTGCGCATTGGCTTGGGTAACCATTTCTTCCAGTTGAGCTAGTGTTTTTATGCGCTCAAAGGGCAAATGGCTTTGTTTACTAATGCTAGCGCTGTCTGATATTCCATTTTTTAGAGGGTTAAGTAAGTCTCGATTGCTTTTTGCGCCACCTACCATTAAGAGTGCGCCATAGATCATTAAGATTAAACCAACAGCTTTGAATAAATTACTCCAACCAGTGTGAGCCAATTGATTTTTCAATAAAAAGAAACCAGGAATGATGGATAATAAAGCCCAGCCGTACATATAGATCGAGTTAGGCAATAGGTGTTTGATTAAATATAAAGCCACAGCCAACATAGCCACACCAAATGCCGCCTTGATTCCGTCCATCCAAGGGCCAGCTTTGGGCAGGAATTTGCCTTCTGTAACAGCGATGATTATAAGCGGAATGCCCATGCCGATGCCAAGGCCGTATAAGGCGGTTGCTCCTAGAAAAAGATCTCCAGATTGAGCAATAAATAATAGAATTGCAATTAAAGGAACTGTTACACAAGGTGAGACAATTAAGGCCGAGATTGCCCCCATAATTGCAGTACCGATATAGCCGCCTTTTTGTGAGTTGCTTTTATTGGCTAGTTTGGCTTGCAAACTGGCTGGGAGTTGTAGCTCATAAAACCCAAACATAGATAAGGATAAGATCACAAAGACGATAGCTGCGCCAATAACGAAAAATGGACTTTGCAAGTACCCCGACAATGACTTGCCTGCAAGCGCCACTAAAACGCCAAAAATAGCGTAAACAATTGCAACTGCTTGGGTGTAGGTGAGCGATAATCCAAAGGCGCGGCGAGTGCTAATATCTTTTCCTTGTCCTGCAATAATGCCAGAAATAATCGGGATCATGGGAAAGACGCATGGCGTGAAAGTTAAACCAAGCCCTATCAAGATAAATTTAAAGAAATTCCAGATGGCGCTATTATCTTCAAGGCTTGTGATTAAGCTATCTTGCTCGCTAACAAACTCAGTGGTAGCGCCTTTTTGTATAACTGAGGCTACGCCATCAATGGCTAAAGTTACCGTTCGAGTGGTTGGTGGATAGCACAAGCGATCAGTGGCACAACCTTGAAAATCGACGCTAAAATTGATTTCCGATTGCGCATTACTAAAAGGCACAGAGGCTTCAAAAAAGTTATGATAAACCTCAGTCATGCCGAAGTAAGGGTCATCTTTAACTTTGCCCTCTGGCATTAAGGCTTCACCCAGCGTGGCATTGTCACTGTTGAATGCGAAACGCTCCCGATACATATAGTAATCTTCAGCGATTTCAAATTTAACCAGAATGTTATTATCTAGCACTTCTACCTGTAGCTTGAATGCTTCATCAACGGTCAGAAGCTCTTCTTGATTGCCCAGCAGTTCGTTGAGGTTAATGGTAAAAGCCTTTGCTTGGTTAATAACTAACCATGAGCTGGAGAATACTAATAACAAAAAGCCAAAAATAATCTTTTTCATTTAAAAAACTCTATTGTCTTGAGGTGTCTTAACGTCTTTGGATCCAGTGCTTAACTTGTTGGGCTTGTAGAAAACGCTCTGCCCCTTTGCCTTTTAGCATGGCTATGGTCGAAAGCATACCCGCTTGAGTACAATTTTCAGCCATAACCGTAATAGAAGCGGCTGCGTGCTCTACTGGCCAACCCGTATTCGGGTCTAATACATGGCTGAGGATTTTACCATGATCCGTGAGATAACGCTTACTATCGCCACTGGTAGCTACTGCGCCAAAGCGAAGTCCAATCTTTGGCTGCTGTTTACCACCCAGGGCAATAGGCTCAATACCTATTGCCCAATGTGGTCTAGAATCAGGTGGTTTTGTTGAATAGATATCGCCGCCAAAATTAATCAAAACGGGTGCTTCGGTTAGTTGTTTCACCAGCATTGCAGCACTATCCACAGCATATTCCTTGCCAATCCCACCAAAATCTATAGCCATGCCAGAGGGCATTGTTAGCAATGGTTTATTCCATTGCACTTTGTGCCAGCCTACCATCGCTAGAAGTAGTTTGACTTCGCTTTCTTCAGGAATGTTACAACTTCCATCAAATTTCCATAATTTCCCTAATATACCAGAACTAATATCAAACATACCTTCGCTGGATTGGTAGCAAAAATCTGCAAAATCAATCAGTTTGGCGGTTTCATCATCGACCTTGATGCTCTCGCCTAAGGCATGGTTAATTTTATAGATAACGTTGTCTTTTCTATAGCGACTAAATGTAGTTTCGATGCGCCAAGCTTCTTGCGCTGCTGTTTGGCAAACTTTTCGGGCAAGCTGCATATCATCAGTTTCGATAAGAACTTCGCAAGGACCTGCCATGGCTTGAAATGAGCCAGTAACAAACCCTTGCGAGCTTCGGTAGGAAACCGTTCGTTGCGGTAACGCCATAAGTTTTACTGAGTTAAGGTTAAAAACTGTAATTGATCCTTAACATAACGGCATTCCAGTCAGGTAACAAGGTTTGATCTTGTAGTACACCAAACTTGGCGGGTTCGGTGGGTGACTGGGCATAATATTCTAACGCTATTCGCCAAGTTTGATCTGATTGAGTCGTCCAACCGTACTCCAGCCCAACTGTTACAGCATCATACTCCGCTAAACGATAGTCTGCAGAAGCATAAGTCGGCAAAGCTTGTGCTTGTAATAGATAGGGTTGATAAAATTCTGCTGCAGTCTGAGTATAATAGCGAACATGCGGTTGTATGTAGCTATCATTATTCAGCGCAAAGCGGTATTTGAGGTCAACGGTATGAGAATCAATATCCCAATCATCGGTCATATAGCGGTATGACACATCAACAACGTCACCGTCAATAAAACGCTTGTAACGGCCAAAAAGGCTATGTTTGGTTCTTTTATCTGGTCGATTTTCAAAGAGTACATTTGCGGTGGCGATGCCATCATCAAAATAATTACCATCAGCACCTAAAACACTGAGTACCTTATAAGGATCGTTGTGATAACCATCGGACATACTGTAAGAATAGTTAAGTTGAAATAAACTATATTTATCAATGACTTGAGTCATTCCAAATAGTATATCTAAAGTATCCTTATCTTGTGTACCGTCGAGTTTGGCTTGAGATGCGCCTACAGGCTGCATGCGACTCAATGCAATCGGTGCACCTCCAACGGGGTCAATGGTATCCGAAGCGAAGGATAAGCCTGCAAATAATGTCGTATTGTTATTGTTAAAGTCATGGCTAATGTTGGCGTTTACCGAAGCAGAAAAATAATCATACTCATTAGATGCATTCGCTCCCACTGTCATCTGTGTGCTTTCTGCTAAAGGAAAGCTCCAATTGGCAGCTAAAGCAACACGAGTATCTTTGAAGCTATCATCTAATGGATAAACGTTAGCGCCAACTTGGTAATCTGCATTACCAGATGGTGTCGTAAATGTTTGCACTTGATTTGAAGCCACTGCCCCACTCGGAGAGGCGCCAGTTAACGAATCAACGGTTAGCTTAAAACTGATAGATTCGTCTTCGTCTAACTGTTTACTGGCCATAAATACTGGTTCAAAGGCTTGTACGCGGCTATCGCTCTCCGAATAGAATAATAAAGCTGCATCAAATTTCCATTCGTAATCTGAGGCCGTCTGTTCGGTTTGGTTGTTGGTAGGACTTGATAAAGAATCTGTGTCTTGCTGAGAAAGTGCGGGTTGAGTTAATAGCGCAAGAGTGGCACTGGCTAAAGAAGTTTTGATAATTTTGTTTTTATTCATAGTAATTCCTTAGGTTTAGTTACAACCACAACCGCCGCCAGCGTAAGATTTGCCGCCACTAGAAGCCTCTTTGCTAAAATAAATGTGATCATCTAACGCATCTGTAAGAGGTTGTTCATTTAATGCCATTTCAGGTTTTGCTAATACATCTTTTTCCCAGGGTTGAACACCCATAGTGGCGCAACCGCCCAGTGTGCTAATCAAAATAGCTAAAAGTAAAAGTCGTTTTTTTTGCATGAAGTAGACTCCAGTATTGATTTCAATAGACTGATTTTTCAAAAGATAAAAGTTGATTTATTGAGCTACATTGGTAGCTTGCGTTATTGGCTGTTCAGAGTCATTACTATTGTGCTCAGCAATGGGTTGGACAAGCAAGGACTCGATATATTGTTGTAATACTTGAATATCTTTTTGCCTAAAGCCCTTATGTAGGTATTTTGCGACTCCCTCTCGATTGAAAATATAAGTGCTAGGCATGGCTTGAACTTGGAATTGTTTAGCTATTTCTCCATCAGGATCGAAAATCACCTCAAAATTTGCAGGGTATTGTTGTAGGAACTGTTTCGCTTGCTCAATATCATTATCTTCGTTGATTGCCAGAATAACGAAGTCTTGCGAAGCAAATCGCTCATTGAATTGATTCATCGCGGGAAACGATTTCCGGCATGGACCACACCATGAGGCCCAAAAATCTACATAAACCACTTTGTTCTGGTATTGGCTTAGATCTAATGTTTCGGATTGAGCAGGTTCTACATATCCTAGAGTGATAGCAGCCACGGCAATTGAGATTGTTAATACTCTAGGCAAAAAGCTAATTAATATTTTCACAGTTAAAATTATTAGTTGAATAATAGGCTGAATTTACTCTTAACTAACCGCTAGACAATGGGCATATGGCCTAATTTAGGTGAAATTGTTTAATAAACTTAATAATTGCGTACTCTAACAATAGGACATATGTCCATTATCATGAAAAAATGTTTATAATGCTTTTTTTCACAAAACTTAGCGGTTTAATTTTTGTCCTAAGTTGAACTAAAGATACCGTGCTGTTTGATTATAAAAAAGTTAACCCATTGAGTAAGGCCCATTTGATAGATGAGTAAATATAAATTAATTGCGCTCATTATAGCGCTAGCCGTTATTGCTATTGCTAATACACTAGATATGTTTAACGACTTAGCGCTTGACGTAAGTATGACTCATTTGCTTGAAGAAGGCGTTATAGTTGTGTTTTCAATTGGTTTGATGGGTTACTTGATTTATCACTTGTTACAACAAGCAAAGGTGTTAGAAAGTCTAAAGCGAGAGTTGAGTAGTACTCAGCAGCTAGTAAATGAGCAAACCGAAGAGTTGCGCCAAGCTCGTAAAGAATACAGTCAAGTTATCAAAAAACAGTTTGAGCAATGGGGTTTTAGTGAAACAGAGAAAAATACCGCTTATCTGTTACTCAAAGGCCTTAGCCTTAAAGAAGTTGCTGAAGTTAGGGACATTAAAGAAAAAACGGTGCGTCAACAAGCCTCCAATCTTTATTCCAAAGCAAATTTACCTGGTCGTCATGCTTTAGCAGCTTGGTTTTTTGAGGATTTCCTTTAATTATTACTTAAGTGAATCCGCTAGCCATTGCAGATAAGAGCCAGAAGCCTGCTCAATATTACAACTAATTAACTCAGGAACTTCATACGGATGTTCTTGTTCCAGCAAACCATCAAGCTTGTGTATCAGCTTTTCTTCAGTTTTGATCAACATTAAAATCTCAGCTTCTTGCTCAATCTCGCCTTGCCATTGATAGACGCTGATAATATTGGGCAATAGATTGACGCAGGCTGCAAGTTTACGCTCAACCATCAGGCTCGCTAAATGCTGGGCAACCTCAAGATCAGGTGCAGTACACAGTGCTATTTGAAAATTTTTAGCCATAGTTAATACATTGATTATTCGCTACCCGTTAGACCATGAATTCAACCATCGGCAGAAAACATCGAACTTGCGAACCCGTAAATTGTCCCCATTATAAGGTAAAGTGTGAAAAAGTAATCTATGGCGCGGGTAAAGAAGCGTAAAGACCGTCAATCTAGCGATTAAATCGTGAAAAAAAGGTCAAATTCATAAAATTTACAGTTAAGCAGTAACTGAACAACCTTAAGAGAATCCTATGTGGTTTAGACATTTTGTTTTATTGTTCATCATTATCGCGATTGCCGAAGTTTATGTGCTGATTGGTGTCGGTGGTTTGATTGGTACCTGGCCAACTATAGCATTAATCATTTTGACCGGTGTGATTGGTGTCAATATGTTAAAAGGCCAAGGCATTAGCGTGTTTGCTCGTTTCCAAGAAAAGCTCGCAACTGGCCAAGCGCCAGCTGAAGAGATGGTGGAAGGCGTATTATTGGTCGTTGCAGGGGCTTTCTTAATTACCCCTGGATTTATCACAGACACATTAGGTTTTTTATGGCTTATTCCGCAAAGCCGCGATTGGTTTGCAAAAAAGCTGATTAAACTAGGTTGGTTCAAAACTGTTAACAGCGCAGGGTTTGAACAACCCAATCCTTATAATGGCCATAATCAAGATCAACCAAACAAACATGGGCCGTCTGATGATAATGTTATCGAAGGCGAGTTTGAAAGAAAAGACTAATCTATCAATGACTTATCATTGCTTTGAAGAAAAGAGTGACGAGTTAATAAAATTATCCTATCAACAAGATTGAAAAGCTCCATTTCATAAACGGAAAGTACAGGCAGATACTAAAGACTCCCATATAACGATATCTCACTAATGGGGGTAACTATCATGAAGGTATCTATAAAACCCTTAGCGTTAGGCGTAGCTTTGAGCCTCTCGCTAGCCAGTGGCGCTGGAGGCGCAGAAGAAATGAGTACAACAAATCAATTTTGGTGGCCAGAGCAGGTTGATCTAAGTCCTTTGCGTCAGCACTCTGCTGAGTCTAACCCTTATGGCGAACAATTTGATTACGCCAAAGAGTTTGCAACTCTTGATTTAGACGCTTTGAAAAAAGACATCGAAAAAGTCATGACCGATTCACAGGATTGGTGGCCCGCAGACTATGGTCATTATGGTCCATTCTTTATACGTATGGCGTGGCATAGCGCTGGAGTTTACCGAATTTTCGATGGTCGTGGTGGCGCAGGTGGTGGTCAACAGCGTTTTGAACCCTTAAATAGTTGGCCAGATAATGCCAATTTAGATAAAGCACGTCGTTTATTATGGCCAATCAAAAAGAAATACGGTCGCAAAATTTCGTGGGCAGATTTAATGGTGCTCACAGGCAATGTGGCAATGGAGTCTATGGGCTTTAAGACTATTGGTTTTGCTGGCGGTCGAAGTGACGACTGGGAAGCGGAAGTGGTCGATTGGGGCTCAGAAAAAGAGTGGCTTACTAATGGTGAGCGTTACAAAGGTCAACGCCAACTGAAAAAGCCATTGGCCGCTGTGCAAATGGGCTTGATTTACGTTAACCCAGAAGGGCCGAATGGTAATCCTGATCCACTATTAGCCGCCAAAGATATTCGAGATACTTTTGGTCGTATGGCGATGAATGATGAAGAAACTGTGGCTTTGATTGCAGGCGGTCATACATTCGGTAAAGCGCATGGAGCAAGAAAACCTGATAATTGTGTCGGTAAAGAACCTGCTGCAGCTGGTTTGGAAGAGCAAGGTTTTGGCTGGACCAATAAATGCGGTAGCGGCAAAGGTGCAGATACTATTACCAGTGGCTTAGAAGGTGCTTGGACGGTTAGTCCTGCACAATGGACGCATAATTTTTTACAGAATCTGTTTGCTTTTGAATGGGTACAAACAAAAAGTCCTGCTGGTGCTACTCAGTGGATCCCGGCTGATGGTCAAGGTGCAAACATGGTTCCAGATGCGCATGACAAGTCCAAACGTCATGCCCCAATCATGCTGACTACTGACTTGGCATTAAAAGAAGATCCAGAATATCGCAAAATTTCAAAACGCTTTTTAGACAACCCTGAAGAGTTTGAGTTGGCTTTTGCACGAGCTTGGTTCAAGTTGACCCATCGTGATATGGGGCCGAATCATCGCTATCTCGGATCGCAAGTACCAGCAGACAGCTTTATTTGGCAAGATCCATTACCACAACGTGATTATGAATTGATTAATGCTAGCGATATTAAAAAGCTCAAATCAGAGCTTATTAATCAATTAAGTGTGTCAGAACTAGTGCAAACTGCTTGGGCCGCGGCAGCTTCGTATCGAGGAACTGATGGTCGTGGTGGTGTCAATGGTGCAAGAATCGCCTTAGCGCCGCAAAAAGACTGGCTTGCTAATAATCCTAAATCATTGGCTAAAACCCTGAAAACATTAAAGGCTATCCAACAAGACTTCAATGAGGATTCGGCAAAACGCAAAGTTTCATTAGCCGATTTGATCGTGCTCGGTGGTGCTGTTGCAGTCGAAAAAGCGGCAACAGATGGCGGCTTTGATGTTTCAGTACCCTTTGAAGCAGGTCGTGTTGATGCGACTCAAGCACAAACAGACGCAGAATCATTCGATGTGTTAGAGCCAAAAGCAGACGGATTTAGAAACTACTTCTCAAAAGAAGATAGTCACTACCGTCCAACTGATGCTTTAATCGAACGAGCTGATATGCTTGAGCTGACTGTGCCTGAAATGACGGTATTGGTAGGTGGTTTACGAGTTCTAGGAGCAAACTCAGTTGATTCAACAAATGGTGTATTTACCGATAAAGTTGGTACTTTAAGTAATGACTTCTTTGTGAATTTGTTAGACATGTCTACTCAATGGACAAAGTCTGATCAAGATGGCTTGTACAATGGTATCGACCGTACTAGCGGTAAAGCAAAATATACAGCTTCGCCAGTCGACTTATTGTTCGGTTCACACGCAGAGCTTCGCGCCATAGCCGAAGTGTATGCAGCCGATGATGGCCAAGATAAGTTTATCAATGACTTTATCAAAGCATGGCACAAAGTGATGAACTTGGATCGGTCGTAAGTTTGTCGGTAGTCAAAATAAAAACGCCAGTATGATGCTGGCGTTTTTTATGAAGTATAACCTTTTATTATCTAAGCCTTTTTCACAAATGCAGCGGTGATCATCATCTCACCAGCGCCGTCAACTTTGCAGTCAAGTTCATGATCTTTGCCATCTTTGATGCGGCGAATAAGTGCTTTGGTGCCAATTTTTAGAACCTGTGAGCTACCTTTGACTTTTAAGTCTTTGATAAAAGTGACTTTATCGCCAGCGACTAATTCAGTGCCATTGGAATCTTTGGCAGTTGGCTCATCATTATCTTGTGTTTCGTTAGGATTCCATTCATAAGCACATTCAGGGCAAATCAATTGTTGCATGTCTTGATAGACATACTCGGAATTACATTGTGGGCATGGTGGTAAAGACATAATATGAATAGTTTTTTAATGATAATTTATGACATTGTAATCATTCTTTCTCTTTAATGCGAAATTAAGTTCTTTTAAGAAAGTTAGGATTATGGCGATACTTTGATTAACTCTAGATCCTGATAATCAAAACTAAAATCAATATAAGGTGAAATGCCTTTCATTTTTATTTCAAAAGGTATTCCTTGCTCATTTCTTTCGAATGTGACAAATGCATCTGATGGCATATCGGTATAGCTCATTTTGACTGCAAAGACGTCTTCTTCATACTGAAACATTTCACCATTGAGCTGTGGGGAACGCTCCGACTGTAGCCATAATTTCCCACTTCTATTTTCAATACTGATATTGCCAAACCATTTGTCTTGATATGTGCCTAGATATTCTTGAGCTTTTAGTTTTGTAACGCTAGAAATCTTAGCTTTGTCCCAAACTTCTTTTAGAGCTCTTTCTTCTGCATCTATGCGCCAGCCTAATTGCTCCTTAGTGTTCGTCAAATAGTCCCATCTATTTCTACCAATCCATTCATCGCGAATGGCAGAGCTTATGGTGTTATAGCTGTCACCACCAGGAGAGGAATTGGTAAGAACAATAACTGCAGAATTAATCTCTGGGATAATGATCATTGATGATAACATTCCTGGTAACTCTCCAGTATGCGATATAATGGAGTAGTCGTGGATATGTGATATAAACCAGCCAAGTCCATAGCCACCAAAATGCCATTTATAGGCTGGTCTGGGCCTAGGTTCAAATCCTATAACAGTATAAGGTTTCCACATTTCAGCTTGTCGATTGGGGCTAAAAATCTGTTGCTTGAGTTCTGGGCCATATTTGCCTTGATTTAACTGGAGCAAAAACCATTGACTCATATCATGAATGCTTGAATAGATGCCACCAGAGGCAGCCAATGCCCCCTCACCTTTTGAATATCGAGGGATTTTTTTTAATTGTCCCTTTTCAGTGATATGAGCATCAGCAATATTCGTTTTTGATTTAATACCTTTAAATGCAGCTGTCGTACGATCCATTTGCAAAGGATCAAAGATGTTTTGTTGCAAAAACTCGTCATAGCTTTGTTTGCTGACTCTGGAAATGATCTCTCCCGCAACTAGATACAGCGAGTTGTCATAGTCATATTTAGTACGGAAATCTGAAACGGGTTTGAAGTATTGAAAGCTGCTTAAAACGTCATTGATGGTGAAGTCAGAACCAGGGGGGTAAAACATAAGATCGCCAGCACCTAACCCCAGGCCGCTTCGATGAGTTAACAAATCAATGATGGTGAAATTCTCCCTGACATAATCATTATACATAGTGAATTCAGGGATGTGTTTAATGACTTTATCGTTCCAGTTCAGCTTGCCTTGATCGACTAAAATCGCCAGAGCTGCGGCAGTGAAAGACTTGGTATTCGATGCGATTTGAAAGAGCGTGTGCTCGTCTACTTTTTGGGTCGACTCAACAGATAAAGTGCCGTAACCTTTTGAGTGAATAATCTTTCCATCTTCAATAACAGCAACAGCCAATCCAGCCTGATCGGGCATCATTTCCATAGATTGATGAACTAATTCATCTATCTCGCTTGATGTGAATCCGCGAGCAAAAGATGAAAAGGGGATTATCAAAAAGAATATTGCAAGAATAATGATGGCTTTATGGCTAGCTTTCATTGGCAGTTAGCATTAGATGATCAGTAAATCATAAGGCTAAAGCTTTAAAGACAATAAATAAACAGCGTAAAGGTAAAGGTTAAGTAAAGATATGAGATGAATGAGTTAATTCTGACCTACAATTAATTCATAGGGTCGATGGAAGGTTGCTTGATTGCTTGTAGGTTGATGGTGAGCAACACTAACCCCCAAAGAAAATGGCGTTGGGAGTTAGTGTCTGGAGTAGTGATGGTGGGATTCACCAGTTCAGCTGGGTCTGCCCCTTGGGTGCGACCTGTGCTTGCTGGCTTATTATGCAATTCAGTTAGATATTGCTGGTAACCACATAAACATAGTCGCTGCAATCACGCCTATAATGGTGATTATAAGACCGAGAAGCATAAATAGGTTAATGATTGAAATTCGAAGAATGCTTTTTTGACGCATGGCCCAAAAATAAATTTCGGCGATTAGCATCGGTAACAAATATGAAGCGAATGACAGCGCTATGTCTGCAGGACCATCAATGGTTGCAGTATTACCATTCGGCCCTTGGTTTACTAGAAACCAACTCATCAAATATAAACGGAAAGACCAGACCCCATTGATTAGAATAAATGAATGAACTGCCCAGCGCATATGGTTTTGGTATTGACGCTTTACGGCGAATCGCCAGGCTAGTACCGCAGCCAGTGGAATTAACAGACCATTTAAGGTTAACCCGATTGAGCCAAGATCACTTAGCCGACTGCCTCGAACCCATGTTAAGTAAAGCCCTGTTAAGGCTCCTAAAATGCCCAGGGTTAAAAACATTCGACCGTTCCAACGGTGAAATACCGGGTATCGCCGCCTAATATAAGGGATTATTTGAAAAGTTCCGCTAAGGCTGAGTAAGATCGCAGGCAGTAAATGCAGCGCTAAGATAGCGTTACCCAAATCATCGCCATCGGTATAACCCTGAATCATTCCAGAGGTGTCTGCACTGGTAGGGCTGCCGCTTAATGCTGCGCTGCCAAATTGAACAAAAATATATACAGCAAATATCCATTGTCCTATCAAGGCAACCAAGACCCAGCCTCGGGTGAGGTATTTGAGGTATAGATGAGGGTTTAGAAATGAGGTTTTGATGGTGTTTACAGAATTGTTATAAGCCATAAAATTGCTAACATTGAATGTTTAGTGCTTATTATTAGGCGACAAAAGAGTTAATTCTTATCATATTCAGATTTTGAGCTACAATTATAGTAGATTTTGCATGGTAATAATCTGTTACACAGAAACTTGGCCAGTTTTTAACCAATCGATTACAATGACATCAAGAAATTGCGAAGAAAGGATTTTAGATGAGCTTGAGTACGGCCTACTTTACGCTGCTGTGTGTCGGCTTGGGTCTGATGCTGTTGCAGTTGTCGGTAAGCCAAAAACGCTTAGAACACCTCTTTTTTGCAATTTTTTGTGGCTCTATGGCATTTGTGGCCGCGCAACAACTGAGTGCAGATAGATTAGGGCCTTACCAATATTTATTGGGTATCGGCGCTTGTGCCACCTGCAATGCCATGTGGTTAACGGCTAAGTCATTGTTTTCTGGTGAAGACTCTATATCCAAAAGGCACATTCTTTTTGCTGTAGTTCTCGCGGCACTTGTTGTAATAAATAACTCTATGCAAATGGCGAATGAGCTATCCATCCTTTCTAACAATGTTTATTCTTTATTAGGAAACTCATTAAGCGAGATTATTAATTTATTATCGTCAACGGTACTATTATTAATTTGCTGGGAAGCACTTAATGGGATTAGTCGCAAGCCAAAAGACGAGTTTTGGCAACGAGTGTTATTCTTGAGCGCAGCGGTAATAGGAATTGTCTTATGTACTGTCGTTGAGAAAGCTTTTGTTCCAGTCGATAAACTCCCTACTGTGTCACCGTGGCTGGTCGTTATCTCTGCACTGCAAGTAATGCTTGTCACTCAAGGCATACTGTTTTGGAGACTGTGCAAGAAAGAAACTGACACTGAACAAATGGTTAATGAGTTGAGCCAGGGCGAATCGCTAAATATCGAACCTTCACTAGTTTCTGGTATTCACACCCTGCTAAATGAAGACAAAAAATACCTGATGCAAAATCTCAAAATGATTGATTTAGCCAATGAACTCAATGTATCGGAATATAAAATTAGTCGAGCGATTCGATATCATTTTGATGCGCCTAACTTTAATCACTATATAAACCGATTAAGAATCGAATATGCCAAAGAACTCTTAGAGCGACCTGAATCACAGCATTGGAGTATCTTATCTATTGCGCTTGAAAGCGGCTTTTCCTCTCTTGCTACTTTCAACCGTGTGTTTAAAAAACAGTTGGGTTATACCCCCAACGAACATAGAAAAAATGTTATGCAAAAAGCTGGTGCTCCGGTACACCTTATCTAGCAATTAGGTTGTAGTTGTTAGATGTTATTCTGTCTCGCTTAAGTATTCGTGTTAATTGACTTTTTATATAGCTTGCCTTTTTCCATCGTCTGATAATCTAAAATACTGATTGCTATGTATCAATAACCCTTGGGAGCTTCTTGGCGGAAAACTGCTTCGGTAGTCATCAGGATGCTTCACATTGATAGCTAATACTTTGCCATCATACATTTTGCTAACATTCCATTTTGGCGTATGACCAACTACTACGGCCTTTGCTGAAAATTTATCTATTCCTTTGGTAAGGGTTTCTTGAGATAGGTCTCCACTGAAATATCCTCGATACCATGAGGTTCCATCATGTGTGGATATAAGCAAGTTCTCAAGACTTAGCTCTTTTTTGGGAAAATAAGGCGTTCGGTAGTTTGCCCGAACAATTCGGTTAATCTCTTCTAGTGAAGTATCATATTGGTTAATATCTGGGTGAATACCGCCATGCACAAATATATGTCCGTTTATCTTTTCGACAGTGTTTTTGCTTGCTAACCAGCGTCCTAAAAAAGAGTCATCACTAAATAAGTCGTATTGCTGTTTACCCATCATTGCAGCAATATGAAAATACTTCTCAGGTGCATCAAAGTAGTTAGCTTGCAGGTTTTTAATTTCGTGATTCCCTAAAATAAAATGCACCATGCCACCTTGTTTCTTTGCTGCTTGCTCCAGCTTGTAGATAAACCATAAAACTTGTGTGGTTGAAGCGCCTCGATCAACAAAGTCGCCGACAAGAACAAGATGCCCTTGTCCGAAGGACCAATTCAGTTGTGCATCAATAACTTTATTAGCTATAAGGAAATCACGAAATGTTTTGTAATTACTTTCGATATCGGAAATAGCAATAATTGGCTGATTGTCTTCATAAACTACGGGTGGGTTTTCTATATGGGTGTCAACATTTACAGAAAAAATCGTATCGTCTAAATTAAAATGAACCTTTATTGGAATGATTTCATCAATATCATACTCAGTTCGCTCTACGGAAAAACCTTGCTCTCGTCCTCCACGGATATAATTAACTTGTGCCTTATCATCTTTAAAGAATATGTGTGGGCCTTCGTTTCCGACTTTAAACGCTAAAGGGTTGTCGCCTAGATAGATATCCACACCAAGATATAGGCCAACTCCAGTTAAGGCCGCTAATAAAATACTAGCAGTAATAATAAAGTGTTTTAGATTGTTTAGAATGATTTTTAGCATAATATAACTCTGTAATTTTGTTTCCTGTGTTTTATAGTTTTTGTTTTAATATCTTTAAAATGCGCCAGGTTATCTTTCCGATTAAAAAAGATAATATTAGGGAAATTGGTATAAGCCAAAACCCTAGTAATTCAGAACTGTTAGGGTATAAACCTCCACTAAGTGCAATGGCAAAACTATTCCCTTGCGCTGCTGACCAAACGCCAATACTGTGCGGTGAAAATATTTTGATTATGCCAATTAATGCTAATAGCAAGCTTATCCCAAAGCCGAAAGAGGCCATTGAGTAATAAAGGCTTCTAGTCACCCCTTTCTTTACCGATTGAATAGCTTTGAAACCGGTTGGAGGAGAGGCGCCATCTAAAATATGGGCAACATATTGTTCTGCCAATTGGCGTGGTTGGCCAAAGCCTTCTAGAATGCCGGTTACATGGGCGTTTATTCCTTGGTGTTCTAAATCTTCAATAGAGTCATAAATATGACTTTCAATTTCTTTAATAACTTCATCGGTATCGGTTTTATCTAAGCGGGAAAGGTATTTAGTCAAAGACTTCAAGTATTGATGAATTATTTCGCGATCAGTCATTACTAACTCCTTTGATGTTTTGATTGTCGCAATTAGCATTAGTGAGTAAAGTCTCGACATCGATAACCGATTGTCGCCACATTGTAGTAAGAATACTGAGCTTCTCTTTTCCATGAGTAGTTAATTGAAAGTACTTGCGAGGGCGAGAGTCACCTTCTTGTACCCATTCGGCGCTGATTAACCCTTCGCGTTTTAATCTATCCATTAATGGATAAAGCGTGCCTTCAGTTATTTGCATGGACTCAAGACTTTGCAGAAGTTTGAGAAGCTCTAACCCATAAAGTTTTTGCTCGCGTAAAGCCGCCATAATAGCGATCTCGAGAGTTCCTTTGCGAAGTTGAGCTTCCCACTTCTTATTTAGAGAGTTTAAATTTGTCATGATGCTAGGTTATACAATAATACTATGTAATGCAAGGTATATATTTAAACTTAAACTAAATACAGCAAATCAAGAGGTTTTATTGGTGTTCGAATAGCTCTTCGGTGGTTTTTTGAATTCGCTCGATGCCTGCTAAGGGCTTGGTCTATGAGTGCTTAGCCGGTGTCTCTGGCAACTTTCTTAGCAATTTTTTTAGGGTGGCTTTTAAGGCGCCGCGAATTAGTTGTTGGGGTTTGCAAGCTCACCCGGGCCCACGCTTGCTAATATTTATCATTTTTTTATCATTGCATTGAAATGCAATTGTATAGTAACTATTCTCTAATTATCAGATTTATATAGGAAAATTGGATGATAGGAATTATTGCTATTGTAGCCGTGTCATGGCTGTTACTTCACTTTACTGTTAAGAAAAATTTATTGGCATTGGGCATGACGCCTGTTCCACAAAGAATTGCACAGTTCTTTATTGGCATTCTATATATGTTTACTTTACTGCTTTTAGTAGTTGCGGCTGATACTTGGTGGTATGACTTTAATTGGCAAAAACAAGAAAGCCTTTCACTGGGGTCATTAGGCCAATCCATTTGGTATTACTTTAAGGCTGTATTAACTGAAGATTTAGTATTTCGTGGTGCAATTTTATACATTTTAGTAAAAAAATTAGGCTTTAAAATAGGCATTGCTTTATCGGCGGTGGCCTTTGGTATATACCATTGGTTTTCCTTTGGGCTTCTTCATGGCGAAATAAATATCGTACCCCTAGCCTATGTTTTTATTACCACGGGTTTGATGGGGCTTGCTTGGGCTTATACTTTTGTAAGAACACAATCGATTATTATGGCGTTGGGCATGCACCTGGGGTGGAATCAAGCGCAAGCATTGTTCTATCCGAACCAGCCTTATGGCGAATTGCTTTATAAGGTTGTTGAGCGAACGGATGTGAGTCAGGGCATTAATTTTATGTATCTGATAGCAAAAGCAATAATTGTTCCTGCTTTAGTTATGCTCTTCGTATATTGGTATTCAAAAGATAAAATTAATGCTGTAGAGCAGAATTAATTTGTGTTTGTTTACCAGAGTTCACAAGCTAATCGCTGTTCTACTATAAAAAACTCAAAAAATTAGCACTTATCTCCCTTGAGTGCTAAAAAAACATCCCCATATCTAGCTCACGAACATTTCATAGTAAGTAACAAACACTTTCTATTAGGAGAAAAAAACATGAACTTACGTCCATTACACGACCGTGTTGTAGTTAAACGCATTGAAGAAGAAGCTCTTTCTGCTGGCGGTATCGTTATCCCTGATAATGCCAAAGAAAAAGCGAATAAAGGTGAAGTTGTCGCCGTTGGTACAGGTAAAGCATTGGATAATGGCCAAGTGCGTGAGTTATCGGTAAAAACTGGTGATGTGGTACTTTTTGGTCAATATTCTGGTCAAGAAGTTAAAGTTAATGGCGAAAAACTGTTAGTTCTTAAAGAAGAAGAGCTTTTTGCCGTCATCGAAGCATAATCAACGAAATTAACTGATTTTAAAAGAATTTAGAGGATATTATCATGGCAAAAGATGTACGTTTTGGTGATGACGCTCGTAAGCGCATGCTTAAAGGTGTGAACACATTGGCGAACGCTGTTCGTGTAACTTTAGGTCCTAAAGGCCGTAATGTGGTTTTGGATAAGTCATTTGGTGCGCCAACTATCACTAAAGATGGTGTTTCTGTAGCGAAAGAGATCGAATTAGAAGATAAGTTCGAGAACATGGGCGCGCAAATGCTTAAAGAAGTGGCTTCGCAAACCAATGATATCGCGGGTGACGGTACTACGACTGCGACTGTATTGGCTCAATCTATCGTAAACGAAGGTTTGAAAGCAGTTGCCGCTGGTATGAACCCAATGGATCTTAAGCGTGGTATCGACAAAGCGGTTATCGCTGCTGTTGAAGAGTTGAAAGCGATTTCAGTTCCTTGTTCTGATCAAAAAGCTATCGCTCAAGTAGGTACAATTTCTGCTAACTCTGATGCTTCTGTGGGTAATATCATTGCTGAAGCGATGGAGCGTGTAGGTAAAGAAGGCGTTATCACTGTAGAAGAAGGTTCTGGTTTAGAGAACGAACTAGACGTAGTTGAAGGTATGCAGTTTGACCGCGGTTACTTGTCTCCTTACTTCGTCACTAACGCAGAGAACATGACCGCTGAGCTTGAAAGCCCATTTATTTTGTTGGTTGATAAGAAGATTTCAAACATCCGTGATTTACTTCCCGTGTTGGAAGGTGTTGCTAAAGCAGGTCGTCCATTGTTGATCGTTGCTGAAGATGTTGAAGGTGAAGCTTTAGCTACTTTAGTGGTTAACAATATGCGCGGTATCGTGAAAGTTGCAGCAGTTAAAGCTCCAGGTTTCGGTGACCGTCGTAAAGCTATGCTAGAAGATATCGCTATCTTAACTGGTGCGACTGTCATTTCTGAAGAAGTGGGCATGAGCCTTGAGAATACTGGTATCGAGCAATTAGGTACGGCTAAGCGCGTACAAATCAGCAAAGAAAACACTACGATTATTGATGGTGCTGGTGATGTTGCTCAAATCGAAGGCCGTGTTAAGCAAATTCGTGCGCAAATCGAAGAGACTTCTTCTGATTATGACCGCGAAAAGCTACAAGAACGTGTTGCTAAGTTAGCTGGCGGTGTTGCGGTAATCAAAGTTGGCGCAGCAACAGAAGTTGAAATGAAAGAAAAGAAAGACCGTGTTGACGATGCGTTACATGCGACTCGTGCAGCGGTTGAAGAAGGCGTTGTTGCTGGTGGTGGTACTGCATTAGTGCGCGTACTATCTAAGTTCAA
>JABXIQ010000019.1 GCA_013373015.1 Kangiellaceae bacterium
GCTGCTTCGTCCTGCATGTGATGTACAGTACGATCAACCTCTTCCATCAATTGCGTTTTCCAAGCCGTTAAAATGTTACGAAAATGCTCATATTGAGCATCATTCATATATTCTTCGCCTTTTTTCTCTTGGTAAGGCTCAATTCCTAGCTTCTCTAGGGTTGCATTAGTTGCTGCTTTTTTACGTGGCATCTAATAATGCTCCATTTGACTAAAACTGTGTTCACTTGAATATTTTGTTCAAAAAATAGCCTAAAAGTGGCCAGAACGAAATTTAGTGAAACAGGGATATTATCCCTATGAATGACAATTGAAAAGCTGAATTTGTCAAAAAAGATTAAAAAAAACACTTTTCACCGCTAACCCAATGATTTTATTTATAAAATCACTGGTAAAGCCTGTTGCAGTTTTATATCTGCGGGGCTGATATGGGTATTGTAAGCCATGATTTCAACCCCAGAGTGGCTGGCAAGCCTTAATAATTCAGCATATTGCGGATCGATGTGTTGCGCAGGACTGACGCTGGTGATACCAGTGTGTTGCACTAAAAACAACAAAACTGCTCTATGACCTTGTTCAACCATCATCATGAGTTCACGCAAATGCTTTTGTGCACGGGTTGACACTGCGTCGGGGAAAAAACCTGCGCCTTGAGCCAAATCGTTTTCAAGCTCTTTTTCAAGCCCAGTTCCAAGTTTAGTCTCAAGTAAGGTCACTGTTTTAATTTCTACGTAACAATCGCGTTTGTTGTCACAACTGAGCAACAAATCAATGCGACTGTTTTCATCGCCATATTTTACTTCTTGCAGGATCTGATCATAGCCCTGCAACTCGTGAATAATCTGATTTTCGATTCCTTCAATAACGATGCGGTTGGCAAGATGGGTATTGATACACAACATATCGCCATCAGAACTTTGTCTTAATACCCAAGTATAGCGATATTTGCGTTTGGGATTTTCGGAGTCTAGTAGCCAAACTTCATCACCTGCCTGCCAGCAATTTTTCATTGAGCCTGTATTGGGGCAATGGGCGGTAAACTCTCCTAATTTTGGATGTTGAACATCGGCTAAAAAGCGTTTATAGCGCTTTTTTAAGCGCGCTTTGATTAAGGGTGGAGAGAATTTCATGGGTTATTTATTGGGTGGATACAACAATATGATAGTTTCTTGTGCTCCCATTTGTACAGGAGTAAAGGATATTTGTTTATCTTCTATGGTATTAAAAAAATGGCCAAAGAAGCTTTGAAGTTCAGAAAAATGGTATTGGCTAGTTGTCATTTTACAAACGGTAACTTTACATTCAAATTTGAGATCTTTTAACACTAGAACTTCTGATTTTGGGTATATTTCTTGAGTCACCAAATTATACAGTTCTCGCTCTTGTGTGTAAGACAAGCTTGCGTTCGTAACTTGTTGTTGCTCAAATTCTTTTAATGCCTCTTGAGAATTTTGGGTAAATTTATCGTTTAGATAAGTGGATTGCTCAGTTTCGGAAGTTAGTTCTTCTTGAATGATAACTTCTGTTTGGTTTTGCTTAAGTGAGGTCAAACTTGAACTCGATTCGGCAACCGTTTCAGCCTCTGTCTCAAGTGCTATATAAGTAGTAGAGTTTGTTGTAGTTTCAGTTGTAATTGTAGATTTTTGCTTAAAATAAATACTAGAACCAATGGCAAGAGCAAATAGAGTTAGGCTCCCTATAATTTTTTTATCCATACTTTTCTCTATTCCAAGTTAAGATTATTCAGCAATAAACACTTTGCCATTTTCCACTTCAAGCGCGACAGTACTAAGCTTAGCGCCAGCACAAGGGCCTGCCACACACTTGCCTGTTTCTGGCTCAAACAAAGCGCCATGAGTAAAGCACATTAAATAAGCTTGATCGTCAGTCATAAATTGGTCTTGTTGCCAGTTAAGATCCGTCCCTGCATGTGGGCAGCGGTTGACATAGCCATACACATTTAAGCCGCGGCGAACCACAATCAAGTCGCGATCTTCAGCTGCATGAGGATGCGGATAGGCTTTGGCTTGTCCATCTTCAATATCCGTAACTAAACATATTGGCGTCATAATGGCTCTCAAGGTTAAATTGTGAGATTTTTTCTTGCTTAAAGTGTATCAGTATAAAAAATCCACGCAATATGGACAGGGGTTCGTTACAATAGTTCTATGAAAAATCTTTATCTGTGGCTACTGACGCCACTCATTATTTATATTATTTACGTTGCGGTGTTTTATGTGCTGCAACGGCGGATACTGTTCCCTGTGTCAGCATTGCCAGCCCATAATGCCAGTTTAGTTGAAAAAGCAGGTGGGGAATTAATTTCATTGGCTTTTAATGATGAAGGTCAAACCGCCGAAATCGCCTATTTACCACCATTAATTAAAAAGGACGGGCAGCATTATCCGGTAATTTTATTGGCTCATGGTAATGGTAATATCATTGATGATTGGGCGGGACGTATGGATTTTATGCGCCAACAAGGTTTTGCCATTGTGTTAGCTGAATATCCAGGTTATGGGCGCTCGCAAGGTCGCCCAAGCTATCAAACTATTAAACAAGCCATGCGCTCTGCCTATCAGTGGATTGAGCACAACCCGCAATTAGACAAGGATAATATTGTATTTGTAGGACGATCGATGGGTGGTGGGGCTGTATTGACATTGGTTGAAGACGGGGTTAACCCTAAAGCATTAATCTTGATGTCCACCTATTCCAGTATTGCCGATCTGGCTAAATCTCGTGGTTTGCCCAGTTTCTTAGTGCGCGACCCGTTTGATAACGTGTCTGCATTAGCCAAATATCAAGGGCCTAGTTATTTAATTCATGGTGTTGCGGATAAAACAGTTCCAATCAGTATGTTGCATCAGTTACGCGTGGTGGCGCATGATGCAAGCTATAAAATCTATGATACAGCGCATTCGGATACTCCTGATGACTGGTCGCAATTTTGGCAAGATGCACTGGCCTTTGTTAGACCCAAGATTCTATAAGAGTATAATCAAGCACTTTTTCAGCTTTGGATTGAAGGTTATTTTGCTTTTGATACTTGTTATTCCACACAAGCGCACAATATAGTGTAAAATAGCCACACAATTTCAACAGTTTAGTTGGCTCTAAGTGGATTGATATTCGCCAAGGTAAAGCCAGCTAGATGTGTTTAGCATTTTTATCATTGAACTAATGGCAACAGAACAATTTACCCAACAACCAATGCAGCAAGACCGTCTGCAAGCCAAACTACCTACTCCGTGGGGCGATTTCACTATTCACGCGTTAGAAAGTGCTGATGGTAAAGAGCATGTGGCCTTAACGTTTGGTGATTGGGTAGGTCAATGCACCAGTCAACAGCCTGTATTGGCGCGTATTCACTCTGAGTGCTTAACGGGCGATGCACTGTTTAGCTTGCGCTGCGATTGTGGTTTTCAACTACAAGCAGCCCTGCAAAAGATTGCCAAACAAGGTTGTGGCGTTTTGTTGTATTTGCGTCAAGAGGGTCGTGGAATTGGCTTAACCAATAAAATTCGTGCTTATTCGTTGCAAGATCAGGGTATGGATACGGTGCAGGCTAATGAACACTTGGGTTTTGGTGCTGATGAGCGTGATTTCAAAATTGCCTCTGATGCTTTAGAGCAACTGGGTGTTTCAGCCATTCGCTTAATGACTAATAATCCGCGTAAAGTACAATCGATGATCGATGCAGGGATTAACGTTATAGAGCGCGTACCCTTGAAATTTGGCGAAAACCCCCATAATGAAAATTACCTTTCAACAAAGCAGTCTAAATTAGGACATTTGTTCTAGCATTAGCTGTTTATTGTGTTTTTTATCGATCAAACGTTTTTACATTTGCGGTCATAATCCACTTATTGATAAGCTACGCTCAAGTAATTTTTATTAATATTAGGCGCTAGCAAAAATGACATTGCAAATATTTCTTTCAGACCAGCCCGCTCCAAAACAATGGGGTGAGTCAGCTTTACTCAGTTATGGTGAAGATAAAGTTACCATTCATAATCACGATCCTGAATCTATTCAAATAGCGGCTCGTAAGTTAGCTGCTCAAGGCTTATCTTTCTTCGCCTTACAAGGTGGTTGGCAGCTTGAACAACAATGGGCTTTTTTCCAAGGAGCTTATGACCCTAAGTTTGATGTTCAGATCGAGTATGACGAGCTTAATGATGAGCAAAGCCAAGAATTGGACGCGCGAGTTCAAGTGAGTCGTTGGATGCGCTCAATTGTTAATGAAACGCCAGAAATTTTAGCTCCAGAAGTGTTAGCGCAAGAAGCTGCAGATTTTATTCAAGGCCTAGCACCAAGTCATGTACGCTATCAAATCATTAAAGGTGAAGACTTAGTTAAGCAAGGTCATATTGGCACTTGGGAAGTGGGGCGTGGTAGTGAACGACCACCAGCGATATTAAAACTAGAGTTTGATCCGAACAATGATGGCGCCGCACCTGTAGCGGCTTTAGTGGGTAAAGGGATTACTTTCGATAGTGGCGGCTATAGCATTAAGCCGAGCGCTGGCATGTTGCACATGAAAGCCGACATGGGCGGTGCCGCAACAGTAACTGGTGGTTTGGCTTTAGCGATCTTGCGTGGGTTAGATAAACCTGTCCATTTATATCTGTGCTGTGCTGAAAACTTGATCAGCGGTCATGCTTATAAGCTGGGCGATATTTTGACCTATCCCAATGGTGTAACAGTAGAAATACAAAATACCGATGCGGAAGGACGAATTGTGTTAGCGGATGGTTTGTTATTAGCAGGCCAGTCAGGCGCAGAAACTATTATTGATGCAGCGACTTTAACAGGCGCTGCGGTTACCGCCTTGGGTGAAGATTATAATGCGGTATTTGCTTTAGATGATGTGGCTAGAGCACATTATTTGAAAGTCGCCAGTGAAGAAAGCGAACGCCATTGGCCGCTGCCGTTAGAGCCTTTTCACGCTGCAAAATGCCCTTCAAATTTCGCTGAAACAGCAAACAGCCGTCCTGTGAAAGGTGGCGGTCCTGGAGGAGCAAGTAACGCGGCAGGCTTCTTGTCACGCTTTGTTCCGAATGAAGGCAAAGGTTGGATCCATGTAGATTTAGCGGCAGCGTATCGCGATAACGCTACTGCAAAATGGTCAGCAGGTGGTACAGGTGTTGGCTTTAGGGCGATTGCGAGACGTTTGCTTAATTAGTCAAGATAAGAGCACTCCTCTTTGAGCAAGGTATAAAGGGGAGTGTCGTAATATACTTCGTTTATTTTCCAATTTGCTCTTAATAAGGCTTCCTGTTGATACTCAGACTTCTCTAAAATTTTAATACAACTTTTATTATCTATGATAGGAGGCCCATTTAGCTTATTAAATCCTATTTCATTGAAGCAGTATTTAGTCATTGATTTTAAGATCTCGGTACCAAGCCCTAATGACTGATATTCTTCAAGTAGCATCACCCCCATATTCGCTTGCATAGTCGCTTTGTCAAATGTTTTGAAGCCGCACAAACCGATGTCTTTATCATAGATTTTGTGATGAACGACAAGAAGGCAATAGTTTGAACTGTTGAGTTGCCATTCTTTAAGTTGTAAAGGAAATGACTTTTCTGCTTGCGCAACAGAAAGTGTTGGGGCTATATACTTCATTATATTGCTATCAGTATAAATTGATTTATATAACTCAAGATGAGACTGATTGAGCGAATAGAATAAAAGATTGTCTGAACTAAAGGTATGTTTCATATAGGTAGTGATCAAGTCATTGTTGGTGTATTCTTGAGTTCTGATTATATATAAAAAATGAGATGAAAAAAGGCAGATTAGATTGTGTAGGCTTGGGTATAACTCTTGGGGCTCATATCACTCCAGAAGCAATGAGTGTTCTTGCAAATGCGGATGTGGTTTTTACAGCTACGTCTAGCGGGATTGTTGAAGAGTGGGTTAAAACTATTAATAAGAATACTATTAGCTTGCAGACTTTATATGCAGAAGGGAAGTCGCGTAAACAAACTTATAATGACATGGTGGACATGCTGCTAAAGCATGTGCGAGCTGGGGAAAATGTTTGTGGTGCTTTTTATGGACATCCAGGTGTATTTGCTTTGGCCCCACATAAAGCAATAAAAAAAGCCAAAGCGGAAGGTTTTGAAGCTAAAATGCAACCAGGGATTTCAGCGGAAGATTGTTTAATTGCTGATCTTGGCTTAGACCCAGGAGCAACAGGGTGTCAACAGTTTGAGACAAGCCAATTCATGTTCTATCATAGGGTGATTGACCCTGCCTGCATGGTTATTTTGTGGCAAATAGGTTTAGCTGGTGATCAAGATTCAAAGGCGTTTTCAACTGATACCCATAAATTAAAGGAGCTGATATCTTTATTAAGTAGAGTGTATTCGTTAGAACATGAAGTTATAGTATATGAGGCAAAAGTTTTGGCTATTGATGAGACCCGCATAGAAAAAATTAAACTTAAAGAGCTAGCGGATATACATTTAACTCAGAGTAGTACATTGGTGATACCACCTAAAACAAGATTAATTGACATTAAGTTAGAAAATAGTGTTGAATAGCCAAGTTATTAAATAATTCAGGGGACGTATATGAACAATATTATCAATGTTTTAGATGCCGTAGCAAAATCTGGTTCTAACCTGTCGCAAGAAGAGATTGTTGCATTATGTGAAAATGCTTGCTTATCTGATGCAGAAACAAAAGCAATTATTGCAAAAGATCACCAGAAAATTGCAGAGTTAATGAATGCAAGACAGAATGTATGCGCAATATTAGTACCTGCAGAAGATGATGAAGATGATTCGGATAGCGATTCTGAAGAAATAGCTGCTTAATAATAGTGAAGCGAACTAGGAATACAAGTTATAAAAATAAAGCCTCAAGTTTAATCGCTTGGGGCTTTGGTTTATTCTTGAGTTTTTCTGTCTACGCAGAAAAAACTTCAGTTGAAGAGCTTTTGATAGAAGCCGATGCAATAAAAAGTAGTGATTTCTTGCAGCTTGAGAAATTTCTAATTGAAATTGAGGCTCAAGAAGCAGATCTCTCTTCGGCACAGCAAGAGTTTTATAAATACTTACAAAGCTATTCGCTTGCTTATAAGGGGGATTATGAGCAAGCACTTAGGGGGTTTGAGTCTCTTGCAAAAATATCAGATCAAGTGGAATTATCATATCGAGCTAGAATATCACTTGCAAATATCTATGCAATAACTCGGGATTATTCAAAAGGTTTCAAAAATTTGCATGAGCTGATTGCTAATAACCATAATATTAGTAATGACGAAATAAGGCAGCAAGGGTTAATTATTGCTTCTCTCATCTATAATACCTATCAAAAATATGATCTCAGTAAGGAATATGCAGGCAAGTTATTACAAGAAAGCCCCACAGGGCGAAACTTGTGTTTTATAAAACAGCTGCAACTGGATTCAATGTTTCAATTAGATGAGTTGCAGTCTGTGGAACAAGAGCTCAATGAAGGTGTTTTATTGTGCGAAGATGCAAAAGAAAATATTGCTGCAGCTCTACTCAAAATCAATATAGCTCGTCATTATTTAAATAACTCTGATGCGATGAAAGCGCTCGAGTACTTAGAAGGCCACTCAAGTTCTATTCACGATACAAACTACCCTAGAGTAATAGCGGAGTACTATATTTTATTTGCAAGAGCAAAATGGCAACTCGGAGAGCAAGGTGATGCTATTAACTTTGCAAGTAAAGTGTTAGATATCTCGGATAATGATCGATTTATAAAGCCGAGAGTTATGGCTTATGCCTTATTGCACGAGATAAAAAAGGCTAATGGCGATTTTAAGATGGCGCTAGATTATTACGAAAAATATTCAGAAGCAGATAAAGCTCAAATAAACGAAATTCTTGCTCAGCAATTAGCCTACAACATTGTTGAGCAGCAAACGCAGGAAAAAGTACAAGAGATTAAGCTGCTAAATAAACAAAACGAAGTATTAACCCTGCAACAAAATCTTGCAAAGAAGGAAGCTGCTAATGATAAGCTTGCCATTGCATTATTAGTTTCTATTCTTGGCTTTATTGGTTTTTGGACTTATCGCATAAAACGTAATCAAATTAAATTGCGTAAGCAAGCTGAAGTAGATCAGCTAACAGGTGTTAGTACACGCCATCATTTTTACGAGTCTGCTAGAGCCTTGTTGCAGAGTTGCGAATCTTCCGATCAAGAGGTGTCATTTATTTTATTTGACATGGATAGCTTCAAGAAAATTAATGATCATTATGGACATTTAGTTGGCGATTACGTGCTGAAAGAGGCGTTATCGGCATCTATGGTCTGTTGGCGTAAAAATGACTTGGCTGGACGATTGGGTGGTGAAGAGTTTGCTATTTTATTACCAGCTTGCGACTTGGATAAAGCGGCTCAAATTGCAGAGCATTGTCGTAGAAAAATTTCCGAAGTTGACACTAGCGAATCAGGCCATCAGTTTCCAATCTCAGCTAGTTTTGGTGTAACCAGTAGTAAATATTCAGGTTATGAGCTTAAAGAGCTCATTGCAGACTCTGATCGCATGATGTATGTCGCGAAAGATGAAGGGCGTGATAGAGTTAAAGTGATTAACAGCGGTATTTACTAGCAATATTAACTAATATTGTTCAATTAAGATTTTCCAAGAATTTTTTCTTTTAAGCTAGGCTGATAAATTGGCCATTCTTCAATAGTATGATAATAAACTCCTTTGTCATTAAATAATGACTGCATCAAACTGAATGACCGAACTTCAGCGACAAATTTATAACGAGTGGATAAATCCGTGTTTGGGGTGCATTGCCGATATAGACTGACGTGCGGACGATAGTTATTTTTGTCTTTTTTAAAAGGAAATTTTTTTGTAGCTAAATTGTTTAATATTCTGTTCCGCAACTCTAATAACTGAGCAGAACCTTCATTTGGTTCAATACAGCCAATTTGAGCTTTGGGATAATACGCAAGGCTAGATAGTTGGATTTGAAAGGGCTGAATTTGTGGAATAGTGATTGCGTCAATTAGCTCCTCAATTCGGTCTTGAGGTAAATAACCAAGAAACTTTAGTGTTATATGAAAATTATGAGGGCTAATAGGATGGCCCAAAAAATGATGTTGTCTTTGTATTTTTTCAAGGTAATCTTTGGTATTTTGAGCAAGATCTATTGCAAAGAACAGTCTTGCCATATTTTTGTCATTTTTTGCAATATTATTCATATCAACTGTAATGATTAGTTTGTTAGAATTATTATAACTATTTATAACAGTATGACTAACCCTTATGTCAGGTAAGAAGAAAACAGGCTCGCAGTCTCAACCTAAGCAAAGTTTGTGGCAGAGATTTAAATCAATCTTTTGGAAATTGGCATTGATTGGTACGGTCTTGCTGTTTGGCTTTGTCATTTACTGCGATTCATTAATCCAAAAGCAATTCAAAGAAAACCGTTGGCAGCTTCCTGCTAAGGTATATGCACAGCCGCTTGAAATCATCAGTGGAAAGCGTATTACCCCAACTCGAATAAAACAAGAACTTGATTTGTTAGGTTATCGCAAGGTAATTAAGGCGACTCGCCCAGGTGACTATGAGCAGTATGGTGAATATTACTATATTTTTGTACGTGAATTTCAGTTCTGGGATGGAGTGCAGCGACAGCAAGAAATTGCCTTTAGTATTAAAGATGGCAAAGTAGAAGGTTTGAAAGACCATGTTAATGGACAGCTGCTCCAGATGGCACGCTTAGATCCAGTACTAGCGGGACAAATTTATCCTAATAAATTGGAAGATCGAATTTTAGTAAAGTTAGAGGATATTCCTGATCATCTAAAGAAAGCATTACTCCTTACAGAAGATAATGATTTTTATGATCATAAAGGCGTTTCAGCAAAAGCGATAGCTCGGGCATTTTGGCATAATTTGACTAGTAAAGGTGGGATGCAAGGTGGCAGTACCATTACCCAACAATTAGTTAAAAACTATTTTTTGACCAACGAAAGAAGCTTGTGGCGCAAATTTAGAGAAGCCGTTATGGCTGTAATTTTGGAGATGCGCTATGAAAAAGATGAAATCTTACAAGCTTATTTCAATGAAGTTTTCTTTGGTCAAGATCGTAGCCGAGCTATTCATGGAGTAGGTTTAGCTAGCAGCTTCTTTTTTGATAAAAATGTGCAGGAGCTAACTCCAGCACAATCAGCTTTGCTAGTAGCTATTCTCAAAGGGCCTTCTTTATACGATCCGCGTCGCAATCCAGAAAATGCCCTTAAAAGACGAAACTTGGTGTTGCGCTTATTAAATGACGCTGGTGTGTTGAATGAGCAAGAATATCAGGAGCAACGAGACACAACTTTATCGGTAGTCAGTAAACCAAAGTTGCGTTTATCAAAGGTTCCAGCTTTTATGGATTTAGTAAAGCGTCAATTGAAACAATCTTATTCGGATGAAGAGTTAAACTCAGTAGGTCTAAATATTTTCACAACCTTAGACCCTGTTATTCAGCGCTATGCTGAGCAAGCAGTTGAACGAGCGGTGACTAAAGTAGAAAAAAATCGAGGCATTGAAACTAATAGCTTACAGGCTGCTTCGATCATTACCGATAGTCAAAGTGGAAAAATCTTAGCGGTAATTGGAGATAGAAAAGCAGGCTTTTCAGGTTTTAATCGAGCTCTTGATGCGAACCGTCAAATAGGCTCTGTTATTAAACCATTTGTGGTATTAGCTGCTTTGGAAAAGAGCAATAAGTACACGTTAGCAACCAAAATAGACGACCAACCTCTTTCACTTAAACAAAGGGATGGCTCGACTTGGCAGCCTAGAAACTATGATAAAAAGTATCATGGCAATGTCCCTTTATTTGAAGTGTTAACAAAATCTTATAACATCGCTATGGCACGTTTAGGTCAGCAAATAGGTATTGAGAATGTTGCTGAGTTTATTGAACAGGCTGGAGTGGACAAAGATGTTCCTGCGCTCGATGCTTTGCCATTAGGTGTACTAGAAATGTCGCCTTTAGAACTAACCGAGCTTTATCAGTCGTTAGCAAGTAATGGTTATCGAATAAAACCATCTTCAATCATTGCAGTAACTAATAATCAAGGAGAATTGCTAGAGCGTTATCCTGTTGAGTCAAAAAGAATTGCATCAGAGTTGAATACTTATTTAGTTCAAGCAAATATGCAGATGGTTGTAGAGCGAGGAACGGGTAAATTTCTTCATCAACGTAACCCTTTTACAAGTTTTGCTGGAAAAACTGGAACAACTAATGATCTAAAAGATTCATGGTTTGCAGGCTTCTCTGGTGAGCATTTAGCGATAGTGTGGGTAGGACGAGACGATAATCAAGATGCCAATATTTCTGGCTCAACAGCTGCTTTACCCGTTTTTAGCGAAATTTTTGATGGTATTAATACCGAGTCTTTACGTTTAGGCTATGATCCAGAAATTGAATGGAAGTTAATTGATGTGAGCAGTGGTTTGCTTGCTAGCGATGGTTGCAAAAATGTTTCAAGCGTGCCCTTTGTTAGAGGTTCTGCACCAAAGCAATACGCCAATTGTTTATAGGTTTACTATGTTTGAATTACACCCTGTTTTAGAAAAAGATACTATTCATATTGGTGATTTTGAATTGTCACAATTGCTATGGATGAATGATTCCCAATATCCTTGGGCAATATTAGTACCCAAAATTAATGGTATAAGAGAAGTTTTTGAACTTGATTCCAAGCAGCAGCAACAATTGATGTTGGAATCTAATGCTTTACTCCAAGCTATGAACATAGTCTTTAGTGCAGATAAAATGAACCTGGCTGCGTTAGGTAATATGGTGCCTCAGCTACATATTCATCACATTGCTAGATTTCAAGATGATGTAGCATGGCCGAATCCAGTGTGGGGCGTAAGCCCTGCTATTGCTTATACCGCAGAGCAGTTAGCGATGGCAATTCAACCTTTATTGAAAGAGCTAACAGAAAAGTGTGACTTTAAAGAAGCCGCTATTAAAAGTTTTTGATAGCGGCTAAATTATTGAACATTATTTTATGGGCGAGAAAAATCAAATTGCGAATTTTCAAGCCATTTGATTTGAGTATCTTGTGGTAAGTCAGAAATAACCTTAGCAATTGCTAGAGCAAGGTTAGTCATATTTTCTACATCAATAACTGTCATATCATCATTTGCTTGATGGTAATGATTTTGGCCATTCCACACAGATATGGCATGAACAGGTATGCCTTTCATTGCGACTTTTTGTTTTTCACGAAAGACTTTTACCATCTTTTCACGGGTCATATCCATGAGTGCAAATGGCGCATTATCAGATCGCATAAAAAGCCCTTGTTCTGCAAATGGGTCTTTGCCAAGCGTCCAGCCATGCTGAGCTAATTGTTGTTGCATAGTGGGAAACAAGCTTGAGTAATCTGAGCCAGTCATCCATGCTGTATTCTTTTCGCCTTTGGTGCCTACTAATTCAAACATAAAGCCAGATTCGATTTGATTAAGAGGTAGCGTAGGATTTTCAACGAAGTGCTTAGAACCTAATAAACCCAGTTCTTCAGCATCCCAAGCCGCAATCATCACGTTAAACGGTAAGGACTGAAGTTTAGCCAACTGCTTGGCGATTAACAGGCTGGTAACAACACCGCTGGCATCATCATCTGCCCCGTTAAAAATTTGGTCACCTTCAAGGCTCGGATTGGTACCAACGTGATCATAATGAGCACCAATGATAATAAAACGATCACTATCGCAGTGGCATGGTAGATAGCCGAGAATATTTGCAGCAGGAAGTTCGCCGTCCTTAGTTTGTGCAAGAAAATCTTGTTTGTAATCTGCTTGATCTGGTAGCGGCTGAATACCTATTTCTTGGTATTGTTGAATCAGCCATTGCTGAGCTTCAAGCATTTGAGGCGAGCCTGTTTTACGACCTTGCATTTCATCACTGGTAAGATAATTCATCCACTCATCAGCTAATTCATAATTGCTTTTAGCTGGATTGATACTTTGTTGAGAAGCTTTAGTAGGCTCAGACGATTTCGATTGATCATTATTAACAACGTCAGTCGTTTCTGATTTGATATTACTACATGCTGTTAAAACAATCGCGAAAGCTGTTGAAGCGATTAGAGTTTTCATCATTGCAAATACTCTCTTGAAAGGGTTGAAAGCTGTTGTTCAACCAAATTATTGGCCAATTGCCAGTCTAATTGCTCAGTGCTTTCAATTCCATCGCTTAATTGTTGCAAAATATTAGCTTGGAGCAAACCACGACTTTTGGCCTCTGCGTAAGGAATATGATGGAACATAACCATTGAATAACGCGGGATAAATTGTAGTGGGAATTTTTTCTCCAGCTCAAACGAAATGGCTTTTTTGAGATGGAACTTAGGATCTCTTACCGAGTCACGCATTTCAATATAGTTTTCTAAAGCCATATCTGCAATAGCATTAGCATTATCCCTACGCGCTTCGGTAAAGGCTGGCATAACTTGCTGCCAATCATCATCAAACTTATTTAATAAAGCATTCAATTCAGCACAATCTTCAAAGCCGCAGTTCATACCTTGTCCATGAAATGGAACGACCGCATGAGCGGCATCACCAAACAGTAATGTATCTTTATAGTGCCACTGCTTGCTACGAACCGTACCTAAAATTCCAGTTGGGTTGTCGAAAAACATTTGGCTCAAGTTTGGGATCAGTTGATAAGCATCATTAAACTGAGTTTGGAAAAAATTATTGACGGATTCGTGAGTTGTTAACTGTTCAAAACTAATTTCATTGTGCTTTGAGTTATCTTTTGGCATAAATAAGGTGACGGTAAAGTCGCCTTCTAAGTTAGGTAGAGCAATCAACATATAACCGCCGCGTGGCCAGATATGTAGAGCTTCTTTCTCGATCAGATAGTTGCCATTCTCTCCAGCAGGGATTGTTAACTCTTTATAATGGTGCTCAAGCAACTCAGCGCTGAAGTCTCCCATATCGCGATCTTCTCGAATACGGCGGACCTTTGAACCAGCTCCATCAGTTGCGAGTAGGATATCAAAGTTATGCTGCTCGGTAGTGTCATTGATCCAGTTATTAACCGTTAATTGATTTTCATCAAAATCGACATCTATAAGTTTATGCTTAAAGTGAAAAGTTACATTCCCTGTAGCTTCGGCTTCATCACGTAGCAAGCTAACCAATCCAGAACGCGATACTGAATAAATAACTTCTTCTGGTTTTTGTCCATACGATTGAAATTGAAGCTTGCCATCAATGTCATGCAGCATACGTCCCTTCATTGGAATGAGTAAATTTTTGACTTTATCCATGATGCCAACCTGCTGCAATGGGCGAATACCACGGTTAGCAAGTGCTAAATTAATAGAACGTCCGGCAGGAATCGACTCTTTGCGGATATCTGGGAGTTTCTCATAAACAGTAACCTTGTAACCGCGTTGGCCAAGATAGATACTCATCAGTGAGCCAACTAAACCTGCACCAATAATGGTAATATGCTTATCCAGCTTGCTTGTTAACATTATGAAATCTCCAAGCTATTTTTTAAAATCGTGACAAATTTGAACGCGTCTTGAAAAGAATTATATAAGGGTACTGGAGCCACTCTAATGACATTAGGGTAACGGAAGTCACAAGTAACGCCTGCCGCTTCAATGCGATCAAACACTGTTTTACCATCAAGGTCATGTAAGTTAACGGTTAGTGATAACTGACAACCTGAAGCATTGATGTCATTAGGAGTGATAATACTAATTTCATCACCAAGCTCTTGTTCAAGTAAACTGCGCAAATAGCTTGTGAGCTTGATTGCTTTTTCGCGTAGCGGATTAATCCCACCAGCCTGTTTAAAGGTATCCAAAGAAGCCCGAATTGCCGCTAGGGACAATATCGGTGGGTTCGACAGTTGCCATGATTCAGCCGATTCGATAGGTATAAAGTTATTTTCCATGCGGAAACGCGACTCTTTATCGTGTCCCCACCAGCCAGCAAAACGCGGTAATTCATTATTCAAAAACAATTCGGAGCTGTGGTGCTTTTCATGTACAAAACATCCAGCAACGGAACCAGGGCCTGAGTTGAGATATTTGTATGTGCACCAGGCGGCAAAATCAACATTCCATTCGTGAAGTTGCATAGGAATATTGCCAGTTGCATGGGCTAGATCAAAGCCAACGTTGCAGCCTTTGCGATGTCCTGCTTCAGTAATGGTTTTCATATCCAATACTTGGCCCGTGTAATATTGAACACCTGGCAGCATAATTAATGCAATTTCATTGCCTTGGCTCTCAATGATCTCAAGAATATCTTCAGTGCGAAGTATCGTTTCGCCATCACGAGGTTTGGCAAGTAGCATGCAGTCTTCTGGATCAAAACCATGAAAGCGAATTTGTGATTCGACGGCATAGTGATCAGATGGAAAAGCATGATCTTCAATTAATATTTTGTTGCGGGTTGCTGTGGGTCGATAAAAGCTTACCATCATAAAGTGCAGGTTCGCTGTTAACGAATTCATGCAAACTACTTCAGATGTTTTAGCGCCAACTAGTTTGGCGGATTCTTCAGTTAAAAACTCGTGATAGGGCATCCAAGGGAAATCTCCTGAGAAATGTCCCTTTACACCGAGCTTTTGCCATTGTGACAGCTCATAGTTTAAATAGTCGCTGGTTCTTTTGGGTTGTAGTCCTAAAGAGTTTCCGCAAAAATAAATTTCATCTTCTCCATTATCTTGCTTTGGGATATGAAATTGTTGACGCATGTGCGCTAACGGATCTTTCTGATCTAGTTGGCGTGCGTATTCAAGTGAAAAAATAGTGTTCATATAAATCTCTACAATTGCTCTTTATCAGCAATTAAGGTTAATGGGTATAAAAGTGGCTTGCTTGGCGCTGCATCTAATTCAAAAGCAGGAAACTGCAAATTTAATAAATACAAACCATCATCAATATCATCATCAACAAAAACCATTTCAGTTACTGTACGTTCGGTATTGGCTTTATCTAACAGTTGATGGCTACCTTCAGTGATATTCCAGAAAATATGGTGATTGGTTAATCGACCTTCATCGTACATTTTGTCGATAGAAGGAAAATCCACTAACAAATGTTTAATGTTACTTTGTGCTAGCCAACGTATTGCCTGTTGGGTGAAGAAGGGTGGTTGCCAGTCTGCCCCATAGACTGCTGATTTCTTTTGTTTTGAATTGGGAAGTGTACGAATAACTAATGCTTCAAGGTCTTTCAGTGTATTTTCATCAATAGCTAGCTGAAGAGAGCGTAAGGTGATTACTTGATCATGTTGCTCTAAGTCTGGGCGATAAGACTCACTGGTTTTGCCTGCTTCAATTGGAGCAATGGATACCAACAAGCAACTAGCCAGGCTATTGTTATTAATAGAAGCAATAGTAACTGTTTGATTGACAATATGTTGGACGGATTCGGTATGAGTGCCATTGCAATGCGGAACCATCGTAATTTGGTCAACATTGCAACTCCCACCTTTTTGCGTATCACCCACAAAACCATCCCCTGCAAGCGTTTCGCGTTTTGCGATTGATGCACCAAAATGATTGGGTTGTTCACCATTGAAGTTCACATTGATAGCAATGGATAATGGCTTGTCGATATCGACATGATATAGTTTGCCATTAATTTCTGCGTTAATCTTCATCTGATATCCTCAGTTACATTAAGGCATGAACAACTGCTTGTCCAAGTTTAGCCATTCCAAAGCCGTTCCATGCAGCAAACGGTCGGTTGTTGTTTGATCGTAATTCATGGAACTGATTAATTTACCGGGTTCTAGCTCACCTAATGGAAATGGATAGTCTGTACCTAAGGCTAATTTTTTTGAACCCATAAGATCAACTAAATACCTCAACATATTGGGATCATGAACTAGAGTATCTAAATAAATTTGCTCCAAGTATTTACGAGGATGGTGAGGATTATCTACTGCCAACAAATCAGGGCGAACATCAAAAGCATGCTCAATTCGACCAATTGCAGAAGGGAAACCGCCGCCGCCATGAGCAAAAGCAATACGCAAATTTGGCAAACGCTCTAACACGCCACCGAAGATCATGGAGCAAATGGCTAATGATGTTTCGGCAGGCATACCGACTAACCAAGGTAGCCAATACTTTTCCATCTTTTCTTTGCCAACCATATCCCATGGGTGAACAAAAACAGCTGCTCCTAATTCTTCTGCTGCTTGGAAAATTTCGAATAAATTAGGGTCATTGAGATTCCAATCATTAATATGTGAGCCAATCTGAACACCTGCCAAGCCAATTTCTTTAACGCAACGCTCTAATTCTTGAATGGCTAATTTGGGTGATTGCATGGGTAATGTGCCCAAGCCAATAAAGCGTTTAGGATATTTGGCGACAATGCCCGCAATATGATCATTCAAATAGCGGGAGAGATCGTGAGTGTGTTCAGGTTTGGCCCAGTAATTAAACATCACTGGAACAGTTGATAATACTTGAACATGTACTCCATGCTGATCGCACTCATGCATACGAACTTCAGGCGACCAACAGTTTTCCTCGATCTCGCGGAAAAATTTGCCATCAATCATCATCCGCGCACAGCCACATTTATGATGATCTAAAGAAACAAATCCACCATAACCGTATTTTGCTTTTAAGTCGGGCCAATTCTCAGGCAAGATATGAGTATGGATATCAATCTTAAGTGAGCTCATACTATAGCTCCAGCTTGTTTTGTTTGGGCATAACCGTGCCGCAGTTCTTACAAGTTCGGTGTTGTTCACTTTCAAGGAAGCGCTCGAACACAGGTAAAAAATCTTTTTCTACATTGTTTAATGTAAAGTACTCTTCATAGAGCTTTTCATCACAGTTATCGCAAAACCACATTAAACCGTCTAACTCACCCTCGAGTCGTTTGCGTTCAACCACTAAACCGATTGATCCAGCAAACCGTACTGGTGAATGTGGTACTTTGGGTGGTAACAGAAATACTTCTCCAGCTTTAATCGGGTAGTCCACTTTTTTACCATCTTGAATGGTTTTGAGTAGCATTTCGCCCTCAAGCTGATAGAAAAACTCAGGGCCTTCATCATAATGATAATCGCGACGCCCATTAGGACCACCGACGACCATGACGATAAAGTCGTCTTGCTCAAATACTTGCTTATTACAAACTGGCGGTTTTAACAGGTGACGATGGTCATTGATCCATTGCTGGAAATTAAAAGGTGCGGCAGGCTTACTCATAATCAATTCCTTCTCTGTTATTCATCAATGGTTGCGATGCACTTAAGTTCTATGGCAATTGGTGTCGGTAAACAATTGATTTCAATGGTTGTGCGGCAAGGTTGGTTGTCGGCAAAATATTCAGCATACACCTTATTATAGGTGTTGAAATCATCTTTCATATTGGTCAAAAATACTTGAACATCAACTAACTGATCCCAGCTTGAACCTGCGTCTTCTAGAACCGCGCGCACATTATCGAACACGCTGCGACATTGGGTTTCAATACAATATTCAACAATGTTTCCATCAGCATCTAAGGTGACGCCAGGAATATCTTTGCTGCCTCTTTGCCGAGGGCCAACCCCAGATAAGAAGAGTAAATTACCCACTTTTCTGGCGTGGGGGTATAGGCCTACTGGTTCGGGGGCTTTGTTGCTTACGATTTTCTCAGACATTTTTCTTTCTCTCTTAAAGTGTTTTCGCCACTCGGCGAGTCACTTTTTCTTGCGCTGACAAGAAAAAGTAACCAAAAAGAAGTCAGCCCCTATATTTAGGTCATGCAGGCATGACTTCCTTCAAAATATATCGTCATTAACGCACCACGAAATACCGTCCATCCATGTCCTGAATTTCATTAATCCAATCGTCCTGATTGGATTTGCTATTCCTAATATATTTTTCAGCTAAATATAAAGGGTTTATGGCGCTTTTTATTAGTTGAGTACCTAGCTTTTTAAGTCAAACCAAACAGAAGTATTGAAAATACTAGGATTTATAGGCGTACGCAAATATTCGCCTATGACAAATTGATGGAGTAGGGCGTTAATTCAAGATCCATTTGCAGCCAGAGATGCTAGCAAAGATAGAGCCTGATGTTTTTTGATGAGGAAAATATTTCATGAAGTAATTTATATACAATCTTTAGAGTTAAAGCAAGAGTATAGCTTGGTCTTTACTTAGCTATACCCGTTGCAAATTAATCCCTAAAGTTCTTAAACTGGAATGGTTGTCCTAAGTCGGCTTCGCGTACGATGGCCATGGCGGATTGCAAGTCATCACGCTTTTTACCTGTTACACGGACTTCTTCGCCTTGGATGGCTGCTTGGACTTTGATTTTTGAGTCTTTAATGGCTTTGACTATTTTTTTGGCAATCTCTTTTTCGATGCCTTGCTTGAAAGTAGCTGTTTTATAAAAGGTTTTACCCGAGTGGGTTGCTTCTTCGGTGATTTCTAGCGCATTGACATCAATACTGCGTTTAACGCAGCATTTGTAGAGCATATCGATCATCTGATCAACTTGAAAGTCAGCTTCGGCAGTGATTTTTACCGCATCGCCATTTAGCTCGAAACTAGCATCAACACCACGAAAATCAAAGCGCGTGGTCAGTTCACGGTTAGCATTATCCACTACGTTGGTGATTTCGTGCTTATCGACTTCTGAAATAATATCAAATGATGGCATTTTGTTCTCAAGGGTTTGGTCAATTATTGGATCTGATTATAAAGCAAAACTAATTCAGACCAAAATATTCCGCTATAAATCAAATAGGTAATAGGTTTTGGGTATTTAGTTTTCTGCGATGTGACAAGCACCTTTCAATCAGACATAATCGGAGTATTCGATGATCAATTGGAAAGAGTTAGCGGGGAAATATGATGTTTCAAAAGAAAGCCATTTGCATGTTATTGACCACGAGTTTATTAGCGGCTTGCAGTAATGACAACAATGATGCCGTAGAAAGCAGTAAAGTTATAGAGCAAAAACAAGAGGTTACAACAGAGCAAGCTGAAACAATCACTCAATTGGCAGAAAAGTCACAAGTGAGTGTTAATCATGTTTATGATCAAGCAACCACTGTTTTATTCAAGGCGCGAGCACTGCAGGCCAGTATGTTTGGAGTAACAGAAGAAGTTGCTGGTGGCTATTATGCCGATCAATTAGAGGATTATTCTCCTGCGGCTGAAACTGGTTTACGAGAAAAGTTGCGTGATCATTATAAGAATTTGCTAACCATGCATGCGGATACTGAAGCAGGAGAGGAAACTCGTAAGGTAATGGCCAATTTGGCACGTTACTACGCTGGAGAGCCTAATTTTGATGTGGGCTATATAGACGTTTGGATGGGGCATACGCCGTTTATTGTTAGCCAGATCAGCGGTCCTGTTATTGATGTTCCTAATTTATTACAAAATAATCACCCCTTAAAAACAGAACAAGATGTTAAAGATTATTTAGCTAGAATGGCTAAGTTTGATCGATTTGTTGGCAGTGTAAACAAAAAGGTTTTGTCTGATGCTGAGCAAGGCTGGATACCACCTAAGGTTATCATTAACGGTGCTTTGAGTTTCTTGCAGGGTTTTGTTCAAGCTGAGCCTAATCAACATGCCTTGGTCACCAATTTGCAGGCAAAAATAGCGAATATTCATGGTATCGATTCAGAGCAAAAAGCAGCCTATATTAGCCAAGCTGAAAAGAGTCTTGAAACGGTGGTTTATCCTGCATATCAAGAGCTAGCAAAAACAATGGCTAGTTTATTGGATAAAGCCACTGATGAGTCAGGAATTTGGGCGCAACCTAATGGTGATGCCTTCTACCAAGATGCTGTGCGCCAACTTGGTGATACCGATTTAAGTCCGCAGGAGATCCATCAAATTGGCCTTGATGAAGTCGAGCGAATCAGCAAAGAGATGGATGCAATTTTACGAGCAGAGGGCTACAAAGAAGGTTCTGTGGGCGCCAGAATGGCGAGTCTCAATGATGAAGAACGTTTTATCTATGAGGATTCAGATCAAGGCCGCCAGCAGTTGCTTGATGATCTCAATGGAATGTTGGCTGATATCAACAAAGTTATGCCAAGCCAATTTGCGACGATCCCGCCTTACGATGTTGAAATTCGCAGAATTCCAGTAGAGCGTCAAGAAGGCGCTCCTGGTGGCCAATATACTCCGCCCACTTTGGATGGTTCGGCTCCAGGTATTTACTGGATCAACTTGCGTGATATGGAATCAAATCCAAAATTTGATTTAAAAACATTAACTTATCATGAAGCCAATCCAGGTCACCATTGGCAAATTGCCTTGAATATGGCGCAGGAAGATTTACCTTTGATGCGACGAATTGCACCCTACAATGCGTATGTGGAAGGTTGGGCTTTATATTCTGAGCGAGTAGCTTCGGAAATGGGTATGTATAAAGATGATCCATTTGGTGATCTAGGTCGCTTGAAAGCCGAGTTGTTTCGAGCTGTACGTTTAGTGGTCGATACAGGATTACATGCCAAAAAGTGGTCGCGTGAACAAGCCATTGATTATATGGCAGAAAAAACAGGTTCCGCGAAATCTGGTGTTGTTTCTGAAATTGAGCGTTATATGGCATGGCCAGGTCAGGCTTTGGGTTATAAGCTGGGTATGTTGAATATCTTGAGTCAGCGAGAAAAAGCCAAACAAGCTCTTGGTGACAAGTTTGATATCAAAGCTTTCCATGACCTTGTATTATTAGGTGGCGCAGTGCCTATGTCGGTTCTTAACGAAAAGATTACTCGATGGGTAGAAACGCAACGATAACTAACAATAAGAGCAGCCAAACGGCTGCTTTTTTGTTTAAAATGAACGGGTTACAAAAACTCTAATGCAATAGCGTCTTCATCTTCTCGGACAAACAAAACTGGAAAGACTGAGGTTTTTCCAGATTTTTTGCTAATAAATCCATGAATGTGTAGTTGCATCAATTCGCCCGCAGAAAATTTAACAGATTTATCTACTGGTGCTTTTAGTAACACTCCTGTATCAGAAATGTTAATAGTTTGCGTGTCAAGAACCTTGTCACCATTAACTAAACTGGCTTCTAAAGTCATACGCACTCGATCTGAGCGTCTAAAGTTGTTCATTGCTTCTGCGTACATCGTAACTGCGATACCTTTAATTTAATCATTATCAATATGAGTTGCAGCTTGCTTGATTATTAGTATGAGCACGACATGATTAGGTTACAAAGGTTAAGGCGATCGATTGTTCTTCTACGCGACTAATTTGCATGGTTAATATCATGGTTTTACTTTCAGAAGCCACCATTAAGCCATGAATATGCGCTTTTACTTGATCGCCAACTTTGAGCCTAAAATCAAGGTCAGGTTGTTTTTTTATTAAAACGCCAGACTCCGAAATATCAATGGTTTCAGATATATAGGCGTGCTGTCCCTTAATCAAGGTGGTTGGAAGAGCAATCTTTGCCCTAGCACCTTGGCGTTCATCCTTCATTATTGACCTATCAATGCGTTGCAAGCTGCTTAGACTCAATCCAAGCAGCTTATAGGCTAACAAGATAGATTAATGATGCACTATGGTAGTTATGTATCGGAAAGTATCAGATGGGCGTGTGAAGTCTTCAGTACTTTATGCACACATTCTTGGGTTCGGTAAAGAAACGCATGGCTTCCAAGCCGCCTTCACGGCCCACGCCTGAGCTTTTTACGCCACCAAACGGAGTCCGCAAGTCGCGCAATAACCAGCAGTTGATCCAGACAATTCCAGCTTCAATTTGTTTCGCTACACGATGAGCGCGTTTGAGATCGTTAGTCCATACGCTAGAGGCTAATCCGTATTGGGTGCCGTTAGCTAATTCCAGTGCTTGTTGCTCATCATCAAAGGGCATTATGCTGCAAACAGGGCCAAAAATTTCTTCTTGGTTGGTACGGCACTGGTTGGTTAAACCTTCTATCACCGTTGGCTCGACAAAGAAGCCATTAGCGCAACGCCCATCAAGTTGGTGTCGTTTGCCCCCTGTTAAAATAGTGCCGCCTTCTTGCTTCGCAAGTTCAATATAGGACAACACTTTATTCATGTGAGCTTCGGAAACCAAAGCGCCATGTTGCGTCTGCTCATCTAGCGGATCGCCAATCTTGAGCTTTTCGACTAGTTCAACAAACGCTTGCTTAAACTGTTCATAAATGGGGCGTTCGATATAAATACGCGAGCCGCATAAACAAATTTGTCCCTGATTGGAAAATGCCGCGCGAACCACTTCTTTGACGGTTTCTTCAAAATCACAATCGGCAAACACTAGCGTTGGGTTTTTACCGCCAAGCTCTAAAGATAATTTCTTGAACATACCCGCAGTAGCTTGAGTGATATGAGCGCCAGTCGCGGAGCCGCCAGTAAAACTAATCGCCTTAATTTTAGGGTGGGTAGTGATTGGGCCACCAATACTTGCACCACTACCATGTAGAATATTAAGCACACCAGCTGGTAACCCGGCCTCAATACATAATTTTGAAAAAAGATAGGCGGTCATGGGAGTGACTTCTGAGGGCTTGGCAATGACCACATTACCAGTTGCCAGCGCAGGAGCAATTTTCCAGGTGAATAAATATAGCGGAAAATTCCAAGGTGAAATACAGCCCACAATGCCAATGGGGTCGCGCAAAGTGTAGTTTATAGCGATATTTTCCATGGCATGACTTTCGCTCGAGAACTGAGTTCCAGCATGAGCAAAAAAACGTATGTTGGCAGAAGATCGATAAATATCTACCTTACGAGCAAAAGCGATTGGCTTGCCATTATCAATGGCTTCAGCACGAGCTAAATCTTCAGCATTAGCATCAATTAAATCAGCGAGTCGGCACAAAATGGCTGCTCGTTTTTCTAACGAGGTATTGGCCCAGCTATATTGTGCTTGTTGTGCGGCTGTTACAGCAAACTCAAGATCCTGCTGGCAAGAATTTGGGATCTGGCTATAAACTTGCCCTGTAGCTGGTTCAACATTGTCTAAGTAATTGCCAGCTCGCGGTGCAACAAGTTGACCATTGATGTAATTTTCAATTATTTGCATGTGCTTTATTACCTAGTTTGGCTAATGCTAGTTCTACCGATTAAGCTACAGGTTGCCGCATGTTTAGCAACATTTATTACAGACAAGAAGTTCTTCCACCATCGACAGGCAGGTTTATCCCAGTAATATAGCTGGCTGCAGGTGATGCTAAAAAACCTACCGCATTGGCAAATTCTTCTGGCTCTCCAAAGCGCTTCATTGGAATGATGGACTTTTCTTCTTCTGACATTTCATCAATTGAAATACCCGATTTTTTTGCTTTGTTCTCAATAATGGCGCTTAATCTAACCGTATTAGTCGCACCTGGTAACACGTTATTTACCGTGATGTTAAATTGACCCAGTTCATTAGCTAAGGTCTTTGCCCAGTTAGCAACAGCGCCACGCACCGTGTTTGATACCCCAAGGCCATTGAGCGGCTGCTTGACAGAAGTTGAAATCACATTGACGATACGGCCATATTGCGCTTGCTGCATACCTGGTAGTAGTAATTTCATCAGCTCGTGATTACACACTAGATGTTGATTAAAAGCGGCAAGAAACTGTTCTGTTTGCGCGGTATGCGCAGGACCTGGTGCCGGACCGCCAGTGTTATTGATTAGGATCTGGATGGTTTCACCACTCTCAAGATAGTCACCCACCGATGCCTTGACCTGCTCAGGATAGGCAAAGTCGGCTAGTAAAATATCATGTTTTTGGCCTTGTGAGGTATCAAGTTCAGCGCGAACTTCGTCCAAACTGGCTCTATTGCGTGCTAATAAAACTACATCAGCGCCTTGTTTGGCTAGTTGAATGGCAATTGCTTTGCCCATTCCTTGGCTTGAGCCGCAGACCAGCGCTCTTTTTCCTGATAGTTGTAAATTCATCATACTAGTTGTGTTTATACTGAAAATAAACCAGCATTTAAGCATAAATCGGGGATGAAATGAATTGGCAATCAGAACAAAGCGATGCTTGGTTTCTGTTTATCCTGTCTCAGACTGCTCACTGCAATTTGTAAGAATCCGCAAGCCTATTGTGTGAACTTATTGATGATCGTAACAGATGAGTATTAACTCATGAAGGTTACTTGATTGCGGCCGTTTTTCTTCGATTGGTAAAGGGCTTTATCTGCTCGCCAGAACAAACTCTCTAAACTGTCATCTTCGTGCGAGGTGCTCACGCCAAAACTACAAGTTATATTGCCTATAGTATCGAAGGTTTTATCATGAATAAGAGTTCGTAACTTTTCAGCTAATATTTTAGCTGGTCCAGACACTGTCGCTGGACAAAGGATGGCAAACTCTTCACCGCCCCAGCGGGCAAGTACGTCAGTCTTGCGAATATTGTGGCCAATGAGTTTGGCAAGCTCTTGCAACACATAGTCACCAGTAAGATGACCAAAGTTATCATTGATGTTTTTGAAAAAATCCACATCAATCAAGATCAATGATAGTTTTTCGCCACTAGCGCTGTGGTATTGGTAGGCATTTTCTAAGTATTCACGGTTAAAAAGCCCCGTGAGCTTGTCTTTATTGACTTTGCTTTCCAACACGATCGTTTTGTTCTCTAGCTGTTTCTTATGGTTTAAGTAATAAAACATTAACAGCAAAGAGGCCAATAAATATAAGAGATAAGGCAGAAAATCAGGGTATGTTAAGTCTGCCAATTGCGGAGCTTTTGGCTTTTTTAGTGGTACAGTAGAGACTTGTAACTTGTTCAAAATACCAGTTGCAGAATAGGTATTATAAATGTCACCACCGTATTCGCCTGGCGCACTTTGGTTCGAAAGGACATACTGGATGATGGCTTGTTGGTCGATTTGCTCAAGTAGTCCTAAGCGCCAATACATCCACACCAATAAGTGGGTAGCTTTCATTGAAGCTTGATTAGAATCAATTTTGCGCGAATAGGCGCCCGCGTCAGTAACAAATTTTTGTTTTATGGTGTTTTGAATATCGACAATGTTCAAGTGGTTGAGCGCAAAACTATTTTGCTCAGTTGCGGTGGCATTTTTTAGATGCCATAAGGAAATAAAGGCGCGAAAAATGTCATAGCTATCATCAGCCACGCTGCCTTGTTCTTCGGCATAACTTTGGTTGTTCTTATCCCATAAAGAATCAATGTAGGTAATGAATTGATACTGAAAAGTGCTATCAAACTGCTGTTGCGTGTGCGCTTGAATAATCCCCAAAGCGCGCATGGCAAAAGAGCTACACTTTAAGCACGAGCGTTGTTGATATTTTGGATAATGGGGATCCCAAAAGCCGCCATCAGCATTTTGATGTTGCAATATAAAGCGTTTAACGGCATCTAAATTAATGTTCGGGTTATCTAAGCTGTTAAGGGCGTTTAGCGTTAGCAAAGCGTCCATAGTAGGTCTAATGCCAAGAGGTTGATCCAGTTGAGTGGCAAATCCGGCAACCAGTTGTCCATTACTGTCTTGGTATTCTTGATAGCGCTCGAGTACAAATTCACTAGTCGCTTGGGTGTTAATAGCGGATAATCCTTGCAACTCCTGTAAGGTCGAAACTGCATAGCGAGTGGCACGCAAACTATTGGCATTAAGTTGCGAGGGCTCGTTAATCAAATCAGGGTTGGTAACAAAATAACCTTTGGCATTTTGGCGAATGGCTAACCAATCTATGGTTTTTTGCGGCTCATAGTAGATATTATTTTTATGATATTCGGCTAAGCGTTCTTGGTACTGCTTGTCCAACTGCTGGTTAACTTGTAGTGTACTTTGATAATGATAATGCAAAGCTATGCCCATCACTAAAGCGATAATCGCTAAAGCTATCAAGTAAATAAAACCAACTTGTTTGTGGGTAGATGCAATCAAAACAAAAAATCCAAGTCAAAAAGGACTTGGATTGTATGTAAATTAATCAGATGCTTCTATGACAAAAGTGTAAATTTTTATAATATTTAGTTATAAATTGATTTCAACAGCTTCTTTGAAAGCGTCTAATGTTAGCTCAAGCTCTTTTGCACCATGTTGCGATGAAACAAATCCTGCTTCAAAAGCGGATGGTGCGAGATAAATCTGCTGATCAAGCATAGCATGATAAAACTGTTTGAACTTATTGATATCGCCTGAGGCAACTTGTTGATAAGTAGTAACTTTTTTATGCTCATTAAAGAAAAAACCAAACATAGAGCCTACATGATTGGTGGTGAAAGCAATGCCTTTGTGTTTGGCTATAGCACGCATTTCAGAGACTAAAGTATCGGTATAGTCAAATAAGGGTTGGTAAAAATCTGGTTGGGATAACTCATTTAATGCTGCTAAGCCTGCCGCCATCGCAATGGGGTTGCCGGACAGGGTTCCTGCTTGATAAACAGGACCAAGCGGCGCTAGGTGTGACATGATTTCTTTTTTGCCGCCAAATGCACCCACAGGCATACCGCCACCAATCACCTTGCCTAAACAAGTCATGTCAGGTTTGATATTGTAATAGCCTTGTGCGCCATCAATACCCATTCTAAACCCTGTCATGACTTCATCGAAAATCAACACTGCACCATATTGATCGCACAAGTCTCTTAAACCCTCTAGGAAACCTGAAACAGGCGGAATACAGTTCATGTTGCCAGCGATTGGCTCAACAATGATTGAGGAAATATCTTCTGGATATTGTTCGAAAAAGGCTTTGACTGAATCTAAGTTATTGAATTCAGCTGTGAGTGTGTGTTTAGCAAAATCAGCTGGTACGCCTGGTGAGGTTGGCTCTCCAAGCGTTAAAGCGCCAGAGCCTGCTTTGACTAATAAGCAATCAGCATGGCCATGGTAACAGCCTTCAAATTTGATAAATTTGTCACGCCCCGTATAACCACGAGCTAAACGCAATGCACTCATGGTGGCCTCAGTGCCGGAATTGACCATGCGCACCATTTCCATCGATGGGATCAAAGAGCAAATTTTTTCCGCCATTTCTGCTTCGATTTCGGTAGGTGCGCCATAACTTAAGCCTTTTTCCGCGGCTTTAATGACTGCTTCGCGAATCGCAGGGTGGTTATGGCCTAAAATCATTGGCCCCCATGAGCCGACATAATCTACATAGCGCTTACCATCAGCAGAGGTAAAGTAAGCCCCATCAGCAGACTCAATAAAAATAGGATCGCCGCCAACACCATTAAATGCACGAACAGGAGAATTGACGCCACCTGGGATATGTTGCTTGGCTCGAGAAAAAAGTTGTTCAGAAATTGTCATAACAGTTTTACTATTTATTAGAGCGCCAGCTCACTGGCGCTTCATGTTGTGTTAATTGATTTTCAACCCCCAGTACTAAGGCAAACAAAGCCATTCGCACTTTAACGCCATTATCACTTTGACGGAAGATAGCTAGGTTAGGATTGCTGTTCATATCATCACTAAGCTCATTGGCTTGCGGACGCGCATCTCGCGGAAGCGGGTGCATGATAATGGTATTTTGCTCACAGTGTTGCTCATAAAGCGCTTGCGTTAAGCGGTATTTGCCGCGATATAAATCGGCCTCTTGTTGCGACTCAAAGCGCTCTTCTTGTACTCGCGTCATGTACACTACATCTTGCCCAGCTAGGCCTTCTGTCAGGGTTTCAGTGATGGTTACAGGGATATTGGCGTTGTCACAAACTGATAAAATCTTGTCCGGCATGCCCAAGGCGGCTGGTGCGACGAAGGTCATTTCTACATTAGGGAATAGGCTTAATACGCGGCTAAGCGAATGAACTGTTCGTCCGTTTTTCAGATCACCGACCATAGCAATGCGTAGTGTATTTTTCGATTTGCCTACTCGTTCTAGTTCATCAAAAATGGTGTAGGTATCCAATAAGGCTTGTGTAGGATGTTCATTGGCACCATCACCTCCGTTTAAGACGGGTACATTGCTGCCGTTGGCAAACTCTGCAACGGAATACATCTCAGGGTGGCGCATAGCCACTGCGTCTGCATAACCAGAAATGACCCGAGCGGTATCAAACAAGGATTCGCCTTTACTTAATGATGAGGTTCCCATGCCAACAGTTTCCATAACTCTTCCACCTAGCAAGTTAAAAGCGCTGGCGAAACTTACACGAGTGCGGGTGCTGGGTTCGAAAAATAAACTGGCTAAGGTGGCGCCGTCTAGAACGGTACAACGCTTTTGACGTCTAGTATAAGGTGTCATCTGTGAGGCTGTGTGCAGGATCTGCTCGACTGCTTCACGATCAAATTGATCGACGGATAAAATGTGTTGCCCTTGAAATTGCATAAATTACCCTAACTATTCTCTACGATGCCGTATTCTTGGAATTGGCTTACAGCTTAATACTTTAAGGTAAACCATTCTGTACGGCGATAACTGGCGCAATTCTATCATGAAAGGTGGTTTTTGTTGCCACATAATCAGCGTGTTAGCTAGAAATTGAGGCCAAATAGGCTAGAATGTCGACTAAATTATCTCCTTGGCGAGTGTTTGAGAATGTCTTGCCGAACGTGACTGTGTAAAAAGAGGTTTGCTGTGGAATTTAAAAAATACCGTTGTTTGGTTTGTGATTTTATTTATGACGAAGAGTTAGGCTGGGAAGAAGATGATATTGCCCCAGGAACTAAGTGGGAAGATATTCCAGACGATTGGTATTGTCCTGATTGTGGCGTAGGCAAAGAGGATTTCGAACTGATGACTGACGAGCTTAAAAAGTCACTATAATGCTAGCCTTATTGTTATAGTAAAAGCGCCTATTGGCGCTTTTTTTGGTTGTGTTAAGGTGTTTTTTTATCAAAAGCAATTCTATCATGTGCTTTTGGGCGTTTGATAAAGAATTCATGTAATATCAAATAGTTAGAATTACCACAAATTTTCTGAGATTTAGTGGGAATAAAATTAAGCATGGATCGTTAATAGTATGAATGGGCAAGAAATATCTGCATTCAAAAACATCTTAAGTCGTGAAATTTAGGAATATATGTGGCAAACAGGCAATTACATCCAGAAACAGAAGAGCTTTTAACCTTCAGTCGCAAAGCGTTGATCTTTGCTGTGCAGATCTTGGGTAATCAAAGTGAGGCTGAAGATGTGGTACAAGCCAGTATTGAAAAAGCTTTGAGTCACCCCAGCGCACCGCATGGTGGTGTGGATCTGCAAAAATGGTTGTATCGAGTGGTGCGCAACGCGGCGATTGATCGGATCCGGCAGCAGGCTAGAGAAAGCGAAGAAGCGAGCGAATCGCAGTTGGTTCGTGAAGGCGGAAACCCTGAAAGCCAACTTGAGCAACAACAGTTGCAACAGCAAGTTCGATTGGCATTAGCTAGTTTGCCAGCAGCTATGCGGGAAATATTAGTGTTGAAAGATTTCCACGATTGTAGTTATGAGGATATTGCAGAAATATTATCCATTGCTAAAGGTACCGTGATGTCTCGTTTACATCGAGCACGAATGGCACTGCGTCAGCAATTGTTAGATATCCAGCAAAATACTAGTAGTCATAGCAGTAATGTAGTGGTTTTAGATGCTCAGCAAAGAGCACCAATTTCAAGAAACAAATAGAGGTTATTGATGAAACTGTGTGAAAAAACTCAAGAGTTAGTCAGTGGCTATATTGATCAAGAGTTGACACAACAAGAGCGACAGCTAGTCCGTGTACACATCGAATCATGTGATGATTGTCGCTCAATTTACCAAGATTTATTAGCCATAAAGCAAAGCTTGGGGAATATAACATACCCTGAATGTGAGGAGGCCAAAGTGGATAAAATACTCAATGAGCCAACATCAAAATTAATGTCAGTTGTCGGTTGGATTATGTTAATAGTTGGTTATGTTGGATTCTTAGTATGGCAACTTTTTACTTTTTACACCCAAGAGGGCGTCCCCATGTGGCTTAAAGTTGGTGTGTTTTTAATTGAGGCAGGTTTTTTATTGTTGCTTGGCAGTGTGTTGAGACAACGTCTGATTGCCAATAAGACCGATAGATACAACAAAGTAAAGCTGTAAAAACTTATATAAATAGAAGGAAAAGAACAATGTTAAATGATGTGCAGGTTTATACGTTAGAACAAATACCAGGCTATAAAATTGTTAAAGTACTTGGCTTGGTGCGCGGTAATTCGGTGCGTTCGCGCCATGTTGGTAAAGATATCTTGGCAAGTTTGCGCAATTTAGTGGGTGGTGAAGTGCATGAGTACACCAAATTAATGGCGGAAAGCCGCGAGCAGGCAATAGATCGAATGGCGGAAGAGGCCAAAATGCTTGGAGCCAATGCGGTGCTTGGAGCTCGTTTTTCAACTTCAATGGTCGCTTCAGCTGCGGCTGAATTATTAGCATTTGGCACTGCGGTGGTGTTGGAAAAAGGAGAGGATTAGCAATCTAGAAAGGAGGTCATTAGCTGTAATATTGAGCAAAGTTGTGCATCTATAACTTACAAATGAAATAGCGGGTTTTAAATTGCGTTATTTTGACATTTCGTTGATGTAAAGATTTGTATTCTTGCCTAATACTGTTTTTTAGGATTAGCCATCAATGATGCTTATCAGACTTACTATTGGTAAATATAGATGCAAAAAAAAATAACTTTGTTATTGTTAACGGTTTTACTCAGTGTGGCGGGGCTTAGTCTCCTCGCTTTGGGTTTTAAAAATACGCAAAATACAAGTCCCTTTATTGATAAACAAGCAGCAAAAGAATTATCAGAAGAAATGGACGCAACCAAGCAAGTGGACTCTATTGTGCTAGGTGAAGGGTGCTTTTGGGGTGCTGAAAAAAGGCTTGAAGCGTTACCAGGGGTAATTGATGCTGTATCGGGTTACGCTGATGGGCAGGGGCATCCTGCAACCTATCAAGAAATTACCAAGCGCAAACATAAAAACAACCCGAATAATTATGCGGAAGTGGTTAAAGTGACATTTAATCCTCAGCAGATCAGCCTGCAAACCATTTTAAAGGATTATTTTGAATCACATGATCCAACTCAAATAAACCGCCAAGGCAATGACGTCGGAACTCAATATCGTTCGACTATCTTAACTAATAGTCAGCAGCAAGCCGATATCGCCAATCAACTGATAGCGCAATATCAGCAGCTCCTGACGCAAGCTGGTTACGGTGATATTGTGACTATTGTTAAACCGTTAGATAAGTTTCATCCGGCTGAAGAATACCACCAAGATTATCTTAAAAAGAACCCTAATGGTTATTGTCCTGATCATTCTACAGGCATTAAGTTTGATGCTTCACAGCAAGTTGCTAAAGTCGATAATAGTGATTTACAAAAGGGCAAACAGATAGTGGTGGTTGACTCTGAAAACTACTGTCCTTATTGTGAGAAATTTAAAAAAGATGTGGCAAATGATTATCAGGGAAGTATTCCACTAACCTATCGCTTTGCTTCTCAGCTTGATGGGCTTGAAATCAAAACTCCGACTTGGGCTACTCCAACGATTTTATTTCTAGAGAATGGGGTAGAGGTTTTAGGCCATCAAGGTTATTTATCGAGCAGCGAATTTTATCAAGTACTTGGTGCTTTTAAGTTAGGCGATAGCGAAGCATATCAAGTGGCTTTTCAAAAAAGTACGGATGGTCGCTTTTGTAAGCAATATGAAATCTTCAAGAATACTCCTGATGGTGTATTTGTCGATAAACTCAGTGGTGCAGCCTTGTTCGATACTCGCGATCGCTTTAATTCTGGTACTGGTTGGTTATCGTTCACTAAACCTGTAGATGGTTCGGTAACCGAGCATTTGGATACCAGTTTTGGCATGGTGCGCACTGAAATTCGCTCTAAATCAACAGGCATTCATTTAGGTCATGTGTTTGATGATGGCCCAAATGGTAAGTTACGTTATTGTATTAATGCGACTGTTTTAGAGTTTATACCAAGAGCAAAAAGCTAAAGCATAATTCGCCATAATTGAGCATTTGTCAGCCATAATAGAACGTTATTATTGACTTCTAAAATTCTTTTTTGGGGAGTCAATATGTCGCCGCAACCATTATCTCGCTTTGGTAATAGTATTACCATTAAACTTGTTGTAATTATGCTATTACTGTTTCTACTACAAATTCCAATGATTTACGTTAGCTCTCTGATTGATGAGCGGCAAAATATGCAGTATCAAGCTGCAAATGATATTGCCCAGCGTTGGGGCGGTGTGCAACATATTGGAGCGCCTTTGCTGGATGTGAATTTTACCCAGCAAAAAATGGTTAAGGATAAACTGGTTACTTATACTTATTCGAATAAGGTGTTGCCAAATGATTTGCAAATCAATGTTCAACTGGATGCTGAAAAACGTTATTTAGGTATTTATGAATTTCCTGTGTATGTAAGTGATATTAGTATGCATGGAACCATTGAAATTGAGCCTCAGTCCTATTTTGGGCAAGCTAATGATTGGGCGGTTAAACGTTTGTTCATCCCCATTCGTGAAATGCGAGGTTTGAAATACATTAAATCTATGAAAGTTAATGGTGTAGAGCGGAAAAGAGCACAACATCAAGGTGAGTATCAAGGTTTACAAGGTTTCTGGGTCGATTTAGAAAGCTTACAACAAACGTCAAAAATCACATTTGATATAGAGCTTCGTCTGTCAGGTAGTCAACAACTTTCAGTGCTGCCTATGGCTGGACAAACAGCGGTTATGATGGAGTCAAATTGGTCATCACCTTCATTCAATGGTCAGTTCTTGCCAGAAAAGCGTGATATTAGTGAGCAAGGATTTAGTGCGCAATGGACGGTCAATGAACTTAATCACGGTTTAGGGCGAGTGTTAGAGCATGGCAAAAATTACGAGCTTACCAACATGCCGCAGGTGGGTATTGAAATATATATTCCTGCTGATGTGTATCAAGTAAACGAACGCAGTGTGAAATATGGGATGTTGATCATGTTATTAACGTTTGCAGGTTTTTTTCTAGCTGAAATGTTCTTCAAGCGACGACTGCATCCGTTTCAATACTTGATGATCGGTTTCTCGTTAGTGGTGTTTTACTTACTCTTATTATCTTTGTCCGAGCACCTCATTTTCGATTGGGCATTCTTGTTATCAGCACTGGCCGTAATCAGCATGATCTCAGGTTATTGTATGGTCGTACTCGGCAGTACAAAGCGCGGTTTGTTTACAGGAATATTATTTATAGTGCTTTATGGATTTATATATGTGCTGGTTAAATCTGAACAGTTATCGTTGTTAATGGGTGCGCTAGGGATTTGGTTGTTCTTGTCAGCCGTAATGTATTTAACGCGCAAGATAGATTGGTATGAAGTTAATAAAAATGGTTAAGCTTAAAAGGGCTTAACCACCGCTAAGATAACTGCGCCGAGTAACACCAGTACAGGAAGCTCATTGAATACGCGGAAGTATGTATGGCTTTTTTTGCAAGTGCCTTGGCTGAATTGTTTTTGATAATAGCCGCACACAAAATGATAAATGACTAATAAAACAATTAAGGCCATTTTTGCATGGAACCAACCAGATGTAAGGTAATACTGCCAATTATAGGAAGCCAACCATAAGCCAAAAACAATGGTTAGCACCATAAATGGCGTAATAAAACGATAAAGTTTTTGCGCCATAAGGTTCAGCTGATTAAATGCTCCATCGTTTTCAGTCATGGCTAAATTGACAAATATACGCGGCAAATAAAAAATTCCAGCGAACCAAGCGACCATAAAAAAGATATGAAATGTTTTAACCCACAACATAGAGCAGCCTTATAATTATTGAGATGGTAATTTTGAATAAATATATTGGTCAGTAATCATATCGCGAGTGACTACCCCATAAATACGCTCTTGATCATCTTGTGTGATGCGGTACACATAGGCAGCGCTAATTTTTCGCTGTTCCATCTTGTCGAATGCCTCTTCCAGAGTTGCTTGCAAGTTAATTGAAACCACATCTTGGCGATTGGCGGGAATTTTCATCAGGTTTACAGGTTTTTCTTTTTGTTTTTCCACGGTTTTAGTTTGCATCGTTTCTGTGCTAACTGCTGATGAGGTTTCAACTATCTGTTCGGATTCGTCGGTTTCTTGCACAGCATCATCGGTTTGTTTATCTTGTTGCTCCATCAAGTAACGCACTAAATCACTGGCAACCATTAAGGATATAACATGATCATCTTCTTTAATTAGAACCCAGCGTGGCTTTTCTACAAGCGCTTGCTCGATTTGACTGGGTGTACTACGGATATTTAAGTTGGCATAACTGCGAGACATAACTCCTGCAACACCAATACTGCGTAGCACTTGCTTGATCGGGCTGACCGTCAACTCTAAGCCGCGATCTGCCATCTGAGTTTCCCAGAACGAACGCTGCTTAAAGATTTGGGTTACTACCATATTGGCAACAACAATTGAAAACATGCCTGGTAAAATAATGTTCGGGTTATTGGTTAATTCCAATAAAGCCATTAAGGCGGCCAGCGGAGCTTGCAATACCGCGCTCATTAACGTGGCCATGCCAACCATTGCGTAGAAACCTTCGTAACTGGCGTAAGCAGGAAATATCTGTCCGCCGACATTGCCCATAATGCCGCCGATCATAGCGCCTAGAAATAGTGTTGGGCCAATGACACCGCCTGGTAAACCTAAGCCAGAACAGATGATAGTTGCTAAGAATTTTCCAGCAAGGGCGAGGATTAATACATTCAGCACCAACTCACCTTGAATGGCACCATTGACCGTGTCATATCCGACGCCCATTACTTGCGGAACTTGTAAGGCGATGATGCCAACGCAAGTTCCAGCAACCGTAGTCTTTACCCAAACAGGCCATTCTTTACTAAACTTGGTTACTCTGCGAGTAATAAAGATAAAGGCACTGGCAATTATCCCTCCTACTAAACCTAATAGGAGAAAATAAGGCATTTCCGATAATGATTGAATGTCTAACTTTGAGGGCACGTTAAACGCTGCAGCACTGCCAAATACCCACTGGGTCATTACTGCGCCAGCAACTGAGGCCAAAATAATTGGAATGAAGCTTGCTACAGCATATTCCATAACAATGATTTCCATAGCGAAAATCACCCCAGCCAATGGCGTATTGAAGCTGGCTGAAATAGCCGCTGCACAGCCGCAACCGACTAAAATTCGAGTGCTATTGTTGGGTAGTTTTAATTTTTGTCCGATCCAACTTCCCGAGGTAGAGCCTAGATGAATTCCGGGGCCTTCACGACCAACAGATTGACCAGAGGCAATGGTTAAACCTCCGATAAAAAATTGCACAATAGCATTTTTTACTGGTAGTTGGCCTTGGTGATAAGCCATACGCTCTAGTACATGGGAAACACCCACTTGACGATTTTCAGGTTTTAACTGTTGTAATAATAGGCCAACAATCAATCCGCCAACTGCTGGTAGTCCAAAATGAATCCATTGACTGAGCTCTTCGAAATCGGTGTCATGTTGTTTATCGGTTGCCCACAATACGATGGAGCTTTCGGTGAATAAGCGAAATAAAATGTTAGAACCACCCGCAACAATGCCGCAAATTAGGCCAATAATCGCCATTAGGGCCAGTGCGTCGAAGCCCCCTAAGCGTAAACGTAAGCGATCAATTAGCGTCATTTAGTTGTCGTATTGTGAAAAGTACGGTTCCCTACGACTGATTATTCTGCTTAAATGCGCCATTCGAGAAACGAATAATGCTGTAAACCTGATATCAGCAGAAAAAATTAGCCATTACATTCAATTAGTTACATAATAAGTAAATGCAGCTTGAAGAACAAATAATTTCAACGATTTATGAGCAATGATCTTCATCAACCCGATTATGTGATCCGAAAAAAGCGTCCGCCCAGTTGGTATTGGAGCTGGGCAGGTGTTGCGTTGGCGATCTTTTTGGTTGCCATGGGGTTAGGCTACTGGCTTAACCAAAAGCAGCACACTTTTTCGGATACAGCCAAAGAGCAGTTTACTCAGCTTGAACAGCAGCTGGATAATGCTAATGCCGGCGTGATCCATTGGCAGCAACAATACAATGTTGAACATCAAATAACCTTGCAGTTACAACAGGAAATGCGCGAGCAGCAAATTGAAATTGCGAATTTGAGGAAAGAACACGAAGCGTTTCAACGAATTTTTGATCCAGAAGCGATAGAGTCGGGTTTGCAGATTGCCAGTTTGGTATGGTCCTCGGCTGGTGTGTCACAGTTTAATTATCGTTTGCTGTTGATCCAAGCAAAGCAGCAAAACCGTGAAATATCGGGGACTTTTGCGATCAGTTTGATAGGTGAGCAAGCTGGCGAGCCTAAAAACTATGAACTGACTGATATTGGCGATCTGAACGAAAACAACAGCACATTCAAGTTTAAGTACATGGACAGCCATCAAGGACGCTTTAGTATTCCAGAGGGTTTTAGTCCTCGTTTTGTAAGGGTTACTGCGAAAATCTCTGGGCGTGGTGGCAAGGCTATATTACAAGACTTTACTTGGCAAAGTGATGTTGAAGTCAATTCCCTTAAACAGGATAAGCAAGAACTAGCGCAACCAAGCGATAGTGAGCAGTCGAATATAACTGAGGTAGAAGAGAGCGATGTGGGGCAATAAAAAACAATCGAATAACGTGGATACTCTGATCGCAGAAGGAACATGCATTACTGGCGACATTACGTTTGATGGCGCTTTGTTTATTGATGGTCAAATCAATGGCAATATCAGTTGCCCGCTAGAATCTAATTCAATCTTGTCTATTGGAACTCATGGCAAAATCGAGGGTGATATCGAAGTGCCTAACGTAGTGATTTTTGGTCATGTCCAAGGTAATGTTCAAGTGAATGGTAAAGTTGAATTGAAACCAGGCTCAAAAGTTACTGGTGATTTGCGCTATAAAGTGATCGAAATGAACGCTGGTGCGCAAGTTAATGGAAAAATGATTGCTATGGGTGAAACTCAAGCGTTAGAGCACAAGCCCGAAGTTTCGGTAGTCGATTCAAAGGCAAGCGACTCAAACGATAAGTCAGGCGAAGAAGCTAAAGCGGTTAACGCTTGATGGTTTGCTCTGTCTTCGTTTGATAAAACGATGCTTGATATATTGCCGCTCAGTCCCAATATTGGGTTATAATAAGGTTGTAGTTACTTCTATTTTTAAGCGTTGAGAAAATTTCATGTCAATTACCATTACCCAAGCTGCTAGTAAGAAAGTGCGCACTTTGATTGATGAAGAGCAGAATGATAACTTGAAACTGCGTGTGTTTGTTACAGGCGGCGGTTGTTCAGGCTTTCAATATGGCTTTAGCTTTGATGAAAAGCAAAACGATGTGGACACGGTGATTGAGCAAGACGGTATCAAAGTGCTAGTTGATCCTTTGAGCTTCCAGTATCTAATGGGCTCCGAAGTGGATTATACCGAAGGTTTGCAGGGTTCTCGCTTTTTGATTAACAACCCGCAAGCCAAATCAACTTGCGGTTGTGGTTCATCGTTTACCATTTAAGCTAGATAATTCTATTTGATTATACAAAAGGAGCCGAGGGGCTCCTTTTTAGTAAGCATAAGGTTTGCTAAGGGCAAACATCAATCTTAAATAAGGCATGCTTTGCTATAATTTTCTGCCCAAACGTTTCTCAACTTGTTTCTTTTCCCACTCAGCGCCAAAAATAAAAGGTATGTCTAATACGCCTATTGCATGACCAATTAGGCCTACACCCCAGCCCAATGTTGGCCAAATCGCCCACAGCACCTTAGGCGTTGCGGTAAGATTGAAGATCCAAGCGGCAGGGATCATAACTAAAAAAATCAGTAAATGAATATAAAAGCCACGAAGCTCTTTAACTTGCTCAATAGCTTTAGCTTCTTCATAGGTAAGTTGTGTATCGTGTTGCATAATCGGCTCCTCGGCTGAATTGATTAGGTAGTGTTGAGACAGTTCAGACACATCAATTTCAAACACAGAAGCTAGTGATTTTAAGGTTTCAAGACTAGCATTTTCGCCACGCTCTAGTCGCTGAATGGTACGCGTGCTTAGTCCACTAATGTCGGCTAGTTGTTCTTGAGACCAGCCACGTTGTAATCGTAATTTCTTGACTAACATAATCGATAATTTCGCTATTAGGCTACTGGGTTACGGCTTCAGAGCTTCGTGTATTTGTTGGAGCTATTGTGGAAAATTATACGGCAATAGGCCACGACACCCAAACGTAATCAGAGCGACAGTTATTATAATTCAATAGTTTATATGCGAATTACGACAGCTTATGGCGGATAAATGGCGCCTAAAACAGCATCTCGTTTGGCGCCAGTAACCGAGCTAAGACTACCATTTAAGCCAGCTAAACTTTGTTGAGCGAGCCAAGCAAAGGCCATGGCTTCTACCCAGTCGGGGTCAACGCCAAACTCGAAAGTGCTTTGCACAGTGAAATTTGGGATCAGCTTATTCAAGCGTTCCATTAAAAAGGCATTATGTGCACCGCCACCACAGACTAAGATATCACCTTGTTCACAGTGATTATCAATAGCATCAGCCACGCTGTGCGCTGTCAATTCCAGTAAAGTTCGTTGTACATCATTAGCTTGGTAGGCTTCGGGCAAATGAAGATCAAGCCATTCAAGATTGAAGTATTCGCGTCCAGTGCTTTTGGGAGCGGGTTCTGAAAAATAACTATCATTAAGCATTGATTCCAACAGCGAGGACATTAGCTCGCCTGTTCGCGCCCACTGACCATCCCGATCAAAATCTTCGCCTTGGTGTTTTTTGATCCAGCGATCCATTAAGGTATTGGCTGGCCCTGTATCATAACCAACTACTGGCTGATTAGGTTGTAGGACACTGATGTTAGCGATCCCTCCCAAGTTTAACACAATTCGCGGTTGTGCGATTGAACCAAAAAGGGCTTGATGAAAAGCTGGGACTAAAGGTGCGCCTTGACCGCCGAGAGCAACATCTTTACGGCGGAAATCAGCAACGGTGGTGATCCCTGTCATTGCACTAATTCGGTTGGCATCGCCAATTTGAAGGGTAAAAGGGTGTTTGGCATACGGATGGTGGCGTACCGTTTGTCCGTGGCTACCAATGGCTACTATATCATTTTTATTCAGGTTAGCCTTTTCAATTACCGCAATAGCTGCATAACCAAGTAACTCGCCGATCTGCTGATCGAGTTGGCCTAGCTCATCAATCGCATCACCGTGGTATTCCGATTGGCTGATCGCGTGAATAGCATTTTGGATGTCAGTTGGAATAGGGTAGCTCAATGAGCTGACTAAAAGACAGCGAGTTGAGGTTGTTGTAACAGATGAGATATCTACAAGAACAGCATCAATACTATCGACGCTGGTTCCTGAGATTAAACCAATGAAATAGGCCATAAGCTCCTTGCGGCGCAAGCTGTTATAAGGTTTTAAGGATTATAACAGCTTATTTTTGTAATTTTGTAGCGTCTGTTGAGGTCGCTGATGATTCGCTATTTGCGCGAGCAAAGTAAGTGGTTCGCTCAGTTTGCAGTTTTTCCAGTAAAGGCTTGGTCTGCTCTTTGAAACGAGCTAATTCTGTCTTTGGTACAGGCGCTGCATGCGGTAACTTAACCGTACGCGGATTGCGATGAACGCCACCGACTACAAATTCATAATGCAAATGCGGTGCTTGTGACATACCTGTTGAGCCAACATAGCCAACAATTTGACCTTGTTTTACTCTCTCGCCAGATTTAACTGCGCGTTTAGAGAAGTGTAAATATTTGGTCACAACATTATTGCCATGTTGGATAAACACATAATGACCATTATATTTGTTGTAGGCTGATTTCACCACGCGACCGTCGCCCGCGGCACGAACAGGAGTGCCTGTTGGTGCGCGATAGTCCACACCTCGATGCGGTTTTACGCGCTTTTGAATCGGGTGGAAACGCTTAGGATTAAAGTTTGAGCTAACGTAGTTGAATTTAAGCGGAGCGCGTAAGAATGACTTGCGCAGTGCTTTACCTTCGGGCGAATAGTAAGCGGTACGATTATTCGAATCAGTGTATTGAACTGCCGCATAGTGATCACCTTGATTGGTAAATTCAGCGGAAAGAATGTCCCCATAGCCTACTTTTTTGCCGTCGATATATTTCTCTTGATATAGCACAGAGAAGTTATCGCCTTTGCGAATTTCTAGTGCAAAATCAATGTCATATTCGAATACGCCAGCTAACTCCATAATCACGCCATCAGGCAAATTAGCTTCTTTACCAGCGTTATAGAAACTGCTGCTAATGGTTGCCGTAGCAAAACGCTGTTTGTACTCAACTGCCTTCTTGTCAATTGAAACATCGAATTGCTTGTCATTGGTTTTGGTGACAACCAATGTTTCGCTCAAGCTGTAAGGATAACGCAAGGCTTGGAAGCTGTCGTCGTCGTTGGCAGCAAATTCTAGTTCATGACCTGGGCGAATTTTTTGTAATTTCTTAATCTGATCGCCAGACTTCATGATGTAATGCAGATCTTTTGAGCTAAAACCTTGATTTTTGAAGATTTTTGCAAGGCTATCACCATTACTTACAGTGACTTTTCGCCAATCAATTTGTGGCTCTGAAGGTTGTAACCATTCAACACTTTGCTCAATAGCACTTTCTACGGTGTTCAAGGTGTTGGCAATTTCTTGCGCTGTTGCGGTTTGCTCATTGGGTGCTGAGGTCGGCACTTCAAGTGCAGACGTTGAAGCGTTTGTGTTCTGAGCCTGCTGTGGAGCAATTGTCAACGATAGCTGCCCATTTTGTTGAGACAATTCAGTCTCATGAGAGCCTTTAATTGTTGCCGATTCCGTTGTTGAAAGTGAAAGATTAAGAGGTAATGACTGAGTTGTCGTTTCTAATACTAGTGACTCTTCTCCTGGAGCCATGTTATCACTTGATGCGCTTGGCGAGCCCCATGGATAAAGGTAGCTTGCGGTTGCTACAGTGCCAGCAACCAGCGCGGTCGTCACTAAAATTCCCTTTCGACGTTGTTTTTTACGCGAAAAAAGCGGTTTTTTAGGGCCTAAACCCTTATAGTCTCGGTTAATCATCGTCAGAGTTAAGAAAGTGCTTTAAGTTGTAAGTGCGCAATAACCATAACCATCTCAGGCCATTTGGTCAATGTAAAATAGTGTCAAAATGGCATTTTTTTATACTTTCGTTTGAAAATGTGAAAAAAACGCATTTTTTTCACACTTATCTAAGACAATTTGCTAGTAAATTGGTCGCAATAAGGCGTTGCAACAAGTTTTTTTTCCTGTATCTTTGGCCGAACCGACAGTGCATTAGTAATAAAGATAAATAAATAGGTTGATTATGAGCGTCACTCAGGAACAGGTTGAACAAGCATTTGCCGAAATTAAGCGCGGTGCCGATGAAATTCTGGTTGAAGAAGAGTTATTGGATAAGCTGAAAACTGGTCGTCCGCTAAAAATTAAAGCTGGATTTGATCCAACGGCTCCTGATTTGCATCTTGGACATACGGTTTTGATCAATAAATTGCGTCAGTTTCAGCAACTTGGCCATGAAGTTATTTTCTTGATTGGTGACTTTACCGGAATGATAGGCGATCCAACGGGTAAAAATGCTACTCGTAAGCCTTTGACCCAAGAAGATGTTATGGCAAACGCTGAAACCTATAAAGAGCAAGTATTCAAAATCCTTGATCCAGAGAAAACCACTATCGCTTTTAATTCGCAATGGATGGAAGAGCTGGGCGCTGCAGGTATGATCCGTTTGGCGTCACTTTCAACCGTCGCTCGTATGTTAGAGCGTGATGATTTCAAAAAGCGTTATGCCAATGAGCAACCTATTGCTATTCATGAATTTATGTATCCTTTGGCGCAAGGTTATGATTCGGTAGCTTTAGAATGCGATGTTGAACTAGGCGGAACTGATCAACGCTTTAACCTGTTGATGGGGCGTGAGTTACAAAAGCATTATGGACAGCAGCCGCAGACCGTATTGATGATGCCATTGTTGGAAGGTCTAGATGGCGTACAAAAAATGTCTAAGTCTTTGGGTAATTATATTGGTATAACCGAAGCGCCTGGCGTCATGTATCAAAAGATCTTGTCGATTTCAGATGACTTAATGTGGCGCTATTTTGATTTATTGTCATTCCGTAGCATCGCTGAGATTAACCAGTTTAAAGCGGATGTTGATGCTGGCACTAACCCGCGTGATATTAAAATATTGCTCGCCAAAGAAATTATTGAGCGTTTTCATGGCAAAGAAGCTGCTGAAAATGCTCAAAATGCAGCAGGCAATATCATTAAAGAAGGTGAGGTTCCTGATGGTACGCCTGAAGTTGAGGTGGCTTTAGATGGAGCCGAACAACTACCAATTAGTGCGATCATTAATCGTGCTGGCCTTGCTATGAATGGCGCCCAGGCCAAAGATATGCTGAAAAATGGACGCGTGAAGGTAGATTGGGAAGTGGTTGAAGCTTCTTGCATGTTGGGTGCTGGCCGTTATTTGATTCAAGCGGGTAAAAAGAAAATCGCTTACGTCACCATTGCATAGAATATGTAAGTGATTGATTTTTAATGCTTGGCGTATAACTGTCGTAGTATTTGTAGCTATTTTGCGTAAAAGTTTCGTAACCAAATAGATAAACCTAGCGCACACTGAATTTTTATTCGGAGTGCGCATAATGAACTCAAGAGATATGAAACTTATAATCAATCAAGTGAAAAAATTGCGTGAGCAAAAGGCATGGAGTCAGACTCATTTAGCCGAGGTCAGTGACTTGAGCTTACGAACTATTCAAAGAATTGAGCGTGAACAGAAAGCATCGCCAGAATCGGTTAAGGCTTTGGCATCCGTTTTCGGTGTTTTACCAGAACATTTGTTGCTAGAGAGTGATACAGCTAGGACTTTAACCAAACAAAAAAGTCAAAATTCCCCAAAGTTACTGGTTTCATCTACTATGGTCGCTGCAATCATAGCCTTTGTTATTGCCTTTGTATGGACCAGTGCCTCGGCTCAAGCTGATCTAACATTAGACATTTCAGCTTCTCTAAAACAATCAGTGGCGGATTCACAAGATGATTTTGCTGAACTTGCTGATCAAAAAGCTGTTGATGAGGGTGTTCTTGGCGGGTGGGGGCTGGAACGCTGGAACCAGTATGGCTTCTCCACACGTTGCGGGTGTTGCTGCCTTAATCATTAGTGAGCACGGTGGAAATATCAGTGTTCAACAGCTTGAGCGTGAATTAAAAGCTCGTGCTGAGAATACCTCAGGTGGTGGTAATAGCTCTGATGTTGGGCATGGCCGAGTATCGTCAGGTCACTAATACCTTAACATTAGTTTTAACTTAAAAGGTCGCTTATGCGGCCTTTTTTATTGTTAGCATAATAAGGTAGACAATAAAGCTTAAGTGGTAGAACAGCCTATATCTGACTGATTTATAAGCACTTTGGATGATAAATAATCGTCTAAGCAATTATTTTCAAAAAGATCGAAAAAAGATCTTGCGTCCGCAAAATCCCTGCCTATAATGCGCACCACTTCGAAGCAAACCTAAGTACTTAAAGCAAGTCTTAGCAGCTTTGGGAATAGCAGGAAGCTAACGTTATAGTAAGGCAAATTCATTAAATGAAAAAAGTTTTACGAAAGGTGTTGACAGGAAGTTAAGGCGCTATATAATGCGCGCCGCTTTGCAAGAAACGCAAGGCAAAATAACCAAGGAAAAGGTGCTTTTGAAACGAGTTTAAAAATTAATTTAAAAAAGTTTCAAAAGAGTGTTGACAGGCAGTTAGGGCGATATATAATGTGCGCCCACTTGAGCAGAGCGAGTTCTCTGACAAGACGTTCTTTAACAGTATAGATAAGACAATTTGTGTGGGCACTTATGTCGAAGAATGCAACGCATTATCGATGA
>JABXIQ010000051.1 GCA_013373015.1 Kangiellaceae bacterium
ATTTGAGTCGCTTTTTTTATGACTTTTCATTTTTGCGATTCCGCGTTACCATTCAGGTAACTTTCAGATAGCCACCGATAAAATAATCACTATGCAAGATTATCAACGTCAATTCATTGAGTTAGCCCTTTCTAAAAATGTTTTAAAGTTCGGCGAATTCACACTAAAATCAGGCCGCTTGAGTCCGTATTTTTTCAATACTGGCTTATTCGATAGTGGTTCAGATTTAGCGCAACTCGGTCGCTGCTACGCTGAAACCATTGTGCAGCAAAAGATTGATTTTGACGTGATTTTTGGCCCTGCTTACAAAGGTATCCCGTTGGTAAGCGCCGCTACTATGGCTTTGTCAGATCAGCATAATATCAGCGCTCCTTACAGTTTTAATCGCAAAGAGAAAAAAGATCATGGCGAAGGTGGCACCATTGTTGGCAGCCCTTTAGCTGGCGATGTATTAATCATTGACGATGTGATTTCGGCGGGTACCGCTATTCGCGAGTCAATCGACATTATCAAAGCTAATGGCGCCAATCCTAAAGGGGTATTAATAGCCTTAGATCGTCAAGAAAAAGGCCAAGGAGAACTCTCAGCAGTGCAAGAAGTGGAGAAGGATTACGGCATTCCCGTTTATTCAATTATTAAGCTAAATGACCTAATCAACTACCTCAAGCAAGATCCCCAACAAGCGGCTTTTTATGATAAAGTAGTTGAGTACCGTGAGAAATATGGAGTTTAAGATTTAATGCGCAAGTCGCTGTCTCTGGCTGCAAGTATAGCCATTCTATTGATTTCAACGTCGATCGAAGCCAAAAACTATTATCGATATACAGACAACAATGGCAAAATTGTTGTTAAGGATTATCTTCCGACTGAAGCGGTCAAATCTGGCTACGAAATTATTAGCGATACAGGCCGCTTGATTGAAAAAATCGCTCCTGCTCTAACCAAAGAGCAGCGCATTGCCGAAAATATTCGCCAAGAACAGCTTAAAGAACAAGAAGAAAAACGCCGTGAAGAACGCCGCCGTGATACTTTATTATTGCGTCAATATCAAACCGTTGATGATATTGAGCGCAGCAAAAACTCACAAACAGCTACCTTAAAAATTAATTTACGTATCATTAACAACCATACCAAATCGTTAGAGCGAAAATTAGAAGAGCAACAAAAGCGCGCTGCCGATTATGAAAGACGTGGCAGAAAAGTTCCCCAAGCAACCCTGCATGAAATTTCTGCAATCCAAAATCAAATGGATGTTAACGAAGAATCTGTGGCGAGGTATAACAAACAAATTGCGGATATTGAGGAGCAATTTCAAAAGGATCGTATCCGCTTTCAAGAATTAAAAACTGAAATTTTTGTCGAGAATTCTTTACGCGATCCAAATACCATTGAAATTGAGGATATTTTCAATTGCGAGACTCGCTTAGTTTGTGACAAAGCATGGAGTCATGCGCAGATTTTTGCACTGGATAATGCTTCAAGACCGCTTTCCATTGTCACCAACACTCTTATCGTTAGTCAAAAGCCGCAAACTGATAATGAAATCGCGCTCACCATTACTCGTGTTCCACAAAAAAATGAAGACGAAGCGATGAATATCGTTATAAACGTTGACTGCAACAAATCTGAAGAAGGCAATAAACTTTGTCAAAGCAAAGAAGTTATTGCCATCAAGCAAAAATTTATCGACTACCTCAGTAACAATAGCTAGTCGATTAAATTAACAAACCGTTTTTAACAGTTGCCATTCTTGCTCCCAATTGGCTAATGGCGACTGCAAAAAGTTAGTTCTCACGAATTGTTGAATCCTACCTTCGGTAAAAGCCATTAGAATATTGGCACGGCTGGAAGCATCAGGCAGATACTTCTGCTGATTATTTATTTCAGCCTGCCTAAACAATTGTTTAATGTGGGTCTCGACTCGATTGAATAGCTGACTGATACGCCCTCTTAATCGTTCGTTCTCGCCTGTTAAAGCCTCGCCCGTTAACAAACGACTGATCCCAGGGTTTCTACCGGCAAAGGTTAGTAATAAAGTCATGATTTTTTGGCATTGCTCATCCAAAGATTCGACTTCTTTAGAGATCATATTAATCCTAGAAAATAGCTCTTGCTCGGCAAACTCAATTAAACCCTCAAACATTCGAGCTTTGCTCGGGAAATGACGATATAAAGCCGCTTCAGAAACACCTACCTCTTTGGCAAGTTTTGAAGTGGTAATTCGCGCGCCGGGCTCTTTTTCTAACATCAATGCTAATGACTGCAATATTTGTTCTTTTCGCTTAGTATTTTTCTTATTAATACTCATTGATCACTAGTCTCTCTTTAAAAATTGACTTTTAATTTAGGAGCAACAACCCCTAATTGTGTTTTCAGGATACTTTTCAAACGATCCAGCGCTATATCATTATCCGCCTCAAATTTCACCACAACACTGGGCGTAGTATTTGAAGCACGAATAAGGAACCAGCCTTGCTCATATTCAGCACGAATACCATCAATGGTGTTAATGTTGGCACCATCAAAATCCACTTTCTTTGATAAAGCATCTATTAGTTTGAACTTCACTCTATCAGGGATCGGGATATTAATTTCTTCTGACGAAACTCCCTCAGGGAAGCCAGCAAACACTTCTGCTGATGAACGAGTATCTTTTGCTAATAGCTCTAAAACTCTAGCCGCAGCATAAATAGCATCATCAAAACCATTCCAGCGCTCTTTAATATAAATGTGGCCGCTACCTTCACCACCAAACAAAGCGCCTGTTTCGCGCATCTTGGCTTTCATTAATGAATGGCCGGTCTTCCACATTACTGGCACACCATTATTCTGCTTAATCACGTCAACGAGATAACGACTACACTTCACATCAAATAATATTTCGGCACCATGATTTCTGGATAAAACATCCGCCGCTAACAACATCATGACTCGGTCAGTCCAAATGATTTTACCGCTAGAATCAACAACCCCTAAACGGTCACCATCACCATCAAAAGCAATACCCAGATCTGCTTGCTCTGACTTAACCATTTCAATCAAGTCTTGCAAATTTTTCGCTTTGTTTGGATCAGGGTGATGGTTTGGGAAATGACCATCAATTTCCGTATGCAAAGCAATCACTTCGCAACCCAAGGCTTGCAGTAATCTTGGTAGGATATTACCCGTAACCCCATTACCACAATCCACAGCAACTTTAAGCGGCTTTTCTAAATTAATATCAGAAACCACTTTTTCTAAATAGCTTTGCTCAAAATCTAATTCTTTTTTACGGCCTTTACCGCTCAAGAAGTCATTGTCTTTGATTCTATTTAGCAAGCCTTTGATATCACGCCCATAAAGGGTTTCACCCGCCAGTACTATTTTCAAGCCATTGTGCTGCGGCGGATTATGACTGCCTGTCAACATAACGCCTGAACGCACATTCAAGGCGCCCGTTGCAAAATACATGATTGGCGTTGGCACCATGCCAAGATCAATAATGTCGCGACCACTGGATAATAAACCCTGCACCAAGGCTTGGTGCAGTTGCGGACTCGAAATGCGACCATCACGTGCAACCAGCACTTTTTGCTCACCTCGGGCATAGGCCTCACTACCGATAGCACGACCTAATGCATAAACAATTTCTTCATTTAAGGTTTTGCCGACTTCACCGCGAACATCGTATTCGCGGAAAATTTCTGGGTTAATTTTCTCTGCAATTTGCAGCAAATCAACATCAAACTTATCTTCTTCTACAGGTTCGCCACTTGGCACTTCCTCTTCTTCCATCAAGTCCACTGGCGCGGCTTCTACTTCTTCAGTTTGGTGTACCCGACGATAACTCGCTGCCAGCTCATTGAAAAAGTTCACCTTATAATTTGATGGCATACGATTGCTAGAAATACCCTTAATAAAACTTCTCGCTTCAGACTTTAGGGTTTTATTTAAACCCAAATAAGGCAAGATAGAAGCAATAACCAAACCGCCGATCGCAGCTAGCAATAACAGTAATGGCAACATAAAGTTGGGCGAAAAAGCATTTGCATCTTGATGTACAGCCACTGACCAATTAGCGCCAAACTTTTGCGACTCTGCCAATGGAGCTGCTGTAGAAGCACTAGAACCTTTGCTGGAGCTAATTAAATGACTACCCTCATCAAAATGCTGTAATAGCTGTAGCTCAATAGGGCCTTGAACACTGCCAAAAACTTGAGCTAACTGATTAGGCTCAACCGCTATTAAGTACGCCTTGTCATTAGCCGAAGCAACAAAAGCCACATAGTCTGGCTGACTATTTTTTAAAATCAGTTCTGGTTTGGCTTGCCCATTTTGCGCGACTTTGCTGAGCAACTCTAAAGTCACGTGTGTTACCGCAGGGCTAGCATCCATATTTACCGCAAGATTGTCAGGATCATAACTAGTTACCGAAGTTACGCTTGGGTATTTAGTCTTTAAGTTGGCAAGCATCTCACTTTCTTGCGCAGAAGTTTCAATAGTCTGTTTGATATCCGCTTCAAGCTGCGCAATTTTACTAGAAACTTGTTGTGCCTTTTCATCAACTGAGCTTTGCAAATAAAAACTGGCTTGCTCTTTCAATGGCTGTTGATAACCAAAAAAGTAAAATGCAGCAGCCGCCAACAAGACTAACAGCGCGCCAATCCCCAACGCAGGAACGAAAAAACTAAGTAAACTTTTTCCTTTTGCAACTTTCGACTTTGCCATATTTGCTACCTCTGCTCGTTACGGCATTTTTATTTTCTAATAGTATTTACCAATTCAACTAAATCTTGCGCCAATTCGGTTTTCAATTTTGGTCCTAATTTATAAGTTTCCAATTCCTGCTCGGCACGATAAAACACGGTCAATTCATTATGATCACTGCCAAAACCAATATCTGCTCGGCTCACGTCATTCGCGCAAATCATTTGAATACCCTTTCGCTCCATTTTGGTTTGCGCATAATCAATCAAGTTTTGCGTTTCAGCGGCAAAGCCCACTGCAAAACAATCACGATTGGAAGCAACCCACTGCAGTATGTCGGGGTTTTGCTCAAGTTCAATACTGAGCCCATCATCGCCCTGCTTCTTCATTTTCTGCTCGGCAACGTTTTTTGCTCGATAATCGGAAACCGCAGCACAAGCTACAAACACATCCGAATTTTCCGTGGCGCTTTCCACTGCTTGCAGCATATCCTGTGCTGATTGCACCATGACCCTTTCCACCCCATTCGGCGAATCAAGAGATACAGGGCCAGAAACCAAAGTCACTTTCGCACCTAAATTGGCCGCTGCTTGCGCAATGGCATAGCCCATCTTGCCTGAGCTACGATTGGTCAGATAACGCACAGGATCAATTTTTTCCACCGTTGGACCTGCAGTTATGACCCAATGCTGGCTTTTCAATGGCTTATGATTAAAAAAAGCATCTACTTTCTGGGCAATCTCAAGAGGCTCAATCATACGACCAAAGCCCACATCACCGCAGGCTTGATCGCCTGAAGCTGGCCCCCAAATATGAAAACTACGCTTAGCAGCGGTCTTGATATTCGCTTGAGTGGCTTGATTAGCCCACATTTGCTGATTCATGGCGGGTACTAGCGCAATAGGCTTAGCCGTTGCTACACACAAAGTCGCCAATAAATCATCAGCCATGCCCGCGGTTGCGCGCGCGATAAAATCTGCACTAGCAGGCGCAATCACAATCAAATCTGGCCATTTGGCCAATTCGATATGTCCCATTGCCGTTTCCGCGCTCGGATCGAGTAAATCATCATGCACAGGATTGCCCGATAGGGCCTGCATGGTTAAAGGCGTAATAAAAGCCTTAGCGCCCTTGGTCATCACCACTTTTACTTCTGCGCCAGCTTTTACTAATTGTCGGCAGAGATCGGCCACTTTATAGGCCGCAATCCCCCCCGTTAAGCCTAATAATATTTTCTTTTGGCTTAAATTCATCCTAAATTGTTGATTTAGTTCACATTGATGGCATTAGTTTACGCCTTTACTCACAAGATTTGTAGCGATCTAAGCAATTACTCACCAACTTAAATTCGCTATGGTTGTTCCATCAAAACAACATATAAAAGGAATTATCATGAAAATTATGGAGTGGCCACAAGGTGAACGCCCCCGAGAGCGCCTAATGACGCAGGGTGCAGACAATTTATCCGATGCGGAGCTTTTAGCAATTTTTCTTAGAACAGGCACAAAAAAGCTCAACGTGGTGGATTTGGCGCGTTATTTATTGCACGATTTTCAAGGATTAAAACCGCTACTCGAAGCGGACTTTCAAACTTTTAACAGCTATCCAGGGCTTGGATCTGCCAAATTTTGTCAATTGCAGGCCTGTTTAGAGCTCTCAAAACGCTATTTACAGCAGTCATTAGAGCTAGAGCAAGCGTTTACTAACCCAAAAACCGTTAAAGACTATCTAAAGTGCTTAATGGCTCAGCATAAACGCGAACATTTTTATCTCTTGCTGCTCAATAGCCAGCATCAACTGATCCACAGCGAGCTTTTATTTCAAGGGACTATTAATAGCTCGGAAGTGCACCCAAGAGTGGTAGTTGAAACCGCCCTGAAATACCAAGCAGCGGCAGTGATATTTAGCCATAATCACCCCAGTGGCAACCCGAATCCTAGTGATGCTGATATCAACTTAACCAAACAGTTAAAAAAAGCGCTAAATTTGGTTGATATTCGTACGCTTGATCATATAATCGTCGCCCAGTCCAAGACCTACTCTTTTGCCGAACATGGGCTCTTATAGAAGTAGTGATCTGATGGGACTTTGAAACTATTCGCCGAAAAGCGGCGAAATCGCGTATTTATAGCTAAAATTATTGGCTTTTCATTGCTAAAGGCAGCTGATTTTGGTATAAAGTGCGCCCTAATTTGCAGTATCGCCTTAAAAATACCAATTGAGGCGGGATTTAAGGTTATTTTTGGAGGCTAATCATGGCTAAAGTTTGTCAGGTAACTGGTAAGCGTCCTGTGACAGGTAACAACGTGTCACACGCAAAAAACCGCACTAAGCGTCGTTTTTTACCTAATTTACACACTCACCGTTTCTGGGTTGAGTCTGAGAACCGTTTTGTGAAACTACGTGTTTCAGCAAAAGGTATGCGTATTATCGACAAGAAAGGTATCGACACCGTTCTTGCAGAACTTCGCTCTAAAGGCGAAAAGGTATAAGGAGATAGATCATGCGTGATAAAATTCGTTTAAATTCAAGCGCTGGTACAGGTCATTTCTATACCACCGACAAAAACAAGAAAAACATGCCTGGCAAAATGGAGATCAAAAAATTTGATCCTGTTGTACGTCAGCACGTTATCTATAAAGAAGGTAAAATCAAGTAATAATACTTTGATTTTTAAGCGTTTTCGCTTAAACCTTTTACGTTTTCTGCCTCCAAGAAAACTGATAAAAAGCCTAGTCATTTGACTGGGCTTTTTTGATCGTTGGCACTTAACTTATTTTAGTCATTCCCGCATAGGCTGGAATCTAGCCTGTCATCATTCTGAAATCTATTTATCATCTGAAGACCTAAAGTAGCTTAATTGTTCATTTTCTTTACTTGTCTAAAGAAAACGAACCAAAAGAAAAGACACCCGAAAATTAGGTGCTTCGCACATCCCTCGCTCTCAAAAGTTACTTAACGCGCCGCAAAACGAAACCTCCTTGTTTCGTTTTTGCTAAATTGGGCTATCCATGCCCAATTTACGCTATAACTTTTTCTTGCTCGGCTAATTTTATGGGGTAATTTGTGCTAAACATTTCAATCTGTGCTATGTGTATCCGCAACAATAAAAGTTTATGAAATAAATAAACCTAGCATTAGCTAGTTTTATTTATGCTATATTAATAAAAACATCTAAAAATCAAATTATGCAACAGCCTCATATATTTTCTATTTCTAGCTCTCAGCTAAAAAGAAATGAACTTCCTAGCGATACTAATAATTTTAATATTGAAATTGAAGTCGAGATTAGAGAACCAGATGAAGATGACATTCAAACCTTTTATTTGTATGTTGTATCACCTTCTTAATTATCAAAATCTGACAGTCGATGGGGAAGAGGCTTATTAATCATGTCTACATTTTCCTGGAAAGAAGTAGAGTTACATTTAAATAAAATGCTATCTCATTGTATGGCTAATAACTGGATAGAAATTCAGTATAAAATTAGACAATATATTTCATAATCTATAATTTAAATCCTAAACAATCATGCCCGAATTACCCGAAGTCGAAACCACCAAAAACGGTATTGAGCCGCATATTGTTGGCAAAGCGATTGCCAAGATTAATATTCATCATAAGCAATTACGCTGGCCTATTCCTAATGAAATCAAAAAGTTACAAGGACGAGTAAGCTCTGGAATTTCGCGTCGTGCCAAATATATGTTGTGGCATTTCGATTCGGGTTCCGTGGTGATGCACCTTGGCATGTCAGGCACAATGCGGGTGGTGGATAACAATACACCACTAAAAAAACACGATCATTTCGAGGTGATTTTCGAGGATGGACAAGCCTTGCGATTTAATGATCCGCGTCGCTTTGGCGCTGTTTTATGGCAAGACAATAATGAAGAATTGACCATCTTAGCCAGTTTGGGGCCAGAGCCACTTTCTGAGGCTTTTGATGGCGATTATTTGCATCGATCGCTCGCCAAACGAAAAGGCGTGATAAAAAACGCTATTATGGATAATAAAGTAGTGGTTGGTGTGGGCAATATTTATGCAGCTGAGTCTTTATTTTTGAGCGGGATTCACCCAAAACGCGCTGCAAACAAAGTCAGTTTGCAACGATGTCATGCCCTTGCTGGTCATATAAAACAAGTGCTTAGCAAAGCGATTGCACAAGGCGGCACTACCTTAAAAGATTTTACTCAAGCTGATGGCAGTCCAGGTTATTTTGCCCAACAACTGCATGTTTATGGTCGCGAAGGTGAGGCTTGTTTAAGTTGCGACAGCCCCATTAAACGGCAAGTGATTGGTCAAAGATCGAGCTTTTATTGTCCTAAGTGTCAGCGCTAACAACTAAAGGCTATTAAAAACGCCAATAATTGTTAATTTTCAATGAGCAACACTAGACATTTAATGCTGGATCACATTTAATGTGCCAGCTATACTCTTGTTTAAGAGTTATTGGTTATACATTGTAAATGTCGCTTTTAGTCGCCTGAGTCAGTCATAAGATATTCAGATGTGAACATCAAACGCGAACTAAATAGTGCGATAGGATAAGAAATATGAGAAAAAGACGCCATTCTAGTGATGATGAAAGCAATATCGATATGACTCCGATGCTCGACATCGTATTCATCATGTTGATTTTCTTCATTGTAACGACTTCATTTGTGAAAGAATCTGCGGTTGACCTTGCTCGCCCGACAACCAATCAGGACAGCGAGCCACCACCAAATCCTCCACCATTGATTGTAGTTTCAATTGACGATACCAGTACCGTGACAATGAACGATCGTATTATCGACAAAGAAGCGGTGCGAGCGAACATCGAAACTCAACTAGCGGTCGATCCACGTTCACCAGTGTTAGTTCGTGTCCACGAAGATGCGATGAACGAAGTGTTGATTACAGCAGTTGACCAAGCCAAAGCGGCTGGTGTGGAAAAAGTTAACGTGGCCAAGTGGGTTGTTGGTAAATAATCAGCAGTTTACAGGCACACAAACTTAATAAAGGCGGCTCTGGTCGCCTTTTTTAATTCAATCAAAAATATTATGACCAATCTATTGATTATACTTTTTATTGCTCTTGGCATTGGCTTTTGGCTGTATAACGGCCGTATCCGCGAATCTGCCTATCGAGCAGCCATCAAGGCTTGCGAAGAGTCTTATGTGCAAAACTTAGATGGTTATGTAGCGTTGAAAAAGGTTTATTTTGAAAAGAATACTGATGGCAAAATACGTTTTTTGCGCCGCTATCAGTTTGAATTTGCTACCGATGGCGCAAACCGCTATCTTGGTCATGTGATTATGCAAGGCCGTTGGCCAGTAATCGTTGAGATGGAATCTGTTAGCTAAGTGGCTAAACAACAATAGTGTTATTAATGGTGACAACCTATGAGCTTTAAAATTGGGCAAGACAATCAGCTAGTGGTCGCGCGTTTGCATGAGGCAGGTGTGATGCTTGGTGACACTATGGAGTCTGAGCAGCTTGTATTGCTACCCAACCGTTATGTGCCTGAGAATACGGTTGTAGGTGACTCGATTGATGTATTTGTCTACCTCGATTCTGATGATCGGCCTATCGCCACAACCGAACAGCCATTAGCCAAAGTAGGTGAAGTACAAAAACTCAAATGTTTGGATGTTAATTTTATTGGTGCTTTTATGGACTGGGGATTGCCGAAAGATTTATTGGTGCCCTTTTCTGAGCAATACCATGAGATGCAAGTTGGCCGCGAGTATTTGGTTTATTTATATATCGACAAGGCCAGTAAACGCATTGCAGGTTCATCGCGATTGGATCGTTTTTTAGATAAAACACCCGCTCATTACACCAAAAATCAACAAGTTGAGCTGACTATTCGTCGAAAAACTGATTTAGGTTATAACGCGATCATTAATCATGCTCATACTGGCCTGATTTTCCAAAGCGATATTATTTCCCCCTTACAAGTTGGTCAAAAGCTTGTCGGTTATATCAAACAAGTGCGCAACGATGGCAAGATTGACCTGTCACTGCAAAAACCTATCAGCCAAGCCAAAGTTGAACTGTCTGATGTGATTTTACAGAAGCTCAAAGATAATGACGGTTTCTTGGCGTTGAATGATAAAAGCAAACCTGAATTGATCTATAAATTGTTTAATTCAAGCAAGGCTACTTTCAAAAAAGCCTTAGGTAAACTTTATAAAGAACGCAAGATCAAAATAGAATCCAAGGGCATCTATTTAACTGACAAGCAGTCCTAGACATTATTACCTCTACTTAAGATCACGCCAAGTCACACCAAAACTTGATCTACATCAAGCTAAAATCTGTGCTGTTTGTTATATTAGTATCATCTAATTAATGAGAGGTAAACACCATGAGAAATGAAGGTACTGTAGATCGTGTTATCCGCGTGATCATTGGCGCACTATTAATTGCTCTAGTCTTTGTAGGTCCACAAACCGCTTGGGGCTGGATCGGTTTGATTCCGTTGATTACTGGTTTGGTCGGTTTCTGCCCTTTGTATAAACTATTGGGAATTAACACTTGCCCACTAAATAAAAGATAGAGCTCTAAAATTTCCTTACAAGCCGCGTTTTAACAGGCTAATGCCACCATGCCGTCTTCAATAGGCCTATCAAGCGCTCGTAAAGTAGCTTGGTAGGCTTTTTCGTAAGCACTCGGCCCAAGTTGTAATTTGGTTGGCCCACAGCGTGGCAAATCATAAATCACCAAGCTGATCAGGTTGTCACGTTTTGGAATTTGGATTGAAGGTGAATCCGCCTTACGCCAAGGTGATTTTGAAGCTATATGATGGTAGAAAATACACTCACCATTTTGCGTTCCAGCCAGAGCAGGACGGTCTTTGATGCCACCATCCAATAACTTATAGCCTTGATACTCGATCGGCTGAAACATCACTGGAATGGCGCACGACGCATAAATTGCAGGAATTAATTCCCCTTTATCGAACACAACCGTTTGTTTAGTCCACATATCATAAGCTGACAAAGCCAATTTCGCTCGACACTGCTCAAAAGTTTTTACCGGTAAATGATAATCCAACAATTGGCGAAACTTTTCACCTTTAAGCAATCCCATACCACTGAAAACCTTAAAACCTGCAGGGTCCCAGAAATCTTCACGGGTTAGATCAAACAGCATCTGCTTATTTTCTTTGGCATTAAGACCTGCCGCCCAACAAGAAGAAATAATCGCGCCAGAACTAGCACCCGTCAGTTTTTGCGGTAAAGTTTGTGCCTCTTCCAGCGCTTGCATCACACCACCGTGCGCATAAAAGCCAAAAAAACCTGAAGAAAAGGTTAGGGTAAAAGGTTCTGCTTTAAGCCAGTCGAGTAATTTCATTCAGTTAATACATGTGTTGGCAATTTTTAAGACAAAAAAGGCGACCAAAGCCGCCTCTTAAAATCATGTTTAATCTTATCAGACCTTTAGCCTGCGTAAGGTAAGCCCGTTAGCTTCTCATATTTAATGATCAGCTCTTCTTCCGTCTCAGGGCGCTCTTCATCAAGCGGAATACAATCTACTGGGCAGACTAGCTGACACTGAGGCTCATCGTAATGGCCTACACATTGAGTACACTTATCTGGATCGATCTCATAGATCTCTTCACCTTGATAAATGGCCTCATTAGGACATTCAGGCTCACACACATCACAGTTGATACATTCGTCAGTAATTTTTAATGCCATTTTCTATCTCTTACTCAATGACTGGAAGATAACGCGCTGTATTATCGCTGATTAAACGCTAAAGTTCGACCTATTTAGCAAACTTTTGCTGCAACGCCTGTTGTACACGCGGATCGACAAAAGCCGATATATCGCCACCCAAAGATGCAACTTCACGCACCAAAGATGAAGATATATAGGAATACTTCTCAGATGGGGTCAAAAACAAAGATTCCAAGTTCGCATCAAGATGGCGGTTCATATTGGCAAGCTGAAACTCAAACTCAAAGTCAGAAACCGCACGAATACCACGCAAAATAGCCTGAGAATTGTTTTCTTTGGCAAAGTGAACCAACAGACCAGTAAAACCTTTCACCTCAACCTGTGAGTTGTTAGCAAAAATTTCTTCAACCATGGCAACCCGCTCTTCAAGGCTGAATAAAGGCTTTTTATTGGGGTTATAAGCTACGCCAATGATGACCTTATCAAACAAACGACAGGCACGCTCCACTAAATCCATATGGCCTTTGGTGATAGGATCAAATGTTCCAGGATATAAAACGGTTTTATTCATTATTCTCGGTTTCCACAATTAGCGCAAAACTTTGCTTTTGGTGTTCTCAATAAGTAGCCACAATTATTGCATTCAGGGCCAAAATCAATCAGCCTATGATGATAAATAGCTGCCACGTTATTTTCCAAGTAACCAGTAAGCTCATAATACATACTTGTTGCAGGTTTTTCAGCTTTCTCTATACCTTCTCTAATGTCACATCCTGTTCGCTCTCGGTAATCCTTAATATCCAGCATCTGCTGTCTGAGTAATGGTTCAATTTTTATCCACTCATGCTCTTCAAGCATCGGTACAATAGAATCACAGCGCCAGCAATAATATTCTTTCATAAAATTACAACTTATTTGTCAACTCACTCGCCAAACGAGCGACTAAGCCATAGATAGACAACTGCGGATTGGCTCCAATACTGGTAGGGAATACTGAGCCATCAAAAACATACAAATTGTCTAAATGACGATATTTGCCTGTGTCATCCACCAGCGAAAAGTGTTCATCACTGCCCATAGTACAACCACCCATCACATGCGCACTCATAACCTGCATTTTTAATACTTTCATTGGCAACTCATCAATCGCTTTCTTGGCCTGTTTCCAGTTTGCATAAGGCCTAGCTTCTAAATGTAGAGGCATCACTTGTTTTGCTCCAGCGGCAAATAGCATTTCAGTCATACTTGAAATTGCTTTACGCGCACCATCCCACAGATAGTCGGTGATTTTATAATCCAGTTTAGGATAACCGTATTTGTCTAAGATCACCTGCCCGCCAATACTTTGCTCATGGAAGCCATCACGTAATAAGGCTAACGAACCCTGCAGGTAAGGTAGCTTTTGCATGAGTTCAAAATGTTGCTGGCCGAAAGAGGTCAAAACCGTCGAAACTAATAAAGGATGGAGCGGAGCAGCTTCAATTTTATAGCCAATTTCTTGCGTTTTTGGCCATAAAAAGTGATCGCTATAAATAGATTGGGGTGCGCCTGAGTAACCTTCAACTTTTTCATTCATCACACCTGCACTTATCACAACTGGATGGAGAAAGGTTCGTTTGCCAACCAGTTGATAAGGATCCGGCGCATTGGAGCGTAATAAAACTGCTGGAGAACCAATGGCACCAGCACTTAAAATAGTGTGCTTTGCGTTAACTTTAATCGTTTTATTTGCCACTAGTTGCCCTTGCTCATCCATGGGGCTAACTTCACAACCAGTAACCTTATCTCCGTCAATCAGCAATTTGTTGACCCGCGCTCGATGCAATAATGTTGCACCTAACTTTAAAGCACTAGGAATGGTAGTCACCAACATTGACTGCTTAGCATTAAGCGGACAACCCATGCCGCAATAACCCAAATTGGCGCAAGCTTTTACGTTGCGAGAAATAACTTTTGTTTGCCAACCTAGATCCGCACAACCTTGCTCAATTAATTGGTTATTTCGATTGGCTGGAATTGCCCAAGGCTCAATATTCAGGCTCTGCTCCATTTGCAAAAACCAAGGTGTTAATGCTTGTTCATTATGACGCTCTAAACCCCATTCTTTTTGCCAATGTTGTAGTGTATTGTTAGGCGTGCGAAAACTAGTGGTCCAATTGACAGTGGTAGAACCGCCGACACTACGCCCTTGCAAAATATTAATTCCTTTATCCAAAGTTTTACGGCCAGCAGCTTCTTGATACAGATCGGGATAAGCCTGCTTTTCTAGCATCTTAAAATCACGCGCTGTTTTATGAGGCCCTTCTTCTACTATCAATACATCAAAGCCTGCCTTAGCCAAAATTTCAGCACTAACACCTCCTCCTGCGCCACTGCCTATAATCAAAACATCTGTTTCTAAAACAGTCTGTTTAACTCGGTTGGCATTAATACTATTAGGATTTGTCGAACTCATAAGGTAGTCATTAATCGAATTGTTGGTAGAAAGATTCAGGCAAATCAAACTGCGGCGGCCCGCTGTAACCAATAGCTTGCCAAGCATTAATTTCGCCGTAGTAGGAGCCAAAAATAAGCTGATGTAAGCCTAGATAACCTGCTCGCAATAAAGTCATAAAGCTTTCGCGCCAACGAGTTAAAAAGCCTTGGAGTTGCTCAAGATCTGCATGAGTCCAACTGCTCCATACTCGTGCTAAAAATGCCCGCCCCAATTGAAAGGTTAGAATATCCAATAGTTCGCGCAACTCATCTTGGGTCGATAGTGGCAACAAGCCAATTGCACTATCTATATTATGCAAAATAGTAAAGCGAATGACTTGCTCATTAGGATCAATAGCGGCTTCAAGATAAGCAGGAATTAAAGCCCACAGCAAAATCCTGTCATCAATACTCAAAAATTGGTAATTAAACTGTTCTTGCTCAATTAATTGATTATCGTCACTCAAAGCCAACTGCCAAACACTGATACCTGTGGCAACAACTCCCGCCCCAAGTAAACTAGCTTTTAACAAAGAGCGACGACTTAATTTTGGTTTTAAAGATTTGCTTTCAGCCATGCGCTTGCCTTATTTTCCACGCATGATTCTATACATTCTGTTGGCAAAGTTACCAAACGGTGGATACATCAACTTGGTTATTGCAAAGCGACTTTGCTTAAAAATACTTTTTGCTTTAGAGAAGGTTTTAAAGCCTTCTATGCCATGATAATGGCCCATACCACTATTACCTACACCTCCAAACGGCAAAGACTCCTGACTCACATGCAAAATAGTATCGTTCAAAGTCACACCGCCAGAAATGGTTTCAGTCATAACTTTTTCAGTCACTTTCTTATCATAAGAGAATAAGTAAAGTCCTAACGGCCTTGGACGCTTATTGATAAAGGTAACCACCTCATCAATTGTTTGGTAAGTCAAAATAGGTAGCGTCGGGCCAAAAATTTCTTCTTGCAAGACCAGCATATCCTCAGTGGCTTGTAAAATTACTGAAGGAGCCATTTTTCGACCGATGCTTTTTTGTTCAGTCACATCAACTAAGAATTCAACTTGAGCACCTTTTTCTTGAGCATCTAGCAGCATAGCTTGATGACGTTCAAATTGTTTGTCACTTGAAACTGCGGTTAAATCTTGTTTCTGCCAATTTGGATAAAACTGCTTTGCGGCTTGCTTTAGGCTTTTTATCCAATCTTTTACCTGATCTTGATGCACAAAGACATGATCGGGGGCTAGACAGGTTTGTCCGGCATTAATCAATTTTCCAAATAAAATTCTTTGAGCAGCCGTTTCAATAGGGAAATCTTTGTCAACGATAGTAGGTGACTTACCCCCAAGCTCTAAAGTTACTGGGGTTAAGTTTTTACTAGCACTTTCCATCACTAATTTGCCAATTCTTGACGAACCAGTGAATAAAATATGATCAAAAGGTAGACTGGAAAGTGCAGCTCCTACTTCGGGTCCACCATTGACCACCTGCACCCAATCTTTGGGCATATACTCAGTACAAAGTTCTGCAAAAAGGTGGCTAAATTTGTCAGTAAATTCCGACATTTTAAGCATCACGCGATTACCCGCAGCTATTGCAGCTATCATCGGTCCTATTGATAGAAGCAGTGGATAATTCCAAGGAACAATAATTCCCACCACGCCTAGTGGTTGATACATAATGCTTGCAGTTGCAGGTTTAAACCAAATACTGACTGATGATTTTTTTGGAGCCATCCATTTAGCCAGTTCTTTTTTTGTGTGCTTAATAGCTTTAATTGAAGGATAAATCTCGGCAATTTGTGTTTCAAAATCACAGCGATAAGAAAAGTCCTCATAAATAGCTTCAATGATCTTTTTCTCATTCTCCAAGATCATTTTTTTTAACTTATCGAGTAAAGCTATTCGAGTTTTGTAATCGGTAAAAGGTTGCTGTTGATAACTGTCTTTTAAGGTTTGGAACTGTTGCTGCATTGCCATTGAATATGATTTCGTTTTAGCATCTTGTGGTCAAACCAGCATAGCAAATTCCACGCGAATTACCAGATTTATGCACAGCGATCGTATTAGCCATAGGTAAAAATTGAAATTAAACCCGCTTATAGAAAACGATCAAAATATTCGAGAATGGTCTTTTCCAAATAAAAGTCAGTTCCTGTAATTTTAGGATCACTAACAAAGCCTACATGACCACCATGTTCACTAACCCTTAACTCCAAATTATCCGCCAGCTCATCTTCTTTGGGAATGATTTTAGCTGACATGAAGGGATCATCAGCTGCATGTATGATTAGCGCTGGTTTGGTAATCTTATCTAAATAATAAATACTGGATGCTTGACGATAATAATCTTCAGAATTTTTAAAGCCATTCAAACGCGCTGTGATACGATTATCAAACTCTCTAAAATTGCTAATCAACATCACATCACGCGGCGTCATATTGAGCAGTTCTAATAGTCGCTCTGGAGGGAACTTTTGCAACATTCTTTTTTTCAAAGAGTTAAGCAAGTAGTGTTTATATATTTTTGAAAAGCCTTGATCTATTGAGTCGGCACAAATCGCTAAATTAAAGGGTGTTGAGACTGCACAGGCTGATGTTATCGGAGCCTGTTGCTGTTGCTCTCCTAACCATTTTAATAACACATTAGCGCCTAATGAGTAACCAGCTACGAACAAAGGGCTTGGCGATTTAGTAGCAACCACATGTTGAATCACTTGCTGCAAATCATCACTACGACCCGAATGATAAGTTTTATCGGTACGGTTCATTTCGCCACTGCAACTACGCCAATAAACCAATAAACCTCGCCAACGCTTTTGATGTATTTGAAACAGCATGCGGCGCAGATAAGGAGAGTCGATACCTCCTTCCAAGCCATGTAAAAGAATTAGTGTGGGTGCGTTACGCTCTGGATTAACCCAATCCATATCCAAAAAATCACCATCATCAAGTTCAAGACGCTCGCGATGTAATTTTGGAATAGGCGTCTTTTGGACCAAAGGAGCCCAAAAGGTTTGCAGATGGCGATTGCTTAACCACCACGGTGGATTAAAGTGACTTTCCTTGCGCATATTGTAATTCTTATTGCGTGATCTTAGCGACCACGCTTAACCATGTAATGATTATTGATGATATTGTTTACTCAATTCATGTACCGCATCAATAAACACACCTGCTTTTTCAGGTTGTACTGTTTGATGGATGCCATGACCTAAGTTAAATACATGTCCTGAGCCTTGTCCATAGCTTGCTAAAATTTTGCTAACTTCTTCACGAATTCTTTGATCAGAGCCATACAATATAGATGGGTCCATATTTCCTTGTAACGCGGTTTTACCATTCACAAGAGCTCTAGCATCGGCTAAATTTGTCGTCCAATCCACACCTAAACAATCACAGCCTGTTTTCGCCATAACATCTAACCAGGCCCCACCACCTTTAGTAAACAAGGTTACGGGGATGGTCTGTCCGTCGTATTCACGTTTTAAACCAGCTACAATTTTTTGCATATAACGCAGTGAAAACTCTTGGTAATCAGCTGGAGTTAAGACTCCACCCCAAGTATCAAAAATCATCAATGCTTGTGCGCCAGCTTCAACTTGTGCGTTCAAATATAAGATAATTGAATCGGCTAATTTGTCCAATAAGGCGTGCATAGCTTGCGGATCGGCATACATCATGCCTTTAACTTCTGAAAAGTTCTTAGTAGTTCCACCTTCAACCATGTAGGTAGCCAAGGTCCAAGGACTACCAGAGAAGCCAATTAGCGGAACTTGTCCTTTGAGTTCACGGCGAATAGTGCTAACGGCATCCGTTACATATTTCAATTCCTGATGGGGATCTGGAATAGGTAAAGCAGCAACTTGTGAAGCATTCCGCACCGCTGTCTTAAACGCTGGGCCTTCGCCAGGAGTAAAGTATAGACCCAAACCCATAGCGTCAGGAATAGTAAGAATATCTGAAAATAAGATTGCCGCATCTAATGGAAAACGACGTAATGGCTGCAAAGTAACTTCACAAGCCAGCTCTGGGTTAGTACATAAATCCATAAAACTACCCGCCTCAGCTCTCAATTGGCGGTATTCTGGTAAATATCGTCCAGCTTGGCGCATCATCCAGATTGGCGTGCGATCAACGGATTGCTGTAAACAGGCTTTGATATAACGGTCGTTTTGTAACGAATGACTCATAATTGCTGGTTGCGAGTTAAAGGACTGAATGGCAGCTATTATATGCGACCTCTAGTTATGAATACAGGCTTTGTCACAACAAATAGTATTTATAGCTTGGTTATTGTTTCAATTGCAACTCTTGATTGATTGCCGAAAACTGTCTGATCCAAGGCTTTTGTTGGAGTATTTCGGGAGGCAACGAACGGATCGCCTGCTCTGCACCGGCACGAGTTTGATAGGAACCCCACAGCACACGATAACGCTTTTCGCCTTTTATAACGGTGGAATATACATAGCTATCAGCTAAATCCAAATTGTGCTTAAAAACATTTGCCTCAGCAGGATCGGAATGAGAATACAATTGCGCACTATAATAATCTTGCGACTGACTTGCCAACCATTGAGCAAAACTGGTTTCTGGAGTTTTATTAACCCCATCTAAAGTGTCGGCAGTAATCAGCGTACTTGTTTGCGCAATTTCAGCGATGGGGTCATCATCATTTTTAATATCGTTAGTACTTGAGCCGATGTATTGATCTGAGCTGGGCGGTTCAATCACTAACTCGCCAGTTTCCTGTAACTCAGAAATTTCCAAAAGCTCCTGATTTGCTAAACGCGCATCTTCTTTTTGATGAGTAGAATTTTCATCAAGGATCTGCACACTTCTTTCTGCCAGTGTAGTGTTCTCATCAATCTGATCAGATGATTTTTTAAATAAAATAAAAGCAATAAATGCGATGGCTGCAACAGCTAAAACAGCCGTACTAAGCCAACCTCTATTCGCTTTATCAAAATATTCGTTTGTGGTTCCTGCCTGTAACAAGCCTTCAAGATTTTTACTTGCTTGCTCAAAGATCTTAAGTGGTAAACCTTTAGAGGCATACCAAATAGTATCGCTTTGCATTTGAGTGAACTGAGCCATTTTGGGCAGTTCATGTAATTGTTTTTGCAACAGCTGGTAGCAATCTTCTTTGTTGAATAACGGTAGCTCTTGTCTGACAGGTTCAAATGCAGAAACATGCTCAGCAACCCCAGGCTCTGCCAATAAAACCCAATAAATATTTCTATGGCCTTCGGTAAAACGTTTTAACAAACTCGCAGCCGCCTCATGAGCATCGTCAATAATTGCCACCAACGGCTTATCTCTATCTTGCGGCAACTGGCTTAACACTTGCTCGATGTTGCTCAATGGATGGATTTGCACAACGGCACAATCCATAGCATCGTCAAGCACCATCCTTTTTTCAAGGATCTTGGCAAAAGTCGATTTGCCCGCACCGAACAAACCTTCTATCAGGCAGAAACCCGAATGCGCGGCTTGGTGCTTTATTAAAGCAAAAAGGCGCCTCCAAGAGTCAGGAACAAACAATACTCGGTTGTCAGTATGGAAGGGTTGTTTTGAGATGCCTTGCTGAAAAGCCATTTAATTCAATAAGTTAGTTAAGTTGTTGAGCCAAAAAATCGTACATTTCATTTTTTGATATATTATTTTCTATAGTAACTCGACCTATAGAACTTGGCAAAATTAAAGTGAGGTCTTGATCAATATTTTTCTTATCAATACTCATCGCATTAATTAGTGACTCTGCGGATAATTGCGCAGGAATACATGTAGGCAAACCGAAACGAGCCACCAACTTAAAAATTTTCTGCTTATCAACACCAGTTAACTGTTGTCTTTGTTGATTAAAGTTAGCAGCTAAACAAAGACCTATAGCCACCGCTTCACCATGCAGTAATGTTCCAAAACCCATGTCTTTTTCGATAGCATGAGCAAAAGTGTGACCAAGATTGAGCCACGCTCGCGTGCCTTGTTCTTTTTCATCATTAGCCACAATATCAGCTTTAATTTGGCAAGAGCGCGCAATCATACTGGCCAGTACATTTGCATCCTGCGACAAAATAGCTTGATAGTTACCCTCCAGCCAGCTAAAGAAGTCACTATCGGCAATAATCGCAGCTTTTATTATCTCAGCGATTCCTGAACGAAATTCTCTTTCAGGTAGCGTTTTCAGCGTATCAATATCAGTGATGACTTTTTTAGGCTGGTGAAATGCACCAATTAAATTTTTCCCTAGCGGATGGTTGACCGCGGTTTTACCACCGACAGACGAGTCCACCTGCGCCAATAAGCTTGTTGGTACTTGGATAAAGTCGATACCACGATAATAGCTTGCAGCAACATAGCCAGACAGATCGCCAATAACTCCTCCACCCAAGGCAATGATTGTGGCATTTCTACGCAATCTATTTTCAATCATGAAGCTAATAATAGCTTCAAATTGTTGCAAACTCTTGTGTTGCTCACCATCTGGCACAATATATTCAAAACACTCAAATGCTTGCAGAGTTTGTTTTAGCGGATCGAGATACAGTGGCGCTACTACTTCATTGCTGATGATAAGAACTTGTGAGCTTTTGATGCTATTGATAAAGGCTTGCTTGTCATCTAACAAGCCTTGACCAATTTGGATTTGATAGTTTTGTGAGGTCTTATTGAATGTTAAATCTATTGTTTTCAATATGTTATAGCCACTTTGAGCAGGTACTAAGCTATTGGCTGCTCCATCAATTCTACGATTTCTTTGGCTACTGATTTGACTGAACTGATGTTAGTTGCCACAGTTAAATCAGCTATTTCCTGATACAAAGGCTCGCGTTCCTTCATAAGGGTTTCAAGAGTTTCACGAGGATTATCATTTTGAATAAGCGGACGACGTTTATCACGACGAGTACGCTCCAATTGCTGCTCAATTGAGGTTTCTAGATAAACCACAACGCCTCTAGCCGCTAAAAAGTTGCGACTTTTATCCGAAACAATAGCGCCACCTCCAGTTGCAAGAACAATGCCCTGCTGCTGGGTTAGATCTTCAATCACGCCTTCCTCACGTTTTCGAAAACCATCTTCACCTTCAATGTCAAAGATCCAATCTATTGGCGCGCCTGTACGAGCTTCTAGCTCATGATCACTATCCACAAACTCCAACTTCAGAATTTCGGCTAATTGCTTACCAATCGTGGTTTTCCCTGCGCCCATTGGGCCAACTAAGAAAATATTGCGCTTACCTTTCATTATTTATGTATAACTCTTTTAAAAATCCAAATATTAAAAAACCAAAAACCCAGGCACAGATTATACCTGGGTTTCTAGTAATTGGGTACGAGTATTAGTTTTTCAACCTATTATCTATAATTTTAGGAGTAACAAAGATTAATAGCTCTGATTTTCTATCTGAACGAGTTTTCTTTTGGAATAATGCTCCTAACAATGGAATATCGCTCAAGAAAGGAACTCTCGAATCATCAATAGTAGAACGTTGTTGGTAAATACCGCCCAGAACAATCGTTTCACCATTATCTACAAGTACTTGCGTACCCAACTCACGAGTATTAATAGCTGGTGCACCACCACCTGCTTGACCAGTAGCGGTATTCACAACATTAATGGTTTCACCGCGCGTGTCTTGAGTTACATTCAAATCAAGCATAACTCTACCGTCTGGCGTAATTTGCGGAGTAACCTTTAACTCTAAAACGGCTTCTTTAAATGAAACATTTGCAGCACCTGAAGAAGCTGACTGTAAGTATGGAATTTCCTCACCCGCTTTGATAAATGCTTCCGTTTGATTTGAAGTTATCACTTTAGGGCTAGCTACAACCTCTCCTCTGTTTTCAGATTCGAGCGCAGATAGCTCTAAATCTAAAATCAAACCATTAGCCAATCTAGAAAAAGATAAGCCAAGTGTTCCTGTTGGAGATCCTACTGGTAATAACACATTTAAATCACCAGAAACGCCTGTATCACCTTCAGTTTTAGACACCCCAAAACTCATACCAAGTTCTCTTGAAAAACCATCATCTGCGGTAACTATTCGAGCTTCAATGAGAACTTGTTGTACAGGAATATCTAACTGCCCCAATAAGCCACGAATATCTTCAAGCTTGGTGGCTGTGTCTTGTATTAAAAGCGTATTAGTTCTTTCATCAACTGTCACTTTACCCCTAGATGATAGCATCCCAGAGTCACCTTCACCCCCTGTTGAGGCCAATAGACCAGCCAAATCTGAAGCTTTCGCATAATTTACTTGGAACAATTCCGTACGCAGCGGAGCCAATTCTTCTTGCTGTTTATTTGCTTCTAATTCTTGCTGTTCACGAGCGGCAATAACATCTGCTGGCGCAATCATCATGACATTACCATCTTGACGCTTACCTAAACCTTTTGATTTTAAGATAATGTCTAGTGCCTGATCCCAAGGTACATTAATCAAGTTCAAAGCCATAGTGCCTTGCACATCATCACTAACCACCATGTTAATACCTGAGAAGTCTGCTAACACATTCAAAATCGCTCTAATTTCCATATCCTGGAATTGAAGGTTCAAGCGTTGTCCAGTGTATTTAGGCTTCTCACGCTCACGACGCTCTATCTCTTGCTGAGTTAATGGCTTAAGCTCAATCGTGTATTGATCGTCTGCTTGATACGCTAAATATTCAAAACGGTCATTGCCACGGACAGTTAAACGAACATTGTTTCCACGACGACTGGTTTCAACTAATTGGGCAGGAGTACCAAAATCCACAACATCTAAGCGACGCACAAAACTCGGATCAATATCGGCACCAACGAAGTCTGCAATAACAGTACGACCTTCTTGACGTAAATCTACTGAAACATTTGGCTGTCCCAATGAAACCAGAACTCGACCTTCTCCATCAACACCACGTCTAAAATCAACGCCAGAAATATCGTAGCTTGAACCACTAGAAGTGTAACTACTCGTTGTCGCTGGTTTGGCTGCGCTATAACCTGCTGTACCACCGCCTAAAGTCACCAGGAAATCATTACCTTGTACTTGACTGTTATAAGAAACCAATTGAGCCAGATTAATGACAACTCGCGTACGATCCTGCGCTTCAATAGCTGTTACAGAACTCACCACGCCAACACCAATATCTTTAGTCTTATAGTTAAGACCAGAATCCACACCCGCAAAATCCATAGAAATTCGAGCAGGGTTGGCCGTGGTAAATTCTTGCGGCGTTGGAGGCGTGCCAGAATAACTAAAACGCAACTGCACCTTATCACCAGGCAACACACTATAATCTATGGATTGCAACTGACTTGCATTCACACCCAGCGAAACCAGTGTCAACATCATCAGTGCTGAACATTTCTTCATAAAAGTTGTCTTTTTTGTCAACATAGTCGTATTACCCAATTGTGACTTGCTTATCCATCTCATGTTTAAACTCTTCATTTCCTGCCCCCTACTGCCCTAAGACCAGGTATTGCGTGCGATTTTCCCAGCATCCTCTGCCATTCGGAACAATTGCCTCGATTGTTATTTGATCGCTATCAATCTTAGTGATTTTGCCATCATTCAAGCCCATGTATTCACCCACATGAATCGACTGAATCACACCCGCACTTTCACCATTTAAGATTTTTATTAATCCTCGGTGCTCACGACGATTTGATATCAAACCCACATATTGCAAAGCATCCAAACCAAACTTCTCCAGCTCAAACTTTCTGCGGTTTGGATCAGGCTGAATATCTGTCTCACAGCCTTCTTCAATCTGCAATAAACGTGTTTCAAACTCAGGATCCAATTGCGCGAAAGGGCTTCTCAAATCGTTCGCAGCATAAGTAAAAGGCTCATAAGGCTTTACTTCTGGAATAGGTGGAACACTGGTTGGTGTTTCACTTTTAATTTTCTGAACTTCAGCCTGCAATTCTGATAAACCAGCATCTTGACAGCCTGTCAAAGTCCCTAATAGTAATGATGCTCCCAACAGGGTCGCGAATTTTGTCTTCTGATTACTCACGCTACTCCCCCTCAGCTTCATAACGATACGTTTTAGCCAAGACACTGAAGCTTAAATTTTCAGTGTTATCACCTTGTTGATTTTTCTTGCCTCCAGATGGAGAAATTTTAAAATCATGAAGCGTTACAATTCTTGGAAGCCCTGAAATACGACTCACAAAATCGGCTATCTGGTGATAACTACCTGTTGCTAATATTTGAATAGGCTTTTCAATATAAAACTCTTTTTTCGCTTCTGCCAAATACTTATGTGATAGTAACTCAACACCAGCACCAGAAGCGGCATAAGAAATCTCATCTAATAAACCAGGGATTTCAGTATTTTTAGGCAGTTGCTGTAACAAGCTCTTAAAGGTTTCTTGCATTTCTGCCATTTGATCGCGATAGGCTTGTAAATTTGCAGCCTTTTTATACTTCGTTCTAAATTCAGTTAGCAACTGTTGCTCTTTTGTTTGCTCAGATTCTAATTGTGATATTTGATCGCTCGTATCAAAATAATAGCCCAAACCGAGAACGATCAACATAACTATTACAATAACAAAAATTTTACCTGGCAACGGCCAAGAACCAATAGTATTAATATCTTGATATTTAGATAAATCCATTATTTAGCCTCCCCTTCTTTTTCTTCTTGGGCAGGAATCACTTGCTGTGCTAGCAATGTAAAGCTTTGAGAAGGTATACCTTTATTTTGTTTTGATACGTTTTGTAAATCTTTTGACTGGAGTCTTTCTGAAGCATCTAACTGGCGCATAAACTCTGAAATACGCGGGTTGCTCTCTCCTTCACCCACAAATGTTAAACCAGCAGATTTGCGCTCAAGAGTTCTAATGTTAATACCCTCAGGCACCACTCTAACCAATTCATCAAACATACGTACCACTTCTGGACGGCTTTGCTGCAAATCTTGAATCACGTTCATGCGAGCAATCAAAGATTCACGTTGCTTTTCAAGCTCGTTAATTTCTTTGATTTGCCTGTCGAGTTGACGGATTTCTGTTTGTAGATAATTATTTCTATTCTGTTGATTCTCAATACGAGAGGCCATAACTGTGTGCACTAAAAACCAAATCAAAGCGGCTAAAATGGCCATCAAACCTAGGGTAATAAAGAATTCTTTTTGGCGCTCTTGGCGTAACTCTTCGCGCCAGTCGAGTAAGTTAATATTAGCCATTAGTCAAAACTCCTTAGCGCTAAACCGCAACTGATCATCATCGCTGGAGCATCTGCACTCAAGGCCTGTGTGTTCACATGCGATGAGATAGACATTTCAGCAAAAGGATTAGCCACTCGAGTTGGTGTCCCTAAATGCTCTTGAATCATTCCATCAAGCCCGTCGATTGAAGCACAGCCGCCAGCTAGAATAATTTCATTGACCGTATTAAATTCACTTGCTGAGAAGAAGAACTGTAAAGCACGACCCACTTGCTGAGTAATAATCTCTGCAAACGGCATCAAGACTTCGGTCTCATAGTCATCAGGTAAACTACCTTGCTTTTTAGCAAGACCAGCTTCTTGATAAGACAAACCATAACGGCTTTGAATTTCTTCAGTCAGTTGGTTGCCGCCAAACAGTTGCTCTCGGTTATAAATCACCTGACCATTACGCAACACGTTCAAACTGGTCATGGTCGCACCAATATCAACAATTGCTACCACTGAGTTTTCAACATGATCAACCGTTTTCTTTTTCGTTAACTGATACGCACGCTCAATGGCGTACGCCTCAATATCTACGACTTTCGGCGTCAAGCCAGCGATTTCTAACGCATCAGCGCGCGAATCAACATTCACACTGCGCGATGCAGCCAGCAGCACGTCCACCTGCTCAGCGTTGACTTCCGAATCACCCATCACCTGAAAATCCAAGTTTACTTCTTCAAGCGGATAAGGAATATATTGATCGGCTTCTAATTTGATTTGTTCTTCCATCTCATCATCAGACAAACCTTTGTCCATTTGGATAGAACGAGTGATTACAGCCGAGCCCGAAACGGCCACCGCTGCGAATTTTGTGGATGCATTGGCTTTTTTAACAGCCTTTTTGATGGCATTACCCACAGCTTCTGTATCACGAATATCACGTTCTACAACAGCACCTTGCGGTAATGGTTCAACTGCATAGCGATCGACACGATAACGATTACCAACCTTACCCAACTGCAATATTTTGACTGCGGTCGAACTAATGTCGATACCAATCATCGGTACTTTTTTCTTTTTGAATAACCCCAGAACCATAAATCCTAAGCCTCATTAAGTCGGTTCAACAACGTCCTTATACCTAATCTATACTAGACTTGTCCCCAAAAAAAGTGAAACGTTTTTACAAATAAAGTTAAACTTTTTTATTAACTAACGTCTCTAAGATACTATATTTACACTGATTTACAAAAAAATTCAGCCTTTTTTTTAGAAAAAGGTATACTGGTGCGCAATTATTCTCAGCGCATCCGATGCACACAATAAATATTTCAAAAACAATGGTCATCAATATATTGAAGAAAATAGCCTTTATTGTGAGTTTAATCACAATATTTATGGTTTTGGTAGTTTTAGGTGCTTATCTTTTTGCCGGCCCGCAAGTGCCAGCTATTGATAGCCTAAAAAATGTACAATTTCAGACACCTATGCGCATTTATAGTGCTGATGGCAAGTTGATCGGTGAGTTTGGGGATGTGCGTCGTATTCCCGTCGAGTTAGAACAAGTTCCGCAAAACTTCATCAATGCACTAGTCGCCACCGAAGATCAACGTTTCTTCGAACACGGTGGAGTGGATGTCCAGGGATTGCTGAGGGTTCTAAAAGTTGGTCTGACCACGCAAGAGTTCTCCGAAGGAGCTAGCACTCTGACCATGCAAACTGCGCGCAACATGTTTTTGAATCGCGATCGCCGTTTGCAACGCAAATTGGTCGAAATGTTTCTCGCTTTGCGCATGGAGACCGAGCTGAGTAAAGAAGAAATCCTAGAGTTATATATCAATAAGGTCCATTTCAGCCACCGCGCCTATGGGCTTGGCGCAGCCGCACAAGTGTATTATGGCAAAGATTTGAGCCAAATGACCTTGACCGAATCAGCAATGATGGCGGGGTTGCTTAAAGGTGAGTCAAATTATAACCCTATCTCAAACCCCGAAAACGCCTTCAACCGCCGAAATCTAGTGTTACGACGCATGTTTGAGCAGGATTATATTGACCAAGCTACCTATGAACAGGCCATCGACAGCCCGTTAACGGCAGAAAAACACAGCGCCGATTTAGATCTCGAAGCACCTTATGTGGCTGAAATGGTGCGCCTTGATGTAATCAAACAATTTGGCCGAGATCGTGCTTATACCCAAGGTATGATCATCACCACCACCTTAGACTCCAAACATCAACTTGCAGCAAACAAAGCCCTACGCGACGGCTTGATCGAATATGATGAGCGTCACGGATACAAAGGCCCCGAACTACAACTGGAAAATTTCGACCCATCCGACACCGACAGTTTAATCACCGTTCTTAAAGATACGCCAGAAATTGGTGGCCTGATGCCAGCCATCGTCACCACTATTCAGGATCAATCTATAACCGTCCTCACTAAAAACGAGCAAGTGCTTACTATCAACTGGGATGGCTTAAAATGGGCAGCAAAGTTTATTAGTGACAGTCGTATCGGCTATAAACCCAAAACCACCGCGGATATCTTCGAGCAAGGAGCTGGCGCTTTAGTGCGCATATTGCAAAAAGAAGACGGTAGTTGGCAATTGAGTCAAATTCCAGAAGCATCGTCGGGTTTTGTGGCCATCCGCCCGGCCGATGGTTCAATCAGCGCCCTAGTGGGAGGTTTCGATTATTTATCCAATAAATTCAATTTGGTCACACAAGCTCGTCGTCAACCAGGCTCGAACATAAAACCTTTTATCTATGCAGCAGCTTTTGAAAAAGGATTTACTCCCGCCAGCTTGGTCAATGATGCACCTTATGTCAAAGTTAATGATGAAATTGATGAAGTATGGCGCCCTCAGAATGATAATCTCAAATACAATGGGCCTACTCGCCTGCGTGTTGGCCTAAAACGCTCGATCAACACCATATCCACACGTTTGATCGATGCCATTGGCGCAGACTATGCCGAACGCTTTTTAGTTAAAGTCGGCTTGCCCGATGAGCATATGGATCCCTATCAATCATTAGCTTTAGGAACTGCCAGCTTTACTCCGCTCGAAATGGCCACAGCCTACGCGGTGCTTGCTAATGGCGGTTATCAAGTCGAGCCTTATTACATTAAGTCAATCACCACCTCATTTGGCGATGTGTTATTTGAGGCTCAGCCTAAAGTGGTTTGTGAAGAATGTGAGCAAATTAAAATTGATTTAGCTTTAGCCGAGCGTAAATTCTCGCCTGAAATTCACAACTATCCAGAACTACCTATCCCAGAAGATCGCATCGCTCAGTTAGTCATCGATCCGCGCGACGCTTTTATTATCTATGACATGATGAAAGACGTGATCCATAGTGGCACAGCCACCACCGCCTTAAAACGTCGCAACAGTTTCTTGTTAGAGCGCCATGACTTAGCGGGCAAAACAGGCACCGCTAATGATTACAAAGATGCATGGTTCTCAGGATTTAACAGCGAGCTAGTTGGCAGTGCTTGGATGGGTTTTTCAGATCACCGCCGCAGCTTAGGTCGCTTCGAATATGGCGGTAAAGCTGCACTACCTATTTGGGCATCCTTTATGGAACAAGTACTAGAAGGCAGCCCAGAACGTGAAATCATTCAACCTCCTGGAGTGGTTTCGACTAAAATCGACCCAAGCTCAGGCATGTTAGCAGCTCTTGGTCAATCAAACGCCATTTTTGAATATTTCCGCGATGATAATGTGCCTAATCAAATGGCGGAGGCCACCACCGATTTTAATGATATTTATAACGAGTCTGTGATGGATAGTTATGATCAAGACTTCAGTGAAGACTCATTGGAGCTACCCACCGAAGAACAGCAAGAAGATACAGGATCCATCTTTTAGAAAACAGAAATGCTTTAAGTAATTGATTAGAAAGACTTTATCAACAAAAAAGGCACCTCATAGGGGGTGCCTTTTCTATTTTTTGCTGAAGACTTTAAACAATTATTTGTTCAAAGAACGGCTACCGAAACGCTTACGGAAACGATCTACACGGCCACCTGTATCAACCATCTTCTGTTTACCAGTATAGAATGGGTGACAAGCTGAACATACGTCTAAGTTGATGTCTGAGCCCGTTGAGCCAACTTCGATAACATTGCCACAGCTACAGCTTGCTTTAATGGCTTTGTATTCTGGATGGATACCTTGTTTCATCTTTCTATCTCTCTATTCACGAGTCGCCATTCGGGCAATAACAACGGATTTTGTTACGCCAAACACCACTCAAGATTTTTGGAAGCGCGATTGTACGCGCCTTGGACAGGAAGATCAAGCTGGTAAAGGTTTCAAAGAAGTTAAAACGAAAAAAGCGGCTTAGCCCTGGGCCATAGCCGCTCAAATGTTGAGTGATTTATTACTATTATTCTGTTATTCGACTATCTTAATCTTTACTCATGTCGAATAAAGCCATTACCGCAACCAATAAAGCCGCTGCGCCAACGAAATAGCCAATATTATGCATAATGTTGCCAATATGCTCACCAACCATTGGTAGGCTATCTAAAGAGTAAGCCGACATCATAAACGCTATCGCCGCGATTAAGAAACGACGCGACTCACCGCCTGATACATTCAAGAAACCAACCACTAAGCCCAAAACGGCTAAAAGCATTGGGAACCATTCAACGTTCACAAAAGCGCCTACTACGGCTAACACTAAACCCACTAAAAACGCGATACTACCGATTTTCATACCTATTATCCCCATTTGGTTTGTAAAAACTGTTTTGATTAGAATATCTTGTGTTTCATTTATTATTTATTAGCAAATGTCGTGTTGATATTTGCTTTCGCTACATTATCAGACTTTTTTTTAAACACTAGTCGTACCAGTTGGTTTGAATTGTAAAATCTTTACTAAGTCCTTGTTTAACAGAGAAAATTTACACAGAGAAAATACTAGTTGCTAAACAGGTTGTCAGTTCCTATGCTAGTCCACTTAATTTATGGAAATTTAACCTTGATCTGCATTAAACACGTCACTAATCATTAATGAGTAATCAGCAAACCATCACATCGCAAAGCGCAAAACCGCAACTGATACGCGTTGCTGTACCTTGTCCTTTGCGCAGAACTTTTGACTATTGGTGTCCTGCTTCGAGCATCTTGCCGCCGATTGGCGCGCGTGTTTTAGTGCCTTTTGCTCGACAAAAATTAGTGGCCATGGTTATTGATCATCCGCAACACAGTGATATTGATGCGTCTAAACTCAAGTCGATTCATCAAGTGATCGATGATCAGCCCTTATTACCGAGTTCGTTACACAAACTAATGCTGTGGGCAGCCAAATATTATCAACACCCAATTGGCGAAGTGTTTGCAACCTGCTTGCCAACCTTGCTCAACAAAGGTGAAGCCGCCACTTTACAGGCCGAATATCAATGGCGACTGACTGAGCTGGGTAAAAAAGAAAAAGTAAGCATCCGAAAAAATGCTATTAAGCAGCTCAAGATCATGCAGCTGGCCGAGCAACATCAAGGACTTATTACTGCCTGGTTATTAAAATCCAATGATTTAACAGTCAGTGACTTGAAGCCATTTATGAATAAACAATGGCTGGCGCAAGAAATCATTGAGCCGCAGCAAGCAGATACCGTTTATGAACCAGTGCCCAGCCCATACAATCTCAATTCGGAACAAATTGAAGCCATCAAAACAATTAGTCAATCCTTCAATAGTTACCAAGGCTTTGTCCTCGATGGAGTCACCGGTAGCGGCAAAACAGAAGTCTATTTGCAGCTGATAGATAAAGTATTAGCACAAGGCAAACAGGCATTGTTATTAGTTCCTGAGATTGGTTTAACCCCACAAACGGTCAAACGTTTCGAACAACGCTTTAATGTACCAGTGGCTATGTTGCACTCAGGCCTTACCGACAGACAACGCTTAAACATTTGGTTACAAGCGAAGCAAGGACTCACTTCCATTATCATTGGTACTCGCTCAGCGCTTTTCACGCCATTGAAAAACCCAGGGTTGCTGGTGATCGATGAAGAGCATGATCTGTCTTACAAACAACAAGACGGTTTTCGCTATTCAGCGCGCGATTTAGCTTTGCTACGCGCCCAATTTGAGCAGATGCCGATTGTGTTAGGTAGCGCCACTCCAGCCATGGAAAGCCTATACAATGCTAAGCAGGGTAAGCTCAAATTACTCAAGTTAAGAAAACGTGCGGCCAACGCTAAACCACCACATATCAAGGTGTTAGATGTGCGTCAGCGCCATCTAAACCAAGGGTTGAGTCAGCCTTTGATTGACAATATGCGACGCCATCTTGAGGCTGGTAATCAATGTATGATCTTCCTCAATCGTCGTGGTTATGCACCGAGCTTATTGTGCCATGATTGTGGCTGGATAGCGGATTGCTCGCGCTGTGATCGACACATGACCTATCACCACCGATTCAAACGCCTACATTGCCACCATTGTGATCGCCAAGTGTTTATGCCAAAGCAGTGTCCTGAATGCGGTGAAAGTGAACTGTTGCCGATTGGGCTGGGCACCGAACGTTTAGAAGAGGTGCTGAAACAACAGTTTCCCGATAAAACGGTACTACGCATTGATCGTGATACCACACGGCGCAAAGATGCTATGCAACAATTTGTCAGCGCCATTAAAAATGATGAAGTGGATATTTTGGTTGGCACTCAGATGCTGGCCAAAGGTCATCATTTCCCCAAATTAACCTGTGTTGGGGTGATTGATATTGATGGTTGTTTATTCAGTGCTGATTTTCGCGCCGCTGAACGCACTGCCCAATTATTGACTCAAGTGGCCGGGCGCGCAGGACGTGCTGAGCAAAAAGGTGAGGTTATAATTCAAACTCATCACCCAGAACATCCACTATTGATCGACCTGTTTACTCAAGATTATCAATCACTTAGCGATAAGATACTGGAAGAACGGCAAGCCGCCATGTTGCCTCCCTACTACTCTATGGCGATTCTTCGCGCGGAAGCCAATGACCTTGCATTGCCGATGCAATTTCTTAGTGATGTAGCGCAAAAATTTACCGGCTACCAGCAAGCACAATGTTATGGTCCTTTTCCAGCGCCCATGCCAAAACGCGCTGGCAAAATGCGTGCCCAACTACTCGTCCAAGCAGCGGATCGCAAAACTCTGCAAAGCCTGCTTACTCCTAACATTCCATTGATTGAAGAATTGCCCAGTGCGCGCAAAGTTCGCTGGTCAATTGATGTCGATCCGCAAGAAGTATTCTAATTTTACTGAATTTTGCCAAATAACCAGTGCCATCAATTGGCGCTTAGCGCGATTTACCCTTACAATAACAAGCATTAAAACGTTCAAAGCATTGCGCCAACACTATGACCAAAGATTACGCCAAGCGTAGAAGCCCAAGCAAAAAAACCAATAAAAGGGCACCAAAAAAAACCAACCCCTCAAGCTCACGCGGCACTCGTGCGGCCAAAAAACCTATGTCACCAGTGTTGGTATTTTTGGGTGGCATGTTGATCACTTTTTTGGTCTTAGTTTTGTGGATGCTTATAAAAAAGCCAGATTTGCTCAAAGAAATGTTGCCTGAAAAAAAAGAACAAACGGCTCAAGCGGAATCCGCAACTCAAGCTCAACCAACTACAAGCAACTCATCGCAAGCTAATTCTTCGCAAAGTAATGAGCCTGAATACACTTACCATGAAGCCTTGACCACTAAACAGGTGGAAGTGGATGCAAAACCAAATTCAACCGTCACCTCCAATAAAACCTACGTGATGCAATGTGGAGCCTTCAAAAAGCAAGAAGACGCTGAAACTATGGAAGCTGAATTAGCGTTTATTGGTATGCAAGCCAGCGTTTCAGAAAAAGACGGCTGGTATCGCGTTCGCCTTGGCCCCTACTCGACCAAACGTGCTGCCGAAAGCGCCAAACACAAGATGCAGGATAATAATTACCAAGATTGTAGGATTTGGTGACTTTTTGATTGAATACGTTGGTAAGCAATTATTAATATCAAAGTTAGATGCAGCAAAGAGGCAACTAGAAACTGTTATAGAGCTTTATTTTTCACATAAGGACCCAGTATCTATACACACGCTAACTGCTGCCTCTTATAATATTCTCAGAGATTTAAATAAATCAGAAAAGCATCCTCCGCTCTTTATTAAGGATCGCTTTCTAAATTATATAAAACCTGGTTATGAAAAAGAGGTTAGGAATTTAATTAATCAAGCAGAAAATTTCTTTAAACACGCAGATCGTGATCGCGAAGATATATTTGAGTTCAACCCGAAACAAACCGAATTGATGATTTATGAAGCATGTGATTCATATAGAGCTTTGTCAGGAGAGTTTCCGGCTAAATTCAAATGCTACAGCATGTGGTTTTCTTCACGATATCCAAATTTATTTGAGCTACCTAACGATTATTTGGATCTCGTAATGAAAAATCAAAGAGAGGTAGAAGATGATAGAAGGGAAATATTTTATAGCGAGGCTCTGTCTATTTTAAACAAAACGTCGATGAATACCTCTTGAATTTCAAGCTCTAACCCCCACATATCCTCTAATTCAAAATAATCCAAATAATCTGGAGCCTAGTGTGGAACAATATCGTGGAACCACCATTTTATCGGTACGCCGTAATGGCAAAGTCGTCATCGGTGGCGATGGCCAAGTATCCCTTGGTAACACCATTATGAAGGGTAATGCCCGCAAGGTGCGTCGTTTATACAACGGACAAGTGATCGCTGGTTTTGCTGGCGGCACAGCTGATGCCTTTACCTTATTCGAGCGTTTTGAAGCGAAATTAGAGTCGCATGGTGGCAAGCTGATGCGTGCTGCGGTGGAACTGGCCAAAGATTGGCGTACTGATCGTGCTTTACGCAAGTTAGAAGCCTTGTTAGCGGTCGCTGACAAAGAGCACTCTCTAATCATTACGGGTAATGGCGATGTGATTCAGCCTGAAAATGACTTAATTGCCATTGGCTCTGGTGGTGCTTTCGCCCAATCAGCAGCGAGTGCTTTATTACAAAAAACCGAGTTGGGTGCCCGTGAAATTGTTGAAACAGGCCTAACGATTGCTGGTGATATTTGTATTTATACTAATCATAATCAAACAATCGAAGAACTTACTTACTGAGGTCTTTTGAGCTAATTTCATCGTCAAAGATATGGCTCATGTATAATTTATACACTACGCCAATCTTTTCCTCGAACTGAACTCAAAATACAATCAGTACAAACATAAAATTTATATCATTCGCGCTGGTGTCTTGAGACAAACGCGGGAATCAAGAAAGAGAACAACATTATGTCGATGACTCCTCGTGAAATCGTACACGAATTAGATAAACACATTATTGGTCAAAATGGCGCGAAACGTTCAGTTGCCATAGCATTGCGTAATCGTTGGCGTCGGATGCAAGTTGCGGAAGAGTTACGCAATGAAATTACGCCTAAAAACATCCTGATGATTGGCCCAACAGGTGTTGGTAAAACTGAAATTGCACGTCGTTTGGCGAAATTAGCTAATGCGCCATTTATTAAGATAGAAGCAACGAAATTCACAGAAGTCGGTTATGTTGGCCGTGATGTGGAATCAATTGTGCGTGATTTAGTGGATGCTTCCTTCAAAATGATGCGTGAGCAAGAAATGGTTAAAGTTGAAAACCGAGCCAAAGACGCTGCTGAAGAAAAAATCTTAGATGCACTATTACCGCCTGCTCGCAAATCCGATAGTCAATGGTCAGAAAGCCAGTGGTCAGAACAAAAATGGGATGTCAACAGCGATGAAACTCAAAAACCAGAAGATTCATCAGCGCGCCAGATTTTCCGTAAGAAACTACGCGAAGGTCAATTGGACGACAAAGAAATTGAAATTGATGTTGCGCAAATAGCAGTTGGCATTGATATTATGGCTCCTCCAGGTATGGAAGACATGACCAGTCAACTACAGTCCATGTTTCAAAACATGACACCTAGCAAAACTAAAAAGCGCAAATTGAAAGTTAAAGATGCCTTAAAGCTGATTACCGAAGAAGAAGCGGCCAAGATGATCGATCAAGAAGAGTTGAAGATCAAAGCGGTCGAAGCGGTTGAGCAAAATGGCATCGTTTTTATTGATGAAATTGATAAAGTTGCTAAGCGTGGTGAAAACCAAGATGGTGGCGTATCTCGTGAAGGTGTTCAACGTGACTTGCTACCTTTAGTGGAAGGCTGCACCGTCAATACCAAATACGGCATGATTAAAACCGATCACATCCTGTTCATCGCTTCAGGTGCTTTCCACTTATCAAAACCTTCTGATTTGATCCCTGAATTGCAAGGTCGATTGCCGATTCGAGTTGAGTTAAGAGCCTTAACGCCAGAGGATTTTAAGCGTATTCTGACTGAGCCAGATGCTGCTTTAACCAAGCAATATCAAGCACTTATGGCTACTGAAGGTAAAAAGATTGAATTTACGGAAAGCGGTATTGAGCGTATTGCACAATTTGCCTTCCAAGTTAATGAAACCACTGAAAATATTGGCGCGCGCCGCTTACATACTGTTATGGAACGCTTATTAGACGAGGTTTCTTTTGATGCAAGCGAAAATCACGATGCTTTGGTAATTGACGCTGATTATGTTAATAAACAGCTAAATGAATTAGCCGATGACGAAGATTTAAGCCGTTTTATTTTATAGTCCCCAAACCTCTTATTTCTTGTGTAAAAAGGCTCTTACCTTGGTGAGAGCCTTGTTTTATAACGAGCTCTAATTCGGTCGAGTTAATACAAAAAGTGCTGCTGGTATCAAGCACAGCGCTTGAATCATCAGCACTAAATTACTGACACCAAAATACCAACTAAGAACCAGAACAGCCAACATTAGAGTGCAAGAAAAGACTTTTATCTTAGGAGCTATAGCCCCTTCACGCTCCCAATGCTCGATTATCGGGCCAAAATGAGCATGCTCAATCAACCATTTCCTAGCCTTAGGCGAACCTTTACCAAACAGAAAAGCGGCAAGGATAATAAATGGCGTGGTTGGAAGAACTGGCAAAATAATGCCTATAATACCCAGCACAACGGATAACCAACCTAACATTAAGTACAATAATTTGCTCATCGCAGCCATAACGTTGTTGTAGATCAATTTTACAGAGCTCAGTATAGCTAAATTCTATAAAAACAGAACCTTAACTATATTTTCCCGCCTGCTTACATTAGAATTTGGAGTGAACTTATAGCATATATTTATGATGAATAACCCATCGCCAACATCCATCAAATTGCGCCAACAATCTCGACAACTCGAAGTCGAGTTTCCTGGCAGTATTTACTTGCTTCCGTATGAATACTTGCGTGTTTTCTCGCCCTCGGCTGAAGTTCGCGGGCACGGTAATCAGGAAATCATACTGATTGGCGGTAAAAAAGAGGTGCAAGTCACTAATATTGAGGCTGTGGGTCAATATGCCATAAAACTGACTTTTGATGACGGACACGACAGCGGCCTGTATACTTGGCAAACACTATTTGAGCTGGGTCGAGATTACGCGACTAATTGGCAAAAGTACCTAAAACGCCTTGAGCACTCTGGTTTACAGCGCTCAGCAGACAAAGCGGTACAAACTTTTAATCCGCAAAGCTGACAATAACATTATGACTGAACACGATAAAACACACAAAACGGATACAGAAACCACTCACTTTGGCTATGAAACTGTTTCTAAAAAAGACAAAGCAGGCAAAGTAGCGGAAGTTTTTCACTCGGTTGCCGGAAAATACGATGTGATGAACGACTTGATGTCGTTTGGCATCCATCGTGTATGGAAACGCTATACCATTGAACGTGCAGCCGCACGCCGAGGTCAGAAGGTTTTAGATATCGCGGGTGGTACTGGTGACTTAACTGCCAAGTTTTCCAAGATTGTCGGCGATAAAGGACAAGTTATTCTAGCAGACATCAATGACTCAATGATCAAGGTTGGCCGCAGCAAATTAGTAGATAATGGTATTGTCGGTAATGTGGACTATGTTCAAGCCAACGCTGAATGTTTACCGTTTCCTGATAACTATTTTGATCGTATTACCATTGCATTTGGGTTAAGAAACGTCACCGAAAAAGAAAATGCTTTGCAGTCTATGTATCGAATATTGAAGCCGGGCGGTCGTTTATTGGTATTAGAATTTTCAAAACCTATTCTACCTATTTTGTCCAAAGCCTATGATACCTATTCATTCTCATTACTTCCATTTATGGGCAAGTTAGTGGCCAATGATGCAGAAAGCTATAAGTATTTAGCCGAGTCCATTCGCATGCACCCCGATCAAGAAACCTTAAAAGGCCTAATGAATGAAGCTGGTTTTGATGAGGTTGAATACACCAATCTGACTGGTGGTGTTGTGGCTTTACATATTGGTAAGAAGTACTAACTTGAATTGGATAAATCAAGATAAGCATGTTAACCGAATTATTTTCACCCACTATTGAAACAGTCATCAATCAAGTGATTAAACTTGATACTAATAGTATTAATGGAAAAACATCTGGATTATCAAAGCTCGATAAAAAAGTTATTAAGTTTCAGCTTACCGATATCAAGCAACAGCTATTTTTTATAATTGATGAAGACTATATTGTAGTTAAAGCTGATACCGACAAAGAAGTTCATGCGGAACTTATCGGCTCAACATTTTCTTTTTTTAATCTTGCCGTTAATGATGATTCAAATCCTTTATTCAAAGGTGAAGTTCGCTTTTCAGGTGAAATCAGCACTGCACAAAACTTCCAGAAGTTCTTTGAAAATCTAGATATAGATTGGGAAGAACATTTATCACAATACACAGGTGATATAGTAGCTCATCAATTGTTCAAAACTGGAAAGTCTTTCCACCATTGGGCTATGGCAACTTTAAATACCGCTCAACAGAATTTTAGCGAGCACCTTCGGTTTGAGTCACGAACTGTGCCAGCATCTATTGAATTAGAAAATTTTTATGACAATGTTGCTGACTTAAAATCAGACGTTGACCGTTTATCGCAAAAAGTTGAAAGACTCATGCGTCATAAAGCAGAAGCGCACAATAATTAATGACATTCTATGAATAGCATAAAACAACTTCATCACGCTCTGAAAATTAATCGCACCTTGATAAAATATGGTTTGGATGAATTTCTTGCGCCGACGCCTTTGGCCAAATTTAGGCCTATAGCCAAACTATTTTCATTAAGCTTTACTCGTAAAGCGAAAAATAAATCTCGCGGTGAAAGACTCTGTTTAGCGTTAACAGAGCTGGGGCCTATTTACATTAAGCTTGGTCAAATGCTTTCTACTCGTCGAGACTTAATACCTGCAGACATTGCCGACGAGTTAGCAAAGTTACAAGATCAGGTTGAGCCTTTTTCTGGGGAAATAGCCAAACAAGTTATCGAACAACAACTTGAAGATACAATTGAAAACTTGTTTAGTGATTTTAGCGAACAACCTTTAGCTTCAGCATCAATCGCACAAGTCCATGAAGCAACACTATTAGAAAATAACCATAGTGTGGTCGTAAAAGTTCTGCGACCTGGTATTGGTAAAAAAATCCAAAAAGACTTGGATATGATGCATTCATTAGCAGATTGGGCTGAAAAATATTCTAGCGAAGCACGTCGCTTCCGCATTAAAGAAGTTGTTCGGGACTACGACAGCACCATTGCTCGCGAAATTGATTTACGCATTGAAGCAGCCAATACTTCTCATTTACGCCACAACTTTTCACAGCCACAAGATGCAGAGTTACTCTATGTCCCTGAAATCTTTTGGGACTACACTCGCAATAAAGTGTTAGTGATCGAAAAAATTACTGGTATCCCAATTGGCAATATTCAGCAATTAAAAGAAGCTGGTGTTAACATGAAAGCCTTGGCGGATCGTGGTGTGGAAATTTTCTTTACTCAAGTATTCCGCGATAGCTTTTTTCATGCCGATATGCATCCTGGGAATATTTTTGTAAATATTAATAATCCTGAAAAACCACAATATATTGCTATTGATTGCGGGATAATGGGCACGTTAGAAGAAAGTGACAAACGCTATCTTGCTGATAATTTTTTAGCCTTTTTTGATCGCGATTATCGTCGCATTGCTGAATTGCATGTTGAATCTGGCTGGATCGATTCCGATGTTTCTATTCCTGAGTTCGAATCTGCCATACGTGCTGCTTGCGAACCGATTTTTGGTAAGAAAATTGCTGAAATATCCTTTGGTCATTTCTTAATTCAACTATTCCAAACAGCTCGTCGCTTTAATATGCAGGTTCAACCGCAATTGGTATTATTACAAAAAACGTTACTTTATATTGAAGGTTTAGGACGACAACTTTACCCGCAACTCGATTTGTGGGAGACAGCACAGCCATACTTAAAGCATTGGATGTATGAACAAATTGGGCCTAAAGCTGTTTTTGAAGATATTAAAGAGCAGCTTCCTAATTGGTTACAAAAAGCACCGAAAATTCCTAGCTTGATTTATGACAATATGCAAAGAGTAGGAGAAATGAGCAATAGCTTTAATCAGCTCAAATCGCAACTCTCTCAACTTGAAGTACATAAACTGCAACAGCAATATGCGCAAAAACATGCCATAATTGGTAGTGGTTTAGTGATATTAAGTGGCGTCCTTTATATAGGTATGACGCAAAATTGGTGGCCAGCAGCCATCGCAGGCATTGGTGCAGCATACTTTTTAATCAAAAGCTTGTGGTCTACTAAGCACTAGTTGGCAAGACAGCGGCAAGAGGATAAATGATGAGCGATTGTATTTTCTGTAAAATTATAGATGGGGATATTCCTAGTACAAAAGTTTACGAGGATGACAAAATCTATGTATTTAAGGATATTTACCCTAAAGCTCCTGTTCACCTATTGATGATTCCTAAGCGACATATCACTAGTTTAGCTGAAGTTACTGCTGACGATGCGGATTTGATGGGCTATATGCTAACAAAAGTTCCTCAAATTGCACTACAAGTAGGTTGTGAAAAAGGTTTTAGAACGATAATAAATACTGGTGCCGATGGCGGCCAGGAAGTGTATCATATCCACATTCATATTTTAGGTGGTGGCGGACCACTACCCTTTTAATATTCCATAAAAGAAGAGGTTTATTATGGGCTTAAGTATTTGGCAACTCTTAATCATTTTAGTGATTATTGTTCTATTATTCGGTACTAAGAAACTGCGTAACATTGGTGGTGATTTAGGCGGAGCTTTGAAAAATTTCAAAAATGCAGTAAAAGACGAAGAGCAAAAGAATGAAGATGTTCCTGCGGTAGAGAAGCGATCAGCTGAACAGCAAGACGCTGACTTTAGCTCCTCTCAGCAAGAAAGTACTAAATCAGAAAGCAAAGAATAAATAGAATTTATTTGCTATGCCTTTTGACACTGGAATTTTTGAGTGGCTGATCATTTTTGTGATTGCTTTGATTGTATTAGGTCCTGAGCGCCTTCCCAAAGCAGCTCAAACCGTTGGCCGCTGGTTTGGCAAAGCCAAATCGACCATGACCCAGTTTAACCAGCAAATTAGTCGTGAACTTGAAATTGAAGAACTACGCAAGCGTGTTGCTGAGCATGAAAAGCTAATAAAAGAGCAGGCAGTTGGAACTGAGCTTGAAGAGTTAAGCCAGCAAGCCGAAAAAACCATACAAGAAGCAGAAAAAAGGCTACAAGATAACAATAATGGCTAATTCATCTTCTAACTCTCCGCAAGGCTCATCACATTCCGACAAGGATATGCCACTAATCTCACACCTGATGGAATTGCGCGATCGTCTTTTGCGTTGTGTTATTGTTATAGGCATAATTTTTGTTATTTTTGCGATTTTTGCAAATCGCCTATACGAATTGTTGGCAATACCTCTGAGCAATAATCTCCCCGAAGATTCAAAACAAATAGCTACTGGCGCGATCTCACCCTTTTTAGCTCCGCTTAAATTGGCCTTTGTTAGTTCAGTCTTTCTGGCAATTCCTGTTATTCTTCACCAAGCATGGGGCTTCATATCTCCAGGCCTATATGCTCAAGAAAAGAAGTTCGCCCGACCACTATTATTTTTCAGCGTAATATTATTTTACGCTGGCATCTGTTTTGCATATTTTGTGATACTACCCATTTTATTCAAATTCTTACCGAGTATTGCGCCTGCCGGCGTGACTTATATGCCTGACATTACCAGTGTGTTAGATGTTTCAATCAAACTTTTCTTTGCATTTGGTCTAGCTTTCCAAGTACCTATTGTCACATTGCTTCTCATCTGGTCGGGTATATCAAGTGCTGAAAGTTTGTCCAGTAAAAGGCCATACATCATTGTTGGTGCATTTGTTTTTGGTATGTTACTAACTCCGCCAGATGTAATTTCGCAAACCCTGTTAGCAATTCCTATGTGGCTTTTATTTGAGCTAGGCTTGGTTTTCTCTAAACTGTTCCCAACGGATTTATCACGCCAAAAACAAGATGTCACAAAAGAAAAGATTTAAGCTCTCAGCGAGAAAATTACGTTTAGTTCTCAACTTATGGCCACCTCTATGGGGAGCCGGTATTCGTGTTCTTGATATTCAAGAAGATTGGAGTTATGCCAAAGTTCGCTTACGCAAATATTGGTTCAATAAAAACTACGTCAATACCCATTACGGCGGCTCGCTTTTTTCAATGACTGATCCATTTTATATGCTATTGTTCTTACATAAAATGGGCAGCGACTATGTAGTATGGGATAAAAAGTCGGAGATAAAATTCATAAAATCAGGCCACAAAGACTGCTTTGCTGAATTTAGAGTGGATCAGCAACAAGTTGAAGACTTCAAAAAGCAACTTGAAACAGAAGATAAACTACAACCTGTTTTTGAAGTTGATATTGTCGATACTGATGGCACTTTAATTGCCAAGGTTTGGAAAACGCTTTATATAGCTAAAAAAGTATAGCTTTATTTAACAAAATGCCACTCTGTCTGCCTACCACCTAAGTAAATAACCTTTTTACCATCAAAATAGGCAGACTGCTCTAACGGAATTTGGATCCATTGGTTATTCCACTCTGGTAACTTCACTTTAACATTACCTTCAATCGCATAAGCCGTATTCGGATAGAGTTTCCAATCACCTTGAACGGGTGTTTCGCCTTGGTTATCCCACATTCCTATAGTAGGGCCTACAGCATGTCCAACAAAGCCTAAGGGATGTGTATAGGTACTTGAAAACAATCCTGCTTTCTTGGCCTTTTCTTGAGTTGTTTTTAAAATTTGATTTCCAGTCTTATCAACTTCAAACGAATCGGCTAACAGATCTTGCCATTGATTTCCTTTGGCAAGAGCATCTTTGAAGCCTTGTGGCAGATTAAACTCATCATTCTTTGCCACATAGCCAACTTCTTGGGTATCCGTACAGAGTCCTATGTAGCAAATTCCAACATCGGTGTGAATTAAATCACCAGGCATAATGGTGCGTGAAGACTTACCAAAAAATGGAGCCTCAGGATCATTGTTATCACCTTTCCGTTGAATAGTGACATATGGTTGAAACCAAGGTTCAAGCTGCAACCCTTCAAAACGCTCCCGTATAAACCAAGCTAACTGTTCACTTGTAGTTACCCCGGGAGTAATCGCTTTTGTAGAAAAAGCTTCTGAAATAACCGAACGCGCTATTTTTACAATATTAGGATAAATTGCCAATTCTGGTTCTGTTCGAGTTTCCATCCAACGAATAACCATATCTTGAGCACTCACTAAGCGCTTTTGAAACTTCTCAGGCAAAGCATCATTGAGACGTTGATAAAGCCCTTCACTCAAACCATCAGCGATAGCCCAGTCTTTACTAACGTTAATACCAATTTTTTTTGGATTATATTCTTGTATTATCTCAGCTAATCGCTGCCACTGTTGTTGCTCTGTCCCACCTTGCCAACGAGTTTTGTAAACCTCGCCTATACTATAGCGACTAACACTGAAACGTTCTACTTGATTATTTTTCAAAGCAAAAACTAACAGCGTAGTGCGACGTGCAGCAAAAGTTGGTTGGGGTACTAATGTGTAAAATAGTCTATCTTCACCATACTCACGATTAATGACTAGCCACATATCCAAACCTGACTCTTTCATTAATTGTGGTAATAAATTATCCAGTCGGTGATTCAGAATGTTATTTGCAACTTCTGAACGCTCCTGATGGCTTAGAATTTTTGGCGTAGTTGTAATTTCTAAAGCTTGTTCGAACTGCTTAGCATTAACGCTAAAGATTATGTTGAGAGCAAGCCCGCTTAAGATACATTTCAAACTAACATTCATATTACTTATCCCCCAACATAATCCCAATCCACTGCGTCTCATCATTCGCATCGAGAATAATTTTCACGATAATAGTCAGTGGCACTGATAACAGCATTCCCACCGGCCCTAGCACCCAGCCCCAGAATAATAATGATAAGAATACGACTAAGGTTGAAAGACCAAGACCTTTGCCCATAAACTTAGGCTCCACCATATTTCCAATCACAAAATTCACGGCTAAATAGCCTGCAGCAGCTAAAACTGTGGTCGTTAAGTCAGTTGTTAGCCATGCTAGTAATACCGCCGGAACTGCTGCAATAATTGAACCAATATTCGGCACAAAGTTAAACATAAAGGCAACTAATCCCCAAAGGAAAGGATACTCAACACCTAAGATCCATAGCCATAAACTGATAACGGCACCTGTCATCAAACTTACTACTGATTTGATACTGGCGTAGCGTTTAATTTTGACAATGACTTCATCTAATCCTGTATGAGCTTTACTATCCACGTTGGGGAAAGCTCGCTGCATTTTTTCGCCAAAAACACTGGCTTCCATTAGCAAGAAAATCGACGTAAAAATAATTAAAAAAGTGTTACTCAATACTCCACCGAGTCCATTTAACACCGAGGCCGATAATCCCATTAAAACGCCTGGTGAAAATTTATCTGCTAAACCATTTTCAGGGATATCGACACCAATACCTTGCAGCCATAAAACCGCACCCGCAAATTTTTCGCGCAATTTTTCTTCATACCAAGGTAACTGGTTCGAAAACTGCTCTATCGAGTTTCCAACTAAACGCCCTATAAAGAAAAATAGTAAGCCCATGATTATGACTACTAAGATCATAGCCAACCAATCTGGCATATCTTTTTTTACGACTGGAATTTTTGCGGTAGCAAAGAAAAAATATAGAGGGCCAAGAATAATCGCTACAAACAAAGATAAAATAACTGGTACAACAAAACTACTGGCCGCTTTTAACCCTGCGATAATCAAAAAAGTTGCAGCAATGGCAAGCAATACATTGGTGACACGACTGGTTTCATTAGACATCTAGGGTAATTTCCTTGTTTGTTTTTAGATTTATTACCACCAATAGTCGCTATTGGCGTTTGCTTTGACTGTTCATTATGGTCAATTTAGTTTATAACATCTTATCATGACAATTCTAATGATATTAAACCAAAAATTTTCTTATGGCTTTTATTGATATTGGGGTCAATTTAACCAATTCAAGATTCGATAAAGATCGAGCTCAAGTTATCGCCAACGCTAAAGAAGTTGGCGTCACTCACCTAATCATCACTGGAACTAATGCGCAAGAAAGTCAGCAAGCCTATCAATTAACCCAAGATTTTGATAACTGTTATGCTACAGCAGGATGCCATCCACATGATTCAGAGCGCATGACAGCAGATGACTTTGAACTGATTAAACATCTTCTCAAGCATGAAAAAGTCGTTGCTGTTGGCGAATGTGGCTTAGATTTTAATCGTAATTTTTCACCTCAGCCTACCCAAGTCAAGGTGTTTGAGCAACAACTCGCATTAGCTTGTAAGTTGAATAAGCCTCTATTTTTGCATGAACGTGACGCTAGTACGACTATGATTGATATGCTTAACAACCATTCAAACCTGCCTCCAGCGGTTATTCATTGTTTTACAGGCTCTCAGCAGGCTCTAGAGAGCTATTTATCACTTGGGTTATATATTGGCATTACTGGCTGGGTTTGTGATGAAAGACGCGGGCAAGAGCTTGCAGAAATAGTGCATCTTATCCCTGATGATAGATTGATGATTGAAACTGATGCACCCTATCTGATTCCAAGAAACATCAGGCCTCGTCCAAAAAGCAACCGTTGTTTACCACAACACTTACCTTATGTGGCACAAAAGTTGGCAGAGTGTCGCCAACAAACTATTGAACATATAAGTAAAATTACTTGTCAAAACAGCATCGACTTTTTTGCAATTAAGCCGTGTGATACACAATTTAGCGCTACTATTAATAAGAATAAGGATCTCTAATGGCTAAAAATCAATTTTCGCTATTCAAACAAAAGTTCTTTTCTTCATATTTCATCACTCAAGCCTTAGGGGCGTTAAATGATAACGTTTTCAAAAGCGCCTTATTGATCTTTATTGCTTATCAAGCGGCTGACCAACTTAATTTGAACTCTGATATGCTAAATAACATTGCGGCAGGTTTATTTATACTGCCTTTCTTTTTGTTTTCAGCAACTGCAGGGCAAATAGCAGAGAAATATGAAAAATCTGCATTAATTCGCAAAATTAAGGTCTTTGAAATTATTATTATGTGCTGCGCTGTTATAGGCTTCTTCATCAATAATATTTGGTTCTTATTGTTCGTTTTATTTTTAATGGGCTTCCAATCAAGTTTGTTTGGACCAATAAAATACTCCATCTTGCCTAGTCATCTAAAAGAAGATGAATTATTAGGCGGTAATGGTTTAGTAGAAATGGGTACCTTTTTAGCCATTATTATTGGCACCGTTATCGGTGGTGTGCTAATTGGACGTGGACAAATTGGTGTACATATCTTATCTGGATTACTACTTGCTGTTTCTGTTATTGGCTATCTTTCGAGCCGTAAAATACCTTCCACACCATCACTTCAAAGTAATTTGAAAATTAACTGGAATCCAGTATCGGAAACATGGCGAACCTTTAAATTTGCCCGCCAAAACCGTGTTGTCTTTTTATCTATTCTTGGCATCTCATGGTTTTGGTTTTATGGCGCTATATTCCTCACCCAAATTCCTAACTTCACTAAAGTTAGTCTAAATGGTAATGACTTAGTAGCCACTATGGTTTTAGCGACCTTCTCTATTGGTATTGGCGTTGGCTCAGCTTTATGTGAGTTTCTTTCAGGTCGAAAAGTCGAACTAGGTCTGGTGCCTTTCGGTGCTATTGGTATGACTTGGTTTGCTTTGGATATTTACTTTGCCAATCCTGTTTCAGGTTTCAGCGGAGAGCTGTCTCCAATGCAATATCTAGCTCAAGATAACTCCATACGAACCTTGATTAACTGCGCCTTAGTAGGGATTTTTGGTGGCTTTTATATTGTTCCACTATACGCCTTGGTACAAGAACGTTGTGAGCGTTCGCATTTGTCGCGAGTCATTGCCGGTAACAACATCTTAAACTCTTTGTTCATGGTTATTGCAGCAGTTATGGGAGCGGTTTTGCTTGGTAATGGCATGACCATCCCACAATTATTCTTATTAACAGCCATTCTGAATGCTGTTGTTGCCATTTATATTTTTACTTTAGTACCTGAATTTTTAATGCGTTTCTTGGTTTGGATTCTTATCCACACCATTTATCGAGTTCGTAAGCAAGGCTTAGAAAATATTCCTGATGATGGCCCTTGTGTACTTGTCTGCAATCATGTCAGCTATGTCGATGCTTTGATCATCGGCGGTTCAATTCGACGCCCTGTACGCTTTGTGATGTATTATAAAATTTTTAAAATCCCAGTTCTGAGTTTTATATTCAAAACCGCTAAGGCTATTCCGATTGCAGGTAGAAAAGAAGACGAAAAGCTACTCAACAAAGCCATGTATCAAATTTCCGAAGCTCTTGAACAAGGTGAGATTGTGTGTATTTTTCCTGAAGGAAAGCTAACTCATGATGGCGAAATGAATGAGTTTAAGGCAGGCATTGAAAAGATCATTGAGGCAAGTCCTGTACCCGTAGTACCAATGGCTTTGCAAGGTTTGTGGCACAGTTTGTTCAGTCGCAAAAGAACAAATAAACTAGTGGATAGAATTAAAAGATTGCGAACAAGAGTTTCTTTAGTCATAGGTGAACCTGTTGCGGCAAATAGCGTTACGAAAGAGCGGCTACAGGAGAAAGTCAGCAACCTTAGAGGCGATAACCCTTAATTTCACCAGACTTATGAAGCTCGTAGCAATCGCATAAAAAATTTAACAGAGGATTTAATGAAAATATTAAAAGCTATGTTTTTACTTGTAGGAGTACTATTCCTTAGTTTAGTCGCAGTTGGTATTTTTAAACGCGACTTTGAAAGCCAAGTAGCCATTGAGATTGATGCACCAATTAGTCAAACTTTTGCAGTCTATAACAATCCTTTTATGCTTAATCGCTGGTTAACTGATTTCAAATCACTTGAAAAGGTAAGTGGAGAACTAAACCAAGTTGGTAGTCAATGGAAACTGATCTTTGACACACAAAATAATGAAGAAGTTATACTCAGACAGACTATTACTCAGTTTGAACCAGAACATATTATTGCTTTTGGTTATGACAACATTTGGCTTTCTGGTCATAACATAACTAGATTCGAAGCGCTGGCCTCTGACAAAACACAGGTCACCATTACGCAAAATTACAGCGGAAAAGGTATCGTTCAAAACGCCATGTTATTTTTGATGAGCCATCATGTGAATAATATGAATCAACAAAATTTAAAGCAATTAAAGGGACTGATTGAACAAAGTACTCCTGAAACATTGGAGTAATATTAATTCTTAATTTGCAGCTTAAAAGTTACAGGTCCATCGTTAACCAAGTGCACTTGCATATCTGCACCAAACTGCCCTGTTTCAACCGTATGATATTCTTTTTGCGCTCGCTCAACAAAGTACTTAAATAATGCTTTTCCAATATCAGGTGCAGCAGCAGTAGAAAAGCTTGGCCTTAAACCACTGTTAGTATCAGCCGCCAATGTAAACTGTGGCACTAATAATAATCCCCCGCCAATATCTTTTAGTGATAAATTCATTTTTTCATTATCATCACTAAAAACTCGATATTTAAGTAATTTTTGCAGTAATTTATCTGCTATTTGTTGAGTATCTTCTTTCTCCACACCAAGCAAAACCATTAATCCTTGATCAATTTTCCCAATGATTTGTCCCTCAACAACGACTTTAGATTCAAAAACTCTCTGTATTAATGCAATCATAATAATTGTTATTGGTTATTATCTTCGGATTGTTCGTTAATCACTTCATCATCAGCTACTTGTTTGATGATCACCTCACCACCCTCTGGTCGCTCATCCAGCTTCATAGCATCTTTAACATTTTGATACGCAATTTGTACGCATTCAGCGCGTCGCTCTACATTTTTCAAATCATCACCGACACAACGATCAAACTCTTTTTGTAACGCCTCTTCCACTGAATCTTCTAGAAAATCTTTGCGCTGCGGTATTTCATTGGTAGTGCCATATAACAACTTAGCTATCACATTACTGCTTTCTTTCACTTGGTTGGTGCTGCATGCACTTAATGCCATAGATAAAAGAACCATTGTCACCCATACTAACCTGCGATTACTGCTCATTAATAACTTCATCATCTTCAACTTTTTTGATAATAACCCTACCATCGGTTGGCCTATCATCAAGTCCTTTCATTTCTTTAACTTTTTGATAAACCTCTTGCACACACTCTGTACGCTTTTGATGATCATACTCATCACCATCCATACATAGCTTCATCTGTCTATCCAGTTCTTGTTTTGCAGTGCTATCTAGCATCATACCTCTTGGAGGCGGCGGTCCGCCAGTAAAAGCCGAAATCGTTTTTACCGTTTGTTTAACTTGTTGGCTTGTGCATGACGTTAATAATACAACGCCAAAAGCAATCATGATGCGCATAGCTTAACCTTTTGATCTTATTCCGATTATTGACCTTTATCCCCAAAAAAAGTTTAGTGATATACTGATTTTAAGCATAAAAAAACCGCTTACAGTTACGAAAGCGGTTTCTTTTATCATCATATATCTATGATTTTGGCGGTCTGCTTGCTCTTTTTCGCTCACTTTCCGTTAAATATTTTTTACGAATACGAATATTTACCGGAGTCACTTCCACCAATTCATCATCATCAATGAACTCTAATGCTTGCTCTAAAGTCATCTTTATTGGTGGTGTTAATATCTGAGCATCATCTGTACCAGCCGCACGAATATTGGTTAACTGCTTACCTTTTAAAGGGTTTACCGTTAAGTCATTAGCGCGGCTATGAATACCAATAATTTGACCTTCGTACACCTCGTCACCATGCTTAGAGAACAAACGACCACGCTCTTGTAAGTTAAACAATGCATTGGTTAAGGCTTTACCCTGACCATTTGAGATCAAGACACCATTGTTACGTTGACCAATTTCGCCGCCTTTGTGCGGGCCATAATGATCAAAAGTATGGTAAATCAAACCAGAGCCCGAAGTTAAGGTCATAAACTCGGTCTGGAAACCAATTAAACCACGACTTGGCATAATAAAGTCCATACGAACACGGCCCTTGCCATCTGGTGCCATATTGGTCAGCTCAGCTTTACGCAGACCAAGATTTTCCATGACACCACCTTGATGCACATCTTCCACATCAATGGTCACCGTTTCATACGGCTCCATTAATTGGCCATCTTCTTCTTTCATGATCACTTGCGGGCGCGAAACGGCTAACTCAAATCCTTCACGGCGCATGTTCTCAATCAAAATACCTAAATGTAGCTCACCACGACCTGAAACACGGAAAGTATCAGGATCTTCGGTTTCTTCAACCCGCAGAGCCACGTTATGCACCAATTCTTGCTTTAAACGATCAAGAATATTACGCGAAGTTACAAATTTGCCTTCTTTACCTGCAAATGGAGAAGTGTTGACTAAGAAATTCATAGTTACTGTGGGTTCATCAACACTCAATGGCGGCAATGCCTCTACAGCATTCTGATCGCAGATCGTATCTGAAATTTTCAAGTCGCCCAAACCTGTGATGGCGATAATATCTCCAGCTTCAGCCATTTCAGCTTCATGACGGTCTAGACCTAAATAACCTAATACTTGACCAACTTTACCGTTACGCTTGCTGCCATCGGCACCAATAATTGATACTTGTTGGTTCGGCTTAACTTTACCGCGTTTAATGCGGCCAACGCCGATAACACCAACGTATGAGTTATAATCCAGTTGCGAAATCTGCATTTGGAAACCGCCATCTGTATTGGCTGGTGGAGGCGGAACATTATCAACAATGGCATTGAATAACGGCTGCATATCTGTACCCGTTTCGCCCTCTTCAGCACTCGCCCAACCATTCAAAGCAGACGCGTAAATCACATCGAAATCAAGCTGCTCATCAGTAGCACCAAGATTGTCAAATAAATCAAAGACTTGATCCATAACCCAATCAGGGCGAGCACCAGGTTTATCAATTTTATTGATCACAAGAATAGGCTTTAGACCTTGCGCGAATGCTTTTTGCGTTACAAAGCGTGTTTGAGGCATCGGGCCTTCAGCAGCGTCAACCAAAAGTAATACCGAGTCAACCATCGACATTACACGCTCCACCTCACCGCCAAAATCGGCGTGCCCGGGTGTATCCACGATGTTAATACGATAGTCATTCCAAGTAATAGCCGTATTCTTGGCTAAAATAGTAATACCGCGCTCTTTCTCCAGATCGTTCGAGTCCATCACACGATCTTGCGCACCAGCACGCTCACCAAGAGTGCCAGATTGTTCTAAAAGTTTATCTACCAAGGTAGTTTTGCCGTGGTCAACGTGGGCAATAATCGCAATATTGCGTAATTTCTCGATCATGGGATTCTCGCGATCTCAGTCAGTGCCTAAAAAAGAGGCGCAATTCTACACTAGATAGTAGTAACAGCACAGAAAATAATCACTTTAATTAGATTTTATGAAGCAGAAAATTACCGTATAATCCGCCTGTTTTAACCCTATTGACTAGATTTAACACAACTGAGTAGCCCATGAGCAAGATTAGCGAACAAGAATTCAATCAGTTAGAAGCCAACTTGAGAGTTGCTCATGAGCTCAATTGCAGCCGCCTGCTATGCCCGATGCCAGTGATTAAGACTCAAAATGCACTAAAAGAACTGGCTCAAGGCGATATTTTAAAGGTTATCTGTACTGATCCAGGCACCATGGCTGACATTCCAACCTGGAGCCGAATTAATGATATTGAAGTGCTTGGCTATGCTGAAATGGCCGATCACAGCATTCAGTTTTTGTTGAAGAAGTAGCTATACCTTTTTAAGTTCTATTACAGCTCCAACATTGTGCCCATCCTTCAAAAAAGTGTTCCAAGTTATTAGTTCCAGATTTCTAGTTTCTAATTCATTTAGGATTATTTCTTTTCGCATACTGTTTATAGCTGCATGCTTTAGATCTAACAAACGCAATGAGTGCTTATGCAATTCTCTTCGTTTCTTGTTAATCCAGTCAACTCTAGTCTTATGATTGGTGCCAATCAGACTAGAAAAGAAGTTTTGAATAAACAAAGGTGTTGCAGTTTCCCAGAAAAGCTCTTTATAACTATTATCAAGACCACTTAATTGCTGGTTTAATTGTGATCTTAGCTTCTCAGCAACGTTATTAAACTTCATATCAACAAGATCTTTTTGGCTCTTGATACTTCTCATAGCCTTTGACATTCGCTCTAAAGTATCAAGCAGTCCTTTTTTTGCTAATATAGAATTAAGGCATCTTAAACTTTGATTATTTCGATTTAAGATAATAGAGTTTTCGCTGTGAGCGATCGCAACAAAGCGGCCGCCTTTTGACAACAGTCTCGAAACCTCAGCAAGCACCTTTTTCTCATTTGCATATTCAAAACCATACATGGAAGATATTAACGAAAATTTTTCATTTTCAAAAATATTTAAATTCTCAATATTAAGTTGGTCAAACAGCTCTATTTTATTAAGTATTTCTTTTAATTGAGATTTCTTTTCACAAATTTTATTTTTAGAAATCTTTGATAGATCTACAGCATAATATTTTATGTCATCTTTTGGAATAGAAAGACCAAGAACCGGTAGAGCCAAATTTCCTGTAGCTAAATCTAAAACACTATTTCCTGCTGTCACCTCAGAGAATTTCTCTTTCCAGAAAGTAGAGTACTCGTCCTCATAATTTTCCTCAAAATCACCACAGAACGATGTTAAGTGTCCCTCAGACCAATATTTTTCCCAATGGTTTGACATTTATTTTCTCAAGTATCAAAAATTCTTAGCAATATAGCACTCGATAGCAAGTTTACAAGCAGTTGAAAGAGATTTTTTTGATTGTATGCTTCAGCTTCGTTATAATCCCTGTCCATTTTTTGAGCATCGCTTTGCTCCTAACTTATTGATTTATTATAGTATGACCAACTCTATTTCTTCGCAACAACCACAAAGAAAAGCCGTCGCCTTAATTTCTGGCGGCTTAGATTCACTTTTAGCCGCTAAAGTGGTTCAAGAACAAGGGGTGCATGTCGAAGGCATCAATTTCTACACTGGCTTCTGCGTAGAAGGTCATACTCACGCGATCCGAAAAAAAGACAAAGAAAAGCAAAAACGTAATAATGCTTTGTGGAGCGCAGAGCAACTTGGTATCAAATTGCATATCATCGATATCTCAGAGGAATACAAAGATATTGTGTACAACCCTAAACACGGTTATGGCACCAATCTTAATCCTTGCTTAGACTGCAAAATTTACATGGTAAACCAAGCGCAGGCATGGGCAGATGAAAATGGTTTTGATTTTATTATTACTGGCGAGGTAATTGGCCAACGTCCAAAATCACAACGTAAAGAAACCATGCCTATTATTGCACGTGAATCTGGAGCTGAGGATAGATTACTTAGACCTCTTTGCGCTAAAAACTTAATGCCTTCATTACCCGAACGTGAAGGCTGGGTAAACCGTGAAGAACTATATGATTTTTCTGGCCGTACTCGTAAACCTCAGTTTGAACTAGCCAAAAAATTTGGCTTCGAAGATTATGCGCAACCTGCCGGAGGTTGTTGTTTCCTTACTGATGCAAACTACTCGGCAAAGTTAGCAGATTTATGGGAAGCAAGGGGCGAGCGTCGCTACGAACTTGATGACATCATGTTGTTAAAAGTTGGCCGACATATCCGTCCAAAACCCAACTTCAAATTAATCGTAAGTCGCGAAGAAGGTGAAAACAACTTCTTAACAGGCTATAAAAAAGAGTTCACCTCATTATCAACAATAAGTCATGGTGGCCCTTTAACTTTGCTTGATGGAACCTTCAACAAAGAAGATATCGAATTAGCAGCAAGAATCGTTGCTCGTTATTCAGGCGGTAAATCTGCTGAAAAAGTGACTATACAGGTAGAAAATTATAATGGCACTTCTTTTGTTATTGAAGTACCACCATTTGAAGCTAATGAAGTTAAACAAGAGTGGCATGTTTAATGAGTTTTGACACAATAATTAATGATACAAGCTGGAGGCTATGCAATATAGTCCCAGAAACAGGAACTTTTCAATTTATTAAACTTGAAAGAGAAGAGTTTGACTCACCAAATTTCTCTGACCAAAGCTTCTTGCAAAACCCAAAGTCAAAAACTCTATTATCTGTACATTTTAGTGAAATACAAAATTCAGCTAACAAACTAACAGCACCGCAAAACCTAAATTATATATTTCATTCAGCCTTCTGTGGTTCAACTTTTTTATCGAGATGTCTCAATAAGCCAGGCAAATCATTGAGTATTAGAGAACCGCATATTCTATTCCAACTTTCAGCAATGAAACGAGCCAACCCAGCATATAGCAGCACACATCAGTGGAAAAGCATGCTTGCTTTAATTATCAAGTTATTGGCTCGCCCATACCAAGCCCAAGAAGCAGTAATCATTAAGCCCTCAAATGCAATGAATAATTTAATTGGTGATTTGTTACAAACAAATCAATCTTGTAAAATTATCTTTCTTTATTCAGAGCTTGAAGCTTTTCTTATTTCAAACATAAAAAAAGGAAGCGATTATATAAACTTTTGTAAGTCGAGCCTGGATATGATTGCATCTAACTATTTAGAACTTCCGATTAATGGCAAATTAAAAACAATAAATCTTGAACAACTATCCGGCTTGCAGCTTGCATCACTTTTATGGGTTCTTCAGCTTAATCAATTTAAATATTATTGTGGTCACTCTGACAAACATCGTATAAAAGAAATTAATGCAAAAAATTTCTTTGCAGAGATTGATAACACCATTTTAGATTGCTCTGATCACTTCGAATTAATGCTTGGCCTAAAGCATATCAAAGATATAGAGTCGAAGGGCGTCCTAAGAAAGCATTCAAAAGAGAATGATAAAAATTATTCCAATCACATAAAAATTATCGAAGATGAGCGTATTTTGAATGAAAATCAAGCTGGAATTAATCAGGCGATACAGTGGACTAAAGCAACATTTGGAAATGATATTACTGAACAGCTACTATAGCTCTATTTAAACCAAACATTAGTCGCGATAGTTATTCTTTCACCCTCCCCAAAATAAGGAGTAACGGAATGAACTAAATGTGATGGAAAAACAATTAGATTGCTAGCTGATAGTGTAAACTTTTGCCCATGAATCGAATAAGGCCATTTGAAATCCCTATTCGTTGGATCTTGAAACATATATCCAGAACCAAGAGGATTGTGAAAAATCAAAGAACCAGAGTCCTCATGCCCTGCATCTTTTAGGCCGGAGGTTACACAGTAAACAGCGCTCCAAGAAGCATTAGGGTGATTATGTGGCTGAACATATCCACCTCTTCTAGTTATATGAAACCACGAATCATGACACGGTGCCAAGGCCGATACTTGCTTTGATGTTAGGTTAGTTGTTTTTTCTATAACATTTCTTATGCCCAACAGCATTAAGTTTTTAATAGCCTTGCATGCAATATCATCCCAGTCAAAAAATGAGAAATTACTCTCAAAAACCTCCGGTTGTATTTTTTGCGAAGGGTGAACGTTTCTTTTATTATCTTTTTCTGAACTAAGAATTAAGTTTTGTAATTTTGAGTTCAGTTCCTCTTGTTTTGGTATCTTAAAAGTTGCAACTGGCACACCAAACATTGGTGATATTGGCTCAGAGCTATTCATATTTTCTCACTCCACATCCAACCAGTCACACTATATCTAGCTTGTGAACAGAAATTGGATACCTGTGATACAAAATGTTGTTGTGGTACGCTAAATATACTCATCGTATTAAACTTGGGAGATATTGTTTTTACAATTTCACCTTGCTCATCCATTATATTTAGCAAACCACCCCAGTCAGGATTCCAACCTTTCGTTAGACCTAAAACACAAGCTGCGATCCTATTCTTATCCTTGGACTCTCTGACATCGCAGTGCTGCTTTAAAAAATAGCCAGCCGTATATTTAGTTACCTGGGCATCAGCATCTTCAACTTTAACGTCCAGTAGCATTGTTCCAAAACTTAGATAATCTTCACTACTAAAGAAATTGACCAAGTTATTAAGATCACTTTCTAACTTCGAATCAGGACCAACAATCCTCACAAACTCATATAAATAGTGGAAATTGTTTGTATTTGCTGCCATCAAGATCTCATTAAGAAACTGACTTCTAACTTGACTAGGTTGTTGAGCAAGTTCACTTACTCCAACCACAAACGGCTGCCCTTGTCTCAAGGTGGCGATATCCCATTCTCTTCTTTTCTCAATAGTATCAAGAGCATGATTTGCAAATGATAAATCAAGAAAATTAGGTATAGTCACCCAACCATAATCTGACAGTTGTTTTTTGTAATTGGCAATATTATTTATAACTGCTTCATTTATCATTTGCAGAACCTCAACCTTAACTAGATTTCAAATATCGATCGAAAAACGCAATACTTTTTTGGTACATTTCTACCAAGTTTTCATGCTTCAGAAATCCATGAGGTTCTTCTTTCTTATATAACCACTCAACTGTTTTACCATATTTTTCCAATGTGTCTTTAAACCTTTCTGCTTGTTTTGGCGGTACTCTAGTATCTTTACCACCATGTATAATAAGTATTGGGATATTAACTTGGTTAGCATAGGTTATAGGCGATTGCTCTCTCCATAGTTTTGGATCATCACCATATTGTTGGGCTACACTCCTTTGCAATCTCTTTGAACTGCTATAGTCAGCTGTTGTATTCTGATATTCCTCATCAAATACTCCAGCGGCCGCAATGGCACATTTAAATAAACCATCACCAAATATAGAAAGTCTGGCGGCTGCATAGCCTCCAAATGACCAACCATATACACAAGCCTTATTATCAATATCTTTTTGACTCATTGCCCAACGCGTTCCATCTTTTATATCATTCATGATCATCGTATGTAGTTTTAGATAAGCCACTTCTTTGTATTTTGCTCCAAATCCACCACTACCTCTGTAGTTTACTTGCAAAACTGCATAACCAGCATTTGCAAAAACTTGTGCATCCAGATCAAAGAACCAACTATCTCTTGGTCCAAATGGGCCTCCATGAACCACTACTATCAAAGGATATTTCTCTTTTCCTAAATTTGGTTTGGTTAAATAACCATAAATAGTAGCACCATCACGAGATTTAAACTGAATCGGTTCTTTTGATGCCATCAATTCTGGATCTAACCATGAGATTTTAAACCTTTCACAAAATTTAGTTTATCTGATATATCTTTCCACTCACCGTTTCCAAACTGAAACTCCTTGTAATTTCCATAAGTATCCATACCAAATGCTAAAATTGGTTCACCTTTGTTATTGGTTACTATATCCATATAACTTAAAGGCATTTTTGCTACCCGTGTCCATCTTGAAGTGTAGATATTCACCTTATACAAAACATCAGGACTTTCTTCGCCACCTGAAAACGCTTGGACTAAAATTTCATTAGTATCATTTTCCAATATATCTTTTATTTCACCCCAAGCTACAATTCTATATCTTTTATTTTAATTGAGCTAGTTGTTGATGCATCAGCTCCAAAAATAGTTTTCTGCTTCGATCCATCAAAGTTTCCAGCGTAAATCTGCCCTAAACTTCTTGGCTGAGTATCGTATTCTGATTGTTCTGATTTGGTGAAAACTATTCTCTCATTATTCGCCCATTCATATGTATCAATGTGCTCATTTTCTTCGTTAAATTGAAAAACATAGGTTGGACTCATTGTTTTCCTATTCAAAATAACCAACACAAATATATCGTTATTCCAAACTCTTGCTGCTAAGTGTTTACCATCTGGTGATAGCTTTAATGATGTGTATTCAGCCTTTTTTACGAAATCTTCAATCGCTAGTGCTTTACCGTCACTGGCAATAGAAAAAAGGCTTACCAATAAACCAAATATTAAAGTTCTAAAGCTCATACTAATCCCACGATCTAATTATCTATAATTTATAATGCTATCTGGTAAATACTTTTTGTAATTCTTCCAATAGTCTAATGAGTTATTATAAATGGGTTGTCTAACCTGCTCAGAGCTGGCGGTATCTACTACTTGCTTATTTTTATAAAACTCCAAACATCCTGATTCGAATTCTAGCTCACAGAAGGCTAAAATTCTATGTACATTTGTATCAAAATCATTAACTATACTTTCGTAATTAACGCTAAATATTTTTTCAGGAAATAACGAATGCCAATATTCCATGATACTTTCATAACCTTTATAGTAAGTTATTATATCATCAAAGCTATAAGAATATTCCTGCCCTCTTATAAATAATTGCTTATAAAGACTGAATGCATTCGATTGGAAAGATCTTCTCGTATCAATAATTATTGCTTCTGGAAATACTTTCCTTATAAAGCCGATATGCTCAAAGTTATTAGGGTTTTTATCTGTAATATATAATGATTTTGAAGAAAGGTGCTTTGAGCAACTCTTAAAATAGTGCTCTCTGTATCTATTTACCCTTTTCTCATCTAACTCTTCTATGTTGCTTGGATAATTCTTTATAGTAGATTGTTCAAAATCCCAAATAAGCTGATTTATATATGGTAGCTCCCCTAATCTTTCCACTTTGCTATGAGACGATAATATTTGCTCTAGCAGTGTTGAGCCACTTCTTGGCATTCCAAGTATAAATATTGGGATAAATGTACTTGTAGTTTGATCGCTAATAAAACTTACTTTTTTATAATTTTCTTTTAACGATCCTATAAAATCGATATATTGACTCTTATTAAAGCGCCCCGCACGTTGTTTATTGCCAAACTCATAAAACTCAAATGATTTTTTATAATCTCCTTCCTTTTCGTACGCATAGCCTAATGCAAAATCGATAAAATACCTTCTGTCAGATTGATCATTGTTTTTACGCCAAAACAGCATTTTATTGATGTCTTCCTGAGCAAATTTATAATTTTTGAGATTAGACAAACTCCAATATGCATTGGAAATCAATGCTTTACCTAATGCTATTACTTTTTTATATGCCCTTATACTTTCTTCATAATTCCCGCTGTATCTATAAGCATGACCAAGAGCCATTAGTGCCGACTCATTGGTTGGAAACTTTTGATATAGTTTTATCGCTTCTTTTTGATTATTTAACTTCTCGTAACTAAATGCAGCCGCAAGTACTGCATCATCCATTAACTCTTTGGTTTTCTTATTTATCTTGTACCAACCAAAAATCTTTATTGCAGCATCATACTGCTCTTCTTTTACCACTAATGGTAATAATTTATTGACTATATCGCTTTCTTCTTTTCTTTTTTCTAACACTTCAACAATGAGATTTCTTGCCTTCATTAATGAGCCGCCAATGGCAAGAATAGATGCGTATTTTATGAACACATCAATATCGTTCGGGCATTCCTTTATCTTTTTTTCGTAAATTCTCAGCAGTTCTTTCATATTCTTTTTATTTCATCATCTCTAAACATATAAAAAAAGCCTGATAGATTACTCTATCAGGCTTTAAATGTTGCTTTAAATCTTAAAGATCGAAAGAAACGTTTAAGTACACAGTTCTACCTAAGTGGGCAGGAGTATAAAGGTTTGTATCAAATACAGGAGCATTTCCATCTGTATTCGGTAAGCCTTCATCAGTTACATTTCTTGCACCAATAGTATAACGACCGTAGTCGCCAGAATTATATGTGTATGATAAATTATGAATCAATAATGAATCGGTAGAGCCTGTTGGTATTAAACGTACCGAGTTTGGCAATACTTCAACATCTTCAGCACCTGCTGTGCTAGCAATATAGTCCATATTCCACGCAACAGCATGACCTTCATTACTCCATACAGTTGTAAACTGAGAACGAGTCTCAGGCAAACCAGCAAAGCCCACTGTATCTTGTAATGGACCTGAGAATACTACATCGTTTTTGAAGTCTAGAATTCTAGAAGTAATCCAGTTAAAGTTCCACATACCGAAACTTGTCTCCAAACTATAATCTAACTCTAAGTCTACATTACGAATCTCAAGCGCTGAACCGTTTAGAGAGTTTGTAAATGCATCACGAATAGCACCAGTACCTTGACTACTTCCGTTACTTCCAGATGTAGCACATAAGCCAGTCGTATCTAACTGCTCAGTACCTTGCAACGCACGACATAAAACAGTGCCTGCAGGTGAATCAATACCTAATAAGTCCATGTAAACTAGATCTTGTACAGATACATAACCAATAGCGCCATCGATACTTACATCTGCATAATCAAAACGAACAGTTAAGTTATCCATAATGTTATAGACGATACCAAAATTAATGAAATCAGATGTTTCTGCACCTAAATTCGCATTAGATTGGACAGTGGTATCAAATTGTTGCGTAGGGCAATCAGCAGCTGTAGAGCCAATATTATTAAAACAGTTGAAATAATCAATTGCACTTTCTGCAGAAAATGCATCTGCAGCACTTAACTCAGCAAGAGTTGGAGCACGGAAACCCTCACCCCATGAAGCGCGTATTACTAAGTCATCAATAGGTTGGTAACGAACAGAAACTTTTGGAGAGGTTTCAGTACCAAAGTCACTGTAATCATCATAACGAACAGCTAAGTTAACTTCTAAGTTGTCCATGAATGGGAAAGCAGCCTCTGCGTAATACGCACGAATGTCACGACTACGACCAGATGAGTTACCAGCACTACCGCCAACCCAGCCAGCTTCAGATTGCTTATCAACAAGTGATTGATAGCGTTGTTCAATCAACTCACCACCAACGTAAAAAGCAATAGGACCACCAGATAGCTCACCTGCTTCAAAACCAACACCTGCCGTAATTTGATGCATCGTATTTCTGTCTTCTTGCAAGGTTGTGGCGCCCAACGCACCTAAACCAGCTTCAGAGTCAAAAGGCTCATTTAAGTACAAGTTGGTATATAAACCAGAGAAGCTTAAGTAGGTATTACCAACAGACTTAAAGTCAGCCTGGTTATAGTGGTATGCAACTTCCCATTCAGCAGTTTCACCAAATGTTCCACGGAAGCCTGCCAAATAATCTTGAGCATAATCATCAACATTATTATCACGAGGACCTAATTGATACCAACGGAAATAGCCATATGTATCTTGAGTAGATGGATTATTTGGGTTTCCAACAGGAATAAATGGGAAAGCTGCTGCTGGAGGGGCATAACGACCAAATGAACGGTTATGAACAAACATCATTCGAGTGAAGAAGTCCAAATTATCATTTACGTTATATTCACCATTTACAAATACTGAGTTTCTATTGATTGAAGCTTTATTTGCTGAAATATTTGCATAAGCGTAACCACAAATCTCATGTCCGCCTGGACCGAATACCGCATCGCCTCCTAAAACACCAACAAAGCCTGGTACCGATGCTGTTAATGAATCACATAAAGGAGAAGCTTGGTATAAGCCTGTATCAGGATTGTAAACAGTCGCACCATAGAAAGAAACACCTTGTGTCTCAAAATATGCTTGGATTGTTCCATCACCGTTATCATCATTCAAAGCCGCAGCTGTATATGGACGGTCTTTGTCGAAAACAGCATCAACCACTTGATGATCAAATGCTACAGTGATATTACCACGATCGCTAGAAGCACCTGCTACAATTGAGAACTCTTCTGAGTCAGCGCCTTCTTTGTTTGGACGACCGATACCTGCAGAAATATTAACACCATCGAAATTCTTCTTAGTAATGATGTTAATCACACCAGCAATAGCGTCAGAACCATAAACAGCAGAGCCAGCATCTTTCATTACATCGATACGCTCAACCATCGCCATTGGGATAGTGTTTAAGTTTACAGCAGTACCGCCTAATGTTGGCGAACCAGGGATACGCTTACCATCTAAAAGAACCAAGGTACGATTTGCACCCGCCCCTAACAAGCTAATTGTAGCTTGTGATTGAGCTGAGCTACCTGATTGCTCATTAAAAGAACCGAAGCTGTTAAATGTTGCATTACGCAAAGCATCAGCTACTGTCAAACGGCCGGCGTTTTCCATATCTTCTGCTGTAATAGAAATAACAGGTGTAGCGCCTTCAATATCAGTACGCTTAATACGTGAGCCTGTTACTACAATCTTTTCGCCTTCTTCACTGTCGTCTGCAGCAAACGCTGGAGCGCCAACAGATAAAGATGCTGCTAAACCGCTATATAATGCGACTTTTACAGCTTTAGCTATCATTGTCTTGTTAGTCATAAAATCCTACCTATAGATAAGTTGGTAAATTTTTCTTTCTTAATTAAGCCAAGATCACTTTTTAAGAGTGCCACATAATAGTGCCACGGCCAAAAAGAGCCTTGGAGAATGTATAGGTATCATATATAAATAGGCTGGTCAACAAATTTTACAAATTCGTGTTAGTTTAAGGGAACTTTTTGAATTAACTTAACCTTTTGTAATATAAAGATATTTTTAGAATTTAAAGCGCTTTTTTCTTTTTTTTTACAATTTTAATTGCTCGTTTATTGTTCAAGGTTTCAGTTATGATTTTGCTTATTCTGCAGCGCACCTTTTTGGTGCATCCATTTCAAGTGAATCTCGCTTTTTTATTCGTTTTTCCGTTTCCTGATCTCTATAATATCTGCAACTTGAGTCGCAAGGCTCACCATTAATCCAGTTTTTACGCTTCGGAGATTAAAAATGTCAGTTGAAAATGTTTTGAAGATGATCGATGAGATGGACGTTAAGTTCGTTGATTTACGTTTTACCGATACTAAAGGTAAAGAGCAGCATGTGACTATTCCCGCTCGCATCGTGGACGAAGATATGCTTACCGAAGGCAAGATGTTCGACGGCTCTTCAATTGCTGGCTGGAAAGGTATCAACGAATCTGACATGGTACTTATGCCAGATACTGAATCTGCAGTCATGGATCCTTTCTTCGAAGATGCGACCTTAAACTTGCGTTGTGACATTTTAGAGCCTTCGACTATGACTGGTTACGATCGCGATCCTCGTTCTGTAGCCAAGCGTGCAGAAGAATATTTGAAATCAACAGGCATTGCTGATACCGCTTTCTTTGGTCCTGAGCCAGAATTCTTCATGTTTGAAGATGTGAAGTTCAAAACCGACATGAGCGGTTGCATGGTTAAAATTGACGATCCCGAAGCAGCTTGGAACTCAGACAAAGATTATGAAGGCGGTAACACAGGCCACCGTCCTCGCGTAAAAGGCGGCTATTTCCCTGTACCACCAGTAGATTCTTCGCAAGATATTCGTTCGCAAATGTGTTTAGTGATGGAGCAAATGGGCTTAGTCATCGAAGCGCACCACCACGAAGTGGCTACCGCTGGTCAGAATGAAATTGCAACTCAATTCAACACTTTGGTCAAGAAAGCTGACGAAGTGCAAATTCTAAAGTACGTAACTCATAACGTTGCCCATGCTTATGGCAAAACAGCGACTTTCATGCCAAAACCAATCGTCGGTGACAATGGAACAGGCATGCACGTTCATATGTCTTTAGCTAAAGATGGCAATAACGTTTTTGCTGGCGATAAATATGCAGGCCTTTCAGAAGAAGCTTTATACTTCATCGGCGGCATCATCAAGCACGCGAAAGCCTTGAATGCTTTAACCAATCCTTCGACGAACTCCTATAAGCGTTTAGTGCCAGGGTTTGAAGCTCCAGTCATGCTGGCTTACTCAGCGCGTAACCGCTCTGCATCAATCCGTATCCCTCACGTTTCAAGCGCCAAAGCGCGTCGTATTGAAGCGCGCTTCCCTGATCCAATGGCAAACCCTTACTTAGCCTTTGCTGCGCTAATGATGGCTGGTCTAGACGGTATTCAAAACAAAATCCACCCTGGCGATGCGATGGATAAAGATTTGTATGACTTACCTGCAGAAGAAGCAATGGCTATCCCACAAGTTGCCCGTTCATTAGAAGAAGCATTAAATGAATTAGATCAAAACCGCGAGTTCTTAACACGTGGTGGCGTCTTCTCTGATGACATGATCGATGCTTATATTGAGTTAAAGCGTGGCGAAGTTGAGCTTCTTAACATGACCACTCACCCAGTTGAGTTCGAAATGTACTACAGCCTATAAATTTGCACTGCGTCAAATAACTGCAAAGCCCAGCACATGCTGGGCTTTTTTA